>JAUCSE010000035.1 GCA_030445275.1 Mucilaginibacter sp.
GCCTTGCATGTCCTTAATATACAAAACAAACAACTAAATATCAAATACTTATGAAAAGAAACAACCCAATCAAACAGTGTTCGATTGGGTTGTTTGGAAACCTCCGCTCAGTTGCGCAACGGCCACAATTTGATCCGGGCTTTTTTTGTATTAACATTATAGCCTTGCATATGAGATGCCGAAATAAATTCGGCATGACCTGGACGAGGGAAATATTAGTTCGCCAATGTTGTTGGTGACAACACTAACAACTGGGCTAGTTGTCATTTCGATAGAGCCGGAATGGGGCATGAGCGTTGCGCGAAAGAGAAATCTTATACACAATGCAATGCTTTAATCACAAATCGTATAAGATTTTTCGCTATCGCTCAAGAGATAGTTTCTCCTCGTACCTCGTTCGAAATGACAACCTTTTATTTCTTCCGGATATCTATAGCTTCACCAGCAGCAACGCTATGCTTTCATAATAGTAGCTTTAAAATTGTTTTGATTGGTGAACTTACACCTACTTGACATCGTTGCGGAGCAAATCCTTTACTTTTATGGCTCAATATTTTAAATGAAGAATAAAAAAGGGTTCGAAATCCCTGCAATACCCGCTGTATTATTATCTATTATAAGTGTTCAGGGTGGTGCGGCAATTGCCAAAGGCATCTTTCCTGTATTGGGCGCTGCTTCAACTTCTGCATTAAGAATCGGTTTTTCTGCCATCATCCTGCTCATTTTTAATCGACCCAACTTAAAAAACCTGACTAATGCGCAATGGAAAGCTGTAGCCTGGTACGGTTTAACGCTTGGAGCAATGAATATTGTTTTTTACATGGCCATTGCCCGCGTACCTCTTGCATTAGGTGTTGCCCTGGAATTCATAGGGCCGCTGGTACTAGCCCTGACCGGCTCTAAACGAATCATCGATTTTTTATGGGTAGTTCTGGCAGGAGCAGGGATAGCATTGATTGCACCATGGAGCAATAACGGATTAGATGTTACCGGTGTTCTTCTTGCCTTACTTGCCGGTGCATTATGGGCAGGTTACATTGTGTTGGGTGGACGTATCTCAAAAATAATGGACGGGGGTAAAGCGGTGAGCATTGGTATGATTTTCGCTTCTGCCGTGGTATTACCTATCGCTATCGGCGATGGATTATTAACCCATTTCAAACCTGGTATGCTGCTGTCTGGTTTTGTGCTGGCCTTACTTTCCAGTGCAATACCTTTTACGTTGGAGATGAGTGCTTTGCGAAGAATCCCTGCAAAAACATTTAGTATCTTAATGAGCCTGGAACCTGCGGTCGCGGCGCTTTCGGGGCTTGTTTTTCTACATGAGTACCTTTCCCTGAACGAATGGTTAGCGGTGATACTGATCATTATAGCAAGCGCAGGAGCTACCATGAAAATAAAGAACCCTGTACCGGAATCCTGATACTAAGCCTGTTTCTGCCTGTCAATGCTATAACTACCTTGTGTACAGGGCTTTGTTTAAGCTGTAGAATGCAAGCTGTTGATTGTGAGGTGTTCATGGATGTTCATGAGCGTTCACGGGTCGTGAACGTGAACAGTACAAGATTTATCCCTTAAATGCAATTAATATTCCCTTACCAGCAAACTATCGGCAAATTGCCTCAAGTATTGTCTGCGCTCTTCGGGCAGGTTAATATCATCCAGGGCTTTAAATGCTCGCTCTGCAAAATTGTGCATTGCCTCTTCTGCAAACTGTCTGATGTGTAACTCATTATATATACCTGTTACGGCTGCCACCTTTTCGGTTGCTTCAAATTGCTGCAGATTTAGCCAGCTATCTAATTTGTTTGCTTGTGCGCCCTTAGCCAGTTCGATGGCCTTAATAAGCAGATAGGTTTTTTTGTTGGATATAATATCACCACCAACCTGTTTGCCAAATTTGTCAGGGTCGCCATAAACATCCAGTATATCATCCTGTAACTGGAAGGCTATACCCAGATTAACACCAAAGCTGTATAACAGATTGGCATCGTTTAATTCAGCGCCGCCAATAATCGCCCCTATTTTCAAAGCGCCACCTAATAATACTGCTGTTTTAAGCCGTATCATGGTCAGGTACTCATCAATGCTTACATCAATTTGTTGTTCAAAGCTCATGTCAATTTGCTGGCCTTCACACACTCCTGTAGCGGTTTCGTTAAAAACGTCCAACACACGGCGCAAAATGGCATCAGGAACCTTCATCATGAGTTTGTTTGATTCAACCATCATGGCATCACCAGAGAGGATGGCAATGTTGGCGTTCCATTTTTGATGGACGGTTGTTTTACCACGACGTAATGGAGCATTATCCATAATGTCGTCATGCATTAGGGTAAAGTTGTGGAAAACCTCAATAGCCAGAGCCGGTTCAACAGCGCTTTCTACATCGCCACCAAAAAGGTCACAAGCCATCAATAACAGGGCAGGGCGTAATCGTTTACCACCTAAAGCTAATATATAACCAATAGGTTCATATAAGTCGGCAGGGTGATCAGGAAAGGCGAGTTTGTTAACTGCCTCATTTATCAATGCCTGCAGATCAGTAAGTTTCTTCATTTTATATATTAAACAGTTGATGGGGCTGATCAACTAATACTATCAATCTTGTACTAACGAAAAATCAATTTGTTTTTTAGTAAGGTCTACATGTTTTACACGGATGCTTACTTCATCGCCCAGTTGGTATACTTTCTTTTTACGCTGACCGATGATGGCATAATTTTTCTCGTCCAAAGTATAAAAATCATCAGATATATCCCGCAGGCGGATCATCCCCTCACATTTGTTTTCAATGATCTCTACATACATGCCCCATTCTGTAACACCCGATATGATACCGGTAAATATATTGCCAACCTGATCACGCAAATATTCGGCCTGTTTGTATTTAACTGACGACCGCTCAGCATCCGCAGCTTTTTTTTCCATTTGCGAACTATGTGAGCATAGTTTTTCATAATGCTCGGCATTGGCTGACTGTCCGCCGTTTAAATAATGAAATAGCAGGCGGTGTACCATTACATCGGGATAGCGGCGTATAGGCGAGGTAAAGTGGGTATAATGGTCAAAAGCCAGACCATAATGGCTGCTGGTTTTGGTGGTGTAAATAGCTTTTGCCATTGAGCGGATGGCCAGTTGGGTAAGCACATTCTGCTCTTTTTTACCTTCTACATCTTCCATCAGGAAGTTTAATGATTTGGCCGTTTCCTTGTCTGATTTGGTGTTTACTTTGTAACCAAAGCGGGCAGCAAACTGTGCAAAATTGGCCAAAGCATCAGGTTTAGGCGAATCATGCGCACGGTATACAAACGTATATTTATGCTTGCCTTTACCCATTTTACTAACGTGCTCTGCCACCTTACGGTTAGCCAACAACATAAAATCTTCGATCAGCTTGTGAGCATCCTTACGTTCCTTTACATAAACGCCAATCGGTTTGCCTGTTTCATCCAGATTAAATTTAACCTCGGTAGCCTCAAAGCTAATGGCGCCGTTTTTAAACTTACGTTCGCGTAGTTTATAAGCCAGCGCGTTTAGTTTTAATATTTCGTTTACAAAATCACCTTCTTTGTTTTCAATTACTTCCTGCACTTCTTCGTAGGTAAAGCGCCTGTCAGAGTATATAACGGTTTTGCCATACCATTCGTTAATAATATAAGCGTTCTCATCCAGTTCAAATACTGCCGAAAAACAAAGCTTGTCCTCTTTTGGACGCAATGAACACAGGCCATTTGAAAGGCGTTCCGGAAGCATTGGGATCACTCTGTCGACCAGGTAAACTGATGTTGCACGTTCCAGAGCTTCCTTATCCAAGGCAGAATCAGGAATAATATAGTGCGATACATCGGCAATGTGTACACCTACCTCATAGTTCCCGTTCTCTAATATTTTAAATGATAGGGCATCATCAAAATCCTTGGCATCAAAAGGATCAATAGTAAAAGTGGTAATATCCCTGAAATCGCGTCTTCTGGCAATTTCCTCATGGGAGATGTTATCAGAAATTGCTTCTGCATCATGCTCAACCTCAGCTGGAAATGATAGCGGGAACCCATATTCGGCAAGGATAGCGTTCATTTCGGTATCATTCTCGCCCTGGGCACCCAGTATGTGTTTGATGCGACCTATAGGATTTTTGGCTTCGGCAGGCCAGTCGGTAATTTCAGCAACTGCCTTTATCCCGTTTTTAGCGCCGTTTAATTCGCTGATGGGAATAAAAATATCGTGCATCATTTTACGATCGTCCGGAATAAAAAAGGCAAAACGCTCAGATAGTTTTACAATACCTGTAAATTCCATTTTAGCCCGCTGAATGATCTCAATGATCTCACCTTCTTTGCGTTTGCCCTTGCTTTTGGCATATACATATACCTTGACCCTGTCGCCATGTAAAGCATTGCGTAATTTACGTGGAGCAATAAAAATATCACTCTCAAACTCATCATCAGTTACGATAAAGGCCGAGCCATCATTGGTCAGATCAACCTTACCTTCGATAAAGGTTTTGAGTTCCAGTAACTGGAATTTGCCGGGTGAAAGCTCTTTAAGAACTGATTTTTTAGCTTCTTCTTTTAATATTTCAAATATAATTTCGCGCGACTCAGGGTCGCGAACGTTTAATTTTGCAGAAACTTGTTTATAGTTTAATGGCGTATTGCCGTTTTGTTCAAATATATCAAGTACCATTTGAGTAAGTACCTGAACTATGGAAGAATTATTTTTCTTTTTAGACATACATCAGTATTTGCCCAAAGATACGGAATTTCAACATTAGGAGGTTGGGAAGAAAGGTCAGGAAGACACATGTAATGTGTCTCTACAAAAACAAATCGTAGAGACGCATTACATGCGTCTTTTTTCACCCCTGTGGAATTGAAGCTATCAATCTTTTGGTATAATCTTCTTTTGGGCGATAATAAATATCATCAGGATAACCCGTTTCTACAATCTCGCCTTTATTCATTACCATCATACGGTCAGATATGTGTTTGATCACAGCCAGATCATGGGATATAAAGATATAGGTTAGTTTAAACTCCTGCTGCAACTCACGAATGAGGTTAAGCACCTGGGCCTGCACTGATACATCAAGTGCAGAAACAGATTCGTCGCAAATGATGAATTTTGGTTGCAGCGCTAACGCACGCGCAATAACAATACGCTGCCTTTGTCCACCCGAAAACTCATGCGGGTAGCGGTTAAAGTGTTCAGGTAGCAGGTTTACCCGTTGTAACAGTTCCAATACTTTTTGCTTGCGTTTGGTATTGTTACTGTAAAACTGATGTACCTGCAACGGTTCCATTAATGACTGCCCTACGGTTAAGCGCGGGTTTAGAGAGGAGTAGGGGTCCTGAAAAATGATCTGTATATCACGACGGATCTCCCGGAGATCGTTCTTTTTAAGTTTGCCCAGATCTGTGCCCTCAAAACTAACCTTACCGGCTGTTGGTTCAATTAAACGTAAAATGGTGCGCCCTAGTGTAGTTTTACCGCAGCCCGATTCGCCAACCAGGCCGAGTGTTTCGCCGGGATAAACGTCAAAGCTTACCTTATTTACCGCCTTGACAACTTGACCCGATGGGCCAAGTAAACCTGGATTAACCGGGAACCAAGTTGAAAGTTCTTCTATTTTTAGCAAGGGCTGCTGCTCGTATAATTCCTTTTTTCGTTCAGCTATTTCGGCCTCGGGATAATTATATAAAGCCCGGATACTTTCAATAGTGGCAGTTTGTGTATTGGTTTTATCATTAACGTCAAAAAAATCGGCAATAACGGGTAGCTTTTTTAAATGTTGATTGGGTGAAGGTCTGCAGGCTAATAAACCTTTTGTATAAGGGTGTTGCGGATTATCGAACAGATCGGTTACTGTAGCTTCTTCCACTATTTCGCCCTTATACATCACTAAAACACGGTCGGCAATTTCTTTGATTACGCCCAGATCATGCGATATAAATATTAAACTCCTGCAACGGGTAGCTTTAAGATTTAACAGAAGCTCGATGATTGTTTTTTGAACAGTAACGTCCAGGGCCGTGGTAGGTTCATCCGCTATTAATATTTCCGGGTTGCAGGATAGGGCCATGGCTATCATTACCCTTTGTTTTTGTCCGCCTGATATTTGATGCGGATAGCTGTCAAATATGGCTTCAGGCCGGGGTAATTGCACTTCATTGAACAACTCGAGGGTTTTCTTTTTAGCTTCGGCCTTATTTAAACCCAAATGTAACTGTATAGCTTCGGTAAGCTGAAAACCACAGGTAAGTACCGGGTTGAGCGAGGTCATTGGTTCCTGGAATATCATGGCCATACGGTTGCCGCGAATGTGACGCATATCCTGTTCAGGTAGCTCAAACAGGTTGGTTTCATTTAATATCACATTACCCCCAATTACCGTTTGATCAGTATTCAATAAGCGCATTAGCGCCAGGGAGGTTACTGATTTACCTGAACCTGATTCGCCAACTATACCTATGGTTTCGCCTTTTTTTAAATTGAATGATATGTTTTTTACTGCCTTATATAAGCCGTTTCCAGTTTTAAAACTAACCGTCAGATCTTTTACTTGCAGCATTACTGGCCTATTATGGTAATAAATTCATCTTTTATTAAGTCTTCACCACGGTAACGTCTTAGTAATTGTGAAGTGGCAATAACATCTTTTTGGCAATAGGTGGATATCCTGTCTAACTGCTGCTCGTTCCAGTATACATGACCAACCATGCTGCCATCAATATCATCCTTTGGGGTTGGTATATCAAAAATAGCTGTAAGTAGGTTTAAAGAGGTATAACTTTTATAATCGCCAAACTTCCACAATTCCATGGTATCCAGATGTGCAATTTCCCAGGGCTTTTTCCCGGCTATTTGTAACTGTGGGGGAAAAGGTAAGCCATTAATCAGTAAGCGGCGGCAGATGTAAGGAAAATCAAATTCCTTACCATTATGAGCACATAAAACCAAATTTGCAGGCTGACTGAACAGTAGGGACGAGAATTTAGTCAGCAATTCTTTTTCATCGTGCCCGGCAAATGATTTTATTCTGAGGCCGGTGTCTTTTCCACCAGTAAAAATCCCGGCTGAAATACAAACTATTTTCCCAAACTCGGCCCAGATACCGGCGCTTGTATAAAAATCTTCAGCAGTTTCATCTTTACGTTGGTTCTTTGATTTAAGTTCCCATAATTTTTGCAGATGCTCAGGCACCTGATTGTGAGAACTATATTGCGGTACCGTTTCAATATCAATTACCAGTAAATTATGCAGATCATACTGTTCAAGCATGCCAATTAAAATTTAGGAGGCAATATAATTATAGTTTTTAGTTTTGAACAATATTACCTGTATACTAAAGCTTAATTCTGTTTAACTGCAAACCTAAGGTAACTTGTACGGTGCCTGTGTTTGATTTGTAATTGCCAAAATCGGAAATAACATTGTACCCACTGAAACTCTTAAGATAGGTTGCCTCGAGAATCAAGCGTTTATATTGAAGACTTACACCACCTGATAAACCTAAATTAATTTTCTGATCATATTTTATGGCTTTTAGCTGATTTGAAACCGTAATGTTATAGGCAGAATCTAACTTTATGCCCGATTGTAAAGTGGTGCTGTTGGTTATTTGCTTTACCGGTATATTGATAACCGGGCCGCCTTTAACGCTGATATTGTTGTTGATCTTGTAAACCAAATGGATAGGAATACTAACAAAATATGCCTTTCTGGAGTCGGTTATGGCCAGCACTTTACCAGAATCTGCCTTGTTTTCGTTTACAAAATGGGTGAATGAGCTATTTAAATTTTGAGGATTTAAAACCCTTATCTGTGAGTTTATTGCCCATTTGTCATTCAAATGGTAGGTGGCGAATAGGCCAATATATATATCGACAGGTAATTTGCCATAGATATTGGCATTCTGGCTTTTTGCAGTAAAGCTACCAGACGAACTTACACCCGCTAAAATGCCCCAATCTAAGTTTGATGGAGGCAAATTATTACTTGTCTTAACCCTTGTTTTCTTAACCTTTGACGAACCTTTTTGCCGGTCACTAGCAGGTTTATTTGTTTGTGTTCTTATCGTATTTCCTTTAGTATTTGCAGCATTTTTTCTGGTGGTTGCCCCTGAACTTGAAGTTGGTTTTAATGAGGGTTGTATAACAGACTCGTTATGACTTCTCTGAGTGCTATCAACTCCGGTTAGTAATGACTGAACATTTTTACCATTGGTTGCCGACTGCGTAGTTGCAATTATATTTCCATTTGATTGGGATGTACCCAAACTGTTAATGATGTTTAATGGTGAATTTTTATTGATTCCTTGTAGGGAAAATGGGTTGCTGTTATTTGATGGTACGTTTGTTATAGCAGAACCCTGCGCTGCTTTTTGATTGTTATTGACAATGAAATTCTGAGATTTTTTTCCTTTCCTGTTCCCTATGGTCTGCTGTGCATTATTACCCCGCTGAGCATTATTAATTAATGGTACCGGATTATTGATATTATTTTTACCTGTTGCTCCTGTAGTTTTCTGAATAGTAACATCTGTATCCCGGCCAGTTAGAGGTGCTTTCAGTGCTGGTAAACTATCTTTTTCGTGGTGTATGCTATCTGTCAAATTTAAAGAATCAACAATGATAGGGTTTGATAAACTGTCTTTAGTAATTATTGGTCTGTGTATTTTATGATGGGGTTGGGTTTGCTGTTGATGTTTTATTTTAACAGCATAGGTAACTATACCAATACAGGTTATCGTTGCCAACGAAATAAATATCATAGACGAACCTTTAATGGCTTTTAATGCTTTAATTACTTTTAAACCTTTTGACCCTGACACTTTTTTAGGAACAGCGGTATGCGTTACCGGTAAATGCAGATCAAGCAGGTTTTGCATTTCCAGCCAGTCCTTTTGCGGTTCATCACTAATTGGTAATTCGTTTCTCTTTTTTTGCCAAAGATTGAGGTTCTTTAATGAATTTTTCATTTCGTTTTTTCACTCCTTTCTTTCGGCTGATTACTGTTTGCTACCAATGGTTCCAGTAATTCTCTTAATTTTCTTTTTGCTTCGGCTAAATGCCAGCGTGATGTACCCTCACTTATGTTTAATTGTTCACTTATCTCTTTATGCGTAAAGCCATCCAACACTGATAAATTAAAAACAGTTTGTGTGGCTAATGGTAAGGTCCTGATGTTTTGCAGGAGATCTTCAAAATATAATTTTTCTAAAATGGATGGGGCAATAAAATAATCGTCCTGGTCCTGTATGCTGGTGTTTACCGTATTAAATTTTAGTTCTTTGCGACAAAGATCTATTGAGGTATAGATCATGATCTTTCTTATCCAACCGCCTAGTTCACCTTTTTCAATTTCAAAGCTTTTTATAGATTGAAAAACTTTAAGAAAACCTGTGTTAAAAGCTTCCTTAGCAAGCTCTTTATTGGGCAAATAGCTATAACACACGCGCAGCATTTCGGCATGAAATAGCTTATACAGGGCTTCTTGCCCCGTACGGTCATTATTTATACATCCTTTTATCAGCCCTTCTGCCTGTTTTTTGGAAAGATTCATTCAAAAAATTAACACTTAAAGCGTTTGTAAGAGCATCTTCGCATATAAATCATCAAACGTTGGGTAAAAAGAAAAATATTTTTTTAAAGTATTAATATTGGCATAATATACGAGCTTTTTAAATGAAGACCAACCAATTTTAATTGGCAGGCCTTCTGTTTGACAGGTTTAGGGGTTAATCAATAAATGTTACCTGGTAATTTGTGCAGGCGTTATTAATACACCTGTAGTATAATTCCAGTTAAAGGTGATGGTGGTGGCCGACACATTTATGCTACCGGTATAGGTATTGCCGTTTAGTGTTGCCTTAATAGGATAATTTCCAGTTACCAAATTGGCAGAATAAGGGCTTTGATTGTTTTGCCAAAAAACAATATGGTTTGATGATATGGTACCGCCAGGTCCGTTACAAGTTATAGGTACTTGAGCGTTGATCAAATCAATGCCGAAGACATTGTTCGCGCGAAGGCTACTGCTAAAATTAAGTTTACTGCCTGTACAGTACGAATTAGTTGTTTGAGCCACAAAATAAACGTAGCTGCTATCACTGAGGGTGCTTTTATAAAGGTGGGCATGCAGGATTATATTGTCGCCGGTAAGAGGAACAAGCTTAGTGGAGTCTTTTGGTGGGGTGGGGTGAGTGGGTACCGTATCGGTAAGTTTAAGGGCAGCCGACTTTCCATTTGATGCAACCGGGTTTTCATTTTTTTTACAGCCTGCAATTACTGCAACTGCTACTAGCAATGCAAGTACAACATAAGTTAGGTTTTTCATTTTTTCGATTGATTAATAAATTAATGTTCTTTTATTGCATCATCGCATCAATCATGAAAAACGTTGGGTGTATGTACTAAAATTTTTAAACAAGATTTAAGCCCAGACCTTTGTTGAGTTCCTGTTAAATTTTTTATAATGTCATTTGCTTAGTATTTCAAAACCTATATTGATTGTATTGCCGTTACCATCAACCAGGGTAAGTATATGTTTGCCGGGAGGTGGGTTAAGTGCCATTTGGTGCGAATCATGGGTTTCGCCAACATATTGATCATCCAGGTGCCAGAATATCTTCATGCCAGGTACCCGATGGGCCGCGTTGCAGATCATTCTGCCCCGGCTGCCATCTGCTTCAAGTGGTACATATATTTTAGCACCATCCTTAGGGTATATCACCTCCATGGCATTACTATTTTCGGCTTGTGTACAACCCGCACGGAAAGGGGGTAATACATGGTATTGATAATTGCGCGCTTTATAGTAATACTCCATAGATGGTGGCAGCACAAACCATTTTTTATTCACCATATTATCCGGCGATTCGCAATTGCCATTTACCTGGTATCTGCCATCAGCCGACAGGTGTATCAACTGATGATAAGAGCAAACAGGAGCCTTCAATCCAGCTTTAGGTACCCACATTTCATCAATATCTTCACAATATTGCCCGGCACGGTAACCGCTTTGGTGGCACACGTTTATTTTCACCATTTCGCTTACAGGCATTTCAAACCAATCGCGCGATACGGGCAGCAGTCTGAATATTTCGAACAGGGCAGGAGCAGCGGTATTAATACCGGTAAGGCCGGGCCTGCCTTCGCCATCAGTATTACCCACCCAAACACCAACCACATATTTTGGGGTAATACCAATAGCCCATCCATCGCGAAAGCCAAAACTGGTTCCGGTTTTCCAGGCCACGCGTTGTGTTGAACTGAACTGTTGCCATAGCATTTCCTCACCGGGGCGCATTACCTCCTCCATGGCCTGGAAGGTATAATATAAAGATGCTGCATCCAATAATCCTGATTTCTCTAAATCGGGTTTGGCTTTTGCGGGAATGCTGTAAACAGGACTATGATAATCGGCAGGATCATATTTACCATTGTACTTATTATAGTGATTAAGCACACGGGCCATATCGGCATAAGCGCCGCTCAATTCCCATAAGGTGTTTTCGCCTCCACCCAGTATTAAAGATAATCCGTAATGATCAGCAGGCTTGGTCAGGGTGGTGATTCCTGCTTTTTGCAAAAAATCATAAAACCTTTCGTATTTAAATTGTTGCAGCATTTTTACAGCTGGTACATTTAATGAACGGGATAATGCCCTTGATGCCGGCACCGCGCCATCATAACCAAGATCGAAATTTTCGGGATGATAACCTGCTATCAATGTGGGTACATCAGGCAACAGGCTGTTGGGCAGTATCAAACCGTTATGCAGCATAGAGGCGTATAACAAAGGTTTTAATGTACTGCCGGGGCTGCGTGGGGCATCAATCACATCAACATCACTTTCCATCTGCGGATCTTCCCGGTGCGATATATTACCTGCATATGCCAGTGTGGCTCCTGTTTCCACATCTAAAACAATAGCAGCGATATTATTAATATCATTAGCCTTTAAAACCTGGTGATGCTGTTCCAGGATATCATTTACCTGTTGTTGTAGCGTTGAGTTTATACTTGTTTGAATACGGGTATCGCCCAACGGTTTACCCTGATGATCCTTTTTAAAGCGTTGCAGCAGGTGAGGGGCCTGCTGTGGCAAGGGCACAGGACGATCGGGTACCGGCTCTAACTCAGCCAGTGCCACTGTTGCGCTATCAATTACACCTTGTTGATGCAGTTTATTGAGTAGCAGGTTGCGTTTTTTAAGCAATATGGTCCTGTTCCGACCAGGATGCACTAATGAAGGCGAATTTGGTAAAACGGCCATGGCTGCCATTTCGCCCCAGGATAATTTGTCGGGGCTGCGGCCAAAGTAGCGCCATGATGCGGCATCTAAACCAATAACATTGGTGCCAAATGGAGCGTTACTGGCATATAGGGCAAGTATTTCATCTTTACTATAGGTAAGTTCCAATCGCAGAGCCATAAAGATCTCTGAAAGTTTGTTCCATATGGTACGCTTATGTTTTGTGGCCAGTCGTATAACCTGCATGGTAATGGTACTGCCACCGCTGGTCACTTTTTTTGACCGCATGTTTTGTCTGATGGCCCGGCTAAAAGCCAGCACATCAAAACCCGGATGATGTTCGAAGCGTTTATCCTCAAATGTAATAATGCATTGTTTAAACTTGTTGGGCACACTATCATTATATGGAAACCGCCATTGACCATCAGTTGCAATGGATGCACCCAATAATTGCCCCCTGTCATCATCAATTACATACGATGTAGGGCTTTTAAATAGCGGTTTAGGCAAACAAAACCAAAACAACAGGGTTAAACCAAACAAGAATATAAGGATAAATATTACTTTTGGTTTTTTTACGTATCTTTTTGCTCGTTTTAGGACCGCTTGCATTAATATATTTTCAATAAAGATATAATAAGCCATGGTACGGTTACAAAATAAATAACATCTATACCGTTTGATAAGAAAAACAATAATGACAATACAGAAACTCTCAATTATTATTCCGGCCTATAACGAAGGTAACACCATACATTTGATTTTAGATAAAATTAAATCAGTAAGCATCGTAAATAACATTCAGAAAGAGATCATTATTGTAAACGACTGTTCAAAGGATAATACAGAGATAGCTATTAACACTTACCAGCAAGCCAATCCCGAACTTGATATACAATATTTTAAGCATGAAGTAAATAAAGGTAAAGGTGCCGCATTACACACCGGTATATCAAAAGCTACAGGCGAATACCTGATTATTCAGGATGCTGATTTGGAATATGATCCTACCGAGTATAATGATCTGCTAAAGCCAGTAGTATCCGGCTTTGCCGATGTGGTGTATGGATCAAGGTTTATGGGCAGCAATCCGCACCGTATCTTGTTTTTTTGGCATACCATTGGCAATCGCTGGCTTACGTTTGCATCAAACATGTTTTCGAATCTGAACCTTACAGATATGGAAACGTGTTATAAACTATTTAATACCAAAGTTATACAGGGCATCCCGCTCACAGAAAAGCGATTCGGCTTTGAACCAGAAATTACCATTAAAATTTCAAGAGTGCCAAAGATCAGGATATATGAAGTGGGAATTTCTTATTACGGACGTACTTATGAAGAGGGTAAAAAAATAGGATGGAAAGATGGCGTGAGGGCCATTTACTGTATTTTAAAATACGGACTATTTAAAGCTAGGTAAAAACTTTTCGAAGTCAACATCCCAATACTTAGTTTCTCCGGCTATTGTTTCGGTGGCTAAGGTTGCCATATTGTTTTCATCAGCTTTAAAGCTGTTGAGCAGCCAGTTTTTGGGCGATGCAAGTAAACTGCCTTCGATCTGATGATCCCCATTTAAACTGGGTATATATTGAAGATTATTATCCAGACCTTGTGCCGTAGCTTTGGTTAAAGCTTCTTTACGTGTCCAAAGTAAATAAAAACTATTAACAGAATCCTGGTGTGCAATGTAGTTGATTTCGTCTTTGCTAAAATTATCAGCCAGTATTTCTTTGTAATTAAACGTTTGGTCCATTTCTTCTGTATCAATACCAACTTCGGTGTTTGATATAGCTATCATAACCCAATCGCCCGAATGTGATACATTATATTTTATATTTTGCTGGTATATAGAAGGCTTTTTATTTGCGCTAACCACAAATTTAATAGTGGCAGGAGGCTGATTAGTGTATTTGCTCAATAAACATCTTAACGCTCCACGACTTACAACAAATCTTAGCCGGTCTTTTTTTTGGACGTAACAGTTGGCCCGCATTATTTCGTCGGGAAGCAATACTTTAAAAAAATTATCAATGAATGTAAGGTTTGAACTGATCTTGATACGCCAAACATCAACCTGGTTGTTATTTAATTCATAATCACATTCCGTTTGTTTATACCAATTAACGTCATCCTGAAACTTAATATGAACTTTGATCAGATCCATTGTGTACAGCTATTTTGGGGCCGCTTTATTTAAATAGTTTTGTAATATACTTGCAAATATCTTATCATCGGCCGCCGTAAAATGGCATTGTGCTGACCTGGTGTTTGTCTTATTTAAGCATAAGGTTTCCAGTCAAGATATTCAAAATCGTCCATATAATAAGGTATGATATTATACGATGAATAATTATATCAATATATTATTGGGTCCTAATTTATGACGTTTTTCGACAAGTATGTTCATCTTATCAATTTTATTCGCATAACCGAAAAATTGATATCAGATTTATCATGTTTTATTGCCTGACAACCTGGCAATATAAAGCGGAGGGATTTACTCCCATTCGGGAAATAAATTTAATATGGGTTGGCAGGTCGCTTATAAAGATAAACAAGCCAGTGGCCTGTACGTGAAAGTTTTAAGCGGTATGATAAGTTAGTTATGCTGCTCAATAATAGATAAGATATTACCGGCAGGATCATTAAACCATGCTATGGTAGGGCCATCATTGTTGCCGGACATTATTCCCTTTTCATTGGTTTTAAAGTTTTCCAGGTTATAAACAATAAATTTTACACCGCGTTTGGTAAGCTCATCAACTGTTTCTTCAACACTTTCAACCGGAAAATTAAGCACGGTAAATGTAGCCGGAATATGGTTGGGTTTAGGATATATTAAAATGATGTTCCCATCATTAATTTGCAGGTTCAGCAAGTTGGGCATCTTTTTATCATCATAAATATTAAGGCCTAGTGTTTTACTATAAAACTCTTTGGCAGCGGCTAAATCGTTTACCGAAAAACTGCTAAAGGCTATACTGTTTTGTATCATGTTAGTAAATGCTTGTTAATTAGTAATTAATAAAGTTGACTTTTGTTTTCAATATGTCGTTATTAATCAGGTAGTAGTTCCGCGTGGCATCCAAGATCTTTTAAAAACAGGATTAATACCTTTGGTTTTATTACGCCCTGGTTACATTGAATACGTAATATTTTATCGCAGTCGTCAAGATCAAAATTGGCATTATACCAAGTAAAGGCTGTATGTATCTGATTTAAAAGCTTGTTAGCATACCTGCGGGTACCTACATTGGTTTTAAAAACTTCTACCGTCATTTCAGCTTATTTATTTATGCTTTTTTAGTGGGTTATAGCTCCATGTTTTTATACACGGAGCTATGTTTTGCATTGAAGCATACCACCTGTGATTATTTTACTGTAAACAGGGCTATATAATTTTTACGGTAGGCATAGGCAAGAAACAGGACACCTATAAGTAGTGGTATTACAGTTATCAGATCCTCTGGCCCCAGAAATATATGGAATAGCACAATGTTGATCATGATTGGAAATATCACTACAGTAGCAAGTGTAACAAAGCGCCCTGTAATAAATGCAATAGAGCATACCAACTCTGTTATTTTAATAAATGGGAGTAAATAAACAGATACTTTTACACCGTCCATAAATACTTTGATATTGCCCTTGGGCTCAGGTATTGGCCCTAGTTTAAAAAGCACATATGCTGATGACGACAGGAACATCAGCCCTACCAGGATACGAACAATAATTACAGCAATTTTCATGATATAAAGTTTTAAATTTTAATTGTTTACAAAATACTATTGTTGTGATTGATCGGGATCAGGACAATCGGTCATCCATTGAAGGCCAAACTTATCTGTCAGCTGGCCAAAATAGGTGCCCCATGGAGCTTTACCAAATGGAAACATCACTTTGCCGCCAGTAGCAAGTCCGTCGAATAATCTTTTTGTTTCCTCCACCGTTTCGCCGTTAATACAAATATAAAAGGCATTACCTTGAGTTAAGCCTTTTCCCATTTCGCCAATAGCATCTGTAGCCATCAGCATATTTCCTTTACCAATTGGAAAAGCTATATGCATTAATTTATCTTTATCAGCTTCGGGTGTACGTTCTGCCTCGAAAGTATCTCCAAAGCGCATTACCGCTGCAAACTCGCCGCCAAAAATTGATTTGTAAAAGTTAAACGCCTCTTCGGTATTACCAGGAAAATTCAAATAAGGGTTGATGGTTATCATGTTGATTTTAATTTAAGTTATTTGATTGATTTAGTGTAGTTTACGGATATGGTTGAAATATCAGCTTATTTATAAATCAAATTTAACCTGATTATATAGGATACGAAAGGGTGTAATACGACAGTTTTAGGGGTTAATTATGACAATACACCACAAGCCATTCAAAGTGATCTGATTTATTTTTTGTAATGCTTCTTTTTGAATATGTTAGTGCCATATATGAGCACATTTGCAGACCGGATAATTACGTTTAACCAGCAGCTTAACTTTACAGGCACTTTACCCGATGGTATTAGTATCATGAACCCTTTTAAAGAAAGCGGACCGGCGCTGGAGGTTTCATCCCAATTCTATCGTAAGTATTATAACGACAACCATCCGAGACATCTGATATTGGGGATAAACCCGGGCAGATTTGGCTCGGGGGCTACCGGGGTGGCGTTTACTGATCCTAAAAGAATAATAAGTGAATGTGATATACCTTTTGCCGGGCCTATGACCCATGAACCATCATCGGCCTATGTGTACGAAATGATACATGCTTTTGGTGGTGTGAGGGAGTTTTATGAGCAATTTTATATTCATTCTGTTTGCCCGCTTGGTTTTACTATAACCGGGAGCAATGGAAAAGAAGTGAATTATAACTATTACGATAAACCTGAATTGCAGAAAGCAGTATACTCTTTCATTATAGAGAATATACAAAAGCAAATAGCCCTGGGCTTTGAAACAGATATTTGTTTCTGTTTTGGTACTGGTAAGAATGAGGCTTTTCTAAAAAAGCTAAATGAGCAGCAAGGATTTTTTAAGCAGATCATCGCGCTGGAGCATCCGCGTTTTATTATGCAGTATAAAGCAAAAACAAAGCAGGATTATGTTGCCAAATACCTGAGGGAGTTTAGCAAGGCAATCATATAGCTAAAATTAATGTTATTTAGTGCTGATGTCGCGGTTGTGGTCATCAAACTCTTTACCTGTAGCATGATAGTTCCTGATAAATTCAGCTAGTTGCTTCAACTCAAAATCGGTAAGTTCGGTACCGCCTGAATAATGATATCCATTATCAGTATCTAAAAATAAGGCACCCATATATCCTTTATCAAAGGTTTTGGGACTGTCAATATCGCGGTATAATTTATAAGTACCGGTATTTGCCTGGTTTTCACTGCCGGTATTGGTATCCGCCGGATCAATGGCTATATTAATATGGCTGCCATCTTGTTTATTTATTCCGAATGTAACGCCGCTGGTGATCATAATGCTTTTATTTATATTAAATAGACAACAGTTAATAGAATTTGTTTGGTTTATATACCGGTACCTGTTTAACGTCCGGATGTTTTTTGGACTGTTCTAAATAACATTTGTTACAGGAATTTGTATGTTCTGTATATATTTACCAATTATATGATTAGCACTTATGATATGATATTACGGCTTCTTGTAGCCGCCCTGTTAGGCAGTATAATAGGCTGGGAGCGGGAGCGCCGACAATGGACAGCCGGTTTAAGAACCCACATGATGGTTTGCCTTGGAGCAGCGCTTATTATGCTGGTTTCGACCTATGGTTTTCAGGATGTGGTTGGTAAGCCTGGCATTGAGCTTGACCCATCGCGCGTTGCGGCACAGGTAGTGAGTGGGATAGGTTTCCTGGGGGCTGGTACTATATTTTTTCTGCGTAACGAAGTAGTAAAAGGTCTAACTACCGCCGCCGGCCTTTGGACGGTAGCGGCCATTGGTTTAGCCGTTGGAGGCGGTTTATATATAGAGGCGGTTAGTACCACACTTATCGCTCTGATTATACTAGCTGTATTTAAACCTTTTGAAGATAAATTTTTTAAGAAAAACAGGTACAGGAGTATCAGGATGCTGCTTTCGCAAAAGCAGGTTGATTTTGAAGCGATAGAAAATGTGTTAAAAGCCAATGATATAGCGTTTCAGGAAATCAGCTTATCTGCCGGCGATGGTAACGACGAGATCAAGATTACCATTCAAAAACAATTTAAACAGCAGGAAACCGTAATGACCGTGGTAGCAGAACTGAATAAGATCAGCGGTGTACGCGGAGTGGATTTTTTAGGCTGATGAGTGCTGATTTACACTATAAGAGTAACTCCTTATCAAAAAGCTGTCATCGAACAAGGGACGAGGAGAAACTATCTCTTGAGCGATAGCGAAAAATCTTATACAATATACAAAGTGAGCATTGCAAATAGTACAAGATTTCTCACTATCGTTCGAAATGACAGCTTTTTATTACCTCAATTAGCTATATTAATAGCTAAACTTGCTTTTTCGTCTGCAGAATTACTGCCGAGTATCAGCTTATATTTTCCCGGATAAATTTTCCATTTATGGGTGGCCATATCCCATTTTTGTAGGTCCTGAACCGGGATTTTAAGCGTAACAGTTTCGTCCTTATCCTTGGCTATGCTTACGTGTTTAAAGCTTTTTAATTCTTTGATCGGCATGCGGTCCAGTTTAGGGTATTCTATATAAGCCTGTACCACCTCATCTCCATTCATTTTTCCTGTATTTTTAATGTTAACGGCAACGGTTATGGTATCAGTCTTTTTATAGTTGCTTTTTACTTTGCTATCCAACGTATAGGCAAATGAAGTGTAACTTAAGCCAAAACCAAACGGATATTGAACCGGGCCATCATAATACCGATAAGTACGCCCTTTCATGCTGTAATCCTGATAAGCAGGCAAATCGCTCATGTCTTTATAAAAAGTAAGAGGTAAATGACCTGATGGCGAAACATCACCAAATACAATATCGGCTAATGCGTTGCCACCCTGTTCGCCGGGATACCAGGCAAATATAATGGCATCAACATAAGGCTCAATAGCCGATACATCAACATCGCTACCAGCGGTTATAACAGCGATGATAGGCTTAGTTTTAACGCCCTTGCGCAGGGCTTTAATAAATGCTATTTCACTGGCTGGCAGGCTTAAATCTTTCTTGTCGCCACCGCTGTTAGATAAAAAGGCATCGCCAGCTTCGCCTTCCAGTACCGGCGATAATCCGATCACTGCTATGGTCACCTCGGCATTGCCTGCTGCCCAGGTACCTCCAAAGTGGGTGGTATCCCTATAATCACAACCCAGATCATATTCAACACGGGTTGCCGGGTTAACCGCAGCGGTTATACCTTCAACAAAGTTTACTACCTTACTGCTGGTACCGTGATAGTTGGCGATCATAGCATCCAGCGAAGCCGCGTTAGGGCCAACTACCATAATGCTGGATGTGTTGGCTTTGTTCAACGGCAAAATATTTTTATCATTTTTAAGCAGTACCATGCTTTGCTGGGCTACTTTACGGGCCAGGGCAAGGTGCTGGGTATTGTGAATACTATCAGCGCCATAATTATGATAAGGAATACGTGATTGATCATCATAAAAGCCAAGTTTAAACTCGGTACGTAAAATAGCGCTCAAAGCAAGGTCTATATCTTTTTCTGTCAATAGCTTTTGCTGAACAGCTTTTAAACCATCGTTTTGTAAAATAGATGAACAATCAAGGTTTACACCAGCCTTTAAGGCCGCCGCTGCAACTTCAACGGCATTGGGCAAAGTTTTATGTGTGAGGTAAACATCATCAAGCGCGCCGCAATCGGTAACCACATGGCCTTTAAAGCCCCATTCCTTCCTTAATATATCGGTTAACAACATTTTATTGATGGAGTTAGGTACGCCGTTTACACGGTTATAAGCGCTCATTACCGACTCAACTTTGGCATCTGTTACCAGTTCATGAAAGGCATACAGATAAGTTTCACGAAGATCTTTCTCATCTACTTTAGCATCAAAACGATCACGTTCGGCTTCGGGACCGCTGTGCACGGCAAAGTGTTTGGCTGTAGCCGAAGTTTTTAAATAACGAGGATCATCACCCTGTAAACCCTTAACAAATGCCGAACCCATGCGCCCAGTCAAGAAAGGATCTTCACCATAAGTTTCCTGGCCGCGTCCCCAGCGCGGATCGCGAAAAACGTTGATATTCGGTGTCCAGAAAGTGAGTCCCATATATTGCAAATGCCGGTCCTGTGCTATGGCAAGATTATATTTTGCACGGGCCTCTGTTGAAATGACAGTGGATACCTGCTTTAACAGGTCATCATTAAACGTGGCCGACATGCCAATAGCCTGAGGGAATATAGTAGCCTCGCCGGCGCGTGCCACACCATGCAGTGCTTCATTCCACCAGTTATAGGCGGGGATACCCAAACGGGGTACGGCCTGGCTCCGGTAACCTAAAAGTGATACTTTTTCTTCGAGTGTAAGTTTTGATAAAAGATCTTTTACCCGTATATCAATCGATTGCGAAGCATCTTTATAAAAAAGAGGTTGTTGTGCTTTTGTAACAGTGCTGATTAATAGCATAACAAATAAGGCGAAGGATAACTTGATTGTGTTTTGAATGGTTAAAGCCATTTTGCAGTTGGAGTTTAAGTAATAGCGTTATGAAGTTTTAGTGAAACAATGATAAAATATTAATCTCAAAATTGAAAGTTTATCGGTGAAGTTTAAAGAATTATTAAAAAATTTTAAAAAGTATTTGACAATACGCTTATAATTGTACCTAGGTAACATCAATCCCTTTCGCATGAAAAAAACTTTTACTTTATTTCTTTTTGGTTTGTTTTGCGCCAATCTGATGGCGCAAAAGCATAATGTTTCCAAACAATATGTACCTCCTGGCGATCCTCTGGTTGAACAGAAGATAACCGAATGGCAGGATCTGAAGTTCGGGCTTTTTATGCACTGGGGAACTTACAGCCAGTGGGGGGTAGTTGAAAGCTGGAGCATTTGTCCGGAGGATGAAGGATGGACGCAAAGAAAAGGCCCTTATGGAGCTACCTATAATGGATATAAAGCAGCATATGAAAACCTGCAAACCACTTTTAATCCGGTAAAATTTAATCCTGAAAAATGGGTTAAAGCAGCAAAAGACGCTGGGATGAAGTACGTGATATTTACAACTAAGCACCACGATGGTTTTTGCATGTTTGACACTAAGGAAACTGATTATAAAATTACCAGTGCCAAAACGCCATTTTCAAGCAATCCAAGAAGTAACGTTACTAAAGAGATATTTAATGCTTTTCGTAAAGAAAACTTTATGATCGGGGCCTATTTTTCAAAGCCCGACTGGCATTCTGAAAATTACTGGTGGCCATATTTTCCACCAAAGGACCGTAATGTGAACTATGACCCGGCTAAACATCCCGAGCGCTGGCAAAAATTTAAAGATTATACCTATAACCAGATCGGCGAATTAATGACAGATTATGGTAAAGTAGATATATTATGGCTGGATGGTGGCTGGGTTAGACCCAAAAGCACTATTGATAACACTGTTGAATGGCAAAGAGGCATCCAATATGATCAGGATATTGATATGCCTAAAATAGCAGCTATGGGCAGGCAAAAACAGCCAGGTCTTATAGTGGTTGATCGAACCGTATCTGGCCAGTATGAAAATTATACTACACCTGAGCAGGAAATACCTGAAGTTCCGCTTGATCATCCCTGGGAAAGCTGTATCACCATGGGCAATTCCTGGAGTTATGTTCCAGGCGATCATTATAAATCGGTACAGCAAATTGTGCAGCTGTTGGTGAAAATAGTTTCGCGCGGAGGAAATCTTTTAATGAACATTGGCCCTGGCCCTGATGGCGACTGGGATCCGGTGGCTTATCAACGTTTACAAGGTATAAGCGCCTGGATGAAAATTAACGGCGAGGGTATTTATAACTCCAAATCGGTAGCGCCGTATTCAACGGATAATATTTATTATACCAAAGCCAAGAATGAGAAGACTATTTACGCTTTTATGCTATCTGACAACGATAAAGTGGTATTGCCTGCAACAGTAACTGTTAAAGTAAGTAAACCCCAAAAGGTAACTTTATTGGGCAGCAAACAAAGCCTTAAATGGAAACAACAAGGCGATGAAATAGTGATCAATATTCCGGCCGGATTGCAGCAAAACAGTAGCTTAAATGAAGCTGCGTGCTTTAAAATGGAATATTAATACCCTGCTTACGGATAAAATACGATACTAAATAGTTAAATAAGCATACTTCTGCACTTGTTGCAGTACTTAATTTTGAAATTACTATCCCACCAAATAATGATAAAAAGATCACCAACAGGAAAAGCTGTATTTTTAAAGTTTTCGACAGTTTTTCTGTTCCTATCAGTTATTGTTTTTCAAGGCAAAGCACAAAACAAATATGAGTTAAATTCAGGATGGAAATGTGCGCCCATCAGCAATGTTAAGGATAAGGGAGCGGATGTTTCTCGCCCCGCCTATAGCACATCGGCATGGATGCCGGCAGTTGTTCCCGGCACGGTATTAACCAGTTTAATAGCTGATAAAAAAATGCCCGATCCTTTTTATGGCATGAACAACGAGCAAATTCCTGATATATACAGAACCGGCCGTGATTATTATACCTATTGGTTTGTAAAGGATTTTAAAGAACATGTACCGCAAAACGGCAACCAGGTATACCTGAATTTCAGGGGGGTAAATTACAGCTGTGATGTGTTTTTGAACGGCCATAAGCTGAATGATAAATTACATTCAGGTATGTTTTTGCGTCAATCGTACAACATTACCAAATGGATAGCTAAGGGTGGTAATAACCGGGTAGCTGTGATTGTTTATCCGCCTGATGTGGTGGGTAACCCTAACGGTGGCCAGGGTGGTGATGGCACCATTGCACGTAATGTGGGTATACAATACACCGCAGGTTGGGATTGGATACAACCTATTAAAGACCGTAACACCGGCATTTGGGATAAAGTGATCATCGAAAAAACAGGCGCTGTCCGGATAGCCGATCCGCACGTGGTTGCCCTGGTACCGGGTGTAAGGCAACCTGAGGGTTCGCAACAACCTGCTGTTATACAGGTATCGGCCGAGGTGGAAAATGCTACCAATTTATCGGTTACCGGCGAATTGAGATATAACCTGGATGGTACCATAGTGTCGAAAAAAGTTACGTTAAAGCCAAACTCCATACAATCGGTACAACTAAGCGATTACACGTTGAAAAATCCAAAGCTATGGTGGCCCAATGGATATGGCGCGCAGCATCTTTATGCCATGCATTTGCAGTTTGTAACGGCTGCTAATAAAATATCTGATCAGGATGATATACAGGTAGGCGTAAGGCAGCTTACTACGGAGTGGAATGCCCGTACCGAGAGCAGGCAGATTAATATTAATGGCCAAAAGATATTTATAAAAGGCGGTAACTGGATAGTATCTGACGAGATGCTGCGTTTTTCGGATGCGCGTTATGATGCCGAGGTTCGCTTTCACCGTGATATGAACCTGAACCTGATCAGGGTTTGGGGTGGCGCATTAATAGAGCGGCCTGAATTTTATGAAGCCTGTGACAAATATGGTATGCTGGTATTTCAGGATATGTGGGGATCAGGCGATTGCAATGGCCGCTGGACTGATCCAATGAAGCTTGATGATCAATGGACACGCCGGAAATATCCTGATGATCATGATCTGTATATTAAATCAGTTGAAGATCAGATAAAAATGGTGCGTAATTATCCATCGCTGGCCATGTGGTGCGGCGGTAACGAAATTACACCACCCGAAGATATCCTGATAACGCTGCGCGATACGGTGATGCCCAAGCTGGATAACACCCGTTGGTTTATCCCATATTCAAACTCTGAGGAAATGTCACGCAATGTATTGGGAGGCAATGGCGACGGCCCTTATGGCATACAATCCTTATCCACTTTTTGGGCGCATAAAACGTATCCGTTCAACTCCGAAGTTGGATCGGTTGGGGTGAGTGATTATGAATCGTTAAAAAGATTTATCCCGGCTAAGAATATGGTATTGCCCGAGTATGATGAGGTTACCGGTAAAACTAAAACCGATTCTGTTTGGGATTATCATAAATACATAGGCTATGATGGCTTTATTGATAAATATGGCAAAGCAAAAGATGTAGAAGATTTTGCAACTAAGGCTCAGTTGGTGAATTACGATCAGTACCGTGGTTTAATGGAGGGTTTCAGCTCGCATATGTGGGATTGGTATACCGGTACCATCATCTGGAAAACCCAAAACCCGTGGACAGCCATGCGTGGGCAGATGTATGATTATTACCTTGATCCTAACGCCTGTTTGTATGGTTTACATAATGGCAGCGAACCCCTGCATATCATGTATGATCCAACTGATGGAATGGTAATGGTAGCTAACAATACCTTTAAAACCCATGCCAATATGATGCTGGTGGCCAAAGCTTATAATATGGATGGTAAGGAAACCATGCTTACCCAGGTTTTTTCGGATGTTACCCCAGCTACAACCAAACGTTATTTATCGCTTAAAAAAGAAATAGATGCGTTGGCAAAAGATAAAGGCGTTTTCCTCTGTTTGCAGCTTTTGGATAAGGATAAGAAAACCCTGAGTGAGAATATTTATTGGATAGCTGACGAAAAAGGAAACTATTCAGGGTTAGAGAAAATGTCCAAACGTGACCTTAGCGCCACTGCAAAACAGCTGAACAACGATAAAATAGAAGTAACATTAACCAATAATGGTAATGGCCCGCTGGCATTTTTTAACCGGTTATCATTGGTAAATGCGGATACTAAACAGCGTGTATTACCTGCTTTTTATAGTGATAACTACGTGTCTGTTTTACCGGGCGAAGAGAAAAAAGTGATCATTGAGTATAAAGAAGCTAGTAAAAAGAACCTTGCGATCTCTTTATCCGGCTGGAATGTTAACGAGAAAACCATACAGATCAATAAATAGAAAATACTGATATGATAAGTTTTACTAAAAAGTACAATACTCTGAAAGTAGTTTGCCTGTTGATCTGTATTGCTACTTTAAAAGTGCAGGCACAGGAAGCATCCAAATTTCCACTGATCCCGTATCCAACTCAATTAACTGAGGGTAAGGGTGCTTTTGTTATTACCTGTAACACAGTTATCATTACGGCAAAGGAGTTTAATAATGAAGCCGTAGAATTGAATGACTTGTTGCTAAAAGGTTTAGGCAAACGTTTGCTTATATCAAAAAACAGTAAATCACACGCTATAAAGCTGATATATGATGCCACTATAACAGCACCAGAAGCTTACAAACTAAACATCAGTACACAACAACTTATCATAGCGGCTAAAGATCCTGCCGGTGTATTTCATGCCATCGAAACTATAAGGCAACTATTGCCTGTTGCTATGGAGAAAGGTAAAATAAGTAAGCAACTTATTTTACCGGCAGTAACTATAGAAGATCAGCCTGCTTATGCCTGGAGGGGTATGCACCTGGACGTTTCCCGTCACTTTTTTTCGGTGAGCTATTTGAAGAAGTTTATTGACCGGATGGCTTTATACAAAATGAATAAACTTCATTTACACCTTACTGATGATCAGGGCTGGCGCATCGAAATAAAGAAATATCCAAAATTAACCGAAGAGGGGGCATGGCGCACTTTTAACAACCAGGATTCAGCTTGTATGAAAAAAGCTAAAGATAATCCTGATTTTACTATTGATAAAGAGCACATCATCCAGCACAATGGCAAAACTCTGTACGGTGGCTTTTACACTCAACAGGAAATGAAAGGTGTTGTGGCTTATGCTGCTGCAAGGCATATTGATATTATCCCCGAAATTGATATGCCCGGACACATGATGGCGGCTATTAGTTCTTATCCATTTTTAACCTGCAATGGCGAAAATTCATGGGGTAAGTTATTTACCAAACCTATTTGCCCGGGTAATGAAACTACTTACGAGTTTGCACAAAACGTATTCAGCGAGATCATGGATATTTTCCCGTCAAAATACATCCATATTGGAGGCGACGAAGTTGACCGCAAGTCCTGGGGAGAATCTGATGCCTGTAAAGCCTTAATGGCCCGTGAAGGTATAAAAGACCTGGCTGGCTTACAGAGCTATTTTATAAACCGTATGGAGAAGTTCTTTAACTCCAAAGGCAGAAAGTTGATTGGTTGGGACGAAATTATTGAAGGTGGTATCAGCCCTACAGCTATCATCATGTATTGGCGTGGCTGGGTGCCTGATGCACCTGTAAAAGCGGTTAAAAATGGTAACACGGTGATCATGACACCTGGTGAACCATTATACTTTGATTATCAGCCTGATCAATATTCTGTTTACAAAGTATATCACTTCAATCCTATCCCTAAAGTTTTAAATGCAGAAGAAGCAAAGTCGATTATAGGTGCACAGGCAAACATCTGGACAGAAATGATCCCATCTGAAAAACGGGCTGATTATATGTACATGCCCCGTATGACTGCCCTGGCCGAATTACTGTGGACAAATCAGCAGGATAAATACGATTCGTATTTAAAGCGCCTGGTTCAGCAATATAACCGTATGGATGCCATGCATATCAATTATCGTTTGCCTGATTTGCCCAATTTATTAAACGAATATGTGTTTACTGATGAAGGTAAGTTAAGTATCGATAAGCCATTGCCGGATCTTACCATACGTTATACTACTGATGGTACTTTACCCGGCACAAAATCGCCGGAGCTGCCTTCGCCATTAAGCATAAAAAAAGCCGAACAGATAAGGGTAGCTGCTTTTACCACTAATGGTACACGTGGCGATGTTTATAACCTGAATTATACCAAGCAAAATATGCTGGGCACGGTAAAAGTGGCCCCGCCAAAACCAGGATTGGTTTGTAGCTACTATAAAGCTTATTTTAAACAAACAGCTTTGATGAAAAATGCAAAGGTTGATAGTGTTTTTACAACCAGTAGTATCACCGTGCCATCAACAGTGAAAGCTCCATCATTTGGTATTGCTTATAAAGGTTATATCGATGTACCATCTGACGGTATTTATAGCTTTTACTTAACTTGCGATGATGGAGGCGTGTTAAAAATAGGGCCAACGGTTACGGTTGATAATGATGGAAATCACTCGGCCCAGGAAAGAAGCGGACAGGTAGCTTTAAAAATGGGTCTGCACCCTTTCGCGCTCGATTTTATTGAGGGTGGCGGGGGCTATACTTTGAAACTTAAATACAGCTTAAATGGTTCGGCCCAGCAGGAGATCCCTGCGGAATGGTTTAAAAATTAAATATCTGCAATGAAAAAGTTTATCAGTTTAGTAGTATTGCTTATTATAAGCAGTGTCCGGAGTTTTAGCCAGGCCCCGCCCAAACCTTATGGCCCCTTACCAACCCAGGGACAGTTAGACTGGCAGGAAACAAGCATGTATTGCATTATACATTATGGGCTTGATACCTATACCAATAAGGAATGGGGTTATGGTGATGAAGATCCTAAATTATTAAACCCCTCGCAATTTAGCGCTATGCAGATAGTTGCAGCTGCCAAAGCAGGTGGTTTTAAAGGCGTGGTTGTGGTGGCTAAACATCATGATGGTTTTTGCCTTTGGCCTACCAAAACAACAGAACATAATATATCTCAAAGTCCATATAAGAATGGTAAGGGCGATATGCTGCAGGAATACCGTGAAGCCTGCGATAAATTAGGCATAAAACTAGGCGTTTACTGCTCGCCTTGGGACAGGAACAATCCTAATTACGGTACACCGGAGTACTTAAAGATATACCAGGAACAATTACGGGAACTATATACCAATTATGGTCCGTTATTTATATCCTGGCACGATGGCGCTAATGGTGGCGACGGTTATTACGGCGGCAAACGTGAGGTGCGCAAAATTGACAGATCGACTTATTACGATTGGAAAAACACCTGGGGCATTACGCGAAAGCTGCAACCCAATGCGGTAATATTTGGCGACGTAGGCCCCGATGTACGCTGGGTTGGTAACGAAAATGGTTTTGCAGGCGAAACCTGCTGGGCCACTTATACGCCTCATGCCCCCGACGGAGGTAAAGAGCCCGGCAATGGCTATGTGAAAGATTATGAAGGCACAGAAGGTACCCGCAACGGTAAATTCTGGATGCCAGCCGAGTGTGATGTATCATTAAGACCAGGATGGTTTTACCATAAAACGCAGGATGATGGTGTAAAATCGCCCTATACCTTACTTGATCTGTATTATAAAAGCGTAGGCCGCGGAGCAGCTCTTGATCTGGGTTTATCGCCCGACCAGCGAGGGATCATTAACGAGATTGATGTAAAATCATTAACTGAGTTTGGGAATTTGTTAAAACAAACCTTCGCGGTTAATCTGGCAAAGGGAGCAACGCTTACGGCCAGCAATGTTCGCGGCGCTAATAAAGCTAAATACGGTCCGCAATTTTTATTGGATAACGATCGGTATACCTACTGGGCAACTGATGATAATGTAACCACGCCACAGTTGGTGGTAGATATGCATACGCCAAAAACATTTAGTGTGATCAGGCTGCGCGAAAACATAAAGCTGGGGCAACGGATTGATGCTTTTGCTGTTGATGCCTTTGTGAACGGCAAATGGCAGCAAATAGGCGCTGCAACCAATATAGGAGGTAACAGACTTATCCGCTTAACTCAAGACATCACTTCAAGTAAAATAAGGTTACGCATTACAGGTGCGGCTGCAGGTATTGCATTAAGTGATCTTGGGGTTTTTAAAGAGCCTGTTCATTTATCAACTCCATCTATCACGCGTAATAAAGATGGTGAGGTAAGTATCGCTGCCAGTTCACCCGTGGGTGTAATACATTATACTATCAATGGTGATGAACCAACCCCATCATCACCATTATATGAAAAGCCATTCTCCTTTACTGATGCCGGGATAATAAAGGCAAGGGGTTTTGATGGTGATCATTATGGTGATATTGCCTCACAGCCGTTTGGTTATGCCAAAGTTTCATGGAAAGTTATGGATGCAACCCCTGCGTTAGGAAATGAAACTAAACAGGCAAGCATTATTGATGAAAATAGCAACTCAGTTTATAGTACGCTTAATGGTGAAAAAGATTCTATTGCATTTCCCCATTATATCAGTATTGATCTGGGCAAAACTCAAAAGATAAAAACCTTTGGCTACTTATCACGGCAGGATAAGCAACCGGAAGGAGTGGTTGACCGATACAATTTTTATATCAGTGTAGATGGAAAAGTTTGGATAAAGGAGGCTTCAGGCGAATTTTCCAATATCAAGGCCAACCCGATTGAACAAACAGTAACATTAGAGCATTCAGTTTATGCCCGATATTTCAAGTTCGAGGCCCTGCATGTAATTGCAGGAAATGGAATCACCGTTGCCGAATTAAGTGTTTATTAATAAACTATTAAGCGTTGAGCATTATGTTTGGGGGGAATTATAAACCTCCATACTATTATCTATAATTATAAATGAAAAAACAGATCTGTTTAGCCGGCTTACTGGCACTTTTTAACTTGAACTCATTTAGCCAGTCGCATAAAGCAATACCGGCCAATAAACCAGTAAACCTAACTCAATATGTTGATCCATATATTGGTACAGGTTTTCATGGGCACGTTTTTGTGGGGGCCAGTGTACCGTTTGGCGCTGTACAGTTAGGGCCAACCAACATTTCCCAGGGTTGGGATTGGTGCTCGGGCTATCATATATCTGATTCAACCATTATTGGCTTTCAGCATACCCATTTAAGTGGTACCGGCATTGGCGATCTGGGCGATATTTCATTTATGCCAACAACAGGCCAGGTAAATGTATTTAAGGGAACTGTCAAAGATCTGAAAAGTGGCTATGTTTCGCTGTTTAGTCATGATGATGAGGTGGTAAAACCGGGTTATTATAAAGTAAAACTAAAGCGTTATGATATTGGTGTTGAGCTTACCGCCAGTACCAGGGTAGGGATGCACAAATACACTTTCCCAGCGTCAAACGATGCGCACATCATTATTGACCTGCAAGAGGGCATAGGTTGGGATAAGCCAATGGAAACGTATATTAAACAAGTGGATAAAAACACCATCAGCGGTTATCGTTTTTCAAAAGGCTGGGCGGTTGATCAGCGTATTTACTTTACCGCGGTTTTCTCAAAACCCATCAAAACGTTTGCTGTATATAACGGCACTACCAGTGCAACAGGTACACAGTTAAAAGGCGAAAAGGTTAAAGGTGTTATCAGTTTTAGCACAACAAAAGGCGAAGTTGTTTACGCCAAAGTAGGGATATCGCCCGTAAGTTCAGAAAATGCTACGCTGAACATTAAAGCAGAGATACCCGGATGGGATTTTAAAAAGGTAATAGGAGACGCGGATAAAGCCTGGAATAAACAATTAGAAACCATTACTATCAAAGCCGATTCACTTTCGCAGCTTAAAAAATTCTATACTGCTTTTTATCATACCATGATAGCCCCATCTATATTTAATGATGTAAATGGCGAGTATTGGGGTACTGATAAAAAGGTACATAAAAATGTAGGGTTTAATAATGTGACCACTTTTTCTCTGTGGGATACCTACAGGGCGAATAATCCGCTGTCAACCATTATACATCCGGAGCATGTGAATGATATGATCAACTCTATGCTGGCTATATACCAGCAGCAGGGTAGTTTGCCGGTTTGGCATTTAATGGCTAATGAAACCAATTGTATGGTGGGCTATAGCGCCGTACCGGTAGTGGCCGATGCGTTGCTAAAGGGTTATAAAGGGTTTGATGCCAATTTAGCATATGAAGCCATGAAAACTACTGCCATGCAGGATGCCCGTGGTATTAAGTTTGTAAAACGATTGGGTTATATACCTGCGGACAGCACTGCGGAGTCAGTTTCGATGGGAATGGAATATGCTATTGACGATTGGTGTATTGCCCAGGTAGCCAAAAAATTAGGCAAACAGGCCGATTACGAATATTTCAGTAAACGTGGCCAAAACTATAAAAACTATTACGACCCTAAGGCGGGCTTTATGCGTGGCCGTTTGTCTGAAACAGCATGGCGTACACCTTACAGCCCCTTTGTTTCCATACACGAGCATGGTGACTTTACAGAGGGTAACGGCTGGCAATATACTTTTTTAGCGCCGCAGGATGTAGAGGGCTTGATCAGTTTGCTAGGAGGTGAGGCAAAGTTTAATACCAAACTCGATTCACTGTTTATTGCTCAGGGAGATATGGGGAAATTTAAATCGCCCGATGTATCGGGTTTGATAGGGCAGTATGCACATGGTAATGAGCCTAGCCATCCCATGACTTATTTCTATGCTTATTCTGGCCAGCCATGGAAAACAGCAGAAAAAGTAAGGTATATTTTAGATGATTTTTATACCGACAAAACCGACGGTATTATTGGTAACGAAGATGTTGGCCAGATGTCGGCCTGGTATGTATTATCTGCACTGGGTTTTTATTCGGTTAACCCTGCAAACGGATTGTATGTTTTTGGTAGCCCGGTTATTAACGAGGCTACGTTAAAAGTGCAGGGTAATAAAACCTTCCACGTTGTGGTAAAAAACAATGGCCCAAAGAATAAGTATATTAATGCCATGAAGTTAAATGGTAAAACCTATAACAAAACCTATTTCGCACATACTGATATCGTGAACGGCGGCGAACTAGTAATTACCATGGGGGATAAACCAGGTACAGTTTGGGGAGTAGGTGAGGCTAATAAGGCGGTGTCGGTATTGAAGTAGAAACCCCTCTAAATCTCCCCGAAGGGGAGACTTTAAAAATATAAAACCATGTCATTGCGAGGAGGAACGACGAAGCAATCGCGAACCGTGCAAGTCAACTTTGCCTAGTTCGCGATTGCCACGCTTCGCAATGACATATTTGGATTTAATAACTCCCCTTGCCTGATATAATCATAGAAGCCAGCTGCTCATCCCTGTTATAAATATCTTCACGGAAATTAAGCCTGTTGTCCCTGTCGGTAAAGGCGGTGAAATAAGCTATAAAAACGGGTGTTTTATGTTTGAGGGTTATTTGCTGTTCCTTACCCAGGTGCATAGCCTTGTTAATCCTGTCGGCGGTCCAGGTGGTATCATATTTTAATAAAAACGAAGCCAGTTTAGCAGGTTCGCCAACACGGATGCAGCCATGGCTAAATGCCCTTGACGATTCGCCGAATAATGATTTTGACGGGGTATCATGTAAATAGATACTGTAACTGTTTGGAAAAAGAAATTTTACTAGTCCCAGGGAATTGGAGGGCCCCGGCTTTTGTTTGATGACCGGTAGGCCATTTTCTTTACCGGTGATGATCATATTATGCTCACTAACATAGTTACGATTGCTTTTTATAGCGGGCAAAACCTCATTACGGATAATGCTTTCCGGTAAATTCCAGTAAGGGCTAAATACAATAAATTGCATTTCACCGTAAAAAATAACCGTTTGATGCACCTTTTGACCAACCACTACATTACAGCTCCATAGTAAGCTATCGGCATGATAAACATGTAGCTTGAATTCAGGAATATTAACTGCCAGATAATCGGAGCTCAGACTTATCGGGAGCCACCTGCATCGTTCCATATTAACCATAATCTGTTGCATGCGGCTTTTTAACGGCACATTTAATTCGGCAAGTGTACCTGCCCCTGCAATGCCATCGGCAGTTAAGCCATGCCTTTGCTGAAACTGTTTAAAAGCTTTCTTTAATTCATCATCATAAATATTATTTAAGGTATCGCCCTTAAAATCTTCCAGCTTATAAAGGCGCTTTTTTATTTGAACTATTACTGCTGACGAATCACCAGGTTTTAGTTTTTTATCAGGTACAATCGGGAGCCATTGATCCGTAGCATCAAGCTGACGATATTTCGCCAGGAAGCCCTTTAACAGATCATACTGTCTGTAAACCGGCTCAGGCAACGTGCTGCCCGGTTTGCCTGGTTTCTTTAGCAAACTATCCAGATAATCATTGTAGGACACTTTTTTTCGGGGAAGATACCAGTTTACTGCCTGGGTTACGGAGTCACTCATCCCCTGAAAAGCCAGTTTCGAAAAAACAAAATACTGTGCTGTGAGCATCAATTCAGTAGTAATATTTGTTTTGGCTTGTTTTGTTTTTGGATGAGCATCAAATATCAGGGAATCCAGTGATTTTGGATAGGGGATAGCTTTGTATACGCCTTCGTTTTGTAAATTGGTTAACCTGTCTGATAGGTTGCCGGCTTGTTCTATCAGTACACCCTTGGCGTACCATGCATAGGCAAATTTACGCTTGCCGTAAAAAAAGTTAATATCCTTTGCATAGACATCAAATGCCGGATATTTTTTCAGGAAAGTGTCAATTTGTGAGCTGTCAAAAACAGCCTTTGTCTGGTCACTAAAGCTTCCGGGTATGGTTTTGTTCCATTCTTTAACCATTTTCTTTTTTACAGAATCAGCTTTTGATAAATGATGCTTTGTAATTTGCTTACAACTAAATAAAGCAGTTGAGCTTAGCAAAATAAGCAGTACATAATAATTGATTTGCCTGATTAACATAAAGTAGGATAGTTTTTATAGGAAAGATAGGAAACAAAAAATAAAATAAATATTTATATAAATATATACTAAGTTTATAGACTTTGTAGTATATTTGATTTTTATAACATTCAAAACCATGCAGAGTAGCAAATTAACGCTTAACAAATATGCCTTTTTATATCAGCATGATATTAAAAAGATGACGGCTGTGCGTTGCTGTTGTTGAACATTCTCCAACTGTACTCTTATTATATTCTCAGATTTTACTGATCTCATTATTTAACATATTTTTTATGAACACTTATCTGGTTAATCAAACTAACGTATCTGCAACAAACAGGTTGTTATATCATTACCATATAATTTATGGATTATGCAGTTGTTGAAGGTGAAACAATAAATCATCATATCAATAAAAATATAATCCATTAAATCTTCATTTTACTCATAATGTTAACTACAAATAATAAATACCCATTTTTCGATCTGTCAGAAATTGTTGCCGATACTGATATCCCTTTTAAGCCTTACCAGCCGTTAAAGCCAATAAAAGCCGGCAATTTTATTCCAGGTTTAAAACTATATAATGATTATGGCCGCTGGCAGCAATTTTTTAACGGTGCCGAAACCCATGGTCCGGTTTCATTAAGACATTTGTTAAATAAACCCTTGGTCATTGCTTTTTACTCGCATCACTGGCGCGACCAGGGCTTTAATTTATTGAAACAGCTTAATAATGTGCACAATGAAATAAAAGCCAGCGGTGGCAACCTGTTGATCATCAGTGATGAGCGTAGCAGTGAACTGGAAAAGAAAGCCTGGGAACATAGTTTAACCCTGAATTTTTATTACGACGAGGGTAAAGAAATAGCACAGGCATTCCGGATATATTCCGATAAAGATCCGGTTTGGAACCGATTTTCAGGTATTGATGTGAATGTACCTTTATTAGCTACTTATATTGTTAATCCATCAAAGCAGGTTATTTATAGCCATATTGACTGGGATTTTTTAGGCACGTTTTCGGCCGGGGATATTGTTTCGTCGGTATACGAATCGGCCCTGATAAGTAATAGTGCAAAATCTGCCTGAACGTCATCTTTTTAAAAAGAAAATCATGTCAAACGTAATTGATCATTTAGAAAAAGTGAAGACCAAAGTTCATCAACAGGTGCTTTTGGCCAACCAGGAATATGTAAAACACTTTGGCGACAAATCTGAATTAACTATTCCACCAGCTCGTCAGTTTGCTATTTTAACCTGTATGGATGCCCGCCTTGATCCTGCAAAATATGCTGGTTTGGCCGAAGGTGATGCGCATGTGATCCGCAATGCAGGGGGCCGTGCCAGCGATGATGCCATCCGGTCGTTAGTGATATCGCACAAATTGCTGGGTACAAAGGAGTGGTTTGTTATTCACCATACTGATTGCGGGATGGCCCTGTTTACTGACGATATTATTCGTGAACTGTTAGCCACAAGCCTTAAGACAGCAACCGTTGATGAAAACGGCTGGCGAAATACAGAAGAAAACGGAGGTTCGGCAGAGGCCAGGCATATTGCATTTTTGACCTTTAAAAATCTGGAGAAAAGTGTTACTGAAGATGTGGAACGTATCAGGAAACATCCTCTGGTGGCAAAAAACATTCCGATTTATGGATACGTTTATGATGTACGCTCGGGCAAATTGATCGAGGTTCCTGAAGCCACTCATGCTGGCGAGGTTTTAAACTGATCTTTTTTAGCCGCAAAATAATGCAGTGTTTTTAAATTCACTAAGGATGTTAAAATTGATTATTTAGATACCTTAGGGTTTTATAACCACTGCAGTATACATGAAGCTTGAAAAACGTGATTATGATGCCGTGATAGTTGGCTCGGGCCCAAACGGCCTGGCTGCGGCAATTTTATTGCAGCAAAATGGTCTGTCAGTATTATTGCTGGAGGGTAAAAGCGAAATAGGCGGGGGGCTGCGTACAGCAGAACTTACTTTACCAGGTTATTTGCATGATATATGTTCGGCAATACATCCACTTGCAGTAGCTTCCCCATTTTTCGAAACACTACCCCTTGAACAGCATGGGCTCGAATATGTATACCCCGAAATAGCAGCCGCGCACCCATTTGATGATGGCACGGCTGCTATTCTTACAAAATCGGTAGAGGAAACAGCCCAACTGCTTGACACTGATGAGCAGGCTTACCTTAAACTGCTAAAACCCGTAGTTGAAAATTGGCCCTTGATAGCAGCCGATGTTTTGGCACCGCTGCATTTCCCCAAGCACCCGCTGGCTATGGCGCAGTTTGGGTTAGACGCATTAACATCAGCAAGTTTTTTAGAAAAACGTTTTAAAACCCAGGCGGCAAAAGGCTTATTTGGGGGAATGGCCGCTCATTCCATACAGCCACTGAGTAACCTGGCCACCTCGGCTATAGCATTGGTGCTGATGTCACAGGGGCATTTAAAGGGCTGGCCTGTTCCTAAAGGTGGGTCAAAACAGATTGCCGGGGCTTTGGCGTCTTATTTTATATCCTTAGGAGGCAAGATAGAAACTAATTTTTATGTAAAATCATTGGATCAGTTACCATCTTCACATGCGGTTTTGTTTGACATTACCCCAAAACAATTATTAAAGATAGCCGGTCACAAATTCTCATCTATATACAAATGGCAGCTGGAACGCTATCGCTATGGTATGGGCGTGTTTAAGGTAGACTGGGCCCTGGACGCACCGATACCATTTAAAGCGGAACGCGTTAAACAGGCCGGTACCGTGCATATTGGTAATACCTTTGAAGAAATAGCCAATGGCGAGCAGCAAATATGGCAAGGCAAACACCCTGAAAAACCTTATGTGCTCCTGGCACAGCAAAGCCAGTTTGATCCATCGCGCGCACCTGAAGGCAAACAAACAGCCTGGGCTTATTGCCATGTACCCAATGGCTCTGAAAAAGATATGACCAGTATTATTGAGCAACAAGTAGAACGATTTGCTCCAGGTTTCAGGGATACCATACTGGCTAAACACACTTTCAACACTACACAACTGGAGGAATACAATCCTAATTACATTGGCGGGGACATAAACGGAGGAGTGATTGATATAGGTCAGTTGTTTACCCGTCCGGCATTGCGCTGGTCGCCTTATAAAACATCAGCAAAGGGGCTTTATATTTGCTCATCATCAACACCACCGGGAGGCGGTGTGCATGGTATGTGCGGTTATCATGCTGCCAAAAAAGCATTGAGTGATATTTGGGGTAAAAAAATAAAGCCATTATGATTTTCACAATGGCTTTATAAAACAGTTTGTCGTCCTGAGCGTAGCGAAGGATCTACTTTTCAATATGTATGTTTGCGAATAGATCCTTCGCTACGCTCAGGATGACATGGTGAGGAGAGTATTAGTAGATAACATTAATTTAACTCCAGCGTCACTACTGATTTTGCAGGCAGGGTAACTACCAGTTTATCACCATCTTTTTTAGCACCTGTAAAATTGTTCAGATGTATTTTATTAGGATCAGCAAAAGTATTTACATTGGTAACATTGGCCGAAGTTAAAATCTGACCGGTTACGGTTGTCCATTTAATATTCTTTAAACTGGTGGTAATGGTAATAGGCTTATGAATATCAAGGTTAACCAGTGAGATGTGTACCTTTCCGGCAGAATCCTGTGAAGCAGAAGCGTTAACTGCTGGTATTTTCTTCCCATCAACTTCGTAATCCGGAACATCCAGTTTTATAGGCAGGTATTTGGCATCCTGGTGCACTTTATACATATCAAATATGTGGTAGGTAGGTGTAAGCACCATTTTTTCTTTATCAGTTAAAATAAGTGCCTGTAATACGTTGATGGTTTGTGCCAATGCAGCCATTTTAACACGATCGCTGTGATTGTTAAAAATGTTCAGGGTTGTACCTGCTATCAGGGCATCGCGCAGGCTATTTTGCTGATATAAAAAGCCCGGTTTGCTCCCTGGTTCTGGGTCTGTCCAAACACCCCATTCATCCACAATCAGGGCTACACGTTTTTCAGGGTCATATTTATCCATAATGGCTGAATGTTTATTAACCAGTTCCTCCATTTTCAGGCAATTTACCATGGTTGTAAAATATTCAGCTTCGGTAAATTTGGTTGCTGATCCTTTTTTATCCCAGCTACCTGTTGGGATGGTATAATAATGCAGTGATAAACCATACATCATATGTAATGGTATATTTTTCATACATACCTCGGTCCAGTTGTAATCGTCGGCATTTGGACCGCTGGCTATTTTTTTAAGTTTTGCACCCGGATAATCCTTGGCAAAAGAGGCGTAACGTTTAAACTGGTTTACGTAATACTCCGGGGTCATATTGCCACCGCAACCCCAGCTTTCATTACCTACACCCCAAAAGGTTACCTTATAAGGCTCTTTGCGGCCGTTTTTTATCCTCGCTTGCACTACTGTGCTGGTACTGTTCGAGTTCAGGTATTCGATCCATTTTGACATTTCATCAACTGTACCGCTGCCTACATTCCCGGCTATATACGGTTCGCATTTTAATAAGCTGCAAAGTTCCAGAAACTCATGTGTACCAAAACTGTTATCTTCGGTTACGCCGCCCCAGTTGGTATTCACCATACGTGGGCGCTGTGCGGTAGGACCAATACCGTCGCGCCAATGATACTCATCGGCAAAACATCCACCTGGCCAACGCAGGTTGGGGATCTTTATTTTTTTCAAAGCATCAACCAGGTCAAGCCTTATACGGTCCTGCTTTTTTACAGGTAACGACTTATCCACCCAAAAACCATCATAAATACCACGACCCAGATGTTCGGCAAATTGCCCGTAAATGTGCCTGCTGATGGTCGTTTTTGAATCGTTACTGATGGTAATGGTGCCTGTTTGGCCAAAACTAGTGGCCGAAAGAAGGCACAGGAGCAAAATACCTGAATAAAAAAGTGTATTCTTTTTCATGAAAATTTTAGGTTAGTGATTAGTTCAGTAAAGAAAAGAAAAAAAATTAATAAGTGTTAAAATAACAATAAAAAATTAAATAAATTTTACTACTCCAAAGCAGTAAAGATCATCTACTTGCTTATCGAACTTAAAAAACTCACGAATTTGTTATTGCTATAATCGGTTGCTCCTGAATGCTGATATACCAGTTTGCCATTTTTATCAAATATCAACGTAGTAGGGATAGTACCATCCATTAAATTATCCGGAACCTGGCTGGTAAGGGAGTACCAGGGTAAATTAAAATTGTTTTTTTGCAGGAAGCTTTTGGCTTTGGGGTAGTCATTATCTACATCTGCCAAAATAAAAACCACATTATGATTATTTTTAAATCGCTCATACAAATCATTAACAGAGGGCATTTCGGCAATGCAGGGCGGGCACCAGGTAGCCCAAAAGTTAACAAATACCACCTTGCCTTTCAGATCGGCTGTGTTAACTAGCCTGCCTGATGTATCCCTGAAACTAATATTAAACTGTGAGTTAAGGAGGTGTTTTGAAGCTGATGGATCAGGAACAGTAGGCTGAAACAGGCCTATATGCATCAGACCCCTGATCATAAAACCTTTTGCCGTTGGGTTAATAATTGTAATAAGAACAATAATCATGAACAAGGCATATAATATATTACCCGCGGTTATCTTTCTTTTCATCCGTTAAATTTAATGCGGAAGTTTGTCGCGCAGTAAGCCATAAATCCAGGTACCAGCTATGGCACTGATCAGTGTAATGATGATCACTCCAAAGCCACTGCCTATCTGGGCAAATAGTGGCCCCGGGCAAGCGCCGGTAATGGCCCAGCCCAGGCCAAATATCAGTCCGCCGTAAACATTACCCCAGTGAAACTTTTTTGTAGGGATTATAATAGTTTCGCCTGATATGGTTTTAGCTTGAAAGCGTTTGATTAACCAAACGGAAATCATACCCACCACTATGGCGCTCCCAATAATACCATACATATGAAATGATTGCAGCCTGAACATTTCCTGTATCCTGAACCAGGAGATAACCTCTGATTTCACCAGCACTATACCGAACAGTAAGCCCGTAATCAAATATTTAATATTACGCATAGATTAAAGGTGAATAAGGTATGGTAAAATAAACCAGGTCATGATAAAACCACCGGCCATAAAACAACAGGTAGCCACTACTGATGGCCACTGCAAGGTAGATATACCCATTATAGCATGACCAGATGTGCAGCCCCCGGCATACCGGGTGCCAAAGCCCACCATAAATCCGCCAAGAACTACAAAAATAAATCCCCTTAAGGTTAGTAGTTGCTGAAAGCTGAAAATGTCATGGGGTAATAGTCCACTAAAATCATTAACACCTTGTTGCCTGAGCAGGGCAGTGGTTTTGGGATTGATATCAACAGCATGGTTTCCGGATAAGTACTGAGTAGCTATAAATCCGCCGATGATAATGCCAGCCACGAAAAACAGGTTCCAGCTTTCTTTTTTCCAGTCGTATTTAAAAAAGGAAATATTCGCGGGCAAACAAGCCGCGCAAATATGCCTTAGCGATGATGAAATACCAAGTGCCTTATTACCCATTAATAAAAGGGCAGGTACAACAAGGCCTATCAAGGGGCCGGCTACATACCAGGGCCAGGGGTGTTTTAAAAAATCCATCATGACGATCGAGCTTATTATAGCAAAGGTAATATAGTAAATGCAATATGGTTTTACTTGTTGTTTTTATACTCCAGATGTATATATTTACTATATACAGACATACATCCGGAAATGCTACGCTTAACGACTGATCAAAAAATATATTTTACGCTTCGCCTGGCTTGTGCTATGTGTTTTATTGGGCATGGCGCTTTCGGTATCATTACAAAACCAATATGGTGCAATTACTTCGCGGTTATTGGTATTGGCCATGACGAGGCATACCGATTAATGCCTGTTGTGGGTACTATTGATATTTTGTTGGGCCTTTCTATGCTTTTTTACCCAACACGCATTATTGCCCTTTGGTTGGTAATATGGGGAATAACTACTGCATCAATGCGTCCCTTATCGGGCGAGCCATTTGCTGAGTTTATTGAACGTGCCGGTAATTTTGGTACACCGCTGGTACTTTTACTTTTACAGGGTGGATTTAAAATACCGGTTAAACATTGGTTTGCCCGCATGAACGATCACATTACTCTTAATGCCCATGAATTAAAAACTATTATCAATTGCTTAAGAGTATTAGCATTCCTGCTGTTAGCCGGGCATGGCTGGCTGAATTTTATACAAAAAGTAGGTCTGGTGAATCAATATCATTCCATGGGTTTCCAGGATCCAGATAAGGTTGCTCAAATAGTAGGTATATTGGAGATAATTGCCGCCTTGTCGATATTGATCCGTCCTTTTAAAAATTTGTTATTAGTGTTCATCATTTGGAAAATTGCTAGTGAGCTTTTTTATCCGCATTACAAAATGCTGGAGTGGATAGAGCGGGGAGGTAGCTATGGTGTGCTTTTAGCTCTATGGTTCGCGGTTAAAAAAGCGCCATCCGGCTTTATTACATTGCCATTTAAAAGTGCAAACAATTTTGATTATTAATTGATTAGTATTTAAACAGTAGCACATCGTTTAATTTTATATTTCTATAGCTAATTAATCAGGGCCGGAAGCATAATTCCCGGCTTTTTGTTTATTATTTATTGGTTAATCTTTTTAATTTTACCAGCATGAACACTCCCGAAGAAAACTTTGCAGCGCTGGGTTTAAACCTGCCACCTGCACCAAAGCCGCTTGGCGTTTATAAACCATGTTTAGTTGATGGCAAATATCTGTATCTTTCAGGTCATGGCACAGTACAGGATGATGGCAGCCTGATCATCGGTCGTATTGGTGACACGATCAGCCAGGAAGATGGCAAGTTGGCCGCCCGCCAGGTTGGTCTGGCTATGCTAGCCACTATAAAAGCCAATATTGGCAGTCTTGATAAAGTGAAAAGAGTGATAAAGGTATTAGGTATGGTTAATTGCACACCTGATTTTGAGAAACATCCTTTTATTATAAACGGTGCCAGTGAGCTTTTTGCCAAAATATGGGGCGAAGAGAATGGAATTGGCGTACGCAGCGCCGTAGGTATGGGATCGCTACCTGATAATATTCCTGTTGAGATCGAGGCTTTATTTGAATTAGCATAGTAGTTTTAGAAATTTTGAGTGGTGAGTTTTTGTCTGAACCATGATTTTCCTGATTAAAGGATTCATCAGGATTTTTCAACTAAATCGTTTTGTCGTTTTAAAAACTTATTACTCAGTACTCAAAATTCATTACTAAAAGAAACTCACCACTCAAAACTAAAAATGGATTGGTACACAATTAAAGATGTTGAAAAGCTGGATACCCCGGCTTTGGTAGTTTATCCGGATAGGGTAAAAGCAAATATTGATCTGCTTAAGACAATGATTGATGATGTTAAACGCTTGCGCCCGCATATAAAAACGTATAAGAATAAAGAAATTACCTTATTAATGCTTGGTGCAGGTATCAGTAAGTTTAAATGTGCTACCATTGCCGAGGCCGAATTACTGGGCATGTGTAAAGCGCCCGATGTATTGCTGGCCTATCAGCCGGTTGGCCCCAAGCTTTACCGGTTTATTAAGCTGATACATGCCTATCCGGCTACAAAATTTTCATGCCTGGTTGATAATTCTGCTGCTGCGAAAGAAATGTCTGATGCTGCGGTACAGTATAAGCTAAAAATTGATGTATACCTTGATCTGAATGTTGGTATGAATCGTACCGGCATACTTGCTGGTTTTGAGGCACTGCAATTATACATGGATTGCGCGGTACTACCTGGATTAACCCCCGTAGGTTTACATGCCTACGACGGACATATTCATGATGTTGATCTTAAAACACGCACAGAACGCTGTAACGCCGGTTTTGCTCCCGTACTGAAATTGCAGCAGGATCTGAAACAAAAAGGTTATCCTGAACCCATTATTATAGCCGGCGGATCGCCTACATTTCCCATTCATGCCAAAAGGAAGCATATAGAATGCAGCCCGGGTACTTTTGTTTATTGGGACAAAGGATATCAATTGGGGATACCTGAACAGGCATTTTTGCCAGCCGCGCTGGTTATTACCAGGGTGATCTCATTACCTGATGCCACTAAAGTTTGCTTGGATGTTGGGCACAAATCAGTATCGGCAGAGAACGAATTAAGCAAGCGCATATACTTTTTAAATGCGCCTGAATTAGTACCAACCGGCCAAAGTGAAGAACATCTGGTAGTGGAAGCAGGCAAGGGGCATGGCTATCATGTAGGCGATGTGTTATATGGCATCCCTCATCATGTATGCCCAACCGTAGCTTTATATGAGCGTGCGTATACAATTGAAAATAATGTACTTAACGGCGAATGGCTGAATGCTGCCCGCGATAGAAAAATAACTATTTGATATGTTTATAATAGACGCCCATTTAGATTTAAGCATGAATGCGCTGGAGTGGAACCGCGATCTGACCCGCCCGCTTGCCGAACTTAACCAGCGAGAAGAAGGTTTGAACGATAAACCAGATCGTGCCAAAGCTGTAGTTTCATTACCCGAATTGCGCAAAGGTAATATTGGCCTGGTGGTAGCCACACAAATAGGGCGTTATGTAGCACCTAATAATCCTTTACCAGGCTGGCATTCGCCAGAGCAGGCATGGGCACAAACACAAGGACAGGTGGCCTGGTATAAAGCTATGGAGGATGCCGGCGAAATGATTCAGGTAAATGACCTGCCATCATTGGAAAAACACCTTGCATCGTGGAACGATGGGCAACCAACTGATAAAAAGCCAATAGGCTATATATTAAGTCTGGAAGGTGCCGATTCTTTTGTAACCGTACAGCATTTGGAGCGAGCCTATAATTACGGTCTGCGTGCTGTTGGCCCAGCACATTACGGCCCCGGCAGGTACGCACAGGGTACTGATGCTACCGGTTACATGGGGGCAAAGGGTAAAGAGCTATTAAAAGAGATGGAGCGGCTGAATGTTATTCTGGATGCCACTCATTTATGCGATGATAGCTTTTGGGAGGCATTAGATAATTTTAACGGCCACGTATGGGCAAGCCATAATAACTGCCGTGCATTGGTAAATCATAACCGCCAGTATAGCGATGAAATGATCAAAGCACTGATTGACCGGGGGGCGGTGATTGGTGCAGCGCTGGATGCCTGGATGATGGTACCCGGATGGGTTAGGGGACAATCAACTCCCAAAGGAATGAACTGCAACCTTGAGGTAATGGTTGATCATATTGACCACATTTGCCAGATAGCAGGTAATGCCCTGCACATTGGCATGGGATCAGATCTTGACGGTGCCTTCGGTCGCGAACAATGCCCGTATGATCTGGAAACCATTGCCGATCTGCAGAAAGTACCGGCATTGCTAAAGAAACGTGGTTATACCGATGCCGATATTGATAACATGATGCACGGGAACTGGCTAAGGTTTTTGAGAAAGGCTTGGGCGTAAAAGCACATCTATTATTTATTTTGTCATCCTGAGCGCAGCGAAGGATCTATTTGCCAATATACTTGTTGAATAATAGATGCTTCACTCCGTTCAGCATGACAAGTACGTTTTATGTCCTTTCTCTTTTGTTCTCCATCTTTCTTTTGCTCCCTCTCCTTTGGAGAGGGCTGGGGTGAGGTCATTCTTCATCCCCATGTAAAACAACCTGTATTTATACTAACTTTCCTTAATTAAGCATATTTTGCAAACACTTGCTTAAAAACAGCATTATTCTGTGGAGGATTTTATAATGAATGCAGAACAATCAAGATTAAAAGACAGTACCTGGAAAAAATGGGGACCTTACGTAAGCGACCGTCAATGGGGTACCGTAAGGGAAGATTATAGCGCCAATGGCGATGCCTGGGGATATATTACCCATGACATGGCCCGCAGCAAAGCCTACCGCTGGGGCGAGGAAGGCATCGCCGGTATTTGCGACAGGCAACAGCTCCTATGTTTTGGCATCGCCCTCTGGAACAAAAAAGACCCGATTATTAAGGAACGCTACTTTGGCCTCAGCAATCCGGAGGGTAATCATGGCGAGGATGTAAAGGAACTGTATTACTACCTGGATAATACGCCCACGCATTCGTACATGAAAATGCTGTACAAATATCCACAGCAGGAGTTTCCCTATGAATGGCTGCTCGCTGAAAACAAACGCCGTACCCGGAATGATCCTGAGTTTGAATTATTGGACACAGGTATATTTAATCAGGATGCCTATTTTGATGTTTTTACCGAATACGCCAAAGGTGGGCAGGATGATATCCTGATCAAAATAACTGTACATAACCGGGGCGATCAGGATGCGGCGCTTAATGTAATGCCTACCCTTTGGTTCCGCAATACCTGGAGCTGGGGATATGATGATTATAAACCCTATTTGACTGCCAACGGACAAGGCAAGATAGAAGTATCACATAAAGATCTTGATCAGCTATGGCTGCATATGGAGGGGCAACCCGGTCTGTTATTTTGTGATAATGAAACGGATAGTCGCGGACTGTATAATTATGATAACGACGTAAAGTATGTTAAAAACGGAATTAATGATCATATAGTTCACGGCTCAGATACCATCAATCTTAGAAATACAGGTACCAAAGCCGCTGTAAATTATGATATAACTGTAGCTGCTAAACAAAGTGTAACCATACGTTTGCGGCTGTCGCCCGATGCCAATTACAGCTTTGAGGATTTTGACCAGATATTCAACACCCGTATTACCGAAGCCGACCAGTTTTATAAAGATATATACAGCAGCAAACAGGATGCCGACCGTTGTTTGATACAGCGGCAGGCATTTGCCGGTATGCTGTGGAATAAACAGTTCTATTATTCCGATATCCGTCATTGGCTCAATGGTGATCCGGGCCAGCCCAAACCGCCTGCGGAGCGAAAGCATGCCCGTAACAGCAAGTGGCAGCATATGAATACGAGGGATATCATATCTATGCCCGATAAATGGGAGTACCCCTGGTTTGCCGCCTGGGATCTGGCTTTCCATTGCTTGCCGCTGGCCCAAATAGATATGGCTTTCGCAAAAAATCAGCTTATATTACTTACCCGCGATTGGTATATGCACCCTAACGGGCAGTTGCCTGCGTATGAGTGGGAATTTGGCGATGGTAACCCTCCCGTACATGCCATGGTGGTGTGGAGCGTTTATAAAACCGATAAAGAGGCCAATAAGGGTAAAGGAGATACTTATTTCCTGGAAAGGATATTCCATAAACTGATGCTCAATTTTACCTGGTGGGTAAACCGCAAGGATGAGTTAGGTAACAACGTTTTTGAAGGGGGCTTTTTGGGCTTGGATAACATCGGGGTATTCGACAGAAATATGGCCTTGCCCATGGGACAGCACCTGGAGCAGGCCGATGGCACCAGCTGGATGGCCATGTACTCGTTAAATCTGCTTCGCATAGCTACTGAACTGGCCGAAAAGGATAATGCTTATGCCGATATAGCTTCTAAGTTCTTTGAACACTTTATATACATAGCAGGAGCTATGTCAAACCTGGGCGAAAATAATGAAGGCCTTTGGGATGAAGAAGATGGCTTTTTCTATGATCAGTTACGTTTTCCTGATGATGGTTCCATAACAATGAAAGTGAGGAGCATTGTAGGCCTGATCCCCTTATTTGCTACCGAAGTGCTGAATGACAGTGATATAACGGATAGTCCTATATTTAAGGACCGCATGAAATGGTTTGCCGAAAACCGGCCTGACCTGGCATCGCTGGTTTCACGCTGGAATGAAAAAAGTGCCAATGGCAAGCATCTAATAAGCTTATTGCGTGGTTTCCGGATGAAATCAATACTCAAATACATGCTGGATGAAAATGAATTTTTAAGCGATTACGGTATCCGTTCGCTGTCAAAGTATCACCTGGAACACCCTTATAATGTTGCGGTGAACGGTGTCGAATTTGGCATATCCTATATACCTGCCGAAAGTGACAGCGGTCTGTTTGGCGGCAACAGCAATTGGCGCGGCCCTATCTGGATGCCTATAAACTACCTGATTATTGACAGCTTGCACCGTTTTTATGAATATTATGGCGATGATTTTAAGGTGGAATGCCCAACGGGTTCAGGTAATTATATGAACCTTAAAGATGTTGCCAATGAGCTTTATCGCCGGGTATCCAAATTGTTTCTAAGGGATGAAAATGGTAATCGCCCAGTATTTGGCAATTACCCGAAACTGCAAACAGATCCCAATTTTAAGGATTACATACTTTTTTACGAATATTTTGATGGTGATAACGGCCGTGGCGCAGGTGCATCACACCAAACCGGCTGGACAGGCTTGATAGCTAATTGTTTGTACGTATAATTACTTCACTTTTACCCGCGCGTCATTGCGAGGCACGAAGCAATCTCTATACTATACAGAGTGGCTCTGTAAACCGGGGATTGCTTCGTGCCTCGCAATGACGCGCCGGGTGTTTGTGTATCACGCATTTTAACTCAAACTCACCACTAAAAACTTTTAACTAGCTTAATGTGTAATAAAGACACAATAAAGTTTATTTGATGCCGAAAATTATTTAGTTTTACTGTACCACTTATTAAAACTAAAAATTATCAGTATGAATTACAACAGGAGGAAGTTTATCCAAAGCGCTGGTGCACTGGCGCTTGGCGGTTTAGCCTTATCAGGCAAGGCCGGTACCTTATTAAGCAATGTGCAGACCAGTCACCCGGTAGGATTGCAGTTATTTACATTTTTTGGCATTATTGACGAAAATGTAAAAGGCACCTTAACCAAAATTGCCGCCCTTGGTTACAAGGAAATGGAATCGGCATTTAGCAAAAACGGCGGTTATTACGGTATGCCCCCTAAAGAGTTCAAGGCCCTGGTGAATGATCTGGGTATGACCTGGACATCGCACCATGTATTAGGCGCACCATTCAAACTACCTCCCGGAGCAAAAATGCCAGCCGGCGCCGATGGCAAACCTATCGTATTACCAGTATTAAAAAACCTGCGCGAAAACCTGCAGCAATTAGTTGATGAAGCTGCTGAGGGTGGCGTTAAATACCTGGTATGTGCCAATTCGCCAACCGCCACATTGGATGAGATCAAATCGACCATTGAAGTACTGAATAAAACAGGGGAGGCCACCCAAAAGGTAGGGATACAATTTGCCTATCATAACCATGATATGGAATTTCACCCGGTTGCGGGCAAAGTGCCCTATGACTTGCTGCTTAGCGAAACTGATCCCAAAAATGTAAAAATGGAGCTCGACCTGGCCTGGGCCGTTAAAGGCGGTAAAAATCCGGTCGAAATGTTTAAGAAGCATCCCGGCCGTTTCCCGCTATGGCATGTGAAGGATCTGGATGCCAGCAGGCAAAACATACTACCTGTAGGTAGCGGAACCATTGATTTTAAACCGATTTTTGCCGCGGCATCATCAGCGGGAATGAAACACTTTTTTGTGGAGCACGATATGCCAAAAGATCCATGGGCAAGTATAACCAGCAGCATAGGCTATTTGAAGAATACGCTGAAGGTGTAAACCCATTTTCCATATTTTTCCCCACGCATCATTGAGGAACGGGTGATATTTTGTCTGAACCAGGATTTTGTCAATCTCAAAAATCTTATCCTGGTAATCCTTTAATCCCAGAAATCCTGGTTCAGACAAAATTTGCGATTGCTATCGCTCGTATTATAGGTCTAGGATATATCCAAATTTTATTTAAAAGAGTTGTTTTCAGGCAACTCTTTTATAGTTCTCCACATACATTTCACCTCTTTTCACCAGAGAGAACATCCTAAGAATCAACTTGAATTTTACA
>JAUCSE010000040.1 GCA_030445275.1 Mucilaginibacter sp.
AACAAGTATTTAATCTTTATCTTTAAAAAAAGACCCTGTATAGTTCACTTAGGATTAACAAACTCCTCTGTATAGTTATTACAGGATTTACTCACCAAAATGTATAGCCAAATCCGGACGGGTCAAAAGGACTGCTACACCATCCAAAACCGAACGGCTCAATGTCCGATTTTGTTACAGCGTAGATATTTTATTCTATATAATTTTTTACATATCAATAAGTTATAAGTTTGGAACAACGATTGCTTTTAAATATTTCAATTGAATACATATACATTCCATATTAACCTGTATGACCTGGCTTTCTTTGGGACGATCTTTATCGGGCTCACTTTTAGCTTGCTATTGTGGTTCACCAAAAGGATAAACCGGTCCGCAAACCGTTTTTTGGCCCTGGCAATGGTTACGATTGTTTTGTGGATAGCCCGGATATTGGGCATCGACATCGGACTGTCAACTTACATTACTAATTGGAGCCGGCTGCCGTTGCAATTTTCGCTTGCGCTTGGCCCCTTTATGTTCTTTTATGTACTTAGAATAACCCGGCCGAAATATAAATTCCGGTCTAAGGATCTGCTGCATTTTAGTCCGTTGCTGCTGGAATTGGGTGCTCAGGTATTGGAAATTAGGGATAGTATAAAAACCGGCGCAGCTACTTATGCAACACCGACCTTTCAGCAATTGAACCCGGTGTTGCAATTGCTGGCGTTTGTTTCGGTCATCATTTACCTTTACCTATCTTACAGGCTGATAGGACGCTTTTACCAGCGACTAAAATTTAATGGAGGGGATCGGTACCGGTATGAATTTCGGTGGCTGCAAAATTTACTGATGGGTTTCGGCCTGTTATGGCTATTGTGGATACCCTTTATAGCCGCAGATTATTTTTATTACCATTACCAATTAAGTATACAGGCTTATTATCCTTTATATCTCCTTTTGGCAGTAATGACCATCTGGATGGCTGCCGTAGCTTTTTTAAGACAAGAGGGTGGTGTGCCGGTCGAAACCCCTCCGTTTTTAAAGCCAGCGCTTCCTGCTGAAATGAAGCAAAGGAGTATTTGGCTAAAGAAAGCAGTGCAAGCCAACCTGTATTATCAGGACCCGGAACTAAGCTTAAGCTCCCTTGCTGGAAAGCTTGAGCTGACTACCCATGAATTATCCCGGATCATCAATACAGTACTCAAAAAAAACTTCAATGATTTCATCAACGAATATCGCGTACAGGCAGCGGCCCGGAAAATGCAAAATCCTGCTTATGATCACCTTACCCTCCTGGGTATTGCATTTGAATCAGGGTTTAACTCTCAAAGCACTTTTAATCGCATTTTCAAACAAATGACCGGGAAAAGCCCGCTGGAATATAAAAATGATCTGAAAAAAGAGCACCCATCTTATAATTTGGGAAGCCATTCTCAATTTACGCCGGTAATATTGCATCGTGAAACCCATCTCAAGCGGTCTCATGAAAAATTAAACGGCAATTATATGTTTAGGAACTATTTAAAAATCGCCTGGCGCCACCTGGTACGTAATAAAAGCTATACCACTATTAATGTTATTGGTATGGCTGTTGGTATTGCCGTTTGTATGATGATCTTTATCATTATACAATATCAAACAAGCTTCGATAATTTTCATTCAAAGAAAGATCGCATCTATCGTGTATTAACCGAACATCATCATGCTGAATCAGCAAATATTTCTTATGGGAAAGACATCCCTTTCCCAATGCCGCTGGTATTGAAAACGGCTTTTCCTCAAATAGAACAGGTAGCTCCAATTTTTGCAAGCCAAAATGACCAATTGCAGGTACTTGATGTTAATGGGGCCGCTGTAAAGAATTTTAAAGAGCCGAGCGGTGTATTTTATACAGGGCCGTCGTTCTTTAAAATATTTAATTTTCCCCTGCTTGCAGGTTCGTACGCCTCATTAAAAGACCCTAACAATGTATTGCTTACCAAGGAGGTTGCGGAAAAATATTTCGGCGACTGGAAAACAGCGATAGGCAAAACCATTAAACTACAAACGGGTGGCTACATGTTCGAGCACGGTACTGACGTATTGAAAGTTTCAGGCATACTTGCCACCATACCGGCAAATACAGACTTGCAACTAAAAATAGTTGTGGCATTTGGAACAGGGTTTACCGGGGATTATTTATCAAAATCAACCGATTGGGCTGGAACGGTATCTAACTTTGGTTGTTATGTTTTGTTACCGCCAAATGTTACTGCCGACAATTTTAATCAGCAATTAAGAGCGTACTCACGAAAGACGGAATCTCCCGGCAATAAGGATAGCCATATTATACAATCATTAAGTGCGGTGCATTATGATACACAAGTGGGTGATTACAGCAACAAAACAATCAGTCATCAACTGCTCAATGTATTGTGGCTAATCGCGGCATTCATCTTGTTAATTGCCTGTGTAAACTTTATCAACCTCTCCACCGCACAAGCTGTTAATCGAGCAAAGGAGATCGGCATCAGGAAAGTTTTGGGGAGCAATAAATCGCAATTGCAAACCCAATTCATTGTTGAAACATTTTTGATAGTTACAAGCGCTGTAATGCTGGCAGCAATTATTACAATTTTCGCGTTGCCTTATGTAAGTCGACTTTTAGAACTTTCGCTTTCATTCAACATACTCTGCAATCCTGCGCTTATTTTATTTCTTTTAACTGTAACGATTATCGTGACCGCACTCGCCGGTTTTTATCCTGCTATCGTTTTATCACATTTCAATCCTGTTAATGCTTTGCAGCGTAAACTCACAGCAAGCCCTGCCAATGGAATTTCATTACGAAGAGGATTGGTGGTGTTTCAATTCATCATTGCACAGGTACTCATTATCGGAACACTCGTCATTGTAAAGCAAATGAATTATTTCACGGATCAACCGTTAGGCTTTGATAAAGATGCCATTGTAAATGTTCCTTTCCGTGTAGATAGTCTTCGCATGAGCAGGCTGGATTATTTAAAGAACCAGTTATTATCGGTAAACGGCGTGCAAGCAGTAAGCTACAGTTCAAACACACCTGTTGAAGATGTTAATGATACGTGGAGCACTATAAAGTTTAACCATGCAATAAAAGAAACAGATTTTAAGGCTATCACCAAGTTTGCCGACGACGGCTATGTTCCTGCTTATAAATTAACACTGATAGCCGGAAGAAATTTGCAACCTTCCAATATGACAAAAGAATTTCTGGTGAATGAATCATTCGTGAAAAGTTTAGGACTTAAAAAACCGGAAGATATATTGAACAAAGAAATAAGCATATGGGATGATAAAATAAAATGTTCTGTGGTTGGCGTGCTGAAAGATTTTAATGACAGATCTTTTCGCCATGATCTTGCACCATTGCTTGTCACTACAAACGTAACCATGTACAACCAGGCCGGAATAAAACTGGCAACCACAAACATTGCTTCTACACTGCAATCTGTTAAACAAATATTTGAGAAAACATTTCCAGATTTTGTTTATGAATACAAGTTTTTGGATGATAAAATTGCAAGTTTTTACAAACAGGAAAATCAACTATCCGCTTTATATAAAATTTTTGCAGCAATCGCCATATTCCTTAGCTGCCTTGGATTGTATGGTTTGGCCTCATTCATGGCAGTACAGCGTATAAAAGAAGTTGGTATCCGTAAAGTACTTGGTGCTACTGCAGGCAGTATCGTTTATTTGTTTTCAAAAGAATTTATCATACTCATTGCAATTGCCTTTGCCATTGCAACACCCATTGCATGGTATTATATGCACCAATGGCTGCAGGATTATGCGTATCGTATCAACATCAGTTGGTGGTTATTTGCTGCAGGCGGACTTGCTGCAACAACTATTGCATTGGCAACCATAAGTTTCCAGGCAGTAAAGGCAGCCAAAGCAAACCCGGTGAAGAGCCTGAGAAGTGAATAGCAGCTTGCCGGAATATTAACAAGAAATTTAGGATTTAGTTGAATCGCAATAAAGATATTTTCTGGGTTGAAACGCAGGATGGGTTCATGTCCAAATCTGTACTTAAGAAAATCTAACCCAGTGTTAGTCCCGATGTATGCTGTAACCATTTTTATAAAATTGAGTAACTCGACAGGAGCACATGGTTTAATTGTAACACTTTGACCACGCCTGTTTTACCTAACTCTCTAAGATGAACCCACAGTATGAAATAGGCTGATCAATTCTCCCGAAAATCCCAATCCAAACCAATTAAATTGAATGATGCGATTCTTAATGCCCCACTGTGGGCTACGGTTAATAGTTTGTTGATCATAACTTAACTTATCATCCTAATAAAAAAAGCATACTTTTTAAATAAATTAAAAAGTATGCTTTTTTTATTAAATAATTTTTTATAAATATGTAAAAGTTAAAATAAATTAAAATGTTACTCAATTATATAGATATAGTTAAAGCCTTATTTTACAGCCAAAAAGCGTCCATCAATGATATTAGTGGTAGCACTGGCCGAAGCATCCCCTATATAACTAAAGCGATCGGTGAATTGAAAGATTTAAAGGTTGTTCAGGAAATTGGGATAAGAGTATCAAGCGGCGGCCGGAAACCGGCCACTTATTCTCTTAACCCGGGCTCGGGTTTTATTATTTCTGTCGCCATGAACCAGTTTGTAAGCAGGATTGCCATTACCAATATGAGCAGTGAATTTGTGGGTGAAACACAGGAGTTTGAGTTAAAGCTTAAAAACAATAACGATGCTATTAATACCATAATTGAACATGTTAACGAGGTAATTACCAGCTCTGGCTTACCCAAAAACAAGTTTCTGGCCGTTGGCATCACTATGCCCGGTTTTATTGACGCGCTTTCGGGTAATAATATAAGTTTTTTAAAATCGCCCGAAGGAACGCTGGTAAGCTATCTGGCCAGGCATATTGGGTTACCTGTTTTTATCGGAAATGATTCAACAGCAATAGCACTGGCTGAGCAGAAGTTTGGACTTCCCATCGCCCGCGACAATTCAATGGTTGTTAACCTTGGTTGGGGCATTGGATTGGGCATGATCGTAAATAAAGAAATATTTAAGGGGCATAGCGGATTTGCAGGTGAGTTTAGCCATTTAGCACTATATAAAAACGGCAAGCTCTGTTCATGCGGCAAACACGGATGCCTTGAAACGGAAGCCTCGTTGTTGGCCATCGAAGCTAAAGCCCTTGAGGGCCTTAGGGATGGAGAAGTAAGTAACCTAACCCAATATGATACTTTATCGGCCGATCATATTATAGACGAGGCCATAAAAGGAGATGCTTTTTCTATAAAAATAATTTCAGAAGCCGCCTATGCAATTGGGCAGGGATTGGCTATCCTGGTGCACCTGATGAACCCCGAAAGCATCATTTTAAGCGGAAAAGGCAGCGTTATTGGCAAACTATGGATCACGCCGATACAACAAGCCATGAATGAGCATTGTATACCACATTTAAGCACTTATACCCAATTGGCCGTTTCGCAATTAGGTGCTAATGCCCAATTACTTGGAGGGGTAGCCCAGATAATTGAAAATTTACATCAACTGGAAAAACAAGTAGATATTCTGCAATCAGCTTAAACCTTAAAAAAGACCTTTTATTCACATAACCCAAATTCTATGCAACAACTTTACTAAACTAAAAAAAGAGTAGTGATACTGCTACCCTTAATGATTTGGGCAAATTCATTTGCCCAAACAAACATCATCCTGAGACAGGGATGAAACCAATATACATACTTAAACAAGTATAAAAACAACCTAATCTTAATTTAAACCATTAAATCCTAAAAAATGAAACAAATGTACTTAAGGTGCACCGCTTTGTTGTTATTTACCCTGATAACGATAACTGCTTATGCACAAAAAACAGTTACCGGAACGGTAACTGAAACATCCGGGCAACCGCTGCCAGGTGTAAGTGTCACTGAAAAAGGCACAAAGAACGGCACCGCTACAGGTACCGACGGAAGATTCAGCTTATCTGTTAAGCCGGGTGCGGTATTAACTTTTTCTTTTATCGGCTCAAGAACCAAAGAAGTGACTGTAGGACAAACAACAACTGTAAATGTTGTTTTAGAAGGTAATGAAAACGCCCTTACTGAGGTGGTAGTGACCGCTTTGGGCATTAAAAGGGAAAAGAAATCGTTAGGCTATGCGGTACAGGAGGTGAAGGGTGAAACTTTATCTGATGCTAAAGAACCCAACATCGTGAACGCACTTTCGGGTAAAGTTGCCGGCTTACAGATCACGCGTTCAGGTAACGGGCCAGGTGGTTCCTCAAAAATTACATTAAGAGGTAACAATTCATTAACAGGCTCAAACCAGCCATTGATTGTAGTCGACGGAATACCACTGGACAATTTTACCGGGGCTTCCAATAATGATTATTACAATCCCAGTCTGGATATGGGTAACGGATTGTCAGACATCAATGCTGAAGATATTGAAAGCATGAGTATTTTGAAAGGACCATCGGCAGCAGCACTTTATGGTTCAAGAGCAGGTAATGGCGCTATTTTAATTACCACTAAAACAGGTAAAGTACAAAACGGCTTAGGTATTACCATATCATCTTCAATAGGTATTGAGAGTATTTTCGCGAGGCCAAAAATGCAAACCGAATTTGGCCAGGGAAGTAATAACATTTATGACCCAACCTCAGGCAATAGCTGGGGGCCAAAAGCAACAGGTCAGTCAGTAAAAAAGTGGGATGGAACAACGGTACCACTATCAATTTATGATAATACCGGGAATTATTTTGGAAAAGGTTTAACAGCCAACCAAAGCATATCTTTCCAGCAACAGTATAAGTCTACATCAGTTTATACTTCTTACAACCGGCTTGATGATAAAAGTATGATTCCGGGAGCAAAGCTGATCCGTAATAACTTAATGACAAGAACGGTAAGTAAATTTGGTAAAGATGACCGCTGGACAATTGACACCAAGGTTCAATACATCAACGCATCTGCCTTCAATCGCCCGCAGGGTGGGTCAAACACTAGCAATACCTTTTATGCATTGTCATTGTTGCCACCATCTATTGATATCAGGGATTTCAGCGCTCGTAAAGACAAAGATGGTAATATGCTTTGGTGGCGCCAGAATAATGAGCTTAATCCGTACTGGGCAGAGAAATATAAACTGAATGAGGATATCAGGAACAGATTTTTATTGAACGGATCAATAAAATACCAGTTTAACAGCTGGTTAAACGCAGAACTTAAAGGTGGTGCCGATACTTACACTACTAATACCGATAACAGGACCTACTCGGGTATTACCCCAACTTCTACTGGGTCTTATGGTGCCGGGAAAAGTACATTTACAGAAACCAACTATAGTACTTTAATTACAGCTAAAAAGGATAACCTGTTTGGTAAACTAGGTGGTGTAGCCACCCTGGGTGCCAATCTGATGAATCGCCAGTCTTCTTATCTGAATGCTAATGCGAGCCCCTTACAGGTACCAGACCTGTTTTCCTTAAACAATGGTACCTCCAACGCTACTATTGGCGAAGGTATATCTAAACATGATATTTATTCCGTTTATGGCTCTCTTGGTGTTAACTATGATGGATACCTGTTTGTAGATGGTACATTTAGAAATGACTGGTCTTCTACTTTAAACGCTACAAACCGCTCTTACTTTTATCCATCAATAAGCGCATCTTTCCTGTTTACTGAATTGATGAATAAAGGTCAAAATGGGTTGCCATCATGGTTAAGTTATGGTAAAATAAGAGGGTCATTCGCATCTGTAGGTAATGATATGGATCCATATCAGTTAAACAATACATATACTATTGGCAAAGACCCGAATGGTAATACTACTGCAAGTCGCAACGATGTTCTTTATGATCCTAATGTTAGAAGCGAGTTGATAAAATCATATGAGGCCGGTTTAGAGATGCGCTTTCTGAACAGCCGTGTCGGTTTTGATTTTGCTGTATACAAATCAAATGCTACCAGACAGCTGATCAATCTTCCGATGGATAATTTAAGTGGTTATACAGCCCGAAAGATTAACGCAGGCGATATTCAGAACAAAGGGCTGGAACTGATGGTTGACGGTAAGATCGCTAGAAACAATGATGGCTTTAACTGGAATACCCTGGTAAATTACTCCATCAACAGAAATACAATAAAATCTATCGCGCCGGGTATTAATCAGTACGCCTTAGGAGGTTTTGATGATATTGCAGTGATTGCTGAGACCGGACAGCTTTATGGGGAGATCTATGGTTCGCAGTTTTTAAGAGTAAAAGATGCTAATAGCCCATACAAAGGTCAGTTGATCCTGGATAATACCGGTTTGCCGCAGGTGGATCCTGAAAAGGCTAAGCTGGGTAACCAACAGGCTTCCAGCTTACTGGGTGTAACCAATTCTTTTTCTTATAAAGGATTTAACTTATCTTTTTTAGTTGACGCCCGTTTTGGAGGAAAGATTTTCTCAGGTACCATAGCTAATATGGAGCAGTACGGCACATCTAATAAAACCGTGGTAAATGGATCAAGGGAAGATATGCTGGTTGATGGCGTTGTGCTTAACTCAAGCACAAATCAATACGAAAAGAATACGGTAAAAACTACAGCTCAAAATTACTGGACTGTAGTTGCGGGCCACAGTAATATCGGGGTAACAGAAGCAAATCTTTATGATGCCTCAAACATACGTATCAGAAATGTACAGTTCAGCTATGATCTTTCGCGCAAGTTTTTATCAGGCACAGGCATTCAAAGAGCCAAAATAGGTGTATCAGTTAATAATTTGTGGTTAATATCAAGCCATATGAATGGTATGGACCCTGAATCTGTTTACGCAACCGGAACCAATGCTACAGGTTTTGAAAGCGGAAGTGCGCCCACGACACGTACATTCTTATTTAACTTAACAATTGGTTTTTAAATTATTAAACAAGAATAATTCATAAGGATATGAAAACGATATTTAAAACATCATGCTTGTTGCTTACAATTATTTTGTTGAGTACATCATGTAAAAAATTCACTGAGCTTAATAATGATCCGCTCAAAGCCAATGGCGATCAGGTTCAAACAGAGTATTTCATCAATAATTCCATTATTGGGGCACAACAGGATCCAGGATTGTCAGAACGGGTATTTATACTGTACTGGACCGTAGGCGGGCACACGCTACAGGATGAAGACGGAGATACTTTCTCGCAGGGAGCCTATAGTGATGACTGGACCTCAGAGTATTACAGACAAGTATCACAATGGCTAAATAATGCCAATAGTGCCATACAAATTGGAACGGACCAAATTACCAAAGGAACATCAAAGCCCTATACCAAAAATCTGATACAGGTTGCAAGGATCTGGAGAGCTTATTTGATGAGTGAGTTTTCGGATAGTTTTGGGCCGATGCCAGTGGATGGCTTTCAAGGCAAAAATCCAGATTTTAAAGATGTAAAAACAGTATATTACTTTATACTGGATGAGTTGAAAGACGCGAGTTCTAAATTGGATTTAACTGTTGCTAATTCATCTGATTTAAATAAAGAAGATCCGGCTTACGGCTATGATTATGCCAAGTGGCGCAAGTATGCTAACTCAATGCGCATGCGATTGGCCATGAGATTATCGGAAATTGATGCCGCAAAAGCTAAAACTGAGTTTGAAGCTGCCGTTGCTACCAATGATTTTATTACCGATGCTACACAAACCTTTAGTGTGCAAGAAACAGCAAATAGTTATAATCCACTAAGTAGTGTGTTTAGAAAAGAATCATCCTGGATGGGGCTGCCTATATCGGCAACTTATAATAACCTGTCTGTGGGATTAGGTGGTATTAAATCTGCCGATCAATTAGGACAGGACTTCCAATCAGCTATTAAACCAGCTAATTGGATGGGGCAAAGATTCACTGATCAGTTTGCCACTAAAACTAACGATCCGGAGGCTGGCTACTGGTTTAATGGCCTACCCTATACTATTGATCCCAGAGCGTACAAAATATTCAGCATTCCTGGCGACATTACCAATGTTAATTATCCTAATATAGGATCTACTTTTATCGCTGCTCAGCGGGATTTGAAAAATGCTGCTGGTACGATTGTTAAAACACTTAATTCAAAATATACCTGGAACGCGAAAGTTGACGGTAATTGGGGTGCAAAAGCAGGCATGAACCAGGCAATAACCACGAACGGATTTAAACCATTGTTAAACCTGGTTTATAGAGGCGGCACAAACAAAAGAGTGTTCTTTGGCCCATGGGAAACTTATTTCCTTTTGGCCGAAGCCGGGGTACGCGGTTGGACCACTCCGGTTGATGCGCAAACAGCTTATGAAACCGGAATTGCTAAAAGTTTTGAATACTTTGGAACTACCGCATCTTTAGGTGCCTACCTGGCATCTACCGATTATAACCGGGCAGGAACATCTGTAAACTGGAACCACACCATAGAGCCGCCAATAGCACGGACTATGAATTATGAAGATGGTATTACAGGCGTAGCAGGTACGGTATCTATAAATTATCCTAAAAATGGTCTTTATAAATCAGGTTCCGTTAAAAATGACCAATTGACAAAAATCATTACTCAGAAATTTATTGCCCAAACACCATGGTTACCATTAGAAACCTGGAATGACCACAGAAGATTAGGTTTACCGTTTTATGAAAATCCGGCAGTTGAAGATATAATGCCTGAGTTACCAGCTCTGAATAGTTCTACCTATATGACCAGCAGCGTGAAATTTTTTCCACAACGTATGAAATATTCTTCAAATCTAAGCAATGCTAATGCCAATGGTTATGGCCAAGCTGTTGCCGCCTTAGGTGGACCTGATGCAGTTTTAACACCTTTGTGGTGGGCAAAACACTGATAACATAATTCAAATAGCTGCTCATGTTGATGAGCAGCTATTTTATAATTACTAATACGATCAACTATACTCACACTGGGCTTTCTGATTTTTCAGAAAGCCTTTTTAATTTATAATATCACCCAAACGCGTTTACTTACCTGATTTTTATACTACCCTGCCAGCCCTTTATTATATCAGCTCCTACATTCTAGTGGTGATATAGAAGGCTTGGTTATTAACAGGATAGCAAATTAAAGCTTAACATCAACTTTTTGCCCTGTTTTAGCTGCCAGATATATGGCATCAATTAGTTTTAAGTCTTTTACTGCTTCTTCACCATCTATTGGTACAATGGGCTGTTTGTTTTCGAAGATGATCCCTGCAATTTCCTCCATTTGCACGGTTTGATGAACGGTAACAGGCTGGGTCAATTCGCCTATATTTGTGCGACCCTTGATAGGTCCGTAGCCCGTGGATGGTTGCAGCTCTGCAAATCCCTTATCGCCATTCAGAAAAAAACGGTCCAGATTATTCATTTTATAAGTTGATAAGCATGACGCTGTGGCCCCGCTGGGAAAGCCGAACTGAAACTGTATAGTTTCGTCAACACCTTCCTTAAACTTTACTGGATCTGTTTTAGTTTCCTGTGCAGTAACCCAAACAGGGTCTTCGCCGGTCATATAACGTGAACCATTGATGGCATAAATACCGATGTCCATTAAAGAGCCGCCGCCGGCCAGTTGCTTATTCAATCGCCATTGTGTAGGATCGCCGATGCTAAAGCCACATAATCCCTGGAAGAATAAAACTTTTCCAAAATCACCGGCTTTTCTCATCCTGATAACCTCCAGTGTTTTGGGTTCAAAGTGCATCCGGTAACCAACTAATAGTTTTACGTTCGCTTTTTTACAGGCATCAACCATCTCCTGCCCTTGTTTAGCATTCAACGCCATTGGTTTTTCGCAAATCGCGTGTTTACCGGCCTTTGCCACCCTTATTACCTGGTCATGGTGCAATCCGTTTGGCGTTATAACATACACGGCATCAATATCAGGGTTGTTTTTTATATCGTCGAAGTTTTCATAATTGTAGCAGTTCTTCGCTGGTATGGCGTACTTACTTTGCCAGTCTTTAACTTTTGATGGCGTACCGCTAATAACACCAACCAGTTTAGCTTTTACGCATGATTGCATGGCTTCTGCAACGCGGGTTCCATAACTCCCAAGGCCCATAATGGCTACCCGTAACACCGGCCCATCATAGGTTTCGTTAGGTTTATTTTTACTATCAGCCCATCCTGAAAGCGGAGCCAAATGCAAAGCCAGGGCTGATACTCCCAATTTCTGTAAAAAGTCGCGACGTGAGTTCATAAGCAGGTTATTTATGTTGTTTAGGGATCACAATTTACTCATTTCTTTAAAAACTTCTATTGGCCCGGATGGTTTTATCCTTCTCCACACTATTATCTTCCTGTAATCCTCCCTGGTGAAGCGAAACTTTAAATATCTGGTAAACAGGACAAACAAATTAAGGTTTTTAATACTTTTGCTCTCAGCGTTATTTCATCCGGTAAGTAATACCTCAAAAAAAGGATAGCCCCACTATGCAAATACCACCAACAGCAATTCCGGAAAACCTGCTTAATATCTATGGTATTTCGGCAACCAGAATGAAGGTGGAGCAAATTGAAATAACACCCAATGCTGTTCTGGTAAATGGGGTGCCACTGCATAATAGCAGAAAGATCCCCCTAATTCTTGATCAATTAAGCTTTCATTGTCTTGGGCTTTGCTTTTTTGCTGATAAAAATGAGGTGTACGGCATGAGTTATAAACAAAGCTCTAGTTCAGAGAAGTGTTTTTTTAGCACGATTAAAGGTGTTGATTTAAGCAGTTTCGAGATTTTGAATATGTACCATGCCAGGGACAAGAACCGTTATTATTTTGCAGAAGGCGGAAAACAGATCAATGAGGAAAATCTAACAATTGTACCGGGATACGTTACGGATCAGCAACATAAAGAGCATCCACAGTTAAAGGATACCCTGAGTTGGGTAAGCAATATTACCATAGGCGATCATGGGGTGTATCTTCGAGGAAAGAAGCTCCCTGGTGTTGATCCTAAAAGTTTCCGGCAGATTGGTTTTTATTATTTCAGCGATAATGACCATATTTTTTATAAGGCCGGCGAGCAGCTGATAAAGTTAAATGGGATCGACATCAATTCGTTCCATATCCATTCTGACCAATCTCCTTACGATGCAGCAGACAAGTTTAAACCGGTAATTGAATATTTACAGGTGAGCTAATAGTTGTACAATAGCAGGATGCTTGCGGAGGCCGGGAATTCCTTTTCATTTACAATTGTTGCCAAATCCATCTTATTGCCCAATATGCTTTCTACTAATTCTTATGATAATAATTCTTCACATTATTAAGATAAACCAGGGTTCCTTTTCTTTTTGCTTTATCCTGTAGTGAGCTTTTTAACGTTTTATAATAGGTGTTGATAAACAGTAGGTCGTTCTCGTTAAGGTAATAAGATAAAATTTGTGCTTTACTGATCTTAGATTGCGTGTATTGCCCCTGAAGTGTTTTTGAGCGCTCATCCCAAATGTAACGAACCGTCGTCGAGTCATCCACAATTCTGGGTCCATAATCCGCTTTACTTGTGTCGGGGAGCTGGTCATAATAAACCATTTTAATGGTGAGTGGATTGGTTTTTTGAATAGATGATTCAAGCCATAAAATGCGAAATCCCCAAAAACCTTGCATGTTTCCATTTTCAAGCTCGTTCAATATGGGTATCAATTTATTACCATCGTATTTATAAAAGAAAAAATTATTCCACCATATACCAGAGCCACTATCAAATCCCTCTTTATAATAAACAACGGTTTTTCCATCTACATCTTTATAATGAGTTAAGTCAAGACCATAACGATTATAAGCATTATGCTTTGAGATGATGATGTTTGATTTTAAAAAATACAAACCATCATTCCAACTGCGACCGTGATCTCCAAGGCAGATTGCATATTCGTTAAACTCATTTTTGTTTTTGTCAAATGAAAAAAGCTCAACCGGTAAAATCCCTTCATTAACGTAGGTACTGTCAACTTCAAAGTTTCCAAAAATGCTTTTGGCGGTTTTAACATCAATTTTACTTGAACGAATTGCAAGCTTCAATCTATTAAAATCGTTTGGTGAGATCGGTTTGTCCATTTGCTGCTGGCTTTTAAAAACAGAATCAGCTCCAAAAGATGTCTTATCTACAAGCGGCTGGGTTGGTAATTTACCTGTGCTGTCTAAAAACATCTCCAATTGCTGATCGCTGTATTGGATCTTCTTGTTGTTCTTATCCGATGGTTTTGCATTTGTAGATTTTTGTGTATGAATGCTTTTACTACGCTGTTTATCTTGGTGAATACAACCTATAAAGGTTAAAAATATCAATACGTAAAATATTGGTCTTATTATTAGTTTTCGCGGCATCTGGGAGTAACAAGGTTTTCTTCCTTAAAGCTACTATTATTTTTACATCCTTACCCCCACAAGCCATTTCCACAAGTTAATATTTCTTGTTTCCGGAAAAACATTTTACGCTCCAGATGCTTGTATTTATTAAAAACCATAACCGTTATGAAACACGCATTCATTTTTGGGACCACCATATTTTTGAGCGAGCAACGCACGCTTACTTTTGTGGATGGGGAAAACAGCACTGAGTTTTTAAAGGTTCTCTCTTTTTATCATCATCAGCAAGGCACTGAAGATCATGTGCTCAGCATTGATGCCAGCATCACTTCCGCATCTGGCGATGTTATCAGGATAAATAATAACCAACTCGATGCAGGGCCATCCTTCAGCCTGGAAACAAGCAGTAACCGCCTTAAGGTTTTCCAATCCGGGCATGCCGAACCTGTGCTTGATGTATATCAGCTTGATCCGCATGAATATCCGCATTTATCCAGCTTTATAACTAAAGAGATAGAAGCCCAGCATCCTGATGCTGTATTAACCATTAAAGGCAACTTCCACGTAGGCAGTACTCACTTTTTAATTGAAAATGAAAAAATGTTTATTGATAGCAATGGCTTTGCCAATGGGGTCATTAATGCACACCACGGCATACAACTATCAGTTGCTGACAGGGATATTTAAGGCAGAAAGCTACAATCTGATCCCGAATCATTAAAAAAGCCTTTTAGCAATACTGAAAGGTTTTTTTGAATACTACTGGCCATTATTATTACCGTCGTAACTTTGTATCCTTATATCGCCCCAGGTTATCAGGTGGATATTTTCCTTTTTCAGTAATGCTTAAAATTCATCACTGGTAACAGAACATACCGGTAAAGCAGAAAAAAAGAAATTATAATTGTCATTAAGACATAAATTTAAAATTATCTTTATTTTGGTACAATATGAAAATGAGAAGATTATCCTACCTTAAACTCCATCCTTTACCTAACAGCATTATAAAGCTATCCCTTAGCGCGATTTTTATCCTGGGGATGCTAATGGTCCATCCGTTTGTTTACGGACAAGAGCTTGAAAATGTAAAATTCGATATTTCCCAAATTCCATTCAGCCGATATGGCTCTTATATGGCATTGTCAACCATTGATCATAATGATGTTAAGAATACGGTCCTGAACCTGAACGAATTAACAGGTAAAAGTGTATGGTCGTCTAACGGAGTTCTTAAAATAGAACCCATTGACGGGCAGCAGGTAATTCCTGTTGAATATGAGGCTACTCCACTAAATTTAAAAGGTAAAACCCCGTCAGGGACACTTACATTTTACTTTGAAAGTCCTGAAATATTGCACATCATCAGTAACGGCCCCGGGGTATCAATGTCTGGCAAGTTTGACCGTAATAATACGCTTCAAGTTCCCGGCTCTCCGAATACATGGAAATTGAGGGACAACAATTTTGTAGTCACCATTAAATCCGGGAATGGTGAATTTGAGGGTAAAGATGAGAAAGGCGGTTTTACAGTCCATCCCCGGGATAAACAATTAGACATTGTGATTGAGCAATACCATGGGGACTGGCTCCCCAAAACATATACCGAGCCCTTTCAGAAAAGCATGGAAAACTTGAAAAAGGAGCTCGATGCCTGGGATAAGATCACACCTTCGGTTCCCCCACTCTACCAGACCGCCAGGTCCCTGGCTGCTTACGTTAACTGGTCATGTATGATCAAACCATCCGGAAACGTTATGCGTTATGGTATGGTAATGTCAAAAAACTGGATGTATAACATCTGGAGCTGGGATAACTGTTTTAACGCTATCAGTTTAAGCTATCATCAGCCAAAACTTTCGTGGGATGAGTTCATGCTGCCATTTGATAAGCAGGATATAACCGGGGCAATGCCCGATTATATAAACCCGCACCATATGGTTTGGGAGTTCAGAAAACCTCCGGTACATGGCTGGGCCCTATCAAAGCTCATGGAACAATATAAACTTAGTAACGCTCAATTAAACGAGATATACCCAAAACTCGTGGCCTGGACCAACTATTGGTTCATCTATCGCGATGGGAACCATAACGGCTTGCCTGAATATTATCATGGTAACGACTCGGGCTGGGACAATAGCACCTCATTTGATATGGGATTTCCTGCTGAGGGACCCGATCTGGCCGCTTTTTTAGTAAAACAAATGGATGTTCTTTCTGATATAGCCCGAAAGTTGGGTAAAGTCAAAGAAGCAGACCAATGGAAGCAAAAGGCAGATGAAACACTAAAAAAAATGATCGTGACTTTTTGGGATGGAGAAAAATTTATCAGTAAAAGCGCGATCACAGGTAAGCATAATGAGCAAAGCGAAAGCCTGATGAGTTATCTCCCTATTGTACTGGGCGAAAGGCTCCCTGTTAATATTCGCAATAAAATGGTCGCCGATTTAAAGAAGCCCGGATATCTTGTTACGCCCTATGGAATTGCATCTGAAAGCCCACAAAGCAAGCTTTATAACCCTGATGGTTATTGGCGTGGACCAATTTGGGCTCCAACAACTTTGCTGATTATTGACGGATTAAAAAGTTTAAAGGAAAATGACTTTGCAAAGGAGCTTGCAAAAAGCTTTTGTAATACCTGTAATAAAAACGGCTTTGCCGAAAACTTCAATGCCCTCACAGGCGAGGCTTTACGGGATCCGGCTTATACCTGGACATCAAGTGTGTTCCTTACTTTAGCCCATAGTTATTTGTAGGAAATAGTTATAATCAGGGAGCTTACATGAGAAGCACCTAGTAATTAAAATGTTAAAAATTTGTACAGAAAAAAAGGAAGTTTTAGCTTTAAACTAACTTAAACCACCAAACAATGCCAAAGTATGTAATTGAAAGAGAGATTCCTGAAGCAGGTAAACTTTCAACAGAACAATTAAAAGCCATTTCACAAACTTCTTGCGGTGTACTAAATATATTAGGGCCACAAATTCAATGGGTTAACAGCTATGTAACAGCCGATAAGATCTATTGCATTTACATTGCGCCTAATGAGGAAATGGTTCGTGAACATGCTAGCCAGGGGGGATTTCCTGCAAATTCTGTTAGCCGGATATCAGCAATCATTGATCCCACAATTGCCGAATAATAAATTGGTCACAGAACCATTAAAAAAAGCCCTCATGATACCATGAAGGCTTTTTTGTTTCGTAAAAATTAAAACAGCTGTTGCTATTTTGCCTGGTAGCTGCCGAATAATTTCACCAGCTTATCCGGATAATTACTGATAATTCCATCTACGCCCAGATCAGCCAGAGCGGTCATGTCTTTTTCTTCATCAACCGTCCATGGTAGTAGGAACATTTTATAGTCGTGCACCTTTTTTACTACTTCCTTATCTACAGAAGTATAGTAAGGGCTATAAACATCCGGCGTAAAGCCTAGTTTCTTCAGGTCATCATCCACGCTTATTTTACCAACTAATAGGGATAACTTGATCTTTGGATCAGTTTTATGCAGGATCTGCAGCGTTCTGACATCAAACGACTGGATGATCACCCGCTTGCTGATCTTTTTCTTGTTGATCACGGCCATCATGGTTTCCACAAACAAGTCAGGCTTCGGATTATAAATATCATCGCCGGCTGGGGTACTTTTTGTTTCAATATTATAGTAAACAGGTTTTAGCCTATTTTTTTTCACATAGGTTTCAACACTATCTATCAGATCAGACAGCAATGGTTTGTAGGTTTTAAATCGTGGTTGGTTTGGAAACTGCGGGTTGGGCTTACTGCCCGCATCATAGCGGCGAATACTATCATAGGTCATTTTGTACATCGCCAGGCTTTTCTCTTCAGCCGTGGTAATATCAGAGCCATCAGGTTTACGCATAATACGGGCTGACATGTAAGGATCATGAGATACCACTACTTTTCCATCTGCCGAGATCACCAGGTCAAGCTCCAATGTTCTTACCCCCGTTTTAACGCCGTTTAACATGGATGCTATGGTATTTTCGGGCATCAGCGCCATACCACCGCGATGGCCTTCTACGTCTAACCTTTGCTGCGCAAAAGCAGTACTTGCCAGCATGGCACCTGCAATAAGAGTAATCAGTGTTTTTTTCACTTTGCTAAAATAGTATGGTTTGCGTTTTCTACAAGTTAAGGAAATATTAAATCATTCAGGTATTAGTATTAATACAGATGTGCTTAAGTCTGTTTGCTACTCCTTAATTTGTCATTATACTTTAAATACTGCAATAAACCCGCTTTCTTTTGCTAATCTGCCTCCCTATTCTCTAAAAAATCTTAATTTTAGGCCGTCTTATCAAGTTAGGATAACGACGGGAACGAACTATAAATAATTAAGCGCATGAATGCCATCCACAATAAAGATATTGGAACCAAACAGAAAGCGCTTGCCATTAATCTGAATCCCGAAATATATGGCTCCTTTGCCGAAATTGGCGCTGGTCAGGATGTGGCTGCTAATTTTTTCAAGGCGGGTGCTTCGTCAGGCACTATCGCCAAAACCATGTCGGCTTATGACATGACCTTTTCTGATGCTATTTACGGAGTGCAGCAAGTGCGCCGCTATGTAAGCGAGTCGAGATTGATATCCATGCTTGACCATGAGTATGGCCTGCTGATAGAACGTCTTTCTGCGCAACGAGGTGATACTACAACTTTTTTTGCTTTTTCAGATACGGTTTCGGCCCTCAATTATAACAAAACGAATGATGGCCATGGCTGGATGGGCGTGCGTTTTCAACGGGAGCCTAACGGGGCGTATAATGATGTGGTACTACATGTAAATTTATTGGATAACGATACTAATTTGCAGCAACAGGCTGTGGGGATATTAGGCGTAAACCTGATATATGCCTGTTTTTATTACAATGACATCCCACCGGTATTTTTACTTTCGTTGATGGATAATCTATCGAGGGATCGTATTCAAATAGATATGATACGCTTTGAAGGTCCTGACTTTACCAAAGTAGATAACCGGCTAATGAGCCTGCACCTGGTAAAGTATGGTTTTTCAGACGCGGCTCTTTTTGGGCCCGATGGTAAAAACCAACAACCCAGCGAAGTCTTGTATAAAAAACATATCATGGTAATAAGGGGCCGTTTCCGCCCTATTATTAATGTACATGTTGATATGCTTAAAACAGGCGTTGAAGAGTTTTTACAGGAACCTGATGTAGATAAGAAAAATGTAGTCGTCATTACGGAGCTTACCCTGAAATCACTTATAGAAAGAGATGCCGACCCAGATACCGAAATTGATGAAAAAGATTTTCTTGACCGCGTTGATATTCTTTGTTCGCTAGGGCAAACGGTACTGATCTCTAATTTTCATGAGTATTATAAATTAATAGCCTACCTGTCAAAAATCACCAAACTGAAACTAGGGGTGGTTTTGGGTTACCCTAACCTGGAGTATATATTTTCGGAAGAGCATTATAAAGACCTTCCAGGCGGCATTTTAGAGTCATTCGCCACCTTGTTTAGCCGTAAGGTAAAACTGTTCATTTACCCCACTTTACGTGATGGGGTGATCTGGAACTGCCAAAAATTTTCGCTGCCGCCACATCTTATTGACCTGTTCGAGTACCTGATAGCCAATGATAAGATTGAGGACATCAAACATTATAATGAGAATAACCTGCATGTACAAACCGATAAAGTACTGCAGCTCATAAAACAAGGCATACGGGGATGGGAAGAATATGTACCTGCCGAGGTTGCCGCCATGATAAAAACCCGGCGCTTGTTTGGATACTCCGGCGAACCCGATCCTGCTAAAGAAGAAATAAACACAGCCGGCGATGGTCTTGAAACGGTGTGAGATATCCTTTAAAAGATAGATATTATAAAAAGTTTGTCATTTAGATAGAGCAGGGGTGGATACTAGCATTGAGCGAAAGAGAAACTCTCTCTCGACCGCAGGGAGAAATCTTCTACGTAATACAAAGCGTCCATTGCAAATCGCATAAGATTTCTCCTCGTATCTCGTCCGAAATGACAGTCTTTTTATTTCTTCCGAAATACCTATTGATATTTGGCCGGCGGGATCACCATCATAATTTCACAATCATTTTACCTTCATTTTTACCTTCAAAAAGACCAATAAATGCTTCAGGCAGGTTATTAAATCCTTCAACAATAGTTTCAGAATAAGCTATTTTACCTTCTTTTAACCAAGCCGCTAATTGGGCTATACCCTGAGGGAATTTTTCGGCAAAGTCGGCAATTAAAAACCCTTGGATTAAAAGGAATTTATAAACTACTAAAGGCAGCAGACTGGGGACGGTTTGTTCTTCGGTATCATTATAATTTGAAATGGTACCGCATACCGGAATCCGGCCATATTTATTGATATTGGCAATTACAGCATCAGATATCTCACCCCCTACATTATCAAAATAAATGTCAACACCATTAGGGCAGGCTTCAGCTATCGCAGCCTTAATATCAGGGTTGGTTTTGTAATTGATAGCCCCATCAAAACCAAATTTGGTTTTTAGCAGTTCCATTTTTTCATCTCTACCCACAATACCTATAACACGGCAACCCATTATTTTCCCTATCTGACCCACTATACTACCCACTGCACCCGCTGCACCTGACACTACCAGGGTTTCACCTGGCTTAGGCTTGCCAATTTCTAATAAGGCAAAATAGGCGGACAACCCGGTTATTCCCAAAATACCCAGATAGGTACTTAGTGGTGCAGTGCTTGAATCAATTTTGGTAAGTCCCGTTCCATCAGATACCAGGTATTCCTTCCAGTCCAGATAACCACTTACAAAATCTCCCTTACTGAATTTTTCATGGTTCGATTCCATCACCTCTGCTATGATCTTTGATGATATCGGCTTGTTTAATTCAAAACGTGGGGTTTTGGTACCAGACATTTTCCCCCGCAGATATGGATCAACCGAAACGTAAAGTGTTTTTAATAAAACCTCACCAGTACCGTTCCCTGGCATAGGTTCCTTAACAAACTTAAAATCTGAAATATGGGGCATACCTACCGGCCTGCTGTTTAAAGTTATGGTGTTGTTCATGATGTTATTGATTTTGTTTATTTATATTCCACGGATTTATAATCCATGGAATATAAATAGGTAAATTTTTTTATTCTCGTATTTTTTCCAGCAGGTTATTTAATAATTCGGCCTGTTCATTATCTATTTCAAACGTTATCTGATCAAAAATCTTACGACCTCTGATCTTAACTTTTTCGCCTTGCGGGGTTAGCTTAATATATACAACACGCTGATCAGATGGATTCCGCTCTTTTATGATCAATCCCTTTTCCATCAGTTTATTTAAAAGCCGGGAAACATTGGGCATGCGGTCAATTAACCGATCTCTGATCAAATTAACGGTGGCCGTTTTATTGGGTTGGCCGTCTAAAATACTCAGAATATTTAGCTGTTGTAGCGATAAGCCAATAGGTTTTAGCGAAACGGCAATTTTATTTAAAAGCCAGTTTGCCGTGAAAATAATATTCATCCCTACTTTATGGTGCGGGGTTAAAAATTGTTGCTGCTGTATTTCGCCTTCTATTTTCACATTTCAAAGATATATATTCCATGGACGTTAATATTTCGTTTGAATACTTTTTTACATAATTATGTACTTTACATATAACAGAAAGCCCCATCTTAAATAAAACGGAGCTTTCTATTACCCGTAAACTATGGCATTTAATGGTACCAATAAACATTGTTAACCATAGAAACACCCGGGGTAGTTTCAAATGAATTTAGAACTATGGTATCAGATGTGCGAGTCCCCCATTTACCCCACATCAACCCACTGGAGTTTCGGATTGACCATGCCTGAGCTGCATTATTATCAAGCCAGGCCCCATAAGTACCTTGCAATGATGCCGACTGCACATAAATACAGGCCCAGCGTGCAAATATCCCCTTCATCCCCTGTGTATCGCCGGTATCATATTCATCAGGCAATATCCCACCGGGTGACATGTTGTTCTTAGTATAATCCATCACACTGTTGGCCATTGCAGCATAATTTATTGCCGGATATTGGCTTCGTAAAACATCACAGGCACCGATAAAGGTTCCCTGCGTATAGGTACGGGCTCCTTCGGTAATTACATTTGATGCATTTACCGCGCCTTTTACCTCACCTGTTGAGATGTAGAATTTACCTACCATCCAATCCATGATCAGCTTAGCCTTATCCCTGTAGGTAACATCGCCGGTTGCGTTGTATAGTTTCATGGCGCAAATTACTGCCGGGGCATTAACACAGGCATTTTTTGATTGCTTATCAGTTTTCCACCATAAACCACCGCCGAGATTGGTATCCCATGCGCGGTTCCAAACAATGTTAAAATTGTTTTTTGCCATATCAAGCATTCCCCCGTCGTTGGTAATGGCGTATGCCCTGATGCACATCAATGATCCCCATATAATATCATCGTTAAAGGGGTTATTTTCCCAGGTAAGGCCGCTGTAATCGCGCATACCATTATACAGGTATGAAATTTTATTTTTCAGATCGGTGCTGGGATTAATGTAATAGGCATCTATCAGCATTTCAATGGCTTCAGCCTGCATCCAAAAGTCCATCCTGTTGGTATGATTCTGATCTTTCCAGTAATAGGCTTTGTATGATGGACCATAGGTGCCGTATTGATTATAAAAAGTATTATTATAAACCTGCATGGCCACCAGGGCCTCGGCCCGGGTTGGTAAAACAGCGTTGGTTTTTAGTTTACTGCCGGCAATTGTTGTCGGACCTGCGGATGTGTCAACCTTCATATCCTTTTGACAGCCCGATACTATGATAGTAATGATTAGGGTAGCAACAAACAATAATCGTTTACTGAACTTTAAAAATCCGGGTTGATTAATTGTACGCATCATGGGGTACAAATTGCTTAGGTGTTTTTTCATAATTTGATTTATTAATAATTGATTTATAATGGTTTATTGGTTCATTAAACAGAATTTGCGCATAAGCTGCGCCAGCACGATAAGAGGTTTTATTTTTACCCGACAGATAATATTATTGACATTAATAATCTAGCGATCAAAATAATATTATCTTATAAATCGATTTAGTTTATTAATCAGCGGATATTAAAAATATTCTATTTAATAAATATATAAATAATTACTTGTAGTTGTTGATGTATTTATGATGCATAAAATGGGGGTATTTTTGCATCGTCAGTTACATTATAGTGGCACAGGGCTTCACTAATTATTTACCGGATATATAGGTTACATGATTCTTTTCCGGTTATTTTTAAAACCGAGTGCCAGGGCCCTAAACAGGTGGCATAGGATTTACTTTTGCTGACATTGATGTTTTTTAGTTACCCTCCGGTCCGAGCGTATATGCCCCAATTTACAGGTTTAGGGGAAACGGGATTGTGTTAAAAATTCCACAATAATACCCAATTCAAAAAGGCTTTAAATAATCTATTTTGCTATCACATTGGCTTATACCCATATAATTTATTATCTATTAAGAATCTCCTGTAAACCAATACTTAAACACCTATTAATTAAGCATTTGCAAATACACCCAAAATACAGGAATAGACATTATAGAGACTAATTTCTGATATTTTCATTTTAAGCAATATTTAAATGACAACCCACTGCGTACTGTGAAATACAGCTTGCTAATACATTCTTTATAAAAAATAATAAAGGCGATGGTTTGCTTTTTGCCATGGGAGATTTAACTATTAACTCGGCGCAAGCCATAAAACAAACTATAATATTATAATGACAAAGAAATTAATTTTGCTAACCTTAACCCTGCTATTATCGCTGCCTATTTTTGCACAAAACATTTTTACAGCCATTCAGGAAAATGATGTTCCCGGTGTGAAGTTTTTATTGAGCCGCGGCATTAATGTAAATGCTAAAGATGCCCAAGGCAATACACCACTCATCAAAGCGGTTAAAAGCGGACAATCCCGTATGGTTAAATTAATACTGCAAGGGAATGTAAATGTTGATACTAAAGACAAAGCAGGTAATACCGCCCTTATCCTGGCTTGCCAAAGCGGACAAGCAGAGGATGCTTATTATTTATTATGTCATTTTCCTAAAATAGATGTTAAAAATAGTACCGGAACAACAGCACTGATTGCTGCCACTAATGCCGGTAATGCAGAAATAGTAAGAAGCTTACTATCTCACGGCGCTAAACCTGATGTTAAGGACAAACAACACAAAGCAGCTATTGACTATGCCCAGGATTTAAACAATACTGAAATAGTTGGCATGCTGAATGGCACCTCGCTAACCGTAACCAATGAAACCAAATAATACCCCTTACAGGTAGGCTGTTTTCTACGTTGAAAACAAGCAGCGCCAATTGACACAAACATGTTGAATTGGCTCATAATTAATACCTGTTTATGAATAACTTCTACATAAAAAGCCGCTTTAACAGCGGCTTTTTTTATACTATACAGGTTATATTCTTACTACTATTTTACCAGCTAATAATAAAGCACTATTACACCTGCATCAAAGGATTAAGCTTTAACAAACCTGCTTTTCCTTTAAGATTAGGATACGCTTAATCATCATTATCGTGTCGATGATCTTTTTCATCATGTTTCCGTTGTTTTCTTTCCTCTTTCCATTGCTTTTTCTCTTCTTTCCATTGCTTTTTTTCCCAATGTCTACGGTACTTTTCATCACGGCTGTCACAGATAATCTCCTGACCTCCGCGACCGCGGAAACTTGCATACCGGGTTCTGTAAATATTATTACGTAACCAAGGATCACGGTCATTAATCACTACTTTATAACCATGATATACATCATAATTACGATACCTTTCTGGTAAATAGGCTGCGCGGGCCCACCCATTGTTTTGGTAATAAATATATTGATGAGTGGGTACAGAATAGTAAGCATCAATATCTGGCATATAGTAATAATCAGCACGATCATAACCAACCGGCCCCCACTCAGGCTGGCTGCCGATATTTACACCCAAACTCACACTAACCTGTGCATGGGCTATTTTGATAGTCAGACAGCTTAATAATATAGCTGCAGTAAAAATTAACTTTTTCATAATAAGGTACTTTATATTGCTATGTATGACGCTAATGATGAAAAAAAGTTTAATCTATAGCTAATGAGCCAGTAATATAACCAATTTAGGAGGTACAAATCAGGAGCCACTGAAAACTCATTGGCTCCTGATTTTAATACATATTTCTATGTTACTACTATTTTAAAGGCACTATTACACCTTCATCAAGCTGTTGGTTTTAACCGACGGACTACAATTAAACTGTTATCGGCTTTAGCCAAAACCGGTATTAAACCTTTATTTTAATTCTTCCGAACACTTATAGTGTTGTCACCAACAACCACCTGTTTAATCAGGGCTATAATGAGTGAGCAATATCATGCATTTTTACAGCAATGGCTTCGAAAGAAAGTTCTTCCTTGAAATACTGTAAACACTGTTCCTGTTTTTCTTTTAAATCTAACTGGTCTGTTTGTATCAACGCGTTTAATAAGGCTGTTTCGCTGCCTGCTTCATATAATATTCCGCAGTTCCCGTTGTCAGTTATCGTTCTGAACGAAAATATGTTGGTTACCACAGGTACACAACCACATGACATGGCTTCGCAAACCGCTGTGCCACTCCCCTCATAAAATGACCCGGAAATAAAAAAATCAGCGCTATTATACCAATACAATAACTCCTGATGCGGAACCTTGCCAATCAGTTGAATAGCGTCTTTATTTATCGCGCTATTCAACAATTCATTTATTTGATCCAAAAGTTCTTCGGTATGATAAAGCATATATAATTTGGCCGCGGGTTTCACGGTAGCGTATTGCAGAAATGCTTTTACCACATTTAGCGGGTCTTTATTTTCGTTAAGTCGCCCTACCCATAAAAACACCGGCTTGCCGGTAATATTTGTTTTTTGCCTGGCTAATTCTTTGCCCATGCTGCTAAATACAGATGATATTTCCATCACCTCCTGTATTTTAGCGGGACTCTTTAAATTACCTTTCTTAACCCAGTCAAGTCCCATCGCTTTGGAGGCAAAAAAGTAGGCGCTAATGTAATTATCCGCTACTAACTGCACATATTTCTTGATCCCCGTAAATGGTTTTTCGGCGTGGTTTTGGGCTATTATCTTTACACTTTTCCCCAGGGTTAAACTCAATTGCAATACCTGTAGCGGATAATGCAGCCCATGAACCACTACCACATCCGGATTTAACTGCTTTACGAAACGATTCAATTGCCCCTGAAATTTCGATTTTTTGTCCGGGAAATTAGTGAAACAATACCTGATACCATTGTGCATGTACTCGCCTTCATAACCAATCTGCTCAACCCTGGTAACCGTATCTGTTTGTGCTAAACAGGCCAGGGAACCGGCGTATATATTGATCCGCGTTATCCAATCCTGCGGAGATTTAAAATCAGGCGAATAATTGTAACTTACAAAAACGAAATGCATACCCCTACAAGTTACATTTTTTATAGTTCCCGTGTAATGATTCTGTATAAAATGACAAAACAGAATCTTAAACTTTGTATTTTTATACAGCTTATACAACTAACCCATGTCTTCTTCTCCATCTGAAAAATCAGGAATAATTGAAAAAAATCGTACTTATTATGATGAAATAGCCATTGAGTACGATGATATTTTAGACAGGGAAAGCTCGAACCAAGTAGTAAGGAAAAAGGTTAAAGAAAAATTCACCGGCATTATTAAAACCGGTACCGTAATTGATTTTGGCGGAGGAACCGGTCGCGATCTGAACTGGCTCGCAGCTAACGGCTATAAAGTTATTTTTTGTGAGCCATCCGAAGAAATGAGAAACAAGGCTATTGACAGGTATCAAAATAGTGCTGCGGCCCAAAATATAACCTTCTTAAACAACAATGAGATTGATTTTGCAAAATGGGATACTGAGCCACCTTTTGCTATAAAAGCTGATGGTTTACTTGCCGATTTCGCGGTGTTCAATTGTATTGGCAATATCCACCTGCTATTTAAAAACCTGGCACAGGTTATAAAGCCCGGCGGACACATGATGGTGCTCATGTTACAGCTTGGCTATCAAAAATCAGGGTTTTGGAAGCTTCGTAAAACTTTAAGATCTATTATTTCCGGTAAACCTTTAATGATCAATACCCGGTTTAAAGATCAGCAGCAAACGGTTTATGTGTACTCCTCAAAGGAAGTTAAAAAAGCATCCAATGCTTACTTTGACATCAACAGCCGCGAAAATCTGTTTGAGTTTACCCTTTTCCACCTGATACGCAAATGAGCGGTTTACTCAAAAGGATATTAATTGGAGATACACCTGTTAAGGAGTACACTACCGTAACAGTTGATGGTGAAATTAAAGAAAGCGTTTTTCTGAAGATTGATTCCACGGTGATCGATGTTTCTAAAAACCAGTTTCTGCTTTGTCTTGACCCGATCATTTTTGGTATCTGGATAGAAAAGGGAGAATATACGGCTATTGCTGACCCGCCAAGCAAGTACCTTATGAGTTTCAAAAACTCATTTACCGGGAGCCATGGAAAAACCACAGCCACTTTGGTGCTTGACCTGATTGCTAAAATTGATGAAAAAGATGGATCATTAATACTGTTAAAACTCCGAAAGAGCAGGATATATCATCTACATTTTATCAAAACCTATCTACTCTTTTTTAAATACTACAAAAAGCCGAAGCTCACATTTCCTCAACTAAAAGCCTTTGTTGCTGCTTACAGCTATCCAAGGCGGGTTAGGGTTATATCATTTAAACAGGGCGACTACTTTAATATTTTCCCGATGGACTTATTAGGCGATATACAACAGGGTAATAGGTATATATTTGGATTACGACATACCAACACAGCGCTCGCCAAAATTATTGCAACAAAAAAGATTGTAGTATCTGAGGTTCCTTACCAGTATAAGGATGTGATATACCAGTTAGGTTCGCATCATAGCGCGGGGCCGCCACCGGTTGATAAATTACCTTTTAAGGTGATCAGCAGCAAAAACTTTGGCTTTTATGTACCCGAATGGGCCAATAGTTATAAAGAGATCAATATTGTTAAAAGCATAAACTTAGGCAGCCACATGATGCTTTGGGGCGAGGTACAAGACAAATGTGCGCTAAAAACGTCAACAGGGCATTTGTTTCACATTCACCATTTGCTTTATCTGTATCAAAAGGAAAAAGGCATAGCATACCGTTTAGTATGATAGCCACAAATAACTAACTGATGGCTTTTCTTAAAACCGCCAGTATGGCCATCGCCTTTTTGCTTGAACTGTGTATGATATTTGCCCTGGGTTACTACGGCTTTTATATAGGAAGCGATATCCTTTGGAAATTGATATTAACCATTACTTTGCCGGCAGTTGCAATTGGTTTATGGGGATATTTTGCCGCGCCCAAATCCGCGCATCGATTACAACGTCCCTATCTACCTATCTTTAAGCTGGTATTATATATAACCACGGCCTTTCTGTTGTATAAAATAGGTGTACATCACTATCCCTTTATTTTGGCCAGCGCAGCTATTTTAAGTGAATCGCTTGCCTGGGCATTACATCAATAAAAATTTATTGAATACTCTTTTTCATCTGGCAATAGGTATCGCCCCAATTGCACAGTGCATCCATGATAGGGATAAGTGATTTTCCGATCTCGGTAAGTTTATACTCTACCCTTGGTGGCGATTCGGCAAAAGCCTCCCTTGAAATAATGCCATCGCGCTCCAATTCCCTCAACTGCGCGGTTAGGGTGGCTTGTGTTATATAGGGCATTTTTTTACGAAGCACGCCAAACCTCATGGGGCACTCTTCCCTCACCTTATTAAGCAGCATCAACTTCCATTTTCCGCCGATGATATCCAGGGCGTTTGTCATCGGACAGTTATCTTCTGAAAAATCTTCCATTTCTGTTTTTATAACCAGCTGATGGTCATCATTAGTATCATTTTTCATACTTAGTATCTTCCTTCAAACTACTTGTAAGCACCAGGCGCTGCCGCCATATTTGTTTAGTAAAGTTAATAAAATAGACTAAGTCATCGGTCAAAATCATTCTATATCATTACTATGAGCAAGCAAATTTCCAGATGGTTCCTGCTGATAATTCTGTCGTCGGCCGTGTTTTTATCAGTTATTGACATATTTATTGTCAATGTAGCTATCCCCTCCATCAAAATCGGGATTAAAGGTTCTGACAGCGACATTCAGCTGGTCATCGTCCTTTACCTGTTAGGTTACGCAGCCTTTTTGATAACCGGCGGCCGTGCCGGCGATCATTATGGTAAGAAGAATGTGTTTATCATTTCCATGATATTTTTTATTGCCACCTCCTGTTTGTGCGGCTTTTCGCAATCGCCCTGGCAAATCAATACCTCTCGCTTTTTGCAGGGAATCAGCGCGGCCTTTATGATACCGCAAAGCATTACCTATATCCAGGTGCTCTTCCCAGAGCATCATGACCGGATCAAGGCATTGGGTATTTATGGCAGTATTGCGGGTACAGCATCGGTAATTGGACAGTTTTTAGGTGGTGTATTACCCGATGTTCACTTCTTTATTGCCGGCTGGCGACTTATCTTCCTGATCAATCTGCCCCTGGGTTTGATCTCGGTTATACTTGCAGCCAAATACCTGAAGGATACCAAAACCGAAAAGAAAGGAAAATTTGATCATTCAGGAGTTACCTTGTTAACTATGGCTTTAATAGCGCTGATCTATCCGCTTGTGCGGGGCCCGGAACTACAATGGCCCTGGTGGAGCATGGCGTTGATCGGCCTATCAATAGTGTTGTTGGCCTTGTTTATTTTTGACCAGCGCAGAAAACTACAAACCGGCAAAGAACCATTGATTGATGTGCGGCTGTTTGGCTTTAAGGATTTTAACATAGGCCTTTGCGCAGTATTGTTTTATTTTATGGTGCAGGACACTTATTTCCTGATCAACGTTATCCTGTTTCAAACCGGATTCGGTATCAGCTCATCAGAAACAGGGATATTCTTTGTATTTCAGGGTGTGGGCTATGTGGTGGCTTCCCTACTATCGCTGCACCTGGTGCCGGTTTATGGTAAAAAGGTATTGCAGGTTGGGGTGCTGATCATGATCACCGCTTTGGTTTTTCATTTGGTATTTTTCAATTCACCTTCAACCAGCCGTTATATACTTTTACCTGTACTTTTTATTTACGGTACGGGTTGTGGGTCTGTACTTCCCTCTCTGCTTACCATGGCCCTGAAAAGTATACCACCACATTTTGCGGGTGCGGCTTCGGGAACTTTTTCCACCTTTCAACAAACCGCTATTGCCCTGGGGATAGGTATTGTTGGCGGTGTTTTCTTTTATCAGTTAGCCGGGAACACCACACTAGAGGGTTATGTATCAGCCTACAGAATAGCCACGGGAGTAAATATGTTTCTGCTGATGGTGGTTAGTCTGTTTCTTTTTTTATTACCTGATAAACAAAAAGCCTCACCTATATCCTCTCCAAAGGAGAGGACTTTAATTGCAAATTGATTATTTTAAATGCTTCTCCTGTCTATCACCCTAAAACAACAATAGCTTTTGCGGCAGATGCCGCAAAAGCTATTGTTCAATCTTATTCTCCGCCAGTTCAAGCGTCCTTCGCTTAAACTTATACGAGTGTAAGCGTCCACGCTTACCTCCAATTAAATTAAGCGTGGACGCTTAATCAGGACGTTATTCAAGCGAAGGACGCTTGAATATGCGATTATGGGATGAGGTTTTACTTCACTTCATCCAGCTGCAAAACTACACTTGATCTGTGGTTGTCTACATGTGGGTTTACGCCAACGGTCATTAAAAAATCGCCGGTAAAAGTTTGATCATTACCCAAGGCTGAATTTGATCCAGGGTAAAGGTTAATTTCCTTAACCTGGTATTTTTTCTGCGGATCAAGACCCTTCAAACGGATTGGCACTTTGGTGCCCGTACCATAACGGTTATTAACCAGGTAATTAAATACCACCGCTTTTGATCTGTTATTATCAACATACATAATAGATGCCGCGTCATTATCCCATGGGCTTTGCAAACGATATTGATCACCATGCCAGATAGCATCTTTCAGGTTATCATAATTTTTTAGCGCATCGTGAACATAACTCAGGTCCTGCTCGCTTAGTTTACTCATCACAATATCAAAACCAAGCTTGCCCATCATAGCCACATCTGTACGGAACTTGATAGATTGTTTACCCCAATCAGTTACATGGTTCGAGCTGGTAATGGCCGGATAGAAATAAGAATACTCCCATTGAATAAATATCCTTTCTATCGGATCAGTATTATCGCTTGGCCAAAACTCGGTGAAGTATTTAAGCGCCCCATAGTCAACACGGCCACCGCCACCCGAGCATAACATTAAAGGCACTTTTGGATATTTTGCGCGAATACGTTCCAATACTTCGTATAATCCACGCACATAATCAATATATAGATGCGACTGATCTTTTTTCAAATAAGCCGAATAAGCATTATAGATCACCGCGTTACAATCCCACTTGATATAAGCCAGGTCGGGGCTTTTGGTGAACAGGCCATCAACTATATTAAATACAAAATCCTGTACCTGCGGATTTGACAGATCAAGCTCCAACTGATTACGGAAATATTTCTCTGGACGGTTAGGCTGTTTAATTACCCAATCCGGGTGCTTACTGTATAGCTCACTTTTAGGGTTAACCATTTCGGGCTCTATCCATATCCCGAATTTAACACCATTAGCGCTTGCCTCTTTTACCAGCGAGCTGATACCGTTTGGCAGTTTTTGTTTGTTCTCCTGCCAATCCCCAAGGCCTGCATGGTCATCATTACGCGGGTATTTATTACCAAACCAGCCGTCGTCAAGCAAAAACAGGTCGACACCCAGTTTCTTGGTATCCTTTAGCAGTTCGGCCAGTTTAGTTTCGTTAAAATCAAAGCCTGTTGCTTCCCAGTTGTTCAGCAGGGTAAGCCTGGAACCTTCGCCGTCAACTATTTTATACTTGCGGGCCCAGCGTTGCAGCTTACGACTGGCATCGCCCTTGCCATGATCTGAGTAGGTGTAAACCAGTGCAGGAGTAGTAAATTCTTCAGCTGGTTTTAAATGATACTCTGAAGCCGCGTTGTTAATGCCGGCTATCACCCGTAAATTATTAGATACATCAAGCTCCAGATCAATTTTAAAATTACCTGACCATTCCAGGGCACCCAGCAACACCTTGCCTTCATCCTCCGTAGCTGGCTGATCCATGGATACAGCGAACATAGATGGTTCGTACAGATTGGCACGGGTACCCAATTTGCTATCGATGGTTTTGATGCCATGCGTTAATTTTGATTCCTCTGGCTGCATTTCCATGGCCCAGTTGCCATGATACTGTTTAAGCCAAAAACCACTCCCCTTCAAGTTCAAATTTGCCGACGCAAATTTGTTAAGCGTTACAATACCCTTTTCACCATGCTTTATAACCGACCATTGTTCGGTAACATCCTCCTTGAAAAAGGTTTTATAAAACAGTTTCACCTCAAAATCATAGGCAGGATCTTTCAGGTTAACGGTCAACAGGGAAACATCAGCATCAATTTTGGTTACCGTATGGCTTACATAAACCAGGTTGAGCGACTTATTACCATCGGCATGAGTAACCGTTATGGCAGGCTCGGCCAGGTTAGTAGACCCAGAAGGTGTATATGCCGAATTCAGGATACCAGAATCATCGGCCTGGTTATACATTTTTTGTATCCGCTCGTACTCGCTTGCATTACTCAGTTTGGCGCCGAAATAAACCATTTTAAGATTTTTATCAGCATCAGTTTGCAGTACCAGCGCGTTGTTTTGTGTTTCCACAGGGATGGTTACTGTTTGCGCAAAGCTGCCTGCTGCTGTAAATACAGCGCCAGCCGCCAGGCACAGGGGCATGAAATGATTTCGGAACGTTTTTCTCACTTTTATCAGGTTATTTTATGGGTAAACAGATCAGGTTATTTTTTAATTTCAAATTTATACAATGCAGCGTCGGCAGCATCAATTTTTATGTTCATATTGGCTTTGTTACCTTTCAGTATTTCGCTAACAATATATTCCTTTTGTGCCGGAAGTCCTACCCTTTTGGCATCTATAGTAAACTCTTTGGATTCGTTTGAATAGTTAAATACGGCCAGGTAAATATCATTACCAATTTTACGGGTAAACATTTCAGATGCGTTCTGTCCGGTGTTACCTTCAACGGGCTCAAACGCTTTACCGTTTTCAACCACTTTAAGTAGTTCCTTGTTTTGATACCAGGCTTTTGCCCTGTCGCTCCACGGCCCATGCACCGAAAAATCATCGCCGGTAATAAATGTACCTGTGATAACTGATGACAACATCCGGGCCCGGTTAGCGCCTTCACTTTCTGTAGATAACACCACATGATCGGCATCAACATAGTTATACAAAAACGTTTGCCACCAGCCATAACTTACGCTGTTTAAAGTGTACTGCGTATCCTTTATTGTTTTGAAAGCATCACAAGCTATACGCCGGGTGTGCACGTACCTACCAGTAGCCAAACTTGGCGATATGGCCGCATAGATCAGCATCTGATCGCCTAATTTACTGATCAGATACTCCATTCCCTTACGGTATGCCTGCATACCCGTGGTTACCGTTGGGTCATAAAAATGGGTGGACTCTGCAGTGGCATGGCCCAGAAAATCGATCTTGATCATTTTAAAGCCACATTGCTTGAGTTTCCAGATCACCAGGTCAATATGGTCACGGGTACCCGGATGGGTTGGGTCAATAGCGCGGGCGCCATCAATATCATGATAACCATTGCCTACCTTCGTCCAGAGCTCGCCATAGGTATAATTACTGCCCTGTACTTTCCGGTTCGGGCCATCCTTCCAGCCCCAGTCGGTAAACGGGGCCCAGTATACACCGGGCTGTAGTCCTTTACTTTTGCAGTAGTCGGCAAATTCCTTGAGTTTGCTGTAATCGCCGTCAAGACCGCCCTTCAGCATAAAATCCCAGTACGAATCCAGGTCGATAAAGGCGGTGTTGCCTGTGCGGAAAGCCTTTAAACTATCCGCGAAAAAATCAGCTACCTTGGTTGCCTTTTCATAAGTAAGCTTGTCCTGCATTACGCCCCAGCTGTTCCAGCCTACGGGTGTAGGTTTTGTCCAGTTAAAAACAAAGGGAGGCTCGGCAATGCGGTTGGCTTTGGCATATTCTTCCAGTCCGTTGCGCCAATCAGTAAAATACCCGATTAGTATTTTTGGCGACTTGATAATATCGCCACTTATAGTTCCGTGTGCAATGTTATCGCGGGTTACGCTTTCCTCGGTGTAGCCGCTCCAAACATCAATCACATTACCGCTATCTTTTTTGGCCGTACTGCGGATGCCGGTTTTCCATACTTCATGCTCCACCGATCCGGCTATAAAACCGTTACGGGTAGTATTATCATACACCGCCCCTACTTCGGCGCTCATATTGCTGAATGGCGCCACAAAGGGTTTGGCATCATAACGGATAAAAGTATCGTTATCAAACGGAACAAAAATACTCCGTGCATCGCCGGTTACTACAGGAATACCACCCGAGAACGGGGTGATAGAATTCGTTTCCAGACCTTTACCAACCGCCTCTATCTGTGTAAGAAAATACTCATGATTTAAATAAGTATAAAACACCTGTTTTATGGGGGCAAGATTATTTCCGCTTAATGCAATAACATATTTGATGCCTTGCCCAAAACCATCGGTAATATTAGTTTTACTATACGTTCTTGACTGATAATCCTTTGATGATATGGTTTTACCGTTTAGCTTAAGCGTCGCGCTTACATTCAGGAATGTGGCATTTTTATCTTTGTAAACGGCGTATATCCCCTTTTTTAGGTCATACTCAATATAACTATCAGCGCCATAAGGTATAATAATCTGCTGCTGACCATTGGTTTTTTGTTTCTGAGCAAAAGCGGTATTAGCCCATGGCATTACCAGTAGTAATTGTAATACTAAAACCTTTATAAAACTATCTATGTCATTTCGAACAATAGTGAGAAACTCTCTCTTGAGCATAGCGAAAAATCTTATACGACCTGCATTCTGCACTTTGTATGCTGTATAAGATTTCTCCTCGTTCCTCGTCGAAATGACATTTGTTTTTATGTGAAAATTCATTTTTTGTTTTTTATTTTAATTTCAATAGTCGGCATCTTAATAATTTCTGCTGATGTAAACTGATCAGGCCTTTTGTGCTACCACATCCTTTATTACTCCATTTACTTTGATCTTAACTTTACGAGGAGTACTTGATGTAACTTTATAATTCGTCACCCTACCATCCTTCCATTTAAAATCAACCGTAAAATTACCACGGGCTCTCAGGCCTTTTACTTCGCCTGTTGCCTTCCAGCTGTCGGGGATGGCAGGTAACAGGTCGATATAACCGGCATGGCTCTGGATCAACATTTCGGCTATTCCGGCCGTAGTGCCAAAATTCCCATCAATCTGGAATGGTGGACCAGCAGATAACAAATTAGCATAAATGCCACCGCCCGAACCATAATTAATATCGGTTCTGAGTGTAGGTTTCATAATCTCGGTAAACAGTTTGTATGCCCTATTGCCATCATGCAGCCTCGCCCAGAATAACAATTTGTAGGCTATCGACCAGCTTGGCCCATCGTCGCCACGTACGTTCAATGTTTTTTTGGCGGCCTCAGCCAGGTCAGGTGTGCCGTCTGGCGTAATTAACGAGGCCGGGTAAATACCATACAGGTGCGAAATGTGCCTGTGCTGCGGTTCTGTTTCTTTATAATCCTCCAGCCATTCTTGTATGCGCCCATCCTTACTGATCACTCCTGCAGGTGGTATTTGTTTTAGTCTTACCTTTAAAGTATCGCGGAAAGCCGCGTCAACACCTAATGTTTCGGATGCGGTTATTACGTTGGCAAACAGCTCGCGCATGATCTGGTTATCAATAGTGGCACCCATGCAAATACTGGCATGACTCCCATCGGGCAGGTAAAAACTATTTTCGGGCGATGAAGATGGTGAGGTAACCATCCAGCCTGTTTTGGGATCTTTAACCAGGATGCTGCTGTAAAACTGTGCCGATCCCTTTAAAATTGGATAAATGCTTTTTAAGTAAGCCTGATCATTGGTAAAAGCATAATGATCCCAAATATTACTGCATAACCAGCCAGAGCCGGCTTTGGTTACACCCCATGATGCACTTTCGCCAGGTTCCGTAAAGCCCCATACATTGGTAATTACGTGGGCCACCCAGCCATCAGCATTATAATAGGCTTTAGCGGTTCTTTCGCCGTTTTTCACCAGGCCACGCACCAGTTCAACCAGTGGCAGATTAAGTTCCGAAAGGTTGGCCACCTCCACCGGGAAATGGTTCATCTGCACGTTTACATCCAGGTGGTAATCGCCGTTCCAGGGCGTATGCACCTGGTTGGCCCAAAGGCCTTGCAAGTTTGGCGGCAGCAAACCTATGCGTGTGCTGCAAATACTCAGATACCGGCCAAACTGAAAAAACAATACCGGCATATCTTTATGGTTAGCCGGGTCACGATGAAAACTGGTTAATTGCTGATCGGTTGTTTCCGGATTTTCCTTAACTCCGCCCAGATCAATATTAACCCGGTTAAACAGTTTTTGATAGTTAGCTATATGTTGCTGTTTTTGCAACGCGTAGGGCTTTTTCATAGCCGCATCCAGATCGCTTTGTACCTGCTGTTTAAAATCAGGTTTCCTGAAATCTGTTGCTGCTGATATATAAATAACTACTTCTGTAGCATTTTTAACAACCAAACTATTTGCAGTAGTGGTAAGAGCCCCCCCTGTTAATTGGGCCTTAACATTAGCCAGATACTGCATACCATTACCATCGGTACCATTATCAAGCCTGCCCTGCATTTGCAGCGTATTGCCGGTTGTACTAGTGGCAGACCTTTCCGGGCGGGATATATTAATGCTGAAATTCAGCTGACCTGGTTTATCGGCAGTTAGCCTGATCATATCCACATCATCGCCAAAGCTGGTAAAGTATTCGCGTTTATAGGTAACGCCATTTACCTGATAGCTGCAATTGGCAACAGCATTATCTAAAGAAAGCGCTCTTTGATAATTGGTAAATTTTACGTCGGGTTGTTTGTAATCAAACTTCAGGTCCAGATCGCCCAAAACCTGGTAGCAGCCCCATTGCGCACCGCCCGAACCTGGGCCTTTGCAAACAAAATCCTTGTCAATTAAAGCCTGGGCTTCCACATTTTTCCCGGCCAACAGCAATTCACGTATCTGGGGCAGTTTTTTATATGCATCATAATTATTGGCATCCTGCGGTGAGCCCGACCAAAGGGTAATGTCATTTAGTACAATTTTTTCGTCGGTTACTCCCCCATCCGGCATCATACCCAGGCGACCATTGCCCAACGGTAAGGTTTCTTCCCAGGTTGCAGCAGGTTTATTATAATGCAGCCTTAACGCTTGCTTTTGGCCAAAGCTAAATGTAGATGCTAATAGCAGTATAGCTGTTATGGGTGTGAATTTTTTGATTATCATCAGTATTAAATTATGATCAGGCTTTTACAGGTATCACCGGGATATCAAGGGCGTTTTTATCTAATTCTAAAACAATCACCGAGCAGTTTTCATCAGGCAAAACCGCAGGTAGCTCAATTTTGTAGCTGTCATTATCTGTTTTAACAGCCACCGCGGCACCATTCATAAAATAGGCTTTGATGATCTTTACTTTTGGCAGCGCCGGGATAGATAAGGTGCCATCCTTGCGTTGGAAAATGTGCAGGTACACCTTATTTCCTTTACGTGTGGCCCCATACACCTCATTTGGAACATACGGACCACCCTGTGTGCTATAAATACTTTCGCCATATAGCTTTAACCAGGCTCCCATTTCCTTCAGGCGGGTAACCTGTCTTGCTTCGATATGGCCATCCATAGCAGGCCCAACATTAAACAACAAATTACCATTACCCGATGCCGTTGTTACCAGTGTTTGGATACACTGTTTAAGCGATTTCATCTGGTCGTTTGGTTTCCAGGCCCATTGGTTACAAATAGTGATGCAGCTTTCCCAGGGTTCACTCATGTTTAGTTTGCCTATGGTTTGCTCGGGGGTTAAAAAGTCGCCAACCGCTTCTTCACTCAATTTATCGCTTACTTTACCCAGTCTGTTGTTTACAATAACATTGGCATCAACACTTTTTATAAACCCGTATATTTCTTTACCATCTGCTGTTGTCCATGGTTTTTCCCAGTAACCATCAAACCAAAGCATAAACGGTTTGAACTTAGTGATCACCTCTTTTAACTCGTTTTTCATCCGCGTTTTAAAAGCGGTCATATCACCTTTTACATTTTTGGTGGAATCATGAGGGTTAGGAATGGGATAATCGGGATCATGCCAGTCCAGCACGGTAAAGTAGATGCAAAAGGTTATACCCTGCTTTTTACAAGCCTGTGCAAGCTCCTGCACTATATCTCTCTTAAAAGGCGAGTTTGAAATATTATAATCAGAAAAAGCGGTTGGCCAAAGGCAAAAACCATCGTGGTGTTTGGCAGTAATCACCAGGTATTTCATACCCGCATCCTTAGCTGTTTTTACCCAGGCATCGGCATTAAATAATTGCGGATTAAACTCATGATAAAGACTGTCATAATCGGCCTGTGCCACTTCTTTATTGCGGCTCCAGCCAATTTCGGTACCGCGTTGAGTTACCGGGCCAAAATGGATAAACATACCAAAACGTTTGTCCATAAACTGATCCATCAAAGCTTTAGGTGTTTTATTTTGAGCAATAGCCATGCAGGCGCTTAATATAAAAACGATAAGCAGCCCCAGTTTTTTCTTTATCATATCAGGTTTATCGGTGGTTATTTATTGTTCACAAAAAAATGAACTATCCGGCAGGCATGGCCTTTACTGGCGTTGTTCTTTTTTTCGCTTATTTTAATTTTCAGCACGTGGCTGCCATTGTTTAAGTTACCGGCAAGCAAATGGTAAATGGGTAAATGCAGCCAGCTGCTATACTCTGTGTACAGGTCAAGATCCTTAAACTCACCCTTATCAACCGCGTAGGAAATGGTGCCCGCATCTGGCCCCGCCACCACGGCAATACCCGCGGCATTACCTTTAAAAGGCAAGGATAGTTCAGCGCCCGCTTCATTGGCATTTAATACGGGTACATCAACAAAACCATCGCGGGTTGACAGGCCATCCTTAGGGTTCCATTTTGGATCGATGGACCAGCCCTTATCTAATTTGGCATTGGTTAAATCATAATAGCTGCCATTTTCAAACCGGGCTTTATCAATTGGTTGTGGCAGATTTGTTTTAAACGGCACTTTATATTGAGTTTCAACACAAGCCTGCAAAAGACTTTTCATGGTTTCAAAATATAACTCCTGCCCGTGATACCAGGGATGGATATCCTTAAAATCATCGGCCCACGTTAGCTCGCCATTCTTAATTTTATCATTTGCCTCCAACGCCAAATTGATATAGGGAATATTATAATGAGCGGCCACCATTTCGTGATTTACCAGCTCGGCTGATACTTTACCTTTGCTGTAATTATCTATTTTCTGAGGATCGGCAAAGGCCATAAATATGATATCGGTATATGGATTGGCATTTTTTGCATGCCTTACGATACCTTCTAACGAACGCACCTGGGTAGTGCTGTCCAAACCACGGTCGTTCACAGCGGCCTCAATAAATAGCAGGTCGGTTTTACCGGAGTCAAGTATATCGCGCTGTACACGGAAAGCATGTGGCAGGCTGCCTAACGAGGGTATACCAGCAGCTATGAAATGAAAATCAGTAGCCGGATAGGTTTCTCTCAGGTATTGGCAAACCTTATCGCGCCAGCCAGGATTAAAAGTGATTGATCCGCCGAGGAATGATACCGTTGCCTTTTTTTTGACAGTAGCCGCATAGTAGAAATTATTAAGCTTGCCCGCTGTTTTAAAGAAGTTGCTGTAGGGCAATATTTTTTTTACAGGATAGGAATTACTGATGATAAACCCGGCATAATAATCTGGCCGATCGACCTTGAAATGATGCCCCTGCAGCTCCATAGGTCCCTGGGTTATGGGATGGATACTTACCGGGCCGCCTAAAGCAATATATCGTTGAGCAAGCAGGTAAGTATTTTCATTGGGCGGGGCAAGTTTATCATCCAGGCCAATGGTATGTAATACTGGCACACGGAACGATGCCAGCCCTTCCAGGTTATCAATCGGGTTATCATGATAGGCTATGGCTTGCTCTTCTGTAAAGTGGTAAACCTGTTTTAATTGCTCCCATGCTTTGGCATCACCCGGACCTTTACCTTTACCACCGGGCCAGCTTTTAAAATCGCATACGGGTGTTTCGGCATAAATACAACTTACTTTATCCGGGTTACGCTTGGCCCAGCCATAAGCATATAAACCTCCGCGACTTACCGCCTCCAGCGCAACCTTTGGCGCAAAAACTAATTTACTGGTTAAATAAGTATAAAACTGATCCCAAACCTGCAGCGCCGCAGGACTGCCATATTGATCATCAACATTAACAAAAGCTACATAAAAGCCTTTGGTGAGCAGGACGCTGTCAATTTCGGTATGCCAGTCAGGGAACGATGCCCGCCATACCCAGGGGTTACCCGGTAAAGGATGCGCTGGTTTTACATAGTAGGCTTCGTGGCCATCAATGTTCAATTGCGTTTTTTGAAACCCTTTCCAGGTACTGTTTTTATCCTGTGCTTTTACCTGCAGGAAAGTACCAAGGGTGATTACTAAAATAGTTAAATATTTAAGCCTCATGTATTTGATATAGCAGTTTTCTTTTTACAAAGCATGGCTCTGCATATAAATAAAGAGCCCTTGGTTTATAAAGTATGCGTTTTTATTGGTTGGGTAAATGTATCGGGTAATTGCTTTTTAAAAAATGGATAAACCGTTGATGTAGATGGACAATATACTTATATGAGCAAGAAAATGCTGATTTAACGATTTCAACAATTAACTGCCTGCCATAAAACTATACGTTTTACCTGCCTCGGTTTTAAAGATATATTCAAAATCGGTGCCTATATTTTTAACCACACCTGTGTTGTTTTTTAAAGCATTGGGGGCACGGAGCTTACACTCGGCACCGGCTAATGATTTAATGGTTAGCTTAACAATTTTGCCTTCCTTCCATTGCATATCAACGATTTCAAAATCACCTCTTGCACGTAAACCCTGAACACTGCCCGTTGCCCATACTTTAGGTAGTGCGGGTAATAACTGAATTTCATCAGTTTGGCTTTGAACCAGCATCTCGGTAACACCTGCCGCATAGCCAAAATTTCCATCAATCTGGAATGGCGGGTGGGCGCAAAACAGGTTGGAGTATACACCGCCGCCTTCATTATAGTCTACCCCTGAACCACCAACCAGGGTTATAAAGTTTTTGAGGATGGAATAGGCATGGTCGCCATCCTGCAAGCGTGCCCAGAAGTTTATTTTCCATGCCATTGACCAACCGGTTGATACGTCGCCGCGTGCCAGCAGGCTTACTTTGGCGGCTTGAGCCAGTTCGGGTGTTTTAATAGTGCTTATGCGCCTGCCCGGATGCAAGCCAAACAGGTTGGAGGAGTGGCGGTGCGTATCCTTCGGGTCATCGCGGTCTGTTTCCCATTCCTGTAGTTGCCCCCACTTACCGATCTTTGGTTTTAACAGGTGTTCTCGCATATCGGCTACATGGTCGCGGTATTGTTTGTCGGTTCTTAAAATGTCGGCAGCCTCTATGTAGTTGGTAAACAGGTCGTATATAATTTCCTGGTCATAAGTTACCCCATCCTCTGTAGGCCCGTGCTCCGGCGACCAGCCCAAAGGCGACACCAATGTCCCATCAGGACGGTGCTTCAGATGATCGTCCCAAAACTCAACTATTTCTTTAATAATGGGATAGGCAAAGTTTTTCAGGTAAGCCTTGTCCTGCGTAAAGGCATAATGCTCCCAGATGCCCTGCATATACCAGGCGCTCCCAGGTGTGTTCCACAAAAAGCTGGAGCCGCCAAAAATGTTGTTCTCGGTTTTAACCGTCCAGCCGCGCACGCCGGGGTATTGTTTGCGGGTGCTTTCTTTTTTCACCTCGCGCATGCTGTTAATATAGTCCAGGTACGGGAAATGGCATTCAGAAAGATTGGTCGGTTCGGCCAGCCAGTAATTCATTTGTATGTTGATATTGGAGTGGTAATCGCTGCGCCATGGCGGGTTATTACTTTCATTCCACAAGCCTTGTAAATTGGCCGGCAACCCACCTTTACGTGATGAGCTGATGAGCAGGTACCGCCCATATTGAAACAGCAAAGCCTCCAATTGCGGATCGGCCTCTTTTCTGTAATCCTGGAGCCTTTTATAAGTTGGCAATGAACTGCTATCAGCTGGTGTAATGCCCAGGTTTAAGGCCACACGCCCAAATAAACCTTGGTAATCATTCAAATGGGCAGCAAGCAATTGCTCATATGTTTTAGCCGACGCACTCAACAATGCCTGTTTTATTTTTGCTTCAGGAGCCTCACCGCGCCAGTTTTGGCTACGTTGATTGCTGTAATCCGTAGCTGCAGTCAATAATATGGTAAAGGAATCAGCTTGTTTTATGTGGAGCTGTGAGCCGCCATTGCCATCGGATTCAATTAGGGCAGAGCCGCCTTCTGTTTTTACGGAAGCAATAGCGTTATACGCCAAGCCATTCTCCAGTTTCCCGCTAATGGTAAGGGAATTCCTGCTGACAGCAAGAAGGCCTTTATGCGCCTCCTTCAGTTTGATGATGGTTGAATATGCCCCCTTTTTATTGGCTGTAAAATGCAGCACCATTACCTTATCCGGGAAACTGCAGAAATATTCGCGCTTATAGGCTATACCGCCATCGGTATACGTTATTTGCTGAACAGATTTGCTGATATCCAGCTGCCTGCGGTAATTTGCCGGTTTTTTTTTGGTGCTATCCTTGCCCTCAAAATTGATAAACAGATCGCCGAAGGCCTGGTAGGCTCCGGTTTCGGTTTCGTCGCCGGTCCAGAGGCTGATCTCGTTAAACTGGATGTGCTCCTGTGCCAATCCTCCAAATACCATTCCGCCAATGCGGCCGTTGCCCATGGGGTATGCCTCTGTCATCCATGTTTTGGCGGGTTTATCATCCCATATAGTTAAACCTTGCTGATGCAGGCCCGGATTTACCTGTTGCGCATTTACAGTAAAAACAGCTACCGCATACACCAGGCACACTGAAAAACAAATTACTTTCTTTAACATCACAAAATGGGATTTTATTCTATTACGTTTATTAATTGGTTTGAAACGTTCAGTTGATCATATTTTAGCACAAATCCTTGCTCATATCAATATTCCAGGTTATAATCTGCGCTAAAATAAAAATTAAATGTAATAATTACAGTTTTAATTTAAAGCCTAAGCATAATCCGGTATTTGCTTCAAAATTGTTACTAAGCGGCAGGGGTTATTAAACATTTCCCGACCATAAAACAGCACAAAAGGGTTTCCCGGGAAATTATTCCCCGGGAAACCCTTTTGTGCTTTAAATAATTATTGTTTATTCCAAAATGTAAGCTCAGACATATTGCTGTAAGAATCATTTCCACTATAAACTTTCATTACCCGTATCCTGATGTAGCGTACAGATGTTGTGCTGGTGAGGTCAAACTTCGTAGGCGCTTGTCCGTCATCTGTCCTTAAACATTCTTTAAGTAATACCCATCCTTTTGCTTTTGCTTCGGCTTCCCATCCGGGGTCGCTGCTTAGCAAGGTAGTGGCGGCATTGGTAATATCAGCCGTACCCCATACCTGAAAATCAAGCGGATTATGGTATTTATCATTAACCCCCTCTTTGCGCCCTGTTTCTTCAATTCTACCTAAATTATCATATAATTTCCCCATATCAAAGGTGATGCAATGCGGTAGTTTCTGGCTGCCGTCGCTATGAAAAATATTTGGATAATCCTGCGGGCCAACACTCCCGTCCCAAAGTTTGCTGATACTTGTTCCCGATTCGTATGCCCCTGCATCATTAGGCAGATGCAACTCTTTAAATAATGATTTATCGCACTGCACATAACTATAAACCTTTGGAAAGGTACTGAAACTGGCTACCGTAAAGGTGTCAATCGCCCCCTTTTCAGGTATGTAGGACGATTGGTACTGGATTGCTGATCCTACTTTAAAACTTGGCAATGTAATGGAATTATTCGCGGGTAAAAGTGTAACTGTACTGGCAACTCCTGCCACATTGGTATATTTAATTATTGTTTTAATGTTGATGGTATCCGGCGTAATGAAATTCAGCAATACCGACCCATCATTATTCAATACGTAAGGATTAACTGCGTCATACCCCCGGTTTAACAATTTACTGGTATAAACAGGGCCATATACCTTTACATTATTTACCTCTGTTGGTATTGATTTATTCCCTTTAGCATCATAAGAGAATATGGTGAATGAATAAGTATACTCAGACAAGCCTTTTATAACTGTACGTACAGTATCAGTTTTGCCAGCAATTTTCACTACCTGCGAGTCGGCCTTGTTATTGTAATAAACCACATATTTTACGATGGTTGGGTCGGTGCTGGCCTTCCATTTAAGCGCTACCTCTAAATTACCCGGTTGTATTATGGTTGTACCTACTGCCCCGGTATAAACTATTTCGTGACCATCAAGAAAATTCTTGAAGTCGGTGGCATGGTTATCCTTCTGGCAACCATACCATATGACTGATAGTATGCAGCCAAATAGTATATATATCAAATTTTTCATGTTTTTATATTTATAAACTTTAACTTATTGTGGTTGACCATATAATGACAGCTCCATTACGTGGGCAAAATTACCCAGCGACCATGTTTGTGATACGGATAAGCGCAGGAAATGAACTACCGGGGCATTCAACGGAACGTTAAAATTTACACCCGCCAACACGAACGCGTTATCTGCCGCGTTGGTGCTGCCAACCGGTAAGCCCGATGGTGGATTTGGATAACGATAATTAGCCAGATTGATCCAGTCGCCTACAACGGTGCCAACAGGTGCGGATAGAGGTAATTGCGCGTCTTTGGGCGATGGTACATTTGTTCCCCATAAAGAAAAGGTCTTTGGATTACCATGATTAAACGCGTATTTCTGGTCGGTATCCGGCCTTTCCCACATCACAAAACGGCTAAGTCGGTAAGTGCGGCCAACATTAAATGTACAAACAAAAGGTGCAGGAGCACCCGGATCAGTATGCCAACCGGCCGAACCGCCATCTGTTTTTCCATCCCATAAATTAGGCAGCACCCATCCGTACCCTATAGGCGAATCAGTTGGCAGCTGGTACACACTAAACTTACTTTTATCCAGCAATTGTTCAAACAGCGGACTTAATGTTTTTTTAAGTGTGTCAGATATATTGCCAAACTTGTCGGTGATATACACACCAAACTGCCTCGAATCGGTATTAAAGCCGCGTAACGAATAGTTAATGGTATCCTGTTGCGTATAATACTGATCCTGGATCTCCATTGCATTGGTTGATTTATCAAAAGCGGTTATAATTACACCAATCTCCTTTTTTAAAGGGTTTAGGGCCGTTACGTTAACCCCGCCAAAATCAGTTTGTAAAACAGCTGTTTGCCTTACCAAAGTAAAGATTGGGGTTTTAGGATGAACGGTAACCGTAACCGGATCAGACATTACATTTGCACGGCTAACCGTATATAAAGTAACATTGTAATCCTTTGATGTGGCAAAACCTTCCAGATTTACGGTATCGCTGTAGTAGGAAGCCTTGGTTTCGCGCGCCACATTATCCTTGATCTGGTATTTAGCCAGCACATAAAGCGTGTTATTGGAATTTGGTAAATTGTAGGTTATATAGGAACCTCCGTTATAATTATCAACTTTGATATTGGTAACCACACCCGGCTTTGTTTTATCGGTTGAAACGGGCTGATTATAACCATCGTTTCTTTTACACGAAATTATACTGATCATTATCATGCTACAGAAAAGCAGAAATGAATAACTCTTCATCTTTTTCATAATTTTTCAATTATTTATTTAAATAGGTTTAGGACCTTACCAGCCAGTGTTTTGAACAAGATTGCTGTTATGCAATAAAGCATCATCTGATATGGGCCATAAGTAGTTCCTGACGTTAAAAACCGGTGTTATTACCGTACGCTGGCGATAATAATTAACAGACTGTTCTTCATTCACTGTCCAGCCCTGTAGAGGTTGGCTCAATACGCTCTGCATTTCCTTCCATCTGCGTAAGTCCCAGCCGGCCTGCGCTTCAAATGCCAGTTCTATGCGGCGTTCCTGGTGTATAATCTGGCGTAAGCCATCTTTGTTGGTGTATTTACCCGGATTGTTGGAGTAATTTGTCCAGGCTTCAACAACTCCCGGAATACCGGCCCTTGTGCGTACCTTATCAATATAGGTGATAACCTGTGACGATGGTTTACCCTGTTCATTCAACGCCTCGGCATATAACAGGTACAAACCGGTAAGCCTGATCATCGGCAAATGAAAATCAACCTGCTGGAAACCATTATCATAAACTGACTGATAATTAACCAGCTTTTTTGGCCAGTACCCGGTAATATTAATGTTCACATTATCATGAGGACCTGCTAATGACGAGGGGCCGCGCCCCTGCACATAAAATGAGGCTTCCTGGTTGTAAATACCATTACCAAACCATATTCCGCCATCAAAGGCTACATCTGCATAAAACCTTGGCTCGCGGTTAAAATGCGCTTTAACTGTTTCGTATGACTTTTCAATGTAATACCGGTTAGCGTCATCACCCGCTTTTATGGTGTAACGATTGGTATAATCCCAGGTTTTATCTTCATTTATAGGCACTCCCTTATTGGTATAAAAAAGTTCCTGCTCGGCAATCGGAATGGCAAACGTTCCGGGGTTTGAAAAAGCATTGACCACTGATAACTGGGTAAAACGCGGCGTACAAAAACCTTGTTTAGGAAAGGTTGGGTTTAAAGCCCATATCAATTCGGTATTGATGTCCCATTTTTCGGTGATGGCCGTTTGCAGGGTTAGTTCCAGTTTCAACGAGTCATTAAGACTGGTGATATTGGCCGGAGGAACAAAGACATGCAGACTTGCTCCGTTTGCCTCGCAAACAGTAATAGCGTCAAGGGCTGCCGCAGCTGCCCTATCCCATTTTTTAGCATCATATGTTGGGTTAAAGAGCGCCTTGCCATCCTTGTTTTTCAAGCTTATATAATCCGGATTGCCATTAAAAAGCGGGCTTGCTGCGGTTGCTAAAATTTCGGCTTTTACTGCAAGCGCTATCGGTTTGGTTATGCGTCCCAGTTCCAATATCTGGTTTTGTATCACTGCCGGCAAATCAGGAGCGGCCTCGTCAAGCAGCCTTACCATGTAATTAACTACAGAATCAACAGGAACTCTTTTTACCTTCACGTCCTCCTCCGAACTGTTTATCGGCAGGTTTACATCCGTAATAGGAATTGGGCCGTATAATCTGAATAAATAAAAATGGTAATAGGCCTTCAGAAATTTCACTTCGGCTATCCATCTTTTCTTTTCATCCAAACTCAGGTCAACAGGCTTATCAATATTCTCCAACATGGTATTACATCTTCTTAATGATTTGAACATGGCCTGCCCCCCATTGCTCCCGTCCCAAAAATTCAGTCCTGGCTTGGAGCTGTTTTGCAAACCCCTGATCAGGTTAAAACCCGTGGGGTCAAGCCCTCTGAAATCTGTTACATTGTTTGGAAATACAACCTCGCCAGATGTGGTGAAACCAGCATTATTTTCAGGGTATACCAATTGCTGTAAAGTTGCATAGCAGGTAAACAAATAATTCTCTGCTTCATTGCGGTTCCTGAAAGCGTAATCAATGGTACCAACATTATCAGGAGTAACGTCAAGGTACTTTTTACATGACACACAAGCCATTGCCAGCATTGCCATGTATAGATATTTATAATATGATTTCATATCGTAATTAATGATCGGTTAATATTATAAGCTTACATTTAAACCCACGTTAAACACCTTTTGTACCGGGTATGCAAACGCGTTGCCCCCTTGCTCTGGATCCCACAATTTGAAGGGGCTCCAGGTTAACAGGTTTAGGCCATTAAAGTAAAGCCTTGCATTTTTAACTCTTAAAGCCCTGGAAATTCTGGCGGGCATGGTATAGCCTACCTCTAATGATTTAAGCCTTAAAAAGCTGCCATCGCGCAGCCACCAGGTGCTTGTTTGCCTGTTATTTTCAATAACACCGCCATCGGGCCCAAGTCTTGGATATAAGGCATACAGATTTTGATTATCCTCAGACCAGTGGTCGTCTGCAAAGGCTTTCAATAACTGGGTATCACCGTTATAATAGGAATCAGGGCTTTTTATAAATGGAGCTGTACGGGCCGGATCAATAAAGAACGACACCTTTGCCTGCCCCTGGAAGAATGCTGAAAGGTCAAAGTTTTTATACCCGGTTGATACACCAAACCCGTACACTATTTGCGGGATGTTCGGGTTGCCGATATATGTTTGATCGGCACCGTCAATTTTACCATCGCCGTTTAAATCACGGTATTTAATGTCGCCACCCTTTGGAGGGGTTCCGTTGGTGCTAAAGATCTGCGAGGGCGAATTCCGAGCTTCATTATCGTCAACAAATAATCGCTCGGCTATATAACCATACCCGCGATTAAGTGGTTGCCCAATATTGCTTCTGTATCCTTCCTTGTAATCGGGCTGCTCAAATTGGGTATATTTATTGGCCGAGAAGGTAAAGTTGCCTCTTGCCTGTATCCACAGGTCTTTACCAATAGTCTGCTTGCCATCAACAGAAATATCAATACCTCTTGACTGCACCTTGCCGATGTTAGCTGCAATGGGTGCCTCTAAACCCATTGTTGAGGGTATGTTATCGCGGTTCTGTAATATGTTATACTTGTTGTTCTGATAAACTTCGGCAATTACATTTAGCTTTTTAAGCAGGGTAAATTCAAGTCCCAGGTTAATTTGTTTTGATGTTTCCCAGGTTACATCCGTATTCTCGTAATTGTTAATAGTAACCCCATTGAGCCCATAACCATTATTTGTTCCAAAAGAGGCTGGGTTACCTCCGTTAAGATTTACATCTGACAGATAGAAAAACCTTTGATTCCCAATTTGGTCGTTACCAACTAAACCGTAACTGGCCCGTAGTTTAAAGCGATCAAATATATTGTATATATCGCCCCAGAATTTTTCTTCAGATACGATCCATGACGCGCCAATGGTTGGGAAAAATCCAAAACGGTGATTGGCAGAGAACCGCTCAGAACCGTTATAACCAAAGTTACCTTCCAGGTAGTATTTACCTTTGTAAGAATAAGTAACACGGCCGGCCAGGGTTTCATTACGGTAAGGCAATGAGTATTGTAGCGTGTAAGGATTTTGTTTAGTTGGATCAATTTTAGGATCCTTATTATTTGAATATAATTGTTCCTGGCGGGTGCCAATTAAAGCCGCGCTTATGGTATGATCCTTCCCAAAAGTTCTGCTATAATCCAATACCCCCTGCAGGTAAACCTGGGTTTGTAAATTGTCAGAATAAGGATCGCGGTTATACGACAGGTATTCAGATGCCTGGTTGGGCTGCGAATTTATCCACTGCAGTGTGTACTGATTAGTTGGCTTATCATAATTTGTTGCATAATAGTAATAGGGGTTGTAGTATAACTGCGATTGAAAGTAGGAATAACGGTTGGTGCTGAAAATACCGTGAAAGTTTAATCCTGGAGTTACAAAATCAAGACTTTGATTTAACTCCAATTGAGCCAACATCCTTGATTCTGAAAAATTCTGGTGCCCCGAAAGCAAACTAGCATAAGGGTTAGTATACTGCGTACTGCCCAGGCCACCGCCGGCTGCAGGTACGTTACCAAACAAAATGTGCTTGGTTTTAAGATTGGCAGAATCGGCAGGATAATAGGCCGGAAAATCAACCGGGCTTGTATGCATCACCAGGTTATATAAGTCTGTTGTAAGTGAAGCGTTATTAGTGGTACGCGGCCCGTTATACTCGTTAAAGGTACCTGATAAACGCACTACCAATTCGGTTTTACTAGTCAGATTGATATTTACGTTTGAGCGTAACTGGTAATTTTGAAATTTAACGTTATTGTTATTATTATTCCGGATATCGGTTCTTAGTATACCATTGTCATTACTGTAGGACCCTGCAACATAGTATTTGGCTACTCCGCTGCCGCCCGATACGCTTAAATTGCCGCGCTGTGTGCTGGTATGTTTCTTAAACAACATAGCATACCAGTCGACCGCCGGATATACATATGGGTTACTGCCTGGAGCATTATTGAGGGCTGCCTGCGTATTAATGATCTTGTTTTCGGAATAAGGCAGTGGATCAAGCGGATAACGTGTTTGTACCGCTTCATTCTTCAGCCTCATATAGGTAATAGGATCAGCCAGCTGAAGGTTTTGTACCGATTGCGACGAAGCGTTCTCGACCCTGAAATTAATCTGGGCCTTCCCCATCTTACCTTCTTTTGTTTTTACAAGGATAACGCCATTACCGCCCCTGGCCCCGTATAATGCTGTTGCACTGGCATCCTTTAATATCGAAAAGCTTTCAATATCATCCACATTTAGCCTGGCCAGATCAGATGAGGTTAGCTCCACGTTATCAATCAATATCAGTGGATCCTGTTTGTAGCCAAATGTTGTTACGCCCCGTATAAAAAACTTGGCATTATCCTGGCCCGGTTGCCCGCTTGGCGTAAAAGCAATTACACCGGCAACCTGCCCCGCCAGGGCATTGGTGAGGTTACTTGCCGGGATTTTTAAATTACCGGGTTTTACCGTGGTAACCGAGCCTACCAAAGCCTCGCGTGTTTGTTTACGGCTATAAGCGGTTACCACCACATCGTCAAAGGTGCTTTTTGATTCTATCAATATCACCTTGATTACCCTTTGAGTAGCTGATACGGTGACATGCTTTTCAATGTACCCTACATAGGTAATTTTTAAAATGGTGCCCGGCTCTACATCAAGCAGAAATTTTCCGTTCCCGTCGGTCGAGGTAACTAAACCCTTTTTATTTAGGGGGGCAACGTTAGCGCCAATAACAGCGGCTCCCAGCGTGTCGGTCACTGTGCCTATAACTGTGATTTTTGTTTGATTTTGCGCCTGGGCATGATTAGCAAAACCAAATCCAAACAACATAAAAACCAGCAGGCAGGCTGCGGCCATCAAGTTGTGTGGAATTTTTAAAACCCACCAGGGTTTCAATAACTCGTAAAGTTTTCTCATGAATTGGTTAATTAATTGGTTTGAAATTTAAATTGGTTTGTAATTGGTTAAAAAGAGCGAAATATGGATTGATATATCGTTTTATCAAGTATAAACACAGCACATTTTGGTATACTTTTAGATCGATATAACTGGTTTTTGGCTGATTTTTAACAATTGGGTGAAGATTTATGCCACCTTGCTAGCTTAGAAAGGGCAATAAAATTCCATTACAGCCTTTTTCTTGCTGCATTTTATTGTTAAAATAGTATCACTATTTGTTGAAAAACAGATATCCCGGTATAATCCCTGGTTTATTACTAAAGATGTTAAATGGGAAAGTTTTTCAATATTAATTGGTGGCGATTAAATTGCGTTAATCAACAGCTTGTAGCTGAAAGTAGGTCTTCTGCATAGTCAATAAGTTTTGGTTAGTTAAATTGGTTTAGTAAAACTAATTGACCTTTATCCTATTTGAAATGGATAAATCTTTAAAATAGATGGACTATACTACTGTTGTATAAATCAACCAAAATCAATACCTGGTTATAAAACACTTAAATAGCTCTTAAAATAACGCATACTCAAACGATTAAGTTAACTGTTGATGGATTATAATACCAACGACTATATAAATGTCAAATTGACATGCTAAATCGTTCTACTATAATAAAAACGGCATATTGACGATCAAAATATATAGCCAAAAAATTAAAAAAATGAATGTACACATACCCCACGCAACGGCGGTGTAAAGGCGTAAAAAAGACAGGATAAAATAAAATTTTTAGAGTTTATTCTGATACTATTCTATTCTATTTTGTTGTGAAAAAAGTATCAATCTAGTTAGTATGGAAGATTTCCTCCATATTTTGCCAAATCTCTTTCCGGGCGGCGGTTTCCGGAAGCGGGAGTTGTGTTGGGTTGGTTTCCTTCCACCAGCGTTGTGTGGTGCTATCAGCAGCCATTTTGGCCATGTCCTTATTAAAATTGGCACCCGTGTACTCAAAATAACTAAACAGGAAATATTTGCCATCAATTTGTTGAATATAGATAGAGTAATTGCGTATGTTACACTCCTTTATTTTTTTTAATACACCCGGCCAGGCAGCGGCATGCAGCTTTTTATAATAAGCCATTTTTTCGGGTTTTAAACCCGTTACCATCCCAAAACGTTTCACTTTTACAGTATCGGGTGTAACAGCATTCTGCTGTGTGTTAGCCTGTTGATTGTTATTACATGCCGCAAAACCAATGCAGCCAATCATCATCATAGCAATAAAAATCCTGATAAAATTCATCGTATTATATAATTAAATTACCTAAACAGATAAAAAAGTACTGCCATAATGAACACTAATAACATGGAAAGCGTTTTGTAATTTCCTAAACCACTCCATGCCGGGCCACGTAAAGGCTCCCATGGCGATTTCCAGTACAGCGTAGCACTTTCTGCCGTATGTTTTACGGGGTACATATAAGACAGTGTAACCTGTATGAAAACACAAATAATAAACAAATAAAAAGCCATCATCATAAACGGCACCTGGCCTATGGTTGTCATGGGGAATAATTTATTCATCGTAAATACTATTACTCCAATGGCCGATCCTATCCATAAAGTGTATTTGGCTGATACTGCCGATGCCTTTTCCCAAAAAACACCCAATAAAAACACACAGGTTATAGGCGGGGCTATATGCGCTATGATATCATTAAGGCCATCAAAAATGCTTCCGTAGTTATTAAGCAATGGCAGCAATGCCAGCGAGAGCAATAAAGATATACCCGCTGCAATTTTCCCTACTTTAACTAGCTTTGCATCCTGAGTTTGTGGGTTATACCGTTTATAAATATCATAACTAACAATAGTCGAGATGGAGTTTAAGGCTCCCGATATCTGGCTCATTAAACCTGACAGCAGTGCGGCCACCAATACACCGATCAATCCCTGCGGAATAAGCTGGGTGATCATCAGGGTATATATCCCCTTACTGTCAATCACCTCCTTACCAGCCACAATAGTTTTTAAGGCCGAAATATCCAGATGACCACTTTGCGCAAGAGTATAGGCAAACAGGCCGGGCATCACAAAAATAAAAACAGGTAATATTTTAATAAACCCGCAGAATAAAGGCCCCACTCGTGCATGATTCTCATCTTTGGCACCCAGCACACGCTGCACAATAGTTTGATCGGCACACCAATACCATATACCTAGTACCGGGTAACCTAAAAACACCGCGTACCAGGGCATACCGCTGGGATCGCCATGTGGCCTGAGCATCGATAATTTATTGAGCTCCCCTGTATGTTTTAATACATCAACCATCGGCTCCCATCCACCCATTTTATTATAGGCGGCGATACTCATGATGATGGCCCCACCCAAAAGCACCAGCGTTTGGATGGATTCCGTTACCACTACCGCCGTTAAACCGCCAACAATGGTGTAAATGGTGGTGATTACAGATATCACAATTACACTCGTATACATATCTACCCCAAAAAGTGTATGCAACACTACCCCACCTGCCAGTAATGAAAAAGCAATGTGAATTAATACCGCTGATACTACTGATATAATAGCCAGCCAGTCGCGGCTGGCACGATCATACCGTTTCTCCAAAAAATCGGGCAAGGTGGCCACGCCTGATTTGATATAGAAAGGTGCGAAAAACAATGCCAGCAATATCAACGTAAACGCCGCCATCCATTCAAAATCTCCATTAAGCAGTCCTTTGTCAAAGCCGCTTTGTGCTAAGCTCACCAGGTGTACGCAGGATATATTGGTTGCAAACAGGGCTAAACCAATCATTGGCCAGCGTAGTTTTTTACCCGCTAAAAAATATTCACCGGCCTCGTTATTATTGTTCCGCGTTTTACGCTGATGGCGAATGCCCGACCATAAACCTATAGTAAAAATAAAGGCGATATATAAAGTACTGATAATAAGATCGGGCGTGTGAATCATGGGTCTTTTAAATACTAAACTCTAATTAGTAAACTCTAATTTCTAAATACTAAACTTTAAATGCCTGGTATTTTTTCACTACTCACCTCAAAGCTATCAGATCGCAGCTGCTTCCCGGTTCCTGCGGTGTGATATATACGCCGTTATTGATATTAACCGGATAGGTAAAATGCTTTTGTAGGTGTGGTATATGTTCTAAAAACAATGCCTCGTGTCCTACTGAGATGTGATTGAACAATACCAGGTGCTGATGCAGCTGGCCCATATCGCCCACATGTGGCACTACGGGTACTCCATATTTTTTACACAGCAGGCTAACCGTAATAAATTCGCTTACCCCACCTACCCTCACGGCATCAACCTGTATAAATGACGCGGCTCCGGTTTGCAGATAATTTTTAAATATGATCTTGTTAGGCACATGCTCGCCCAGGGCTAGTTTCACGGGAGCTACAGCGTCAGCCAGGGTTTTGTGGGCGAGTACATCATCCGGATGCGTTGGCTCTTCAACCCAATATGGGTTCATGCTCTTGAATTTATTACAGATGGAAATGGCCTGGGGCAGGTTCCATTGCTGGTTGGCATCAAGCATCACTTTCACGTCGTCGCCGGCTACTTCCCTTACAATATGGGCGCGGCGTATATCCCGTTCAGGATCAACAGAGCCTACTTTCAGCTTCATCGCGGTAAACCCTTCTTCCAGCGCTTTTTTGCAGTTTTCTCGAACTTTCTCGTCCGAATAGTTAAACCAGCCGATGGAGGTATCATAACCCGGGTATCCTTTTTCCAGAATATTTAACCGCTGGTTACTGGTTGCTTGCTGCGACCCAAGCATTTGAATAGCTTGTTCACGGCTCAGCTCATCTTCCAGATACGACAGATCAAGTGTAGCTACAATTTGCTCAGGCGAAAGATCGGTCAGCAATTTCCACAGGGGCACACCTCTTTTTTTAGCCCACAGATCATAGCAGGCATTGGTAACCGAGGCAAGCGCCAAATGCACTACACCTTTATGTGGCCCCAGCCACCTGAATTGCTGATCATTGGAAAGCTGATTAAATAGCTGACCAAAGTTGGCCATCGTTTCTTCAATATCTTTACCAACAAGCTTATCGGCATAGTACTGAGCAGCCTTGCAAACCAGATCATTACCTTCGCCTAGTGTAAAAGCGAAACCCGTGCCTATTAAACCGCTATCGTCAAACAAACGGGTTACCGCGTATGAATAAATTGGATCTTTATGTATAGCATCGCTTCCAGCACTCCCATCAAGCGCGTAGCGCACATCATCAATCTTAATATTTTTTATCATTTTTTTAGATCTGGTTTAACTGGGTTGATTGCTTTATAACTCTCCGGTAACCTAACTCCGCACCACCTGACACCGGTAAAATACAGCCCGTAATAAAACGTGCCTGTTCAGATACCAGGAACAAACAGGCATCGGCCACTACATCCCCTTCGGGGCAATAACCCAGGGCATGTATTTCGTCAAGGTAATTTTCAATGGTCGGCGAATCAGGTTGCTGTTGACTCCAGGCACGCAGCATGGGTGTCCAAACACCCGCCGGGGCAACGGCATTTACCCGGATACCATAAGGTGCATAATCAAGTGCCATTGATTTGGTAAGCGCGTTTATGGCACCTTTGGTGGCGCTGTATGCTGCATGTATCTCTTGGCCAATATCTCCTACCAAGCTACTGGTATTCAGGATATTTCCTTTTGTTTTTTTTAGCTCTTCAATACCAAATTTGGTAGTATTATAAATGCCCTTCACATTTACATTAAACAGGTTGTTCCACTCATCCTCGGTAGTATCATGAATTGCCTTTGACGGGTTAGATATACCTGCATTATTGTGGATCACATCAATTTTCCCAAAGGTGCTTAAAGTTTCAGTAATTGCCTGCTGTACGTTATCTGCTACAGATACATCGGTCTTTATAAAAACTATTTCCGCACCAGGCAACTTTTTCCGGGCCTGTGTAATGCTTGCTTCGGAGTTGGAGATAATACTAAGTTTTGCTCCTGCCGCATGATATATTTTGGCACACTCAAAGCCAATACCTTCAGTACCGCCGGTTAAAAAAATCACTTTGTTTTTTAGTAGCATATTATATGTTATAATTGAAAATAAGGCATCGTATTCTATGCGTTAACTATATAGTTAAATCACAAAGCTTCTTAAAACTTAAAACGTACCTGGTTTAATTGGTTGTTACTGAACAATCAAAAGTAACTGCCCTTATTTTACCTTGTAATAGGTAAAACATTTTTTTTAATGGATTATACCACTAAAAACTACCTGTAAGATGTGGTTTATTGGCAAAACACTATGGATGGTTTGCAATACGCCCTAAATGATTGTTTATGCAAATTGTTTTATCTATAATAGCACTTAATATTACAGTATAAAATCTGTTATAATGTAATATTCCATTATAAACCTATTATAACTTTCATGAGTAGCAGCTTAAAAAGACGAGATGGCTTTATAGGGGAAAAGCTGATGGGTATCCCCCAAAAAGTACTAAAGGAGGCCAAAGAAAGAGACCCAGAGCTATTCCCTATTTACATTACCCAGATAGGTTATTTCCCCAAGGCAACTTTCCATTACCGCGAACGCAGAAAGGGCTGCGAGGATAATATTTTGATTTATTGCCTGCAAGGAAAAGGGCATTATATATTAGATAGTAAACGCTATGAAGTAAGTTCCAATCAGTTTATCATCATACCTGCTACAGACAAATACATGCGTTATTGGGCCGATAAGGATGACCCATGGACAATTTATTGGGTGCATTATACCGGCGATAATATTGATAATTTTAACCGGTCGCTCAATCTGAGCATTACCAAAGGCCCTGTACAAATACCTTTTAATGAGAAAACCATAGAAATATGGCAAAATATTTATCAAACCCTTGAAATGGGATATAGCATCGAAAACCTGTGCAGCGCCAGTTTTTGTCTATATCATTTAATTGCTATCCTCTTATTTCCGCAGCGGCATATTCAAAGCGATAAGGAGGAGGATGGCGATATCATTACCAAAACCATCAACAATATGCGCGATAACCTGAGCAAGAAACTTACTGTTGAGGATATGGCTACTAAGCACAAATTATCGGTATCGCACTTTTCCAACATTTTCAGAAAAGCTACGGGCATGCCCCCTATCGATTACTTTATTCATTTAAAAATGCAGCGGGCATGTCAACTGTTATATATTAATGACGACAAAATAAAAACAGTAGCGCTGGATCTGGGCTATGAAGACCCCTATTATTTTTCGCGTATATTTAAAAAGTATATAGGTAACTCGCCTGAACAGTATAGAGTTACGGCAAAAAATACGGGGTGACAATCTCATGGTTGTCATGCTGAGCCTGTCGAAGCATGGTGGGCGGGCCTCTACGCGCGATCCTTCGACAAGCTCAGGATGACAGGCCATCTTTATTGCTTCGTACCTCGCAATGACGCGTTTTTATTAAATCCTCCCCCATGCCTTATTAGGTTTAGGCCCCATCACCAGCTCAAGTGTAGCACCTGATGCAATAGAGGCATAATTCAGGTAACATTTATGATAAGGCCGACCGTTCAATCTGGCACTTTGAATATAAATATTAGCAGGCGAATTACCTTTTGCTATAATGGTGAAAGCCTTACCCTTTGTGTAATTAGGATCAAGGTTGATCTTTACTTTATTAAACACCGGACTGGTGATCTCATAGCGCATATCACCCGGGCAAACCTGCGCTATACCGCTTGCAGCCAACACATACCAGGCCGACATTTGCCCCACATCCTCATTACCAACCAGGCCTTCCACTTTATTATGATAAGCCCGCTCACAAATAGCCCTTGTCCACTTTTGGGTTAACCAGGGAGCACCGAGCCGATTAAACAGGAACGGAATATGGTGCACAGGTTCATTGGCGTGGTTGTAATAGTCGTTCCAAAGCATATTTTTGGGTGCTTTGTCAAAAAGGTTGGTCAGGTCGGCAATAGCCCTTTCATTTCCACCTAACAATTTAGCCAAACCAGGAATATCCTGCGGAACAAACCATCCCTGCTGGTATGGGTTACTCTCTACCGTGCCATAATTCTGCTTTAACCTACCTTCAACGGGCCATTCTTCCCAATCCCCATTTTCTTTTTTAGGGCGAAACCATCCTTTATCCTTGTCAAAAACATTCTGATAAGCCAGCGCCCGTTCCGAGTACTTTGCTGCATCATCCTTTTTACCGATAGTCTGGGCTATCTGCGCCACACACCAGTCAAAATAAGCATATTCCAGTGTACCGGAAATGCTGTTACCCCCGCCACTAAAACCTCGATTACCATTGCCATATTTGGTGGCGGTGTTTAAACTGTATTGGTAAGCCTTATCAATATCATAGCCTTTAATACCCTTTTTGTAAGCATCGGCAATAACAGATATAGAAGGGTTGCCGATCATACAGCCGCTATAGGCATTCAATAATTCCCAACGGTCAAAATACTGCCTGCCGTTTTCTGTAGCCAGTGAGATCTGCGAATTGATGAGGTCATTGACCAAACCCGGATTGATCAGAGTTTGCAACGGCATCTGGCTCCTGAACACATCCCAACCGCTAAATATGGTTCTTTTAATAAAATGATCGGCTAAATGAGGTTTCAGATCGCCAGCGGGGTATTTCCCATCCAGATCCTGAAAAATGCGCGGATCTATCATGGTATGATACAACGCGGTGTAAAAGTTATATTTTTCCTCAGTCGTGCCACCTGTTACCTGTATTTTTGATAGGGCCTTATTCCAAAGAGTCCGAGCCTGTTGGTGTACTTTATCAAAATCCCAGTCTTTAATCTCGGTTTCTAAATTAGCTTTAGCCCCTTCAATACTATTGTAGGAAATGCCCGCTTTTAATATGATCTGTTCACCGGCATGCGTGGCAAAATCGGTATAAAAACCAAGGTGTTTACCTAATTTTTCCTTTACGTTAGGTAATATGGCAGCATGTGCTATCAGATCCTGATATTTTTCGCTCTCTACATCCTCTCGTTTACGGCTCTGATTATTGGGGATGTTTGCGCTCCAAACGCCGCATTCTTTTATAGGTTTGTTCAGTTGGGCATAAAAGTAAACGGTATAAAAGGCGTTACCGTCGCCATTGCCCCAACCACCACCAGCAGGGGTACATTTTATCCAACCTTGTATGGTGTGTTCATCAACCACCTTTACATATTGGGTAATTGCTGTACCACCAACACGTCGGGCCAAATCAATCTGGATGCGCGATGAACTATTTGCAGGGAACGTAAATCTCATGATACCACTATGCGGAGCCGCGGTTAACTCTGCCTTGATCTGATGATCGGTAAGCGTAACCGCATAATAACCCGCCGAAGCCTTTTCGCTTTTCTTATCATAGTACGATCGATAACCATTGTGCTGCCCCTCTTTGCCCGCGCTGGTTCTTAATGAGCCGATGGTAGGCATCACCAAAAAATTACCGAGATCGCCATACCAGCCCACACCACTCATTTGGGTTAGGGCAAAACCCTCTATAGTTTGATGCTCATAGCTGTATCCGGAACCATTATCGCCACCGGTTATAGTGTTTGGACTTACCTGTACCATTCCAAAAGGTACGGTGGCACCCGGAAATGTTTTACCCAAACCAGCCGGATTACCCGCCGATTGCATATTGGTACTGGCCCCTATAAACGGATTAACATAATCGGCTAATTGTTTTTGCTGCGCGAACACTGCAGTACCAACCGATACAGAAAGGCCTATGGTAATACCTATGGCTTTGATGATGTTATTTATTCCAGACATGATTTATTACTAAGGTTGATGACCGATCAAATTGCATGGTACGAATTCCTACGGGCTAAACAGTTATTGGCCAGTAAAAATATACCGGCCCCATGTTTATAAACATAGATTAAAACACAATATTGATGGATTATAAATGACGATAGCAAATTTATCATTAAGATTTGCTTTATGCTACCTTCCTTAGGGTATTAACGGAGATTTTACAATGGTTCCCTTATCTGATATTATACCCGTGTTAGTTTTACCGGAGCTGTGTGGTAGGCATTCCATTGGCATACATACACATTTTTATCCTCATCCACACAAACATCATGACCATGCTGAAAAATTAGACTGGTGGATTGTAATGTAGGTTGCAAAACCCCGCTCTTATAAACAGGTGCCGCCCCTCCCGGGTTTGATACTACTTTATTATCGGCATCCAATATGGTTACAAAACCCGAATAATCAAAACGTTTGCCAGCAGCATCTTTTGACCAGCATACACCGGCGTAAATATTCTGCTCATTAATCACCGCACGGCATACGTACATACCCGGCATATCAATGCGCTTAATGAATTTTCCGTCCAGCGTAAAAACCTTGAAACAGTTTTCCTCTCGCGAGGTACAGATCAGCGTGGGATTATTTTTATCACGGGTATCAACGGTTACACCGTGCGCGTTAACCAGGTTATGATCTTTATTAGTATTGTGATGACCACCAAAATGGCGGATGTATTGTCCTTTGCTGTTGTACTGGATAATGTAATCAGAACCATAACCATCGGCCACATAAATATCGCCATTTGGCGCTACCGCGGTTTCGGTTGGTTTAAACGGTTCATCATCTTTATATATACCAATAGTGCGCGGGTGACCAATGGCAAATATTAGTTTTCCATCGAGCGTGGTTTTCAATACCTGGCCCGATTGACCGTAGTTATTGCCTGTTCTATCAAGCGCCCAGCCGCAATCAGTAAGTAGGAGAAAATCTTCGCCCCCTTCTTTGCTGATGGTTAAACCATGCCCCCCGGGTAAAGCGGTGCCCCAGTGATCCAGCAACTTGCCTGATTTATCAAATATCAAGATGTTGTTTTGCGTGTGATCACCCAACATAATCAAGCGACCTTTGCTATCCTGTACCATTTCGTGGCAATTAGCCAGCGGGTTACTGTTTACGCTTATTTTGGCCCAGTTCTTATCAACTTTGTAGGTAAAGCCACCTTGTCCTATAGTTTGATCATCCGTTTTCATGTCTTTATGTAATATAGCAAAACTTTTCGCTGGCGCGGTTGCCACCAGGGCCGATGCAATAGCTGAGGTTTTTATAAAATTTCTTCTCGATTTCTCCATGGTTTATTAATTGTTCTATTGTATGTACATAGTGCTAAGGTAATATATTTCTCATAATTTTCACGGCTACTTTTATAACTACTGCCGCTTGTTATTTCGAACGAGGTACGAGGAGAAACTACCTCTTGAGCGATAGCGAAAAATCTTATACTATTTGCAATGTTCGCTTAGCACATTTTATAAAATTTCTCACTATCGCTCGAAATGACACTGTTTTTTATTTCGCAAATGCCCTATCAGTTTACACAAATCCGACTTTCAACCAACAATAAATCCCGATTTTATATAACTTGCGGATCCCTAATCATTATGAATAAAAGTATTTTACGGTCAGCATTTTCCCTATTAAATACCGATCATGTTCATTTGAACAAAAACTGGAACTACAAAAATGTAACCAGCACTTTTTACCGTTTATATTTTATTGATGCCGGTGATGGTAATTTATTCAATGCTGCCGAAACATTCAAACTGGAAGAAGGCTATTTATACCTGATACCCAGCTTTACTACCTGCAGTTATCACTGTGACGGCCATTTAAGCCAGTATTATATCACGTTTTCAGAAGAGTCAGCCGATGGATCTTCCCTTTTTGCATCAAACAGGAAAATATTTAAAATAAAGGCCACTACAAATGATATTGACCACTTCAAAAGAATCTTGCATTTAAACCCGAACAGGGGCCTACCTACTTCTCATAATCCAAATGTATATGAAAAACGGCCGATACTAAAAAACTTTGATGAACTGAATGAGCTGATGCAGGTTTCGGCCTATGTAGAAACCTACGGATTATTATTACAGCTACTCTCCAGATTTATGGTTCCCGGACTTTTCCTGATGAAAGACAACAGCATTATCCACTCCAAAATATCAGATGCTATTAATTATATACAAACCCATCTGCAACAAAACATTACCGTTGCCAATCTGGCAAAGCGGGCCAACCATAACCCTGACTATTTTTCGAGACTATTTCATGAAAATACCGGCGAACGCCCCTTAACCTACATACAATCAAAAAGAATTGAAAGAGCACAACTGCTCCTGACCACTACCAATATGCCGTTTTATGAGATAGCAATTGAAACCGGGTTTGATAACCTGTCCTATTTTTCACGCATCTTTAAAAATATAACCAGGCAAACGCCAACTGCGTATAAAAAACACAGCCTGATCATCTGATAAAATATAACATGAACGGGTAATACATTTAGTATATTCAAATTAAATATTTAGTTTTAAAAAATTGATCACTATTAACAGTATCCAGGACTAACTGAATTTATATATGGCGGGATTTGCGGCGCTTATTACCTTTTTCTTAACCACACAACTGCGTAAGAACCTGAGGCGGGATGGTGTTAGTTCGCCATGGTCGCAGTATCTGCTGTATGCCATGTATACTACAGTTGCGCTCTTGATCTTGAACTATAATTTTAATAATTATAGTCAATCAATTTTTCAGTTTCTTAGTTATGTGCTGGCAGCAGGCATAATAGCCCTGCCTTATACCATAGAAGAGCTTAGGCCAAGTCGTCCTCTTGTTAACTCGGTGATCCCTATTATAGCGGTTGGCTTTGTTAATTTTACTTGTGAGCATTTATTTCCCAAGCTTTACGAAAGCATCAATGACTTCCTGGAGAGCGCTATATGGTTCGCGGTACTTTGGCTCGCGGCTATGTGGTTTATAAACCGCCGGCAAAACAAAGCACTTGAAATTGAACGTACCAAACGGCGCAATGAAGAGGAACAGAACCGCATGATGGCCGCCATGAAAGTTAACCTGGAAAGTGAAGTTAAACAGCGTACTGCTGAACTTACCCAGCAAAAAGAAGAATTGCAACAAACCCTGGTCGAGCTTAAAAGCACACAGGCACAATTGGTTCAACAAGAAAAAATGGCCTCACTTGGCGAGCTTACTGCGGGTATTGCACATGAAATTCAAAACCCGTTAAACTTTGTAAACAACTTTAGCGAGGTAAGCATTGAACTGCTGGATGAATTGAAGGAGGGAGTATTTAAAAATCTACCTGATGACAGCAAGGAAGAGGCGGATGAGATCATGAATGATATTACCCAAAACCTGGCTAAAATAAACCAACATGGCAAACGTGCAGATGCCATTGTAAAAGGGATGCTGCAGCACTCCAGGGCTACCACCAGTAAAAAAGAACCTACGGATATTAATGCCCTTGCAGATGAATATCTCCGTTTAAGCTATCATGGCTTACGGGCTAAAGACAAATCATTTAATGCTGGCATGAAAACCAGTTTTGATGAAAACATTGGTCAGATTGATGCCATGGCTCAGGACCTCGGTCGGGTGCTGCTCAACTTATACAACAATTCTTTTTACTCCGTTGCCGAAAAGAAAAAATTGAAGGGTGAAGGATATGAGCCAACAGTAAATGTTACCACTAAGCAGGTAAAGCTGCCCTCAGGAGGCAATGCGGTTGAAATTACCGTGAGCGATAATGGAATGGGAATACCCCAAAAGGTATTAGATAAAATTTATCAACCATTTTTTACCACCAAACCTACCGGACAGGGAACCGGTTTGGGTTTATCCATGAGTTATGACATTATTACTAAAGCACATAATGGGGAGTTAAAAGTAGAAACAGCCGAAGGCGAATATGCCCGGTTTATTATTACTATTCCGGTTACGGCTAACTAAAAACAAAGTGATTATTTAGCCTCACCCTGCCCTCTCCAAAGGAGGGGGTTCAAAAAAGAGTTTTAAAGTCCTCCCCTTTGGGAGAGGATTATTACATGAGGGCTTCACCGTTGAGGTGAAGCTAAATAGTTAAAAAACGAATACAAAATTTAACTTTGGGAGTATATTAAACATATGAAAGTACTGGTTGTTGATGACGAGGCAGATGTACAGCCTTTATTTACCCAACGTTTCAGGAAGGAGATAAAAAACGGGGAGATTGTATTCACCTTTGCCCTGTCGGGCGAGGAGGCGATGACCTACCTGGAGAAAAATCATTCTGAAGTGATATTGATTTTATCAGACATTAACATGCCCGGCATGAGCGGACTTGAATTGCTTAGAAATATAAGAAGCACCTATGAAAAACCACCACCCGTGGTGATGATGATAACTGCTTATGGCGATGACGAAAATTACCAGCAATCAATGGATTTGGGGGCGAATGATTTTTTAACCAAGCCTCTTGATTTTAATAATTTGAAAGAAAAACTAAAACATATAGAACAATAATGGCCAAGATACTGGTGGTTGATGATGAATCGGATCTGGAATTACTGATCAAACAGAAATTCAGGAAAAAGATAAGAGAAAAGGTATTTGATTTTGTATTTGCTCAAAATGGTTTTGAAGCCTTGAAAAAACTGGCCGAAGAGCCCGATATTGATGTGGTTTTAAGCGATATCAATATGCCAGAAATGGATGGCCTTACTCTGCTTACCAAACTGCCCGAAGCCAACCCTATATTAAAGGCGGTCATGGTATCAGCCTATAGCGATATGGAAAACATCCGCACCGCCATGAACCGGGGTGCTTTTGACTTTGTATGTAAACCCGTGAATTTCGAAGATCTGGATATTACCATTGAAAAAACACTGTTGCACGTTATTGAACTTAAAAAAACCTTACAGGCCATTAAAGAGAACAACATATTACGCATGTATGTTGACGAAAATGTTTTAAACTTCATGACCCATAAAGAGTTTGAAACCAGCCTCCTATCCAACGAAACGGTTGATGCCACCGTTCTGTTTATTGATATATGCGGCTTTACAGCCATTTCTGAGCATGTACCAGCCAATACCGTGGTTAGTTTGGTAAACAAGCTTTTTGATATGATGGTACAGGAGATCATCGCCCAAACCGGCCATATCGATAAGTTTATGGGCGATGCCGTAATGGCGGTTTTCAGAGGTGAATATCACCTTGACCGCGCTATTGATGCCGCGCTGGCCGTAAGAGATAAAATGCATGCTGCCGATGAAATTGTTTATGGTGATAAAACCTTTAAACCGGAAGTTTCCATTGGTATAAACTCCGGCGAAATGATATCAGGTAACATAGGTTCTGCATCCCTACGCCGTTTAGACTATACCGTAATTGGCGATGCAGTTAACCTGGCACAACGTTTACAATCAGTGGCGTCGGCCAGCCAGATCATTGTTACCCATGAGGTTTATGAAAAAGCGAAGGAGTCATTCGAGTTCAACAAAATCGGCGAAGTAAACCTTAAAAACAAAGCCAAACCCGTGGAGATATATGAGGTACTTTCTTAAGTCTTAAGTTCAAAGTCTTAAGCCTTAAGTAACTTGTATTTCAATCTTTTGACTTAAGACTTTGAACTTAAGACTTAATCAATGCTCCCTTACCCGCTTCTTCAATACGCCGCCTGCGGCTTCTTTGATGCTGTTGGTAAACACAAATGCCTTAGGGTCAATGCTGTGAACCAGGTTTTTTAACCGCCTAACCTCAAAACGTGTTATTACGGTAAATATAATATCAACTGGTTGGTGCACATCAAAGCTTTCTTTCAAGAAACCACGTTCACCTTTGTAAATGGTGATACCTCTTCCTAATTCCATTACCAGCTTTTCTTTTATTATTTCACTTTGGCCTGATATGATATTCACCGCAGTATATTCTTCCAGTCCATCAATCACAAAGCTAATGGTACGTGAAGCTGTATAATAAGTTAATATGGAATACAGGGCAGTTGGCAACCCAAGTTTAATGGCAGCTATTAAAAATATAATGATATTAATACCCAGAATGATCTCGCTGATGGTGAAGCTACTTCGCTTTAAAGTATAAAGAGCCAGTATCTCGATACCATCAAGTGCACAGCCACCACGTATAGACAGCCCTACACCCAAGCCCATGAACACACCGCCGAATATAGATACTAATAACTTATCCGACGTAATAACAGGGTATGGTACAAAATGCAGACAAATACCTAATGCAACTACACAGGCAAAGGTTTTAAGCGCGAATGACTTGTTAACCTGAAACATCCCCATGATAATGAATGGGATATTAGCCACTACAATAACAAAAGCGATGTTAACATGATATAACTCATGTATCAACAGGGATATACCAGTAACGCCACCATCAAAAAAACTGTTAGGTACCAAAAAACCTTTCAGGGCAAAACCGCAAAATAATATCCCGATTATAACAGTTATTACATCCTTAATTATTTCGGGTAAACTGTGTGCCGATTTGGTCATGAATTATATTTTTAAACTGTCCTTTTAATAATCTCTTCCAGATGCAACTGCTTAACAGAGTCGCGCAGTCTGATAGCTGTTTTGGTAAAATAATGATGATTTTCAAGAAAAACGATCTGCAGCTTATCCCACTCCTGTTCTGTTTTTAAACCATCGGTTATTACAAGTTCCGAAAATAGCTTTTTACTGAGTACAAAAAAATCATTCCTGCCCAAATAATCCAAATCGGCATCACAAATAATTTCGCCTAAGTGGTTGTGCGGTTTTTGCGGCATTTTAGTGGCCATAATAATATCGCATATCTGCTCAATATCATCCGGCGAATACCCAAAGTTAGGCAAATATAACCGCGCATTTTCGCACGAGCGGATTTCATGATCCTTTTGCCCAAATAAAAAGCCGGAATCATGATATAATGCAGCCGTTAATAACAACTGTGTTTCCTGCTCCCCTACTCCCTCACTACCGGCAATTAGTTTTGCCGCCGTATATACATCTACAGCATGTGTGGCATTATGATAATGAAAGCACACGGGAAGTTCCCTATTTAATTTATACAGGATAAATTCCCTGGCCTGTTCAATCTGCATTTGCTATAAAATTGGTCGCTAATATAATAAATTGCATTATGAGCGGAGACACAAGTATTGTGTCTTTACAAAAAACAAAATGTAGAGACGCATTACATGCGTCTCCCCCAGATAATAATCAAAAAGGCCTGCCAACTACAACCGTAATTAGCAGGCTTCGTAAATATTTGAAAATTTAAAACTTCAGATTTAAACTCAAGGTAAACCGTGTTGGATTTTGCGGAGCCAAACGGAACGACCAGTATTTTTCGTTGGTCAGGTTATCTACCTTTACACCAATGCGATATTTGGGTTGATCATAAAAAGCTGTCGCGTCAACCGTTGTATATGATGGTATAGTGAATTTAAATGTTGCCGTATTGGTTTGATATGATGAGCTGCCATAGTTGCCGCCAACACCCAGACCTAATCCCTGTACTTTGCCCTGAGTAATGCGATAGCTCATCCATAAGTTAGCTAAGCGTGCAGGCCCTGAGTTAGCCGGGCGTAAACCCTCTATTCCGGTTCCCGGTGCGGCGCTTGTTATTTTACTGTTGTTGTACACAAACCCACCCACAATATTGAACCCTGCGAAAGGATTAGCTATAACCTCAGCCTCGATGCCTTTACTTAGCTGTGTACCAGCCTGGGTTGAGAATCCGGCATGCAGCAGATCATCCATGGTTGTATTGGTTACCGAGATATCATAATAACTTACTGTGGAGCTTATCTTATGATCCCAGGCATCAACTTTTACACCGGCCTCCCATTGGTTTGCGTATTGAGGTTTAAAAGGTGTGTTATCAAAGCTGGTAGCGGTAACATTGTTAAAACCATTCATATAATTACCAAATAATGATACCTGATCTTTAACTAACTGGTAAACCAAACCAAACTTTGGCGACCATGCCGTTTGGTTAAAGTTACCTGTGGTTTTGCCGTCGGCAGGTGTATAGGCGCCTTTATTCACAAACCTATCTATGCGGATACTGGCCATTGCATTCAGCCTATCGGTAATGTTGAACACATCAGACACGTAGGCGGCGTAGGAACTCTGGTTGTTTTGAACATAGTCGCTCGCTTTGGGTGCAGCGGCAGCAATGAGCGCAGAAACCTTTTCGGGCGTAAAATTATTATACCCGGCTCCCGGTGTCTTGTAGTTGATAAGCGGCATGTTTACCGAAACATTCGTATTGTTACTTTTTTGGTTGTAGTATTCTATACCGGCAACAATGCGGTTACGGAACTGGCCGATCTTAAAGTCACCGATAAAATTTTGCTGAACATTGGTGATGTAGTACGGGTAATCTTCTTTGGTTGCCTGTCTTCTTATTGCGGTATCTGATATTGTAAACGCTGTAACATAGCCTTTTGTGGTGGAGAAAGTTTTGTTAAACATCGTTTGTGATTTCCAGTTATCAGATATCTTGTAATTAATCAGTCCATAAATATCAATTTGCCTGCTCTGGTAATCGAGGTTGTTATTGGCGAACGAACGTTTATAGTCTATACCAAGATCTTTAATATTGTATATTTTCGCTTTCGGATCCGGCGCAAGGCGATAAGCGGAAGTTGCATTTCCATTGCCTATTTCGGCATCAACATCAACAGATAAACGGTCGTTAACAATGTAGGTAATACTTGGCGCTATAAAAAAATTGCGGTTAAACCCTGCATCCTGGAAGCTATGCTCATTGTGTAAAGCCGTATTAACACGGAATAATATCGTTTTATCCTTGTTTAAAGGCATATTAACATCAGCTGTAAGGCGGTTAAGGTCAAAGCTACCGGTTTGATAGGTAATTTCTGTTCGGGTTCCATCAAAGGGTTGTTTGGTAACACGGTTAAAAAGGCCGCCAAACGATGCAAGACTGCTGTTGAATAAAGTACCGGTAGGGCCTTTTATGGCTTCTATCTTTTCGATATCCGCAGGGTCGATAGCGTTAAAGTTATAGCCCGCAACGCTGTTACGGATAAAGTTACCGGTAACAAATCCACGGGATAAAAGGGTGGTACGCCCGTTATTGTATACCAAAGGCACACCTGTTCCCGGGATATTTTTAAAGCCATCAACATAGCTTGTTACCACCTGCTCCTTCATTAGTTCGCTGGTTACTACGCTGTAAACTTGCGGGTTTTCGAGATTTTTAATGGGTAAACGGGCAACATCCTCTGTTTCTTTTTTCAAAAACTTGTTATGTTTCGCGCTTTTAACATAAACCTCCTGCAGTTCTTTACCGCCCTCGGCTAAAATAAAGTTTAAGGTTGTGGTTTCGCCGGCTACTACTACTATTTGTTTGGTTTGCGTTTGCAGGCCAGTAAAGCTAGCCGCGATGGTATAAGTGCCTGGCACTACATTTTTAATGGCAAAGCGACCGTTTTGCCCTGTGCTTGTACCCTGGTTGGTTGCGGTGATAACAACATTAACATATTCGGCAGCTTTGCCATCAGATGTTTTCACTGTCCCTTTAACCGTACCTTGCGTTGTTTGAGACCATACCAAACTGGTATTCAGGCAAAGCGCTAAAAAGAAGATAAAGGATATAAGACTTAATAGGGGTGGGTTGTTTTTTCGTAAAATACGCGTCATGTGTTGGGGGATTAAGGGATCAATAGTTATTCGTCACATATATGTTTAAACCGATATAGCTTAAATCAGCGCAAAGTTATTTTTATTTAGAATAAATACAAATAAGAAAGACCGATTTATTCTTCTGTTAACAATGTCCTAGAATTGCCTGTTAATATGCCCTTCTGCCCTTCATCAACTTTGCCATATAAACAACTATATTAGCCACATGAATAGCTGGTTTCAAAATTATAAGGGTATCATACTGCTCATGGTAGGTATTATAGCAGGCAGTATTGCCGGCCTATTTTTAGGCAATAAGGTTGAACTGCTAAAACCGATCGGCGATATTTTCCTGAACCTGCTATTCACTGCCGTGGTTCCGTTGGTGTTTTTTGCTATATCATCGGCAATAGCCGGGCTCGATGGCTCTAAAAAACTGGGTAAGCTACTGGGCATTACCTCTGTTGTTTTTGTATCAACCGTGTTAGTTGCTGCTATTTTAACCATTATAGCAGCGTGGATATTCCCGATACACCAACACCTGGTAGCCAGCCCCATTACCGAAGCTATTACTAAAAAACCCTTTGGCGACCAACTTACCCAGCTATTTACCACTGGCGAGTTTTACCAGCTACTATCCAGGAAAAGTATGCTGGCTTCCATCATTTTTTCGATACTGATAGGCTTCGCCACTCTGAAATCGGGCGAAAAGGGTACGGCTTTTGCCAGCTTTTTACATAGTGGCAACGAGGTATTTAAAAATATATTTATCCTGATCATGAAGCTGGGCCCTATTGGGCTGGGTGCTTATTTTGCTTACCAGGTAGGTGTATTCGGGCCGCAGCTGTTTGGCGGATATGCCCGCTCTATGGAGTTATATTATGGCCTGGGGGCTTTTTATTTTGTGGTGATATTCAGTCTGTATGCATTTATAGCAGGCGGTATTAAGGGCGTAAAAAAGTATTGGAAAAACAACATTATACCTTCGGCCACGGCAGTTGGTACCTGCAGCAGCATAGCTACCATACCAGCCAATCTTGATGCTGCAAAAAAAATAGGCATTCCTGACTTTATTGCCAATGTTACCATCCCGCTTGGGGGCACACTGCATAAAGATGGTTCCAGCATATCATCCATTGTAAAAATGGTGGTTGTGTTTGCCCTCTTCGGCAAAAGCTTTAACAGCGCCGATACCATTGTTATAGCCCTGGCCATGACCGTTCTGGTAAGCCTGGTTGAAGGCGGTATACCCAACGGCGGCTATATAGGCGAATTATTGTTCATATCCGCCTATGGTTTCCCGCCCGAGGCCCTCCCTCCTGCCATGATCATTGGCACCCTGGTTGACCCTATGGCAACACTTTTAAATGCCACTGGCGACACCGTAGCCGCCATGCTGGTAACACGTTTCAGCGAAGGTAAAAACTGGCTTAAAAATAGCGAAACCACCAAACTGCAGCAAGAAAGTTAAGCCACACAAATAATTATATTTGTTAAGCCATCTGTATCTTAGCCTTTTTCAAATTATCATGTTGCATATTTTATATATCGTAGCCATTATTGCCGAAGCCATGACTGCTGCTTTATCAGCCGGCCGGCGTAATATGGATTGGGTGGGTGTTTGCATCATTGCCTGGGTTACGGCACTGGGCGGTGGTACCATCCGTAATATTTTATTTAACCATTACCCCATGAGCTGGGTGGAGCATCCCGAATATTTGCTGATCACTGCAGGAGCGGCTATTCTGGCCGCGTTTGTGGCATCTATCATGACCAAGTTAAAAAAACTGTTCTTGTACCTTGATGCACTGGGCCTGGTGGTATTTACCATTATTGGCTGCCAGATAGCGCAGCAAATAAACCTGCCCGCCTCCATTGTTTTATTAAGCGGGATGATAACGGGTTGCGCCGGTGGTGTATTGCGCGATGTGTTGTGTAATGATATTCCGCTGTTATTTCATAAAGAAATTTATGCCAGCGCGTCCATAGTTACTGGGGCCGTTTACCTGGGTATTGAATATGTGGGCGGCAGTTCTGGTGTTGCTATTATTTTAGCTTGTGTAATTGGTCTTGCCCTGCGTTTATTATCCATTCGGTATAATTGGCAAATGCCCAAGTTTGTTTACAACGAGGAATGGCATTAAAAAAGCGGCTGCCCTTTGGGGGTAGCCGCTTTTTACTCTTGTTATTGCATTACCAACCTGTATTTTGGGTCAGTTTATTATTCGTAGCGATTTCGCGCTGAGGAATAGGCCATAGATAATATTGATCTTTCATAGTAACTCCCTGCTCATTCGGAGTTGAGGTTGCGGGACCAAATGTATTGTTCTTTACATCATATATCTGGTGTGTACGCTGAATATCAAAGTAGGCTTTACCTTCATAAGCAAGCTCATGATAACGCTCTTTCCATATAGCCTGGCGGAATTGATCCTGAGACAAGCCGTTTAATGGTTTCAGATTGGCACGCGTGCGGATCTGGTTTACAGCAGCATATGCGTCAGCTGTAGGACCGCTAACCTCATTAGTAGCCTCAGCATAGGTAAGTAAAGCTTCTGGCAGGCGCAAAAATGTATAGTTTTCATCACATTTCCCGCTGTTAGCTGTTCCTGTTACGGAGCTTTCCAGATGGAAATATTTGAACAGGCAGTGCTCACCGAATATGATGGTATCTTTTAAATTACCAGAATTTGGATATTTTGAAAAATAAAACTGCTGCTCTTGTGTACGCTTATCGCCAGCCTCGTAACTGTTAAAAAAGTCATTTGTCGGGATCATGGCACCCAGGTGATCGCCATAAGCACCAACCGGAAGGTTAAACGGAACTGTTAACTGCGGTAACGAGTTGGTAGCTACTTTAACATCATACTGACTTTGGAATATCAACTCACCCTGGTTTTTGTGTCCATTATCATGCAGATACAAATAATTATCAAAAAGGGTATATAATGGCAATACCTGTTTGGCTTCATCTGCGGCCTTGGAGTAGTTCTCTGTTTTTTGCAACGGATACCCAGCCATAGTTAAATAAACACTTGACAGCAACGTATGAACGGCCCCCATTGATGTACGACCGGTTTGATCGGTAGCAGGTAAGCCTGATTGTTCAGCAGCAAGCAGATCATTTACTACTTGTGTATATACCTGATCCTTAGCCGTACGCGCCGGATACAACAGCGGACTGTTAATATCAACAGGTGTGGTGATCAATGGCACATCGCCATATAACCTTACCAGGTAGTAGTAATAAAAGGCACGCAAAAAGTACACTTCGCCCAAGAGCGATTTTTTCGTAGCGTCATCCATACTAATGGCCGGTATGCGGTTCAGTGCTATGTTACATTCTTCAATAGAAGTATAGCAGCTTTTCCATACGGTTTCAAAGCCCGGATTGGTTGGGTCTGTACGTTCAAATATTACGTTGTTGTTGTTTACACTCTGCCCCAATGATGTAGCGTGTCCTGCAAAAAGTTCGAGCGTTATAAATGGGGCTTCACCATAGGCGTCACCATTCAGAAAAAAATAAAGGCCATAATTGATATTATTAAGATACCCTCCATAAATACCATTTACAAATGCCCGTGCCTGAGTTGCCGAAGTAAAATAATTTGATTGTGTAAAATTACTTCTGTCATCTTCAACAAGATATTTTTTACAACCGGCTATGCTTGCTATAACGATCAGTGCAAATAGACTGATCCTGTATTTTTTTAAATTAAATTTCATAATACACTTATTTAGGTATTTAATTAAAAACTTGCATTTACACCAAGTAAATAGGTTCTTGGTTTAGGATAATCGTAAAATTGTATACCCTGGGTAAAATTGCTGTTTGTCTGCACTCCATTGACAATGCCAGCATTATAAGTTGATGTTTCAGGATCATACCCGGTATATTTTGTGATCAGGAACAAGTTTTGCGCTTGTGCATAAACCCTTAAGCGGCTCAATTTAATTTTATTGGTTACTGAAGTTGGGAAGGTATAACCCAGCGTAACATTTCTGCCACGGATAAAATTCCCACTTTCTACCTTGGTCGAATAGATTTCCGTTGAATAATAAACATAAGCCGGTCTATCTTGAGCTATGCTGGTATTCTGGTTGGTAGGTGTCCATGCGTTAAGTACGGTGGCATAGCTGTTAGCCTGCCCGGTACGGTCCTGGCCTGAGTGCCTGGTTAAGTTCATGATCTGGTTGCCATAATTAAACTGCAACTCGATACCCAGGTCAAGGTTTTTATATTTGAAAGTATTGGTAAAAGTACCATACCCGCTTGGGGTTGATTTACCTAAAATTTCCTTATCATCAACCGTGATCTTTCCGTCGCCATTTTTGTCAAGAATCTTTAAGTCGCCGGGAAGCTTACCATATTTAGCCGCTTCGGCAGCTTCGGCTGTTCCCCATGTACCTAACACTTTATAACCATAAAACACACTGGCGGGTTGGCCAACACGCAGCAGGTTAAATTGTGACAGGAATGTTGGAGCTAAAAATATATCATCGTTTGAAGTACCTAAATGAAGGATCTTATTTTTCAGGAATGATATATTGAATGTGGTGTTCCAGCTAAAATCTTGTGACTTAATATTTACCGTGTTCAAGGTTAACTCAATACCCTTATTTTCAAGACTTCCGATGTTTTTATACACGCTTGAAAATCCGCTGGATTCAGGCAGAGGTGCATTCAGTAACAGGGCTTTTGTTTTTTTATAATAAGCATCGGCATCTAAAGTTATCCTGTTGTTAAACAAACCAAATGATAAGCCAAAATTGAATTCAGAGGTTTTTTCCCATTGCAGATCAGGGTTTCCCGGGCTATCTGTGGCTATTACCGTACCTGTACCTCCCAGTACAGTACTTCCTGATATCAGGTTAGCCTGTGATCTGTACTGACCAATTTCTGAGTTACCGGTTAAACCGTAGCTAAACCTTAACTTTAAATCAGATATGGTTTTGTTATCTTTCAGGAAATCTTCCTGCGATGCGCGCCAGGCCAAAGCAGCTGATGGGAAGAAACCATATTTTTTACCCGTACCAAACCTTGATGAACCATCCTCACGTCCGGTTACAGTTAATAGGTATTTATCCTCATAGCCATAATTTACCCTGCCAAAGAATGACTGTATTTGCCAAGAGTAATAACCGGATGCTGGAATACCCGGAACCGAACCTACGCCCAGGTTGTTAAAGCCAAAAAAGTTATCTGATAATCCGGATGTTGAAGAGCCTACGCTTAGTTCATTGAAGTTTTGACGCTCTGTACCAACCACTACGTTTAATGAATGTATTTTGTTAAATACCTTATTATAAGTAAAGTGGTTTTCCCATTGCCAAAATGTATCATTATACTCATTTATTGATGCCGAACTGTTACTTTGATCAATCGTTGAACCACCCACTAAAGCACTTTGATAGTGTGGGTTATAATCAGAGGACGTAGTAACACCTAATGTACTACGAAATTCCAGGCCAGGAGCAAGATTAAAATTTAAATAACCATTACCGCTAAATACGCGGGTTCTGTACAGGTTATGTATTTCATTGGCCTGTGCAACCGGGTTATCGCCGCCTTCCATATTCGGGTAATCTGTTCTCTTGCCATATGATCCGTCAGGATATTTTATCGGGATGATAGGGACCATTTCTATCAGCATACGGGGAATGTTATTACCACCGGTTCCGTCATCAGCAGTACGGCGCTCTGAGTTATTATAGTTAATTGTTGCACCAACTTTTAACCATGGCTTTATCTGGTTATCAATAGTTAAACGAGCATTATATCTTTTCTGATAACTGTTCAATATGATACCCTCATCATCGGCATAGTTTAGGAATAAACCATAGGTAAGATTATCCGCACCGCCGGTAAAGCTAACGTTATGGTTTTGACTAACAGCGTTTCTGGTGGTTGCCTTTTGCCAGTCAACATCATATAGCGGATTCAGATTTGAATCAAATAGTTTACCAATTAACGCGGTACGTATCTTTACCGGATTGTCATCAACATACTTACCAGCAGCCCATCCGGCCGGATCGTACTTTTGAATATTCGCGTACGACTGATCCTCAACAGATAAAAACTGTTTAGCATTAAGTACCGGTAATTCCTTAGCCATATGACCAACACTTACATAGGCATCATAACTAACTGTGCCTCCTTTTTTGCCACGCTTGGTAGTAACCAAAATTACACCGTTTGCACCACGGGTACCATAAATAGCCGTTGATGATGCATCTTTCAACACGTCGATAGTTTCAATATCATTCGGATTAAGGGAGCTTCCTCCTTCAGTCCACACGACACCATCAACCACATATAAAGGATCGGTGGCAGCGTTGATAGAACTGTAGCCACGTATACGGATCTTGGTTTCGCCACCCGGGGCACCGGAATTGGTTGATACGTTAACACCGGCAATTTTACCGGCAAGTTCCTGCTCTACATTGATAGCCGGGCGATCCTGTAATTGTTTAGCACTAACGCTACCTACAGAACCGGTTACATCAACACGCTTTTGGGTACCATAACCTACAACCACCACTTCGCTCAATGCTTTTTGGTTTTCAACCAATATTACATCAAGCTGGGCTTTATTGGCAATAGCAACCTCTTGTGTATTATAGCCAACAAAGCTAAATACAAGTGTTCCATTACCGTCAGGAGCATTCAATGAATACTTCCCGTTTACATCGGTAACTGTACCCACACTTGATCCCTTTACCCTAACGCTTACGCCGGGCAATGGCCCTTTAGCATCGCTTACCGTACCTTGCACTTTAAATGCAGCAATATTATTTGCAATACCGGCATCTTTCTTTTTAACCACTATAGTTTGCTGAAAGATTTTGTAGGTTAAGGGCTGATCTTTAAAACATTGATCAAGCGCTTCTTCCAGAGAAACATTAGCCACTTCAATATTGATATCACCTGCCTTTGATACATCTTGCTTATCATACAGAAAATGATAACCGGTTTGTTTTTCAATTGACCGCAGTACTTTTGCAACTGTGGTATTTTTTTGATGCAGGGTTACTATTTGACTATAACTTTTGGCGCTTACATTAGTAAGAGCAGCAATTATAATAATAACTGTTAGCTTCATAGCCAATATTATTTTGGATAATTGGGGCCATGCCAAAGGCATGGCCTTAGAATTAAAATTCATAAGTTTGTTGAGTTTGGGTTAAACATTAAATTCAATTCGTTGATTGTACTTTTTGAGGGACCCGGATTTTGGCCGGGAAAGTACTGCGAATACTTCCCGGTTTTTTATGCTCAATATTTTACTACTGCAGATATAATTTGCATTACATGGCAATTACTATCAAGACTATCGGATCTCCTCACCTGGGGTTAACTTAGTTTTGGTATTTCTTCCATCATAGCGTTGTTTAAAGTGAACAATTGGTTATTTACATTATTGGTATTTGTAATTTCTCTTAATAAAGCATTACTCCATGATCGTTATATGCTTATTCTCTATTTTGTAGTTAACGCCTGTATACTTAAGCATCCCCAGTAGTTCAGATGCTTTTACATTGCGGGATATTTCACCGGTAAACTCTCTTTCCGGTATATTGCCTTCATAACTTACCTCTACATCATACCACCGGGCTACCTGGCGCATAATTGCCTCAATATCTGCATCTCTGAACTGAAAAAGCCCATTTTTCCAGGCTATTGAATCCTCTGCGTCAGGATCATCAACCACACTGATCTGCCCGTTTTGGTTAAGCGATGCACGCTGGCCTGGTTTTAAAAAGCTGGTATTTTGCATATTGCTTATTTTCACGGCCCCTTCAAGCAGGGTTGTTTTCATTGCAGCTTCATCATTATAGGCCATCATATTGAAATGGGTACCTAAAACTTCAACTACAACATGGTTAGTTTTTACCCTAAAAGGCATGGCTGCATTTTTAGCCACTTCAAAATAAGCCTCACCGGTAATTTCAACATCACGTGTTTTACCTGTAAATACTGCCGGAAAACTAAGCGACGAAGCGGAGTTTAGCCAAACTTTACTGCCATCATTAAGCACAAGCTGGTATTGTCCACCCCTGGGTGTGGTTATAGTATTATTCGCAACAATCTGATTACCAGCCTTATTTTGCCCACCTTTATATACCAACTGACCATCACGAGTTTTATTTATTTGGGCACTACCTTCCTTTGCCAGAACCCCATTTTGAGCGCTATCAAGATAAATCGTTTTACCATTAGCAAGTGTTAATAGAGCCTTATTACCTCCTGGTAAAATATCATGTAATGGCTGTGTATTAGCCATATTTCTTTTGGTGCCCTGCTGCTTTTTTTGATTTAAAAACACATATACACCAAACCCTACAAAAACCATCAGGGCTGCTGCAACACCCAGCTTTACCCATAGTTTATGATGATCAGGTGGCCTTATTTTATAAATATTGTCCTGGTCTGTTTCATTTTGCAAAATGCTGTTCAACATATCCATGCTTTTTACGGGGTCAAAAAGCGGTTCTGTTATTTTAAGATTGTTCCAGGCCTGTTGAATGAGCGCGGTTAACTCAGCATCATTAGCCGATGCATGAATAATCTGAAAAAGTTCATCCTTTTCCTGCTGTGTAGCTGTTTGGTTATAATAATTATTGAAAAGGTAACTCAGCCTTGCATCAAATGCACTCATACTAGGTAACTGTTAGTCATAAATAAATAATTGGTCAATGCGGTTTCGGGCAACCTTATTTACATGACAATCACAAGTACCAAAAAGGGGCTATCATTTTTTTAAAAAAATGAAAAAACTTTTCACCGTTACCAATATAAACGCGCTAACTTCCAGATGTTCATGCACATACTCCGTAATAGAAACTGTGGCTATCTGTAAATATTTTTTAACCGTTTCGCGTGATAACTCCAACTGATCGGCTATTTCGGCATACTTAAGCCGGCCATGCCTGCTCAGTAAATAGACTTTTTGCTGTTGTGGGGGCAGCTGATCAATAGCTTCATCCAATAAATTATAATACAAATCAGTATCAGCAACTTCGGTAATAAAAGTTCCGGTACCATCAATTTCTAACGCTTTGACCAATACGCGTTCCTTTGCCAGCTTTTTTAGGCAGTTTAAAGCATGGTTTTTCGAGATCACAAAAAGATATGCCTTAAAATTGTCAACTCCAACCAGGCTTTCACGGGTGAGCCAGATTTTTAAAAAAACATCCTGAACAACCTCTTCGGCCAGTTCGGCAGAGTTTGTTAAGCGTAACATATGCACACCCAATTGCTGGTGATGCGACATAAACAATTGACGAAAGGCATGTTCGTTGCCTGAAGCCACCTGTGTCAACACTTCTCTCTCATTTAAATGAGCTATATCAAACATACGCAAGTGTGTAATAATGGCAAATAATAAAACCTTTTACTTTAAATGCACTATTTTATATCATATAAAACAAGTGCTATAACAGTATTTTTGTGATAAGGTTTATCCTTTTAGCACCTTACTCCTGTTAAGATGTCCATATTACTTATTAATCAGCTACATATCGTTATTCTTTATTTTCTGGTGAATGATTGGCTAATTTCTTTTCGATCCTTTTATCAGGTATAAACCAAATTGCAGCTACCACGCCATATAAAATAAAACCAATGGTAGCATTTGTCCATGCAATACCTATAGCAGCAATATAAATAACAACCGAAATTTTGGCCTTCCAGTCTTTACCCAACACCGATGCAATGAGCGAGTTTTTCCCCTGATGGCGTATCAGCGCTTTTTCTAAAATAGTGTAGGCAGCTCCATTCATGGCCAGCACTGCTCCATAACACATCACCGGCCATTTGGCAAAGTGGTTTTCGCCCATCCAGCCGGTTACAAAAGGTATGAGCGACAACCAAAAAAGCAGGTGAAGATTGGCCCATAAAATAATTCCGTTAACTGACTTTACCACCTGCATCATGTGGTGATGATTATTCCAGTATATACCTACATAAATAAAACTTAAAATATAACTCAAAAATACGGGTATCAACGGTTTTAGCGATTCGATACTATCACCATGAGGCACCTTCATTTCCAATACCATAATAGTAATGATAATCGCGATAACCCCATCGCTAAAAGCCTCCATCCTGCCTTTGCCAAAAGCCATACTTTTTTAATTTATTGGTTATTTAACTGATTTTATTTTTTAATTGCAAATGCCTCATATCTTTTCATCGCCTCAATAAAATAATAGTCGGCATAAGTTAATGGCACATCAATTTCTGTACCTGCAGGAAAATGCCCCACACTATGCTGTAAAATAAAGCCACCGTTTGTTCTGGCTGCTGCTTTATATGGCGGTAGTGACAATGTTTTTAATATGGATTGTGCCGTATTGAAATATTCCTGACCGCTTTTAGTATCCGTATAACGACAAAGCTCTAATAAAGCCGAAGCCATGATAGCCGCAGCTGATGCATCTCTGAGGGCATTAGGAATATTGGTGGCATTAAAATCCCAGTAAGGTATTTTATCAGCCGGCAAATTGGGATTGGTTAATATAAAATGAGCGATGTTCTGCGCCTGGTCAAGATATTTTTTATCTTTTGTTTCGCGATACATTACCGTGTAGCCATACAAACCCCAGGCCTGTCCCCTTGCCCATGCCGATTCATTGGCGAAACCTTGTGCTGTTTTCTTTTCTTTAACCGCGCCGGTTTGAGCATCATAATTGATCACATGGTATGAACTATAATCGGGCCTGAAATGATTTTTCATGGTGGTATTGGCGTGGGTAACCGCTATTTTATAATAACTGGAATCGCCGGTTTCTTTGGTTGCCCAAAACAACAGTTCCAAGTTCATCATGTTATCAATGATCACCAGGTAGTCTGACTGATTTTTTGAATCCCATGATTTTATACAGCCTACCGTTGGATTAAACCTGGTGGACAATGATTTGGCACTGTTGATCAATATTTGTTTATACTCCGGCTTTGGTTCAATGCTATTGGCATTGCCAAAGCTGCAAAACATCATAAAACCCAGGTTATGGGTATGCGTATTAAATTGTTCTTTGGCCAAAACGCCTAATATGCGGTTACTTTCGGCCAGTAATTGCTGATCCTTATTTTGCTCGTATAAATACAATAAACTACCAGGGTAAAAGCCGCTGCACCACCAGCCAGAGTTGCTGTTTTCCTGTTTGTTTGTTGTAGGGTGATATGTTTTGGGGAACTCCTCAGGCCCTATTTTAGTTGCCAGCACTTTATACTGCGCATCGGCATCGTTAAAGTTTTTTTTAATAGTGGATAAAAGCTCTTTCTGAGGCTTGAAACTAACCTGCGAAAAGGAACTTACACTTAAGGTGGCAAAAAAAATAGTACAGACAAAAAGAGGTAAAATTTTAAATTTCATAAATGGTATTTGTAAAGAATTGGCTGGCTATAAAAATGCATATTTTGAATGGAATTTCAAGGCACTAATCAAGTTTGTTAAATCGATTTATTAAAAAAACACTATTACCTAATAAATATCAAAGAAAAAAAATTACAATATAGTGATTTTAATATATGTAGTTAACTACGTATACTTGTACATAAATACAAATATACGAGTATGTCATTAACAATAGAACCGATCTACAATGATCAGATACAGCAAATTGCAGACCTTATTTTACCTATACAACAAATTGAATTTAATGTACCCATTACGCTTGAGGCACAGCCCGACCTGTTAGATATAGAAGCAAATTATCACAAAAACGGCGGCTGCTTTTGGGGAGTAAAACAGGAGAGTGAAGTGGTTGGTACCATTGCCCTGATTGCAACCGGACATAACGCCGGAGCCATTCGTAAAATGTTTGTTAAAAAAGAATTTCGTGGTAAAGAAACAGGAATTGCGCAACGCTTGCTTGACACTCTTATTGATTATTGCCGTAAACATGACATCAGCGATGTGTATTTGGGAACGGTTGACGTACTTAAAGCTGCACACCGCTTTTATGAGCGTAATAATTTTGAGCGAATTGATGCCAATGATTTACCTGTCTATTTCCCAAGAATGGCAATAGATACTATATTTTATTCTTTACATTTGGATTTACCCGATCAGGATGCTAAATAATATAATTGACGATGCCGGTATTTTGGCCATTTCAACAAGGCTTCAACGGCTAAGTGAGCACATACGTAAAGAGGGTTTTTTAATATATAAAGCCAATGGCATTCATTTTGAACCTAAATGGTTTCCTGTAATTTACACCCTGCATCTTAAATCTGTATTAAGCGTGGTTGAATTAGCTGCAGAAATTGGCTATACCCATCCATCTACTATCAGCCTGTTAAAAGAACTGGAAAAGGAAAAACTTATTCGCTCAAAACCGGATAAAAATGATGAACGTAAACGGCTGATACTATTAACCAGGAAAGGAAAAACCCTGGTTGAACAAATGCAACCGGTATGGCAGATTATTGTTGCGGTGACGGCAGAACTGACCGCCACCCCTAACAATATCATGAGTGCAATCACAGAGGTAGAAGAACAGTTAAGAGAAAAAAGTTTTGTAGAAAGAGCCAAACGGTATATGCCACCAAAAGAAACGGATTTATAACTGCAGGAGTATGTAGTTTCAAGTTGGTAGTGATTATTTATAACCCAAAACAAACATACTGATCACCTGACTTACTGCCGATTTTGCCGCCACCGCAGGCTATTATGATGTACTGCTTACCATCTATAGCGTAAGTGCCAGGTGTAGCATAACCTGCGGCCGGTAGCTGGGCCTCCCATACTACTTTGCCCGTTCTTTTATCAAACGCGCGGATCTTTTCGTCTTTGGTGGCGGCAATAAATACCAGTCCACCTTTGGTTACCAATGGACCACCATAGTTTTCGGTACCAGTAACAGGGATACCTCTTTTGGTGAGTTCCGGGTATTCGCCCAGGGGAACTTTCCATAATAGTTTACCTGAAGTAAGATCGATCGCATTCAGCGTGCCCCAGGGTGGTTTTATGCCGGGATAGCCGTCCTTATCCAAAAACCGGTTATAGCCCGCCATAGTATAAGGAACCTCATCTACAACGTTCTTTTCCAGTTTGGTGTTGGTGATCCTGTTGGTGGTTGGTTCCTTAGCTATTACTTTGGCTGCTTTAGCATCCGGTAGTTTAAGTAAAAACGCCAGCAAGGCCTTTTTATCAGCCTGGGCTATTTGTTTAAAGGAGGGCATCATATTACGCCCGTTGGCAATAATCTGACTTACTTGATCCTCCTTATACTTTTTGCCAATGTTCACCAACGACGGATAAGATGTGCCATTGCCCTTCAATTCAGGGCCGTGGCAGCTAATACAGTTTTTATTATAGATCACCTGGCCTATCCCTTTTAACGACTGATCATTGCTGACTTTGGGTACATTGATCATGACCTGCGCCCAGGGCAGTTCGGAGCTGTTCACATACATGATCTTTGTTTCCTGATCAACAGCCGCACCACCCCACTCGCCGCCACCATCAAAACCAGGAAATATCCAGCCACCTGCTTTACTCGGTGGGGTAAACATGATACGGTTTTTAACCTGATCATACTTTTGCAGCATATCCCGGTGTGTTTCGGGCGATAGATCCGTTACATCCTCCGGATTAAAGATCTGTCTTGCAAAAGGCTCTGGTAAAGTAGGTATAGGCTGGGTTAGCCAGGGCTGTTCGCCCGGCAAAGCTTTGGTTGGTACTGGTTTTTCGGTTATAGGAAATATAGGCTTGCCATTGGTACGATCAAACATAAAAATATAACCATGCTTGGTGGTTTGTGCTATGACATCTACTTGTTTACCATCATGGGTTATGGTTACCAGGTTAGGATTGGCAGCCAGGTCGCGATCCCACAGATCATGATGTACTACCTGAAAATGCCATATATATTTACCAGTAGCAGCATCCAATGCCAATAATGAATTTCCAAACAGGTTTTGTCCTTTGCGGAACCCACCATAAAAATCGCCCCCAATAGAACCTGTAGGGATATAAACTATACCACGTTTCTCGTCCAGTGCCATGCCTGCCCAGCTGTTAGCCCCGCCAAATTTTTTATAGGCAGCTGTATCCTGCCAGGTTTCATAACCTTTTTCGCCAGGGTATGGTATGGTGTGGAATATCCATCTTAATTTACCTGTACGTATATCATAGGCTCTGATATGTCCCGGCGCGGCATCGGCAGATTCGGCTACACGGGTACCCACAATAAAAAGATCTTTATAAACCACACCCGGCGTAGTACCCGCCACAAACGATTTAGTTTCGCGCCCCAGATCTTTAGTCAGGTCAATATAACCTCCCTTACCAAATGTGCTTATCGGCAACCCGGTTTCGGCATCAATGGCAAAGGTTTTGGCACCTACACTGTAAATAATGCGTTTCTCGCCACCATCATTATTTTGCCAGTAAATTACGCCTCGGCATACTTTGTAATAAGCCATCGGATCGCCGTTATTGGTGGTATCGCCCTTTGCAGGGTCAAACAGCCACCTTTGTTTGCCGGTAGCGGCATCCAGAGCAAACAGTTTCAACTTCGGACTGGTTCCATACAATACCCTATCAACCATAATAGGGTTACACTGGTTCTGGCTCCGGTTGGCCGAATCTTTATCGTGAGTGCTATAGGTCCAGGCTACTTTGAGCTTGTTTACGTTGCTTAAGTTGATCTCCCCATTTGATGAATAACGTGTGCCTTCTTTTGTGCCTGCATAGGTTTGCCAACCGTTGTAACCAGTAGTATCAATAGTCGATTTATTTTTACAGGAGCAATAAGCAATCGATAAAACAGTAAGTAAAGAAAGCAACTTCATCTTCATGATCTGCAGATTAATGTTTTATTTATTAATCAAACTTGCGGGTGCCACCTCATTACTCAGCAATTTACCAAACAATTCCCAGCGTTTTTCGGGCGCTTTGGTGGTGCCGCCGTTTCTTTCAATGTAGTTTTTCACCAGGTCCTGTCCGTAGTTATAATTAATCACATAGCTGCGGTATTTTTTGATAAAACTGAGCGATTTATCGGCAGTTTCATCATTCATAAGGCAATATTTGGTGAGGTAAGTTCTGGCTTTATCGCGCGACATGGTATTGTTAATCAGTCCTCTGGCCGCCTCATTGCGGGCATAATTTAAATTACCTTTAATAGCCAATGCTTTAAAATAAAGCTCAACACCGGCGGTATCCAAACCAGCCAGGGGCAGTAATACATTTTTGGCGAATTTCACTTTATCATCACCCGGGAAAGCTACCTCAATACCATAATTGGCGCTACCCTCGGCAATTAATGATTGCGGACTGAACAGCGGATAAAGAGAGATCTCCACCCATCCCTTTTTTCGGTACAAATTCCTCTCTAACAGCATATTATACACATGATGCCCGGGATAACTTTCATGACTGCCCACATCAATAGCCCGATCAATAAATATTTTCAAGTCGGTATTTATTTGCACAGTGCTTTTGTAATTGCCTTTATACCAGTTATAACCACTCCATGGTTTATTGGTTACGTATTCTAAAGTAAAAGCCTCGCCCGCAGGTAAGGTGTAATGGGCCATAGTCCGTTTACGAGCTTCGGCAATAGCTGCTTTTATTACCGGGTCCAGTTTATCCTTCGGAATAATAAATTTGTTGGCCAATTTTTGGAACCGGTCATTCACGCGACCCTTTCCAGGCAAGATGCTATCCAGCAGAGCTATCTGCCCTTTAAAATAATCTTCATTGTAAATGGGTGCGGCAACACCAAAAAGCTCTCTTGATTCTTCATCAAATGGGCGCTCCTCGCCAGAAAAGATCCGGATACGGCGACCAAACGCGATCAACTGATCTGATATCCAGCTGGCCCGCATTTTATTGGAATCTATAGTTGATGAGGTCGAGATCACCTTCAAATCGTTCATCAGACTATTGACATTGGCCAGTAAACTATCTTTCGGGAATTCCTTAGCAGCTTCCTGTTTGGGTTTCAATGAATCAGGGCCATAATAGGCATCCACAAAATCACTATCATACTGACCAATGGTTAAGCCAAGCTTTACATATTCAATGGCCAAGCTGTTCAGCTTCTTGTTCTCCTGTTCCTGGGCCGGATCATGACCGCATGAAAATAAGGAAAGTATAGGTAAAAAAAGCAATAGTTTTTTCATGGTAAATTATGCTGTTCAAGTAAATGTTGAACAAGATAATGATTCCATTGTTTACAAAACAAAAACCCTTTATGTCACACATAGTGAATATGCATATTGAAGAGCGCTCAATTGCCGCTTAGGCTGTTACTTTGTCTTGATACAAAGTAACCAAAAATCAAGTCAGCAGAAATAATTCTTTGTGCACAAAGCCTTTGCCCTGCAAACCACCCGGAACCACAGGCTGCAAACAGTTACCCCTCCGCCAGCCGGCGGATCGCACATTGCCCTCCCCTCTGCAAATATTTGCTATGCCCCTGCCACCGCACAAAGCTCCATGTTCTGCCTGCTTTCGTCCGAAGCTTATCTGCTGACGGAAAAAGAAAGTTTTGTAAAACCCTTTAACCTGTTTAACGGCGAAGTCCTTGTGAACACAGTTGAAATATGTTCATGTGAAAAATTCAGACTCAGATAGCTTAGCCCCAGTTAAAATCTACCACCCTGTTATTCAGCTTCCATTTAGTGGGTTGCATATTGGTCATCCAATCTAAAGGCTCGCCTAAAGGTTGTACTTGGGCGGCTTGGGCAAACGCCTGCTTTACAACATCCCGCTGATCGGTTCCCAAAGCCTCAGGTTGGGCCGATATAAAGAGCGGTGCACCGCTTTCGGCCAGTAATTGCAGCCATTGTTTATTTCTATCCCAGGATATATCTTTTGTTAAACCAACACAATCACCGTCGGTAGCGTAAAAGGTGTCATGTTGTGGCAGGCGGAAAGCCAGCGTGTTAACACCCATTTTACGGGTGCGGTCCCATTCCCTGCCGCTGGTATCATCGCCAATGCGGCAAAGTTCAAATACCCCGGCTGATAGATGACTCATGGTGTTACAGCCAATCACATACATATCGCCTGCTGCCTCACGAATAGCGCTATACAGATCATTGATGATCTCGGCAGTTGTTTTACTCCTGTCCTGAAAATTCCATCCCGGGGCGGTGATACTGTTCTTCATATCAAATCCCCAGCGGCCGGTAATATCATAGGTGCTAAAATCATGTTTTACCATTTCATAGCCCCACTGTTTATAAACATCAAAATTGTGCTTAATCCTTTCAATATTTTCAGGGATGGTAGGATCAAGCACAGGATTCTTTGGATTGTCCCTACCGGGGATTTTTGGAGCTAATAAACTAGCCTTTTCATCATGCCGGGCACAAAGCGGGCGCATCCACAAACCAGGGCGCATCCCTAAGCCTTTTATTTCATTACCCAGCAAATGCATGTCTTTAAACTTATCGTTTGGTTTTGAGAAATCATCATTCCAACCACCATCACCAGGCAGTAAAGGCGAATAGGTAGCCCAACCTGCGTCAACTACCGAAAACGGACGGTTATTGGTATCAGTAACCAGTTCGGCCATCATCGCGGTGGTTTTCTTAATCAGATCGAACGAGTTATTGCCATAAGCAAAGTACCAGTCATTTATTCCATATACCGGTTGTTTGGGTAATCGAGGCTTTGAGCACATTATGCTACAAAAACGCCGGGTGGTATGAAAAGGATTTTCGTCTATTTTACCATTAGTAGTAATAATATCGGCAGCATGCAATTCGCGCGAACCCAACAACACACCATTACCGCCCGAATGAGTATCTAAGGTGAGTTCCAGGCTATCTTTATCCAACTCCCACCAGCAAATGCTTTTGCAGCCGGTTTTTACGCCAAAACAGGCAGTTTGCTTATCATCATGTATAATTACATACCAGGGGTTTTTAACACCTTCTGGTTTTGTTTTCCACTCCAGATCGCCATAAGAGCGCTCCCAATGGTCGCCCAGGAATTTGGAATTGGCTGGCAGATCATGTTTCCACTTTAAACGTACGGCATTCAATTGCTGTGTTGGCGACTGTACAAATACTCCTTTTGAATTATTTCTGTTCTTCAGAGTAACCGTAATGTCCTTATAAGTAAATAAAGTCCCACCGGTACCTTGGAGTTTAAACCACTCTTCACCAGATTGCGCCCAAACTTCGTCAGGAGCATTAATTGCTGTTGTTTGGGTCGATGTTGCATAGGTAAGTCTGCTGAAAAATACCGCAGCTGTGGTAGCTGCAGAAAGTTTGATAAAGTGTCGCCTTTGCATAGTAATAATTGGTTTCACAACATTACTAAAATGTTTTAGCTAATACTAATAAAAAGTTCAATTAGTACTCATTTCAGCGGGGTGGTTCAGAATCTAGTTATCCTTTAAAAGATTCCTTATTTTACTCAGCAACTCATTTATATCAAACGGTTTGGCTAGAAAATCATCAGCTCCGGCTTCATAAGCAGAGCGTTCAATGTCCCTGCTGGCCGATATCATAATAATAGGAATGCCTTGTGTGTTTTTCTTTTGTTTCAGTTCGCGGCAAATGTCCCTTCCATCAAAACCCGACATCCAGATATCCAACAGTAACAGGTCCGGAAATCCGGTTTGCATGTCCAAAAGCGTAGCCCCGTTCACAGTCGACGAAACCTGGTAACCTTCAAAATCAAGGATGATCTCTACCGCATCCACAATCCCCGGATCATCGTCAGCAATCATGATTTTTTTCATATTCTCCACTCATCAAAACAGCACAAAAATCAAGCCTATAACAAATAACTCTACCGTTAAGTTTTAACTGGTAGTTTTAAACATTTCCGTAGAGGTAATGCCAATAAAAACACAGTTAAAAATCAGAATATGCAGCAGGGTAAAGGAAAATTATATCCGCATGCGATACATTGTTCTGATATTCGGGTTTTGACGAGAGGCTTTTCCAGTAAGCATCATTACTAAAAGTTTCCCAATGTTTGTCCCTGTCCTGTTTATTATTAAAAGTGGTCATATACATGAGGTTAGGCATTCGGCTGCCAGCTATAACTTCTGAATAAAATACAGCGTTAAAGCCCAGGCGTTTAAACAAACCAACTTCATCGCCATCATTAAACATACGTACCTTGTTAAAGTTATATTTCTCGGTAGCGCTTTCGTAACTGCGCAACTCATACACCCTACCGGCCTTATTCCCCGTTAAAACAGGCACAGCCGGAGTCGGCATACGTGGAAATGCTTTTAACACCAGCGTTTCTATCCGGCTATAAGGCGCATCTTTAAAACCAGCGCTGATATAATCCTCGCCATCGGTTAAATACTTAGTATCCGCCTCTATCTTACTATCGATACCGGTTAGTTTATCCAATGATTTGAATGGCGTAAAAACGTAGATACGCATATCTGATGTATCCTGTTTTATGGGTTTAAACACACCAACGTTGGCAATACCAGCCCTGTGCAAAGCGGGCAAATAAGCATGCTCCAGATAACGCTCTATCCTACCCTCCTGGGTCTGGGTTTTATAGTGATATATTTTGATCTGGTAATAATAGCCTTTGGCCGCTTTTGCTGATGAAGCAGACATGCCCAGGATAAATAATAAGACCAGGGAAAAGAGGTTAGTGTGAATTTTGCAACGTGATTTCATGGCAAATTTAAATAAGTAAATATAATTTCAAATCGGTTAATTTTTATCCGCTTATTAAATGCGTTTTATGATTTTATATTAAAAGAGCCTGTACGCAATTGCTTACAGGCTCTTTTAATATCAGGTAAACTAATGAATTACAATTCGCGTACCCAAATATTTCTAAAGCTAAGCGGCTCGCTTTTATCGCCATGAGCTTGTAGTTTTATAGGAGCAGCGCCATGTTTTTTGCCTTCATAAGATGGTTTGCCAATGTACTGAGTTGGACCTAGCAGTTCAAAGTTATTTTCAACAAGCACACCATTAAAAAATACGGTTGCCCTTGCTGCTGATTTTAACGAACCATCTTCATTGAATACAGGTGCAGTCCAGATCACGTCATAAACGTTCCATTCGCCTGGTTTGCGGCCAGGGTTTGCCAGCGGAATAACCTGTTTGTACAAACTGCCCGCCATACCATTTACATAAGTTTTGTTATTGTATGAGTCCAGAACCTGCAATTCATAACCCGCATCGCCTTTACCTAATGATGCTAAAAACACACCGCTGTTGCCACGTGCCTGACCCTCGCCGGTAATACTTGCAGGAACGCGCCACTCAATATGCAATTGATAATTGCTGAATGTTTTTTTTGTTTCAATATTGCCAGTGCTTTTGTTAACGGTAAGTATATCGCCTTTAACCAGCCATTTGGCAGGAGTATGATCTTCGGCAGATACCCATTCGTCCAGGTTTTTGCCATTAAATAGCACAATAGCGTCTGAAGGGGCATCGCCCAACACTTTACCAGGAACAACTACCTTGGGGATGGGTTCCCATATCTCAGTGTCCTCGTGCTTTGCAGCTTGCTGCGCATTAGCCAGTAAAGAACTTCCGGCTAAAAGCGTTGTTAATATAATTGAATATTTCATATTGGTATTATAATTGGTTTAAACGTGAAGCGTGTTTTTTAAGTAAGATGCACTTTGGGTGATGCTTACATAAGGATCAATATTGGTGTAGTTTTCCTGCTCAACAATAAAGTGCTTTATACCGCCAAGCTTTGCTTTACCCAATATAGTTTTAAAATCAATATCGCCATTTCCAATTTCGGTATTCAGGTTAGCGTTGGTTTTATCCCTGTCTTTAATGTGTACAAAAGTAAAACGACCCGGATGTTTTTCAAAAATGGCTACCGGATCCTGCCCTGCGCGTACCACCCAGTAAAGATCCATTTCCATATTCACCAGTTTAGGGTCGGTGTTGTTCAATACTACATCATAAAAAGTGGTATCGCCAACAGGCTGCCATTCAAAGTTGTGGTTATGGTAACCCAATTTTAAACCCGATGCCTTGCAGATCTCCGCAATTTTATTCATTTTTTCGGCTACGGCTTTGCAGTCGTCAACCGTTTTTATAAAATTATGGTTAAGTGAAGGGATAATGATATAGGTTTGACCAATGGTGTTGGCCACCTCTATATAAGCTTTCAGATCATCCGTTTTACCTTCGCCAAAGTACTGATCAAGCCCGTAGTGACCACTTGGTGTGGTTAAACCATTATCTTTTAGCAATTGACTAAAATCCTTACCTGGTAAACCCCAGTATCCGGTTTGTTTGTTGAAACCAAAGGTTTCTACCTCTTTATAACCGGCTTTGGCAATATTAGCTATCACACCTTTTACATCCTTTGGTAACTGATCGCGCAGGCTATATAATTGCAACCCGACAATGTTATTGCCTTTGGCTGATAGAAAGTTTGGTTTCATCATTACACCTGCAGTAATTAATCCGGCCTGTGCTAAAAATGTTCTTCTGGTTGTCATGTATTCTTTGTTTAGTTAGTGTATAGTTAGAGCTGATCAGAAGGTTAAGGTTTAAACATCACAAATATGAACGGCCTTGCGTAACGAAGCAATCTTATCGGCCTGCTTAGGAATAAACTCCTGTGCTACATAACCTTTATGCCCTACTCCTACAATGGCTTTCATAATAGCCGGATAATATAGTTCCTGGGTATCATCTATCTCATTACGCCCGGGTACACCACCGGTATGATAATGCGCGATATATTGGTGATAATCGCGGATATTACGAATCACATCACCTTCATCAATCTGCATGTGGTAAATATCATAGAGCAGTTTGAAGTTTTCAGACCCTAATCTTTTACACAGCTCAGCCCCCCACGATACGCGGTCGCACTGGTAATCTTTATGATCAATTTTACTGTTCAGCAGTTCCATTACCAAAACAACATTATGTTTTTCGGCAAGGGCAACCAATGGTTTCAGGCCTTCCACACAGTTGTTCCAGCCGGTTTCGTTATCCTTACCACGACGGCTTCCACTAAAGCAGATCAGGTTTTTATAACCTGCCGCTCCTACCTTCGGAATCATCTCTGAATAGTTTTTTTGCAGCGTAGCATGAAATTCCTTATCACCAAAACCATCAGTCAGGTTAATCTCTGCACCATTACACATAGACGAATAAAGGTTATACTTTTTAAGCGTAGGCCAGTCGGCAGGACCAACCAGATCAATCCCTTTGATGCCGATATCCTTAGCCGCTATGCAAAGCTGCTCAACCGATATACCATTGTAACACCAGCGGCATACCGCATGGTTAATATTGCCTTTAAGAGCATCAGTTACCATTTCTTTATTTTCTTCTGGTTGTTTAAATGATGATAATACGCCAGATGCTGTTATTGCAGCAGTACCGGCCAGCATGTTTTTGATAGCCGATCTTCTATTTTGATTTGATGCCATGGTTTTAAACTTCAAAATTAGATTTAGGTTCGTTGATTATTAAGCCAGGGTCAGTTTGCATCGTATTTCTATCCTTAAATATTAAAAGAAACACTATTAAAACAACAGCAGCAATCCCCGCCGGTATTAGCCATATAGATTGCCATTGATGCGAACTGGCATTAATAGTATAATTATCATATACTTTTCCAGCAATTAGCGAGCCTATAAGCATACCAACACCATAAGTAGCCAATGTAATAAATCCCTGTGCAGCACTTTTAAACTTTTCTCCGGCAAGATTATCTGTGTATATCTGTCCTGTAACAAAGAAAAAGTCATAACATACGCCATGTAATGCTATACCAGCTATTAACATCCAATAATTACTGCCAGCATCTCCATAAGCGAAAAACACGTATCTCAACGCCCAGGCAATCATACCTATAGCCAACATTTTTTTCACACCTAATCTTACAAAAAACAATGGTATCAATACCATAAACACAGTCTCTGAAACTTGTCCTAATGATTGTGTAATGGTAGTAGCTTTCATTCCTACTTCACCAAAAAATGGGTTAGCAAAAGCATAGTAAAATGCCAGAGGTACGCAGATGGCTATTGATGACAGGAAAAATATGAGATACGAGCGATTTCTAAGTAAACGTATAGCATCCAATCCTAATATTTCGCCGATTGAAGTCTTTTGACCTCGTTTTACCGGAGGAGTTTTGGGTAATGTAAAACTAAATAACCCTAACAAAATGGAAGCTGTTGCCGCCATTTTAAAGGTGTTTACCAACGCTTCCGCATTTCCATGTTTATCCCAGTTAAGCCATGTTATTAATGATCCTGCAATTATCCATCCAATGGTTCCCAATACCCTTATTGGTGCAAACTCCTTACTTGGATTTTTCATCTGCCTGAATGATATTGAATTTACCAGAGCCAGTGTAGGCATGTAAATTATCATATAGATCAAAATAACCGGATAAAACGAACCAAAATCATGTGCTAAAGATGCCCACCAAAGTAAGCCTCCGCCAACAAGGTGCAAAATACCAAGGATTTTCTGGGCAGAAAAATAACGATCTGCTATTAAACCGATAATGAAAGGAGCTATAATAGCACCAATCGATTGTGTTGTAAATGCTGCACCTACTTCTACACCTGATGTTTTGAGATAAGTAAGCAAGTAGGTTCCTAATGTAACGAACCAAGCTCCCCAGATAAAGAACTCCAGGAACATCATTGTTGAAAGTTTTACCCTGATTCCAGTGGTCATAATTATTTAGTAAGGTTTATAATTGGTATAATTTATTTTTTTAACGATAAAATGTATTTCACCATTTCTTTGGCATCATCTAATGATACAGTAGGGTGAGGTGTCATTGGGATATCGCCCCAGTTACCTTTACCACCATCAATAACTTTTTTGGCAAGGGTTTCAATATTGGTTTCTGTAGCCGGATATTTGGCTGCTACATCCTGAAATGCCGGACCAATGATCTTGGTATCAACTTTATGACAGGTATTGCAATCAGATGCTGCTATTAAACCTTCGCCTTTTGCTGATCCTGCTGATCCGCCAGCACCTTCAGTACCGGTTTTGGTAACAGTAGTATCCGCATCAGAGTTGCTTGCTTTCGCGCTTTGATTTGCCGCGCTGGTGCTATCACTGCCACCTCCATTTTTTGACGAACTGCCGCCACAAGCAGTAACTACTGCACTGATACAAAGAATAAAAAAAGCCTTTTTCATACTAATTTGTTTTTTAATAATAACCTGTCAGGATCGTATCTGTTTTACTTTATTAATCCTGGTGGTTTATTCCTGGTTTTTTAATGTGTGATTAATACGGGTGAAAAATACAATTTTTATCATAAAGTAGGTGTACTTTTTACACAGCAGCTGTTTTTAACGGTGTTGTTTTTTTTCTGATGCGCATGTAATACACCAAACCAGCAAAAGCAACTATTAAAGCCACCGGAATAACAAGGGTAGTATTTAACACCTCAGGCCCTGCTGCTGATCTGGCTGCATCAAAGGCTTTAGCCATATCAGTCCCTGCACCGGCAGAACGGTAAGCATCGAGATTTGCTCCTCCCGGAAGCTTTTGAGCCATGATAGCATCATAATGACCACCCATAAATATCATGTAAATTGACACGCCAAACATACCAGCTCCGCCCATCAGGTTCAATCCAACGGCCCCGGTACGTGGCAGGTTCTCGGCTACAAATCCTATCATACAAGGCCAGAAAAATGCAACGCCTAATCCAAAAACAACAGCGGCAAAATAAATGGCATCGCCGTGCAAATGGATCATCAGGTAAATTCCCAGGGCCGTTAAGATTGCTGAAATAAGCAGCACGCCTTGCGGAGCCAGTCGATGTACGATCGGACCAGCAAATGCTCTGCCCAATACCTGCATAGATGCCACAAAAGTGAGGATCAGGATTGAATTGTCAGTAACCGTTTTGAACAATACATCCATCCATTGATTGGTAAATAGCTCTGTTATAGCTGTACCAAACATACATATGATCATAAACAGTAACAACGGGTTCATTAAAGACTTATACATATCGCTTGTGCTTACACCAGCAGATACCCTTTCTGTTACAGGGAATTTTAATTTGGAGAACAGGAAACCATAGATCAGTGTTGGAATAAGCATAGTAGCAATTTCCAGCTGAGAGATCCAGTAAGGTTTTGGAGATACGCCATGAGCAAGTGCCTTATCAAAGCCAAATACGATCAGGGTACCAATAACAAGACCTGCCGGGAACCACAAGTGAAAGTGATTAAGCTTAGTGGTTTTATTATCAGTATACAGGGAAGCAACCAAGGGATTACAGGATGCTTCAACCGTGCCATTGGCAATCCCGATCATTAAGGTAGACAGGAATAGGGTCCAATATCCGTTTGCAAAAATAGTGAGCAGGATACCTATTAAATGGAAAACAAATGCCGATACCAGCAATTTTTTCATGCCGATAATATCAACAATAAACCCTCCTATTATAATAGCCAGCGGAAAACCCCAAAACACCGTGGCGACAATAGTACCCAGTTCTGAACCGTTAAGGTGAAATCTGACACCCTGATCGTTCAATATACCGGCACGAATACCAAATGATAATGATGTTACCAACAGGGATAAACAACTGGCCCTGAAAAGCTGAGTACGGTTAATGGTTTGCATTTAAAGATATTTAGGTTAAATTAATTGGTAAATTGGTATATCAAATGTATGCTTTTATCCTCTCAAATATCCTTGTATGTCATTGCGAGGAGGAACGACGAAGCAATCGCAAACCAGGCATATTCGCCCTGTATAGTATGAGATTGCCACGCTTCGCTCGCAATGACATATGTTTTTTATATCCCCAACGTTTTACGATTAAACGCGTCATCAGAGCCTGATGCTGCAAAATCGTCAAAAGCACGTTCAGTAACCCTGATAATATGATCCTTGATAAATATGGCGCCTTCTCTTGCCCCATCTTCAGGATGTTTAAGCGCGCATTCCCATTCTAATACTGCCCATCCTTTATAATCATACTGGGTAAGTTTGCTAAATATGCTTTTAAAATCAACCTGACCATCGCCCAATGAGCGGAAACGGCCGGCACGATCTATCCAGTTCTGGTAACCGCCATATACGCCTTGTCTGCCTGTTGGGTTAAACTCAGCATCTTTAACATGGAACATTTTAATTCGTTCATGATATATGTCGATGTATTCCAGGTAATCCAGACATTGCAACACAAAATGCGACGGATCATATAACAGATTTGCCCGTTTGTGATTATTTACTTTTTCCAGGAACATTTCGTAGGTGATACCATCATGCAGGTCCTCACCCGGGTGTATCTCATAACAAAGGTCGATGCCATTATCTTCGTATACATCAAGGATAGGTTTCCAGCGTTTAGCCAGTTCATCAAAAGCGGTATCAACAATACCTGCAGGGCGTTGAGGCCATGGATACATCATTGGCCAAAGCAAGGCACCACTAAAGGTAACCGAAGCATTAAGCCCTAAATTTTTAGAAGCCTGTGCGGCATATTTTACCTGTTGCACGGCCCATTTTTGTCTTTCGACCGGATTATTACGATAAGCCTCTGGCGCAAACGCGTCAAAAAGCGAATCATACACCGGGTTTACTGCTACCAGTTGCCCTTGCAGGTGCGTTGATAGTTCGGTGATCTCCAATCCCGCTGCATTCACGATGCCTTTTATCTCATCAGCGTAAGTTTTGCTTTCGGCTGCTTTTTGCAGGTCGATAAAGCGAGTATCGTTGGTAGGCAATTGCACGCCTTTGTAGCCTAAGCCTGCGGCCCATTTACAAATAGATTCCAAACTGTTAAACGGTGCTGTATCGCCTATAAATTGCGCTATAAATATTGCAGGTCCTTTTATGGTAGTCATAGTTCGTTTTTAAATAGAAAATTCAGTCCACTTTTTATCTGATTTGCCTGATGCAATTACATTTTCAATAAATGCCATGCCACGTACGCCTTCTTTTATACCAGGATAATCCAGTTCTTCGGGCGAAGCAGTTTTACCTTCCAAACCAGCCTTTACCGTTAAAGCAAAGTTGCGGTACAGGTTGGCAAATGCTTCCAAGTAACCTTCCGGGTGACCGGCAGGTGTACGGGTATTATGCTGCGCGAACGAACTGGTGTAACCGCCGCCGGTGCGCCATATTTCGGTTGGTTTATCGGTATACATCAGGGTTAAGGAGTTGGCATCAGCCTGATGCCACTCTAAACCGCCCTTTTCACCGTAAACTCTTATTTTCACATTATTTTCTTCGCCGGCAGCAATTTGTGTAGCGGTTAGTACGCCACTTGCACCATTATTGAATTTTAGCAGCGCTGCGCCGTCATCATCTAACTTACGACCAGCCACTACGATATTGATATCAGCACAGATCTGAGTTACCTCTAAACCGGTCACGTACTCGGCCAGGTTAAAGGCGTGGGTGCCAATATCGCCCATAGCGCCTGCTATACCGCTTTTACCAGGATCAGTGCGCCATGAAGCCTGCTTGTTATCATCACCTTCCAAAAAGCTGCTGAGCCATCCCTGTGGATACTCAACATATACCTTGCGGATGGTACCTAGTTTACCTGATTTGATGAGCTGTTTAGCCTCTTTTATCATTGGGTAGCCAGTATAGGTATGCGTAAGGCAAAACAGTTTGCCCGTAGCCTTTACCACTTTTTCCAGCTCTTTTGCTTCGGCTAATGAAAAAGTCATGGGTTTATCTAAAACAACATTAAAGCCGTTCTCCAGCGCCATTTTTGCCGGCTCAAAGTGCACGTGGTTTGGTGTTACAATACTAATTACCTGTACACGCTCGTTTTCTGGCAATTGCTTTTCTTTCTCAATAAGTTCGGTGTACGAATTATATACACGGTTGGGCTGTAAACCCAGCAACACACCACTTGCCTGCGATTTTTCGGCATTACTGCTAAAAGCGCCGCAAACCAACTCATATTCATCATCAATACGGGCAGCGATACGATGTACAGCGCCAATAAACGCGCCCTGACCGCCGCCGATCATTCCTAATCTTAATTTCATTATAGGTATTTGATTATAAAGTGAATGGTTAATCAAGTTGATTAGGTGAATGGTTAACCAAGTTAAAAACACCCGATACATAACCATTCACCTAATCAACTTAATCAACCAAAAACATTTTTTTAGGTAGCCCAGGCTTTATCACCTTTTTTGTAGGGCACATTGCCATCATAATGTCCGGGTACAGCAATGTAGCGCAGGGCTTTGGTTGCACCAACTTCTGATGTGAAGAAACCCAGCAGGGTTAACTCCTTCATCATCCTGAAATAATGGTTCGGATCTTCTGGCTTTTTATTTTTAGTGTAGGCTTTTTGCTCAGCATCCAATTCAGTAAGCAGTTCGGTGCGTTGTTTGGCATCGGCTTCCATAAACGATTTGCTGAATTTTTTCTTGCTGGCATCATTAAGATCCGCAATACCTTTTACAAATATTTTCTGATCCTCTGGTTTGTAGCAATCCTGCACCATAACGGCCATGAAGTTTCCAACATTAGCTGCTTTAGCGCCAGGCGTTGTGGTAGCCGGCAAAATGATTTCGCCAACCTCATTAAAAAAAGCAACATTATCCTGATCAAACAGTTCGTTTACTTTTTTAGAGGTTGATTTACATCCTGAAATAAAGAATTCGGCTCCTATTATGGTTCCCCCCAGTATCAAACCAACCCTGCCTATAGCATCTCTTCTATTCATAATTTAATTATTGAGTTAATGAATTATCGAATTATTGATTTTTTCTTTATTGAATTATTGATTTAACGAATATTGAATTACCTATGCTGATCTTTTACAAATCAATAATTCAATAACTCAATAATCCAGTAATTAGCTTACGCTTTAAGTTTAAATCCATCAGGATAATCCCTTTGGATGTATTGGTTAACATCTTCAAAGTTGGTAACCTTCATAGCTTTGTTATCCCATAGCAATTTTACCTCGCCACCTTTAAGGTCATGACCGCGAACGGCAAGGTTAGCCATTAATAATGCTTCGGTAAGCGGACCAGCTTTATCAAATGACGAGCTTAATTCTGTTTTACCATATCCGGCCAAACAACCTTCAACCCATTGTGCATAGTGACCTTCGGCACCGCCCGGTACACGTTTCCATTTCTGTGGCGCATTGGCGCTTGCAGTAAGTGATTTTGGCAACAAAGTAGCCGCATCAGAATAAGTGCTGGCATACATTTTTCCTTTGGTACCGATGAAAAGCGTACCGTTACCTTCCTCGCCGCCAAATTTTTCGCTGGCTAAAAGCTCATTTGGACGTTCTGGCTGTATACCACCATCCATCCAGTGCATGGTAACATCGCCTTTGGTTTTGTCAGTTTTAGGGAAGGTTAAAGTAATGTGGCTTGACGGAGGGCAGCTTTCAGGGAAGTGACCTTGTTTAAATTCATCTACATAAACACTGCCTACACTGGCCTGTACATCTTTTACATACTGTAAACCCAATACACGGAACGGAGCTTCAACCAGGTGACAGCCCATATCGCCCAGGGCACCGGTTCCGTAATCCCACCATCCGCGCCAATTAAAGGGCACCAGTTTATCTACGTAATCTTTTTTAGGCGCTGTACCTAACCATAGGTTCCAATCTAGTTCTTTTGGAATTTCTGTTGCTGGAGAAGGCCATGCAATACCCTGTGGCCATACCGGACGGTTTGTCCAGCAGTAAACAGTATGTACATCACCAATCAGATCGGCATCATACCACTCTGACATGAGGCGGGTACCATCATTTGATGATCCCTGGTTACCCATTTGTGTAACCACTTTATATTTTTTTGCCGCTTCGGTTAATAAACGGGCTTCCCAGATATCATGAGTTAATGGTTTTTGAACGTACACATGTTTACCCAACTGCATAGCATGATAGGCAATTAAAGCATGGTTATGATCTGGCGTGGAGACTGATACCGCGTCAAAGTTTTTTGACTCTTTATCATACATTTCGCGCCAGTCTTTATAATATTTGGCTTTAGGGAATTTTGAACGTGAATTGGCCGATCTTCTGTCGTCTACATCGCATAAAAAAGCGATCTCGGCTTTTCCGCTTTTGTAAAAGTTAGCAATATCGCTCTGGCCTTTACCGCCTGCTCCAACGCTGGCAATCAATAATTTGTCGCTTGGCGCAATAAAGCCCTTACCGCCCAGCACAAAACGCGGAACGATCATGAAACTTGCTGCGGCTAATGTACCTTTTTTAAGAAAATCCCGTCTTGAGGCATCGGGAGTACTTTTGTCCTGTTCTTCAGTCATTGGTTTGTATATTTTAGATATCTGGTTAATTAGATCTCGTTTTTCTTCAAAGCCTCAACCGCATAGTTTGCTGCACGGGCGGTCATGGCCATATAGGTAAGTGATGGATTTTGACAAGCAGCCGATGCCATGAAAGAGCCATCGGTTACAAATACGTTTTTGGCATCCCAAACCTGGTTCCACTTATTTAATACTGATGTTTTTGGATCATGGCCCATACGAGCGGTGCCCATTTCATGGATACCACGGCCTAAATATGGGTTTTTGCTACTTGTTTGTACATCCTTAATACCTGCAGCCTCCAACATGGCTTTTCCTTCACTTTCCATAGCAATACGCATCTTTAACTCATTGTCTTTCAGTTCAGCGTCGATAGCTACAACCGGAAGCCCCCATTTATCTTTTTTGGTTTTATCGATGGTCACTTTATTGTCGTGGTAAGGCAAGGTTTCGCCAAAACCACCCATACCAACCGACCATGAACCTGGCTCGGTTAAAGCGTCTTTAAAGGCTCCGCCAATACTCAATTCAGCAATATCGCGGCTCCATCCTTCGCGGCTTGCACCACCCTGGTAACCAAAACCACGTATAAAATCGCGTTTATCATTACCCAGATTGGCAAAACGGGGAATGTAAAACCCATTTGCACGACGCCCAAAATAGTACTTATCCTCATAACCTTCCACTCGTCCCCATGCATTAACATTTAAATGGTGATCCATCAGGTTATGACCCAGCTCGCCGCTGCTGCTGCCTAAACCACCATCCCAAACATCTGTTGCCGAATTCATCAGGATCCAGGCTGAGTTAATAGTAGAGGCGTTAACAAATACAATTTTTGCAAAATACTCATAGGTTTGGTTGGTTTCGGCATCCAATACCTCAACACCTTTAGCCTTTTTGGTATCCTTATCGTACAAAATTTTAGTAACGATTGACCATGGGCGAACGGTTAAGTTACCAGTTGCCATAGCAGCAGGTAAAGTAGCCGATTGTGTGCTGAAATAAGCCCCGAACGGACAACCCAGCCAGCATTTGTTACGATACTGGCAATTGGTGCGGTTATTATGCGGCACGGTGATATTGGCAGTACGGCCAATGATCATATCCCTTGCTTCTTTATAGTGTTCTTTTAATCTTTTGGCAACATCTTTTTCAACCACGTTCAATTCCATGGGCGGCATAAAATCGCCATCGGGCAAAATGGCCAGGCCATCTCTATTACCAGATATGCCTGCAAATTTCTCGGCATAGCTATACCACGGAGCGATATCTTTATAACGGATAGGCCAGTCGACACCGATACCATCTTTCAGGTTGGCTTCAAAATCAGTATCGCCCCAACGGTATGATTGCCTGCCCCACATTAAGGAGCGGCCACCCACATGGTACCCTCTGAACCAATCAAACCGTTTGACCTCTGTATAAGGGCTATCCTTATCACTTGCCCAATAATCAAGATTGGTTTCGTTTAACGGATAATCACGTTTTAACACCGGATAATCCTCAATCATTTTCTGGGTACGGCCGCCTCTGTGCGGAAACTCCCATGGTGCCTTATTAGCGTTCACATAATCCTTAATGTGCTCGATGTTACGACCACGCTCCAGCATGATGGTTTTTAAGCCTTTTTCGGTTAGTTCCTTGGCAGCCCACCCGCCTGAAATTCCTGAGCCAATGACAATAGCGTCATAAGTGTTTGCAGACATATTTATTCGGTTAAATGAATTTGTTTAGTACTTGGTTATCCCGTTAAATGTATGAATAAAAATTATTTTACAAATATTTCATTGTGTTTTTTTTACACATTGAATAATTGATCGGTTTATAACAATTTAAGTTGTTTTGGTTTTGGCGTTCTGGAGTTGATGCTCCAGCTGCCCCTAAAGTAAAACCCCTCTGTTACATTACCTATTTGTATACTTAAAATTTAAAATAAAAACGCATTTTAAAAACACAAAACATTATATATCAATAAGTTTTAAAAAATCAGGATCAAAAAAGTATAAATACTATTTAGGCTGAATCATTACTTATATATTCCCCTTGTTCATTTCACTTACAGCATGGTCAACCGCACGGGCGGTTAAAGCCATATAGGTTAATGATGGGTTTTGGCATGACGTAGATGTCATGCAAGCCCCATCGGTTACAAACACATTATTAACCGCGTGCAACTGGTTCCATTTGTTTAATACTGATTTTTTAGGATCATTACCCATACGTGCACCGCCCATTTCATGAATATCCAATCCCGGAGCACGGTGATCACTTTCAGCCTTAATATTGGTAAAACCGGCGCTGGTAAACATTTCTGTTAACTGCTCAATGTAATCCTGCTTCATCTTGGCATCGTTATCATCATAATCCATCGAGATCTTTAATAACGGCACACCCCAATTATCTTTTTGCTGAGCATCAAGCGCTACATAGCTGGCCTCTTTGGGTATAGTTTCGCCCATCATGTGTGATCCTACATGCCAAGGACTCAGATTGTCCTTCACCAGGTTTTCTTTAAGACTGCTGCCTACCCCATCCCAGCTGCGCTGCTGCCATCTGTAAGCGCTAAAGCCCGATGCATAACCGCGCAAAAAATTGGTTTCCTGTTTACGTACATTCCTGAATCTCGGAATATAACCACCGCCGGCCGGGTTGCGCCCGTCGGTCGTCCACTCCTTAAAGCCATCATATTCAGCACTGATATGTGCCGAGTAATTATGGAAAGCCACATATTTGCCTAATACACCACTATCATTCCCTAATCCGTTGGGAAAACGGTGCGATGTAGAGTTTAACAACACGAGGTTAGTATTTAACGCCGCCGCATTTACAAAAATTACACGGGCAAAGTATTCAATAGTTTCTTTGGTGTCAGTATCAACAATACGCACACCTGTAGCTTTACCCTTTTTTTCATCATATATAATGGATTGAACTACCGAGTGGGGTCTTAATGTTAAGTTGCCCGACTTTAATGCCCAGGGTATGGTTGATGAATTGGCACTAAAATAGCCACCAAACGGGCAGCCGCGCTGACAAAGTATCCGTTCCTGGCATTGTGCCCTGCCCTGATCTAAATGGATCTGATTAGGCTTTGACAAATGTGCGCACCGGGCGCTGATCACATGGCGATTATTGTATTTACCTTTAACGTGCTTGCTAAAGTAGTCTTCAACACTATTTAAAGGGAAGGCCGGTAAAAACTCACCGTCGGGTAGTTCGGCTATACCATCTTTGTTGCCTGATATACCTGCAAATTTTTCAACATAGCTATACCAGGGTGCAATATCAGCATAACGGATAGGCCAATCCACAGCGAAACCATCGCGCGCGGGCCCCTCAAAATCAAAATCACTCCAGCGTTGTGTTTGCCTGGCCCATAATAATGATTTACCCCCTACCTGGTATCCACGGATCCAGTCGAACGGTTTATCCTGTATATAAGGGTGTTCTTTATCCTTTACAAAAAAGTGAGCCGCATCCTCATGAAAAGCATAACAGCGGTTCACAATAGGGTTAGCTTCCTGAACGGCTATGGGCATTTCACCGCGGTGTTCAAACTCCCAGGGATACATATTGGTTGTAGGATAATCCTTAATATGTTTTACATCACGCCCACGCTCCAGCATCAGGGTTTTAAGTCCTTTTCCGGTAAATTCCTTAGCAGCCCAGCCACCACTCATCCCCGAACCAATTACAATGGCATCAAACGTACGATCCTTAACACTATCAATATTTAAATTTGCCATGTTTATACTGCTTGCTTTTTCTTAACCGGGTAAAACGCATTGTACCTGCCCGGTACCAACTCATAAACTACTTGTTTGGTCATAAAATATTTGGAGGTGGTGTAACCGTTTACTGTTTGCCCTTTAACTATGCCATAAAAAGTTTTCAATTCTGCCGGATAGGCTGTGCTTTTAGGATCTTTATCCTGTTCAATACCTACAAGAACCTGTTCACGCTGTTTAGCATCACATTCACCAAAGGAGTGGTTATATTTGTCTTTAATCAATTTATTAAACTGCTCCATACCGGTCATAAAAGCCTGCTGATCTTTTTTGGTACAACAATCATCAACCATTTTTAAAACAAACAAATGCAGTTGCAGGTCTTTGGCTCCGGGCGTATTTGTTTTAGGTATAATGGTTTCTGCAATATCACCAATCAGCTTTTCCTGATCAGCGCTAACATCAACATTTTTGAGGCCGATGGATGCTTTACCTTTTTCCTGCATGCAGGCTGGTAATAGCGCGGCCCCTCCAATAATTAAAGCCAAATTTTTTATAACGGTGCGCCTGTGCATATATGGTAAATGGTTTTAGCAATGTTTCTTAAACAACCCACACTATTAAAAATAGGTGCAGGTGTATTTTGATTGATCAGTTTGCTTGGTTTTATAAAAGATTTTCAAACTTAATAATTTTAACTGCTTAAAAAAGGGCAAAGCAGCAAATATTACATGGTGTAATTTACCCTAATAATATTAATACCCCCATTTTTTCATGATTTGTAAATCAATTTTTACACAATCAACCGGGTCTTTGCCTTGATAGGCTTCCTGCTCGATAATAAATAATGTTGTACCACCTTTTTTACTGGCTGCCTTTACAATTTCTTTAACCGGTAATACTCCTGCCCCCAGTATGGTGCTTTCGGTATCATCACCATCAGCCTTTTTGGCAACCTTTATCTCATCTTTTACATGTAATGATTCAAAGCGACCTGGGTATTTATTGATAAAGTCAAGCGCTACCCCACCGGTGCTAAACATATTGCCCACATCCATTTGCTGGGCCACTAATTTAGGGTCGGTATTTTGGATAATAAAGTCATACAGCGTAATATCGCCAACCTTGGTGCTGATCTCAAAATTGTGGTTGTGGTAGCCAAATTTCATAGCCGATTTTTGGCACAGCTCACCACATTTGTTAAACTGCTCCATAAAGCGCTTTAGCCCTTCGGTATCGTGGCGCAGGCTTTCATCCAACCAGGGACTGATCACATAACGCTGACCTACCGTAGCGGCATCATCAATGGTATATTTCCAAACATCGGTAAAATCGTTTTTGGCGGTATCCCAATGCTGGGCAGTCATTACGGTATGGCCGCTGGGCATTTTCAAATCAAGATCTGTCAGTATTTTTTTGAATTCCTTAGCAGAGTATCCATAAAACTTACGATCAACATAGTTGGCGTGCTCCACATGGTGATAACCCGCATCAGCCAGTTTTTTAAGTGTTCCCTGCGGATCGGCCTTCATGGCATCACGTACACTATAAAGTTGTACCCCCACACGTTGCAGGCGCTTTTGGCTGGCTAATAAATTCTCAGGTAATAAAGCTGCCCCTGCTAGTGCCAGGGTGCCTGTTTTTAAAAATGATCTGCGGGTGGTTCTCATAGTGTGTTTATTTTTAAGGTTAATTACTTATTGGAAATGCAGGAAATAATAATTCTGAGTTACTGACAAAAGCGATGTGCTTACTATCAGGCGACCATGATGGTGTATTGATAGTTCCCTGGCCGCCATACAGATAGGCCACTACTTTTGATGGCCCACCCCCAACCGGCATCATCCGGATAAATACGTGTTTATAAAACGGATGATCACCGGGATCAACTTCATTTTTCAGGAAAGTGATATATACTATCCACTTACCATCGGGCGATACATGCGGAAACCAGTTATTATAATCGTCATTGGTGATCTGCGTTTGTTCGCTGCCATCGGCCTTCATACGCCAAACCTGCATCAAGCCGCTGCGTACCGAGTTAAAATAGATGTATTTACCATCGGGCGTGTACTCAGGCCCATCATCAAGACCAGAGGTTGTGGTCATTCTTTTTTCGGGGCCGCCACCTGCCGGGATACGGTATACATCAAACTCTTTCTTACGCTCGCCGCAAAATACAATATACTTACCATCGGGCGACCAGCCATGCATATAACTTGCACCAGCACCTATAGCTGATACTCTTTTTGCCTCGCCACCGGTAGCGGGAACAGTATACCCTATTGACGGCCCGCCATCGCCACTGCTGATAGCCAGCATTTTGCCATCGAATGACAGTACGTGATCATTATTGTTATTTTTTGCCTTGCCTGTATTTAACACAGTGGGCTCATTGGTTTTCAGATTGAATTTATACAGCGAACCTTCACTATTGTAAATAAGCGACTGCCCGTCATGCATCCAATTTGGCGCCTGTAATGATTTGGGCGATTGGTAAATAATAGTGCTGTTTTGCGTAGCCAGATCAAGCAGCTCAATACTACTACCCAGGTATTGTTTGTATGGAATCAATGTTGCGGGTGCAGGTACTACGATACGTACATTATTAAAGGTAGCCTTTTCAACCACATTGGCATTGTGCGAGCAGATGAATATGCCCACATAAACCTCATCGCCCAGGTCAAGATTACTTACCTCCTCGGTTACAAACATGTCACCTTTGCGGGCTACCGACATGGTGTAGGTATTTCCCTTGCGTTCCAGCTGTATAACACCGGCACCGGTTATTGACGATTTTTGCTCTTCGGTTATACCGCTCACCGTTTTACGGTATTGCAGGGAGGTTAAGCCATCGCCATGAACAACTGCGTTAATATGTTTTGAATTGGAATCGAGCGAGGTGCGGACCATCAGGCCAATTTTGCGGTGATCCTCCACCCCTTTGCCTATAAAGGCAGCATTGGTTCGTAATATAAAATCGCCTTTCATCCGTTTCCATACAAAATGGAAGGCATCACTGGTAGCCCATATATTGCTGCCAGCGCCCTCCAGCTGGTATTGCTGTAATTTGGCATCGTACAATACACTACCCGCATGCTTCACTATACCAACATCTGTTTGTGCATCAAATATGCCCAAGCCGGTAGTTTGTGCATTTACTTTTTGATGAAACAGAACAAGGCATAGCAAACAAAAAAACAGATAGAATATTTTTGTACGCATTGTATTTGGTGTTTATATTACACTAATATAATTGGCTCACTAAGTTATAAATTCTGTTTGTAAATAAAATAGTATTATTTTAACAAATACGATATATAACCACGCTGCAATTCGCAACGCCTCAATACGATTTTAACAAAAAAGGAGTGAACGCTTAACGCGTCACTCCTTTTTATAATTTGATCAGTATCTGATTATTAATCAACCACAAGCAGCACCTGCGATTCTGCAGTATATACAACAACAGGTATAACAGCAGGTTTTGGGGTGCAATACTCCAGCAGGAATTGTTTCTTGGAATCGCGATAAGAGCTTACCGCTCCTATCATGCTTAAAAGTTTGATATAACACCAGGCCAGATCAAACTGATATGCTTTAAAGCCTGAACGCGCGCTTTTTGGGAACAGGTGGTGATTGTTATGCCATTCGCCGGCAACATAACCCGGCCACAGTTGGTTGATCGACATATCCTCGCGGTTATAATCAACACCATCACGGCGTTTATCCAGGCCTTTTCCATGACCTTCGTAATTAAAGGTACGCACACCTACAGCCCAAATGCCTGCGGAGCCAAAAACAGCACAAGCCAACGGCAAACCGCCCATCAAATAAAATGCGGCAAACCAAAAGCTCCAGTTTAATATAATGCCTGCAATGGTACGGTAAGGATTAGCAATAGTACCCCATTTTTGGTATTGAGCATAGGTATTTGGCGTAATACCGGTATGTTTCATTAAATTAATACAGCGTTTGTAATCTGCCTCACTCATATTACGGGCAACCGGCTGATGGTTTACATCGGCCAAAAAGCAATACATAAAACCGCCTTGCGCGTTGTAAGGATCGCCGGGCTGATCAGATAAAGCATGGTGCACGTGGTGCGATATGGCATATATCTCTTCAGGAATAATTTTAAGGGTAAGATTCTGGGTAAAAAACCGCCAGAATTTATTGCTGAAAGTATAAGCGCCATGGGTGCAATACCGGTGATGCCAGATAGTACCATGCGTACCCATGATAATCATGCTGTACACAAAAGCGACTATTAAGCCGGTAATGCTAAAATACTTAAATATAAACAAGGCTAAAAAAGGCACTAATGCAAGTACCAGGAACCAGCTTAAAAACGAAAGCCAGTTTTTTTTATCCTTAAATACGTTCAATCTTGAAAAGAATTCTTTTACGATTTTGCGATTAGTGGGTTTGGCAAGATTACCAAATTCATCCCTCCAACCATACGAAGGTGGTTCGAGCACGGTGTTTAAAAAGGCCATTACGTTTCGGGAGTTTAAATTTTTAGCGGGAGTTAAATTAATCGTTCACAATGTAGTGATTAATATCACCAAACAGTCATTTTCAAAAATATATAAATGGTTATGCCTAATCCCTACTAAAACTTAAACTCATTTAGGAATTTCCTTGGAGTTGTAAGTGGGTATTAGCTTGTTTTTGAGCGGTGAGTGTGGGAGCTGATCAGCTGCGATAAGGCCGGTTCATTAACTTTAGCATCTGTCGCTAAAGAACATCTTTTTTCATTACGCTTATGTTATAACTCCAAAACTTAACTTATATTTTAATTTATTTAAAATATTGTCAGAAAAATGTCAAGAACGAAAGAGTATTTATGGATGAAAGATAATAAGAGCAAGGATAAAAGACTCAAAATCAAAATCCTGGGAATCCTTGAACCCCATAATCATGGTTCAGACAAATCCTTTGTCTATACATCCTTTGTCTTTGCTCTCCCGTAAACCTACTCCCCTGCCACCAAGCAGCGTTCGCCAAAAAGCATGGCGATACAGTGCTCATAATTGTCGGGCATCTGGATCTGCTCTACTTCCTTCATATAACTTTGCTTGATCTCCTTACGGCGGCGCGATTCAATAAAACGCCTCACCTGTTCGCGGTTTTCAAGTATCAGGCCGGGTACTTTTACCGGTTTGTTGTTATCATCCTTGGCCACCATGGTAAAATAGCTGGTATTGGTGTGCACCACCGAATTATTCTTGATATTCTCTGATATCACCCTGATGCCTACCACTAACGATGTTTTACCCACATAATTAACCGAAGCCATGAGCGATACCAGCTCGCCTACCTCAACAGGATGCAAAAAATCAACCGTATCGATTGAAGCGGTTACACAGTAATAACCGGCATGCTTGGCAGCACATACATAAGCCACCTTATCCATGAGTGATAGCAAAATGCCCCCGTGTATTTTACCCCCAAAATTGGAGTAGGAGGGTATCATGAGCTCAGTAATGGTGGTTTGCGAAAAACTTACCGTTTTGTAATCGGACTGATCGGTTAAAGCTGTCATATGCTGCATATTAATGCTACAAGTTTAAGCATCAGCGGGCAATTATTGCAACAATAGTATTACATAGGTGAAAACTGTTAAACTTCGTTAAACCTTTGCGGTCAATAGCGTAAATTAAACCTGAACTATGACCAAACACTTACTCCTCACTTTTATTTGCCTGCTTTTTTTATCGGGTGCCTTTGCTCAGCAAAGCAGGCAGGTTAGCGGTTCGGTTATAGATAGTATTGGCACAGTACCCGGTGTTAATATAAAATTGACCTCAGATAAGGATAGCATTACGGTTTCAACAGGTACCGCCGGCACTTTTAACTTCCCGGCGGTTATATCAAAGAACTTTAAAATAACGGTAAGTGGTATTGGTTATCAAACATTGGTGCGCCGTTATGTGATGGATAATGATACCAAACCCATCAAGCTCGACCCTATCAAAATAAAAATACAAACCAATTTTTTAAAAACCGTTAACATCGTGGCCGCGGTTAACCCGATCACTATTAAGGAAGATACAGTAGAATACAAGGCAAGCGCCTATAAGGTACGCGAAGGATCGCCGGTGGAGGACCTGCTTAAAAAACTGCCCGGTGTAAGTGTTGATAAAGATGGTAACGTTACAGCCCACGGCAAACAGGTAACCAAAGTGCGGGTAAATGGCAAAGATTATTTTACCGGCGATGTGCAAACCGCCACCCAGAACCTGCCTGCCGATATTGTGGAAAACATACAGGTAATTGATGATTATGGCGATCAGGCCAATTTAACGGGCATAAAAACCGGCGATCCTGATAAGATATTGAACATCACTATTCAAAAAGACAAAAACAGGGGCAACTTTGGCCAGGGCAGTGTTGGGGTGGGTAATGATGATCGTTACCAGGCCCGCCTATCGGCTAATACATTTCAGGATGCACGGCAGATAGCGCTTATTGGCACCCTGAACAACACCAATACCAACTCCTTTAACCTGGGTGGCGGAGGAGGCGGTGGTGGCCGGGCTGGTCGCGGGGGAGGTGGTGGTGGCGGCAGTTCGCAGGTTAGTACAGCAAATGGCATTACCACCAACCGCTCCATAGGTACCAATTACCGTGATGACTGGAGCAAAAAGATGACCGTTTACGGCAGCTATAGCTTCGCCGATAAAGACAAGGATCAAAACACTACTACCGTGCAGCAAAACCTTTTTCAATCAGGCACTTTGATCAATACAGATAACAGTGATGATAGAAATCATGGTATCAATCATCGTTTTGATTTTAACATGGAGTATAAGATAGATACTTCCAATTACCTGAAGATAAACCCCAGCTACTCTTCAAGCATATCGAACGATGTGAGCACCGATACCTTTAGCAATACGCGCAATAATACCCTGGTTACCGGTAATGAACTGGCTTTAACCAACTCCAGCTCGCAAAGCGGCGGTATTAATGTGTTATACAATCACAAATTCCATAAAAAGGGACGTAATTTTAGTGCAAGCGCCGGTTTAAGTTTGTCAAAAAGCAATCAGGATCTTAATGATCAATATACCACCAGGCAGGATACGGTGGTAACGCCACTTTTTCAACAAATCAACTCCAATAACAGTTCGCAAAAGGCAAATGTGCACTTGTCATACATGGAACCTGTTGGTAAAACAACTTACCTGGAAACCAATTACAGTTACAGCTACTCCAATACCGATAATAACAGGGAGAACTACCGCATTGACCCGGTTACCGGCAAACAAACTTTTGTAGACTCGCTGAGCACTATCTATAATAACCAGTTTATTAATAACCGCTTTGGATTAAATTTAAGGGGTATAGGCACCAAATACAACTATACTATTGGCATGGCCGTTCAGCCCTCAACCTTAAATGGCGAGTCGCATAACCAGCGCTTTCATACCAACACCGTTAACTATATACCTACGGCAAGGTACATTTACAATTTTTCTAAAAATCATTCTTTTACGGTTAATTACAGCGGTTCCAACAGTCAACCCTCGTTTACGCAGCTGCAGGTTCAGCCCGATTACTCCAACCCGCAGAACCGGGTATATGGTAACCCGGATCTGAAACCATCATTCACCAATAATATTAACCTGCGTTACAATCAGTTTGATATAGCCAGCGGCAATTCCCTGTTCACTAACCTATCGTTCTCCGAAACACAAAACGCTATTGTGACCAATACCAGCCCGGTTTTTAATACCGATCAGTCGGCAGGCACTCCCCAGCACAACAGTACCATACAGGAAACCCATTACCTGAACACCAACGGTTTGTATAATGTTAACGGCAACTATTCGTTTTCAAAACCCTTTGCCGAACGCAAATTTACCATAAGCGCGAGCGGCAGCGCGGGTTTCAACAACAACGTATCATATATTGAAGATCAGCGCAATACAGGCAAAAACTGGACTTGGAGCCAGGGTTTGAAATTGCGCGTAGATATTGACAGTATTATGGATAGCGAAATAAGTGCTAACTACAGTACCAATACCACACGCTATAGCCTGCCATCGTCAATAAATACCGATGCCAGCACCTGGACACTGGGGCTCGACGGGCGTAACTATTTTTTTTACAGTTGGGTATTGGGCTATAACCTATCACAAACCATTAACCACGGCTTTAGCAGTACAGTAAAGGCCAACCCTACCCTGCTGAGCACTTACCTCGAATACCAGTTTCTGAAAAAACACATCGCCTCGTTACGCTTTCAGGCATTTGATTTGTTTGATGAAAACAAAGGTATAAGCCGTACCGTGTCAGGCAACCAGATCATTGATACGCGAACCAACCGACTGGGTAGGTATTTTATGCTTTCATTTACTTTACGACTACAAAAATTTGCCGGCAAACGCCCCTCAGGTGGTAGTGGCGGAGGAAAAAGAGGTGGTGAAGGTGGAAGAAGAAATGGTGGTAGCAGGGGCTAATTTTACCTGCTATTGTTTGGATATTCAATAAAACCTGCTTTATCTTTACCTAAATTAAATTCCTGTTGAAAAATACTATACTAACACTTATCGTCTTTTTTTATTTACTAAACACAGGTTTCGCGCAGGAAACCATGATACGCTCCCATCGACTTACCGACCAGGTAACCGAAAAAATATCGGTATTAAAGAGTGACAAGAGCACCCGGCAGGGTTTATACCAGGCCGTATATCTCAAAAACATAGCTATTGCCAGCGGACAGTTTGATAAGGATAAAAAAATAGGGGTATGGCACTTTTACGATACCAAGGGCCACCTGCTTCAGAATTTTGACTATACTCAAAAAACGTTGTTGTACGAAGCTGTGGAAGATACCACCTCAAACCTGCGCTATTTTGTTGATAAGCTGTTAACCGATACCGATCGTACTACCAAACCGGTTAAGGCTGGCGGCAGGTATTTTGGCTATCTGTCCTATTTAAAACTTTTTAAACTCCCGCCTTATTTGCAGAATATTAACAGGCTGGTGTCAGTAGCTGTTATGGAACTGCTCATAAGCCCGGGCGGTCGCCTGGCTGATTTTAAGGTGCATATTTATAGCGGCAATTATGAAAAGTCGTTTAACATCAACATTGATACAATTAATGAGGAAGATAAGCTGTTTATCCCAGCCACCGTTAACGGCGATCCTATTGGTTGCCGCATCATGATCAAATGCCTGATCAATAATGATGATGGGATAGATATGTTTTAAGTTAAGCGAATCTTTACAACAGAAACGTCACAGGCAGGTTGACTATTCGGGTTTTACACTTTTCTGTAAACTCTGTATAGCATAGAGATTGCTTCGGTCCTCGCAATGACACGCTTGTTTTGTTTATTATCATTCGCTACGCTCAGAATGACAAAATATTAATTAAAAAAAGCCCGTTATTAACATAACGGGCTTTCAAGCTTATATATAACCAACACTAAATTAGTGAGCGTGATGGCCATCAGGACCATGTGCATGGCCGTGTGATAATTCTTCGGGAGTTGCAGGGCGTACATTCAGAATGCTGCCTTTAAAGTGCAGTTCCTGGCCAGCCATCGGGTGGTTAAGGTCAACGATCACCGCATCTTCGGCAACTGATACAACCTGTGCCTGGAAACGGTTGCCATTGTTATCCTGTAAAGGCAAAATGCTGCCAATTTCAGGCATTTCCTGACCCTGGAACATTTCCTTTGGCAAGTTGGCTACGGCTTCTTCGTCATATTCGCCATAAGCATCACCTGCTGATAAGCGAAATTCATAAGTATCGCCAGCTGACAGCGTGCTCAGGTTTTCTTCAAATTTGGGCAGCATTTGGCCGGCTCCAAATAAAAAGGTTAAAGGTTGTTCTTGTGTGGCACTTTCGGTTAAAGTTTCGGTACCATTTTGGTCAACATACAAATCGTAAGTTAATGACACTACGTGCTGAGGTTCAATCTTCATTGTAAAGTATTTTTTAAATAAGCAATCAGGCCTCTGCCACTTGTTTTAGGGCTTCGGCCGTGTTATTAGCAGGTAATCCGCAGGTTTTATCTTTACAAACAAAAATTTGTGTTGATTTACCAAACTTATCCTGTAGCAAAGGTAAACTTCCTTTTTTACCACCCAATATTATTTTATTGGGGATGTAATTATTTTCAATCTCCTTTCGCAATGTTTCAGCATTGTTACCTGTTATCGCAATTTCATACGTTCCAAACACTTCCTCGAGCAATAACATGCTCCAATTAGAATAGGCTGTACTATATTTAGTTAATTGCGGCATAATATTACGTAACAATTGCGCCGAAACCGCTGCGTAACTTTCATTATCAAAAAGCAAGCCTAATTTTTTAAGGTTCCGTGCCATGGCCGAATTACTGGCCGGCGTTACCCCATCCATAATTTCAGATTTACGGGCTATCAGCTGTTCGTCATCATCGGCATTGTAAAAGAATATGCCGTTTATTTCGTCATAATAATGCGCTATGGCTGTGTCAGTTAATTTTTGGGCCTGATGCAGCCATGCTTCATCAAAGGTAATTTCATATAAAGCTACAAACGCGTCAATAACATTGGCGTAATCATCTAAAAACGCCACCTGGTTATCGCCTGCCTTATTGCTATTATAAACCCGTGATAGCCTGCCATTTTGACCTAACAGATTATCAACCATAAAGTAGGCATTTTTAAGGGCCAGTTCAAGGTACTCCGGTTTATTAAAAGCGCGATAAGCATCGCAAATGCCCTTCAGCATCAATCCGTTCCATGAAGCCAGTATCTTGTTATCCAGTCCGGGCCTTACGCGATGGCCGCGAACCTCAAATACCTTTTTGCGCGATGCATCGATCCTGGAAATCAACTCCTGAACCGGTAACCCCAGTTTAACAGCCAGTTCCGCATCAGTTTCTTTGCGGAATAAAACATTGGAGTGTTCCTCCTCCCAGTTACCATCCCCCGTAATGTGGTAATAAATACAGAACAGATCTGCATCATTACCTAATATCTCTTCAATTTCGGTTTTAGTAAAAATGTAGAATTTACCCTCTACCCCCTCGCTATCAGCATCAAGGGCCGAGTAAAAACCCAGTTCGGGCGAGGCAAGTTCTCTCGTGCTAAATTCAATGATCTCATCAACCACCTGCTCATAAAGCGCATCCGGCTCCCATGTATAAGCCTCGGCATACAGGCTGATAAGCTGGGCATTATCATACAGCATTTTTTCAAAATGCGGCACATGCCAGCGGCCATCAACCGAATAGCGGGCAAAGCCACCACCTACATGATCATAGATACCGCCATAGGCCATTTTATGGAGCGTAAGCTTCACCTGTTTCGCTATGGCTTCATCCTGCATTAAATGGGCATAGCGCATTAACAGCTGCCAGTTATTTGGCTGGGGGAATTTTGGGGCATTGCCGGTACCGCCTTCATATTTATCAAAATAACGCTGCCAGTTATCAATAACCAGTTCCAGATCAGCCTTAGTATAGTCTTTTTTTTCATCAATAAAAACCACCGATTCGTAATTCCGGATGCCTTCGGTAAGGCGTACAGCATACTCTTCGGCTTCTTCCGGTTTTTGTTTATAAAAATCGGCCAGGTTAAACAGCAGGGAGGTCCAGTCGTTCTTGCGGAAATAAGTACCACCATATATAGGTCGCTGGTCGGGCAGGCAAATGCAGTTGAGTGGCCAGCCACCCCTGCCGCTCATTAAAGTTACAGCGCTCATGTATATCTGATCAACATCAGGGCGTTCTTCCCTATCAACCTTAATGCAAACAAAATATTCATTCATTACGGCAGCTACCGCTTCATCCTCAAAGCTTTCGTGCTCCATTACATGGCACCAGTGGCAGGCCGAGTAACCGATGCTCACCAGGATCAATTTATTTTCGGCCTTGGCCTTTTCCAGGGCCTCTTTACCCCAGGGGTACCAGTTAACCGGGTTGTTGGCATGTTGCAGTAAATATGGCGATGTTGAATTGGCCAAACGATTCATAATATATGCTATTTGTTGCAAAGGTGCGCAAAAACTGCACCAACAGCCTAATGGATTTTATTAACAGGAAGCGCTACTGGCGGTATACTTATCGGAATTTTTATCGGTGCCCAATATTCACTTAACCTTAAATCAAAAAGAAAGCTATACAGCCGGCGTAACCCAAAAGTCCCTATAGTTCCATAATCACTTATCTTTTTTACAGTACCATTTTCAAACACTATTTCATAGTCGACAGTTACATCATCAAACCACGGAACCTGGTAGTTATTTTTAAGTTCTTTTATTTGAATATAATTAAGAAGCGACTTTAATTCGGTCAGTTTATCCGTTGAAATTGCACCAGTAAAATATCCGTTTTTAGATTTAAACCAGCTCCATGATAAGTAGCCTTACCATCTGCCAGTATATTCGCAGTATATTTAGGTCCACTCCAGGCAGTCGGGCGCGAATTTATACTGATAGACTTGATGGCATAGTTTTTAACTTTAGCATTATATTCTATAAAGCCGTTATACAAATAAATCAGTGTATCCGCTTTTAATTCCGTTATCGATTTCCATTGGCCATCACTTCCTTTACCTTGCACATAGGAAGTTCTCGAATAAAACACAAGCATCTGTTTGTGAACCACTTTTACTGGCCAGGCCAGTTGACAATTGTTACCGAATCCCCAAGATAACCGAAACATTTTAAACCTACCATCTCCTTTGTCTATAACAGCAAATACATAAAAATTACCCGGCATTTTTAGTGTAACCAATAAGTCGGATAGGCCGTCCTGATTAAAATCCACCTTTTGCCAGGTTTTAACACCCCGTTGCCGTGCCACATCATTACATTTTAATAATTTAAGTAGCGTATCTGTAGGGACTATTTTAACCAGAGGCCTGCCTTTATAAGTTAAATCACTATCAACTTTAAGTGCAAATTTCAAAACATCGTTATCTGTTTTCAGGCTATCAATCGCGTTAGCTGAAACATGGAAGGCAAAAGAGAAAAAAAACAAAAATAACAGTAAACGCTTCATCAAGGTAGAGTAGTTTAATTATCTATTTGAATGTAGTTCAATATATTTATAAGTCAAAGCATCAGTTACCCGTTATGCTATTCTTTCCTTACAACTCTCGTTTATAAGCGTAACATTTACATTACCCAACCCAAAAAATACGCTAAATCAATTTATTCATAACTACTTAGCTACTCAAATTATGAAACTCACAAATTAATTCCCTTTATTTGCGACTTTATTATTAAAACTCTAATGCGCTATTTAAAATTAAACTATTTTTTGTGTGCCCTGGGCTTGTTGGCATGTGTAATACCCGTATCGGCACAAACTACTGATACTTTAAAGTATAATCATCTGGATGTATTTGGCCCGATTACCTGGCCGGTTACCGGCGAAAATACCCGTTCGGCCAGCGGACAACCATCCCCAAATTACTGGCAAAACCGGGCCGATTACCAGATAAAAGCTACCCTGAACCAGGATCGTGATACTACCATAACCGGCGAGGTTACCATTACCTACACCAACAACAGCCCAGATAAGCTTGACTATTTATGGCTGCAGCTTGATCAGAACCTGTTTAAACCTGATTCGCGCGGGGCGGCAACAACCCCGATATCAGGCGATCGTTTTGACGTACGCGGATTTAGTCGCGGTGGTTACCATATGGGCACGGTAACGGTTACCTACAAAGGCGAAACCTATACCACAACACCTATTATAACTGATGCCCGCATGCAGCTGCGTTTAAACACGCCGCTTGATGCTAAAGGCGAAAAGATACAGATAAAGATCAATTATGATTTTGCCATCCCATTTTATGGCGCCGACCGTATGGGTCGCAAAAAATTTAAACAAGGCTATGTATACGAAATTGCACAGTGGTACCCCCGCATGTGCGTTTATGATGATGTAGAAGGCTGGAATACCTTACCATACATGGGCCTGGGTGAGTTTTATTGCGAGTATGGCGATTTTGATTATTATATAACCGCACCTGCAAACATGATAGTAGTGGGCTCAGGTGATCTACAAAACCCTGAGGAAGTGCTTAGCGCTACCCAGATCAGTAGATTGACTAAAGCAAGGAACAGCGATAAAACGGAAATGATTGTTAATCCCAGCGAAGTTGGTAAAGCAGCAACCCGTCCGTTCAAGGGCACTTTAACCTGGCATTATAAAATGGAAAACACCCGCGATATAGCCTGGGGCGCATCAGATGCCTTTATATGGGATGCCGCGCGGGTAAATTTCCCATCGGGGCGTAAGGGAATTGCCATGTCGGCTTATCCAATTGAAAGTGCCGGTGATGATGCCTGGGGTCGCTCAACAGAATACCTGAAACACAGCATGGAGATTTATTCAAAAGCGTATTTTGAATATCCGTGGAACTCAGCAGTCAACGTGTCGGGCGTGGCTTTGGGTATGGAATATCCGGGAGCTATATTTTGCCTGAGCAATTTAAAGAAGGGACAACTTTGGGGCGACGTAACCCACGAAATAGGTCATAACTGGTTCCCGATGATCGTAGGATCAAACGAGCGCAAGTATATGTGGATGGATGAAGGTTTTAACACCTTCATTAATGAATATGCAAGCGAGCAATTTAATAATGGTGAATATAATGATACCACCAAACAGGCTCAAAACACCCTTGCCTTTTTCAGAAACAGTAAAGATCCGCTGATGACGGCTCCCGAGGCTATTGGCTTGCATGATTATGGTCAATACTACAATAAAACCGCTTTAGGTTTGGATATGCTGCGCAATGTGGTGCTTGGCCCTGAGCGTTTTGATTATGCTTTCCGCGAGTATGTTAAGCATTGGGCATTTAAACATCCGCTGCCTTACGACCTGTTCAGAGCGATGAATGATGCGGCGGGCGAAGACCTGAACTGGTTCTGGAAACCCTGGTTTTTTACCACCTGGAAACTGGATCAGGCTATTACCGAGGTTAAATATGTTGGCAGTAACCCAGCTAAAGGTGTTCTGATCACCCTTACTAATAACGAAAAAATGGCTATGCCTGTTGATCTGAAGATAACACAGGCTAACGGCACCACAGAAACCATTCATCTGCCTGTAAATATCTGGCAGCGTGGTGGTGTGTGGACCTTTAAATATCCATCAACCTCGACCATTAAAACCATCGTGATTGATCCTAAGCATGAACTACCCGATACCGATCTTAAAAACAACGTGTACTGGGGGAATTAAGTAATGAGTTTTGAGTTACTTTAAAAAAGCGATGGGTTTCACCCATCGCTTTTTTTATAAAATGCCAGTTCAAGCGTCCTTCGCTTGATTGCAAAACGAGGGTAAGCGTCCACGCTTACCCGATGACCGCTTAAACATATTCAATTTGGAATAAATAAATTAATTAAACTTAACCGCGCCAAAATCCGACTTAATGGTGATCATTTTACCCGGGTTACCCTTACCCAACCGGCCCTGGTAACTTTTAGTTGAGCTAAATTCGTTATTTGTTGCGGTTTGATTCAATATATTAACGCCATTGGCGCTACTGTAGTTAAACATGCCATAATGGGTAGTAATATCAAAATTGGCGTTCTCCTGATCAGTCATACCTACTTTTACACTGGAGTATGATGAAGTTATATTCAATGTTTTTAAATTTTTATCCAGATCAGTGATTTTCAATGCCCCGCAGTATTTCACTCTAATATTTCCCGATGTACTGAGCCTGCCTATTTTAGCCGGACCATAACTGATATCGACATTTAATTTATTACCCTCCAACAAATTCAGGCTGCCCTGAATTATTTCCAGATTACTACCTGTCAGGGTTTCTATATCTACATTTCCGGATCTTACCTTAATTTCATTAAGTTGATTTAATAGCTTTTTTGCTTTAAGATTACCATAAAAATTATTGATCATCAATTTACCGTTTAAGTCGGGCAAAACGGTATTACCATAACGATTATTTATACTTAACGCGTTTTTTGCAGGCATATAAATCACATAATTAATTTCTATTTTTTTGATGCGGGCCTGGCCATCTCCCTTCCACAATTCCGGGTTCAAATTATCATTATTTCCTATTGCAGTTTTGAATGATACCAATGCCCCCGCCCTGCTGTCAGTTATGTTTATAATATCTAAAAATGCCTGGGCATCAGTTTCCTTGTCGGTATTAACTTTAACAAGTACGTCAACCTTAAATTCATTTCTGTTCCAGGTATTTACGGTAACCTGGCCAAAGCTGTTTTCAATCTTTAACTCATTATTACCTGCCGGGTATATTTTGCTGTATTTTTTTACTTTTTCTTTGATCACATTGCTTTCAACCATACTTTTCAGATCAGTATCTGGCTCTCCCGAAGCTGGGAAATTTACCTGAGCCATTGCCAATACCATTGCCGATGCAGTATCCGAAGGTGTGTTATCAATATCCGATGCGGATTGGGCGATACTCATATTTGTTGCTGCCATTAAGCCAATTAGCCATAGCGCTTTCAGGTTAAATAGTTTTAATTTCATGCTGTTGGTTTATTAAACAGTGTATTTCGTCGATTTTCAAATAATGATCATATTTCGAAATAAATGACACACCGTTTTTCAGCATGTTGCAGCAGAGCAAAAAATAATAGTTATTAACAGAACCATTTACCATTATCAACCAGGAAGCGAACCAGGATATTGAGGTGCACAATATCAATAAGATTTTTCAATTGGAGTTGGATAAAACAGCGGGAGCAGGTTAAAGAATATCGTATTTAAAAGCAGAGGAAGCAGGAGGTAAAAGTGTATCAAAATCCTTTGGCTTCCGGCCAATAATTACGGATGCCAACAAGCAAACGTTGGGTTAAAATTGAACTTTTTATTTAAGTTTATTAATGTGTTTTTACCCAACGTTTGTTATATAAAGGTCGTAGCTGCTGTATAAAACCAACACTGAACTTCATGTATCAACAACAAAGTTACGACCAGCATGCCGACTGGTATAACCAGTTATTCCCTACACGGGAATCAAAAGTTAATTATTATTTTAAGGTAAAATCAGCCGGTCAGGATACAGTACCGCAATGGTTGCAACTGCTGTTTTTTAAATGTCTTGACCCTTTATTAAAGGAGCCGTTTCAACAATGGCTTACCGTTGGCGATGCTTATGGTTTTGATGCGCAATACATTTTACAAACCGGCAACAGCGCCCTGGCTACTGACCTGAACACCCATTTTCTGGAAATTGCGAAGGAAGAAAACATTATACAGGATTATGCCGCCCAAAATGCCGAATACCTTTCCTTTTCAAACAACCTGTTTGATTACGTGCTTTGTAAAGAATCGTATCATCATTTTCCCCGGCCTTATGCTGCTTTATACGAGATGATACGGGTAGCAAAAAAGGGGATCGTTATTATTGAGCCGCAGGATCCGGTACTAAAAATGCCTATATTATTATGGCTCAGTAATGTGCTGGCTTCTAAAAGCAAGCTCTTGAGCAAAATATGGAAAAATCGCTTTTCATATGAGCCTGTGGGTAATTTTGTTTACAAATTATCAGAAAGGGAGCTTGAAAAATTTGCAGCCGCCCTTAACCTCCCTCTGGTAGCTTTTAAAGCTATCAATCCTCATTTTTATTCCAAAAAACTTGATGGCTTGTCAATCAACTCAAAAAGTAAGACATTTTTTTTAATAAAGGCAAAAAAGCTGTTCCTTGATATTTTATTAAAACTGAGGATCATTCCCGGGCAGGTATTATCTGCCGTTGTTTTTAAACAAATGCCTGACGACCAAACCATCCGTCATCTTCAATCGGATGGATACCGCCTGGTTAACATTCCTAAAAATCCATATATAAAATAAGAGGGTGATTAAATAGCGATGAGGGCTTTGTCCCCTCGCTATTTTTTTATACTTTTCTTGCCTTTATGAAAAGATATTCCATGCTACTTTGGTTAGCTGTTTTTTTATCGGCAACAAGCAGCCATTTATCAGCTCAGCCCGCACGGCCATCCTATCCAATAGCTGCCAATCGCCATCAATCACCCGGCAAAACAGTATACTATATTAATCCGCAAAGTGGCGATGACCAAACCAAAGGCACCGATATTAAAAAGCCCTGGAAAACCTTTAAACCGGTTAATAGGCTCATACTTTCAACTGGTGATCAGGTGAAGATAGTAGCGCCGGGCGATTTTCATGAGTCATTAGTACTTACAGCCCACGGCACCAGTGCGGCTCATGTAAGTATCAGCTTTGCTCCCGGTACCTACAATTTTTATCCGGACAGCGCATTAAAAAAACAGTTCCATATCTCCAATACCAACGATACACCATACGCTCTAAAAGCTATAGCCTTGTATGTAAACAACAGCAGGTTTGTTGATATCAAAGCCCTGGGTGCCAAAATAGTACTGCGTGGCAAAATGATAGAAACCTGTGTTGATCATAGCGAAAACATCAGTATCAGCGGCATCAGCTATGATTATTACCGCCCTACCGTATCAGAATTACAGGTGACTAACACCGGATCAAATTTTGCCGACCTGAAGATCCATCCCGATTCAAAATATAGCATCAAAGATAGTCTGCTTACCTGGGAGGGCGAGGGCTGGCGACATCAATCCATTGCATTATGGCAGGTACTTGACCCCAAAACCGGCGAGCTGCAGCGTACCAATATTGCTGTGGATGGCATAAAGTATGCTGAAACCGGCAATAATATGGTGAGGGCATATTTTGCAAAAGATCCGGGTTTTAAAACAGGGCTGATCTATCAGAATCGTGATGTAACACGTGATTGTGCAGGCATTTTTATGCAGCGGAGTAAAAACATCAGCCTCAAAAACATCCACATCTATTTTATGCATGGCATGGGCGTGGTGAGTCAGTTTTGCCAAAACATTAGTATGGATGATATCAGCGTTAAGCCCGATCCAACCTCTGGCCGAACCTGTGCTGCCTGGGCAGATATCCTACATTTTTCGGGTTGCCGCGGAAAGATCATGATCAGTAATTCGTATTTATCGGGAGCTAATGATGACGCAATAAATGTTCATGGCACTTATTTAAAGATCATACAATCGCCAAAACCAAAGCAGATTAAAGTGCGTTTCATGCATAACCAAACCTTTGGTTTTGACGCTTTCGCATCTGGTGATAGTGTAGCATTTATCCGTTCAGAAAGTCTGCAGCAGTACAGTGATAATGTGGTAACAAGTATGCAGAAGTTAAATGACAAAGAGTTTATTTTAACACTCAAACAACCGTTACCCGCCCATATAAATCCCAATGATGTTATTGAAAATATAACCTGGACACCGCAGGTTTGGATACATCATGATACCATTGCCAAAATACCCACCCGTGGTGTACTGGTAACCACTCGGCGCAAGGTGGTCATCGAAAATAATATTTTTCAGCGTACACATATGAGCGCTATATCCGTAGCCAATGATGCAGCAAGTTGGTATGAATCGGGCATGGTAAAGGATATGACTATCCGCAATAACCAGTTTCTGAAATGCGGCGAACCTGCTATTATTTTCTGCCCTGAAAATACACAGTCAGACGGGGCTGTGCACCAAAATATAGCCATCGTAAATAATCAATTTGATTTGCAGGGTTTGCATGTATTATCGGCAAAAAGCACATCTAACATTAAGTTTACCAGTAATACAATTAAAACTGAAAAGACTGCCAACGTTAAAGATATGATGCAGTTGAAGGATTGCAGCGGGGTTGTAATATCGGGCAATACAATTGGTCATTAGGTGGGATGCGCATGTCCTGAATGTCGGAGACTTACGAAGTTTTTAAAACTTCGTAAGTCTTAACCCCACTCCCTTCCCAAAACTTTTTCAGCTATTTTAGGAAAAGAATTCTTATATATGCCTCTTAATTTGTTTAAATCTATTACCTCTTTATGATCATCGAACCCAGAATACGCGGCTTTATTTGTTTAACTACTCATCCAAAAGGCTGCGAGCAAAATGTAGTGAACCAGATTAATTATATTAAATCAAAAGGCGCTATTAACGGCGGTAAAAAGGTTTTGGTTATTGGAGCATCAACCGGTTTTGGACTGGCTTCAAGAATAACCAGTGCATTTGGATCAGGAGCGGCAACTATTGGCGTTTACTTTGAAAAACCACCTGCTCCTGGCAAACCAGCATCAGCCGGATGGTATAATACTGCGGCTTTTGAAAAAAAGGCGCACGAAACTGGTTTATATGCCAAAAGTATCAATGGCGATGCTTTTTCTGACGAGATCAAGCAAAAAACTATCGACCTGATCAAGGCCGATCTGGGCCAGGTTGACCTGATCATTTACAGTCTGGCTTCGCCACGCAGAACAAATCCTAAAACTGGTGTAACCCATACTTCGGTATTAAAACCAATTGGCGAAGGTTTCAGCAATAAAACGGTTGATTTTCATACCGGTGTGATATCTGAAATTAGCATTAACCCGGCAACCGACGAAGAAATAGCAAATACCGTAGCCGTAATGGGTGGCGAAGACTGGCAGTTTTGGATAGATGACCTTAAGGCTGCAGGCTTGCTTGCCGATGGAGCCATGACAGTTGCCTACTCCTATATTGGCCCTGCAGTTACCGAAAAAGTATACCGCAAAGGAACTATCGGTCGTGCCAAAGACCATTTAGAGGCAACCGCAAAAAAGATCAGCGAGCAGTTGAAAGATATTAACGGCAAAGCATTGGTTTCGGTAAATAAAGCATTGGTAACCCAAGCCAGCTCGGCCATACCGGTTATCCCACTTTATATTTCCCTACTGTATAAAATAATGAAGGCCGAAGGTACTCAGGAAGGCTGTATTGAACAGATACAACGCCTGTTTGAACAACGCCTGTACACCGGCGGTACCATACCAACCGATGCCGAAGGCAGGATACGTGTTGACGACTGGGAAATGAACCCGGATGTACAAAGCCGCATAGCCGACCTATGGCTGCAAGCCACCACCGAAACCCTACCCCAACTTGGCGACCTGCAAGGCTACAGAACCGATTTCCTGAACCTGTTTGGCTTTGACGTTCCCGGTATAAACTACCAGGAGGATGTTGACGAAATGGTACAGGTACCAGGATTGGTGAGTTAATCACTTTTCAGACTTACGAAGTTTTAAAAACTTCGTAAGTCTTTATAAAAAGAAAAGGGAGTATTGGGTCTAGTTTTTTACCGTTTTATGTAAGTAATAAACGATATTTTGAACATCGCATTCATTAAGCTTTTCTAACCTCTCATCATCTTTATACATCCCTTTATGCTTGCCTTTAATTAAATAATCAACTATTTTACCACTATCCAGCGAACCTAATTCATTAAAATTCCATGTTTTATTTTTACCATATGCGGATAAATAAGTACTATCCGATAAATGTCTATTGCCCGATAGATGACAGTTTGTGCAACCAAAAGAGGAAATAATGCCCTGACCAACACCTACCTGCAAAAAACAATTGTTTTTTATTGTGGGCTTTTGATGCACGTCATTTGAAGTTTTAGTTGTGGTTTGTTGGCAGCTCCATATCATTAATATTAGAATGCTGCTGATACTACCTAAAACTATTTTTGTTATACTTGATTCCATTAGTTAAGTTATTCAGCTGTTGTCTTAATTGATTAACAGTGTTTAAATTGGGATTACTGTAAGTAGAATGCGTCATACCTCTTAAATCACTAATGATATATCGCATTAGATCTAATTTTTCCTGAGGTATTATGGCACCGCTTAGAGAGTCGCTCAAATGATACATGATACTCCCTTTATATGCCGAAGTTTCACGGTCGCTCAAACCTAATGTATGAAAAAACTCATGTGTCCCTAAATTTCTATCCTTCAACTAATAATTATAAATTACAAAGGCTGGAGTTCCAGAACCAAAAGCAACGCCTGCTAATTCATGGACCTTACCATAAGTATCTTTAAAATGCATACTAATATCATCTACAGTAGCTATTACAAAGTCATTACCCCTGATTTCATTGATATTATGCACTTGAAAAACATCAATATTAAATGTGAAATTATATAAAATTGAATAGGTCCAAAACGTCTTAGTATCAAAGCTATGCTTTGAAGAATTATATTTATAATAATTATTGCCTGTACTATAAACAGGACCTTTTAATAGACTTGTAATTAATTGTTTTGTTGAAGTAATAAGAAAAGGTAAAGCCAGTGTTAAAGTAGAACAAAGATTAAGCACCTTTATAGTGATTGTAATATTACCTGATAGTTCTAACATTCCCATGCCGTTGTCTTTTATTTTAAGATTTCTGGCTATTACACCACCGGAAAGTGGCTTTTGTTCAACTAATTTTAGCTGTAAACCAATATTGGATAATGTCATAATTTATGATTACCTGGATATAAAATCTAACATAAGATCCGTGATAAGGTTTCAATCCATTTGTTTTTCTTCCCCTGTCAGCAGATAAGCTTCGGGCCAGAATAAGGTACAATACCAAACTAAATTCAACCTTATCCACCTCTTCTATCAATTGTTAATATTTTTATCCTATCAGTTATTAATCTTACTTTCCCCTTTCGGCTCAAAACCTTAATTTCGCTGTTTCAAGAAAAGAGGAACAGATTTTGGATTACTTACAGGGTTTAAACCCCGAACAAAGGGCAGCGGTAGAACAAACTGAAGGTCCGGTGATGATTATTGCCGGTGCCGGATCAGGCAAAACACGGGTTATTACCTATAGGGTAGCGCATTTGATACGTAAAGGCGTTGATTCTTTCAACATCCTGGTATTAACCTTTACCAATAAGGCCGCCCGCGAAATGCGCGAGCGTATAACTCATGTGGTGGGCACCGAAGCTAAAAATATATGGATGGGTACCTTCCACTCGGTTTTTGCCAAGCTGCTTAGGGTTGAAGCCGATAAAATAGGCTATCCCAACAACTTCACCATTTACGATACTGACGATAGCAAAAGCGTATTGCGGGCCATTTTAAAAGAAATGAACCTTGATGATAAGCTGTACAATGTAAACTTTGTGCTTAACCGTATATCGGCCTCCAAAAACAACCTGATATCGTGGCAGGAATACCAGAAGAACGAGCAGATACAAGCCGATGATATGTCGAGCGGGCGTGGGCAGTTGGGAGTCATCTATCAAAACTACGCTACCCGCTGTTTCAGGGCCGGCGCTATGGATTTTGACGATTTGCTGTATAAAACCAATGAGCTGCTAAAACTACATCCCGAAGTACTGAACAAATACCAGCATAAGTTTAAATACCTCATGGTTGATGAGTATCAGGATACCAACTTTTCGCAATACCTTATTGTAAAAAAACTGGCCGCCGTTAACGAAAACCTGTGTGTGGTAGGTGACGATGCGCAAAGTATTTACGCCTTTCGCGGGGCCAACATCCAGAACATCCTCAATTTTGAGAAGGATTATCCTGATCTGAAAGTATTTAAGCTGGAGCAAAATTACCGTTCCACCCAAAATATTGTAAACGTTGCCAACAGCATCATCAGCAATAATAAGGAACAGCTTAAAAAGAATGTTTTTTCTGAAAAAGAAGCAGGCGATAAAATAAAGATATTGCGTGCCTTTAGTGATAATGAGGAAGGTAAAATGGTGGCCGAGGCCATTATGCAGGACAGGAGTCTGAAAGGTAAAAAGTGGCATGACTTTGCCATACTGTACCGTACCAACGCGCAATCGCGCTCCATGGAGGAAGCCTTGCGTAAGCTGGGTGTGCCTTATAAAATATATGGTGGCTTATCCTTCTATCAACGTAAAGAGATCAAGGATCTGGTAGCTTATTTCAGGCTTACCTTTAACGCCAATGATGAGGAAGCGCTGAAACGCATTATCAATTACCCTAAAAGAGGTATTGGCGATACTTCGGTTGAGAAGATCATTATAAGCGCTGATCAAAACCAGATAACTCCGTGGGAAGTAATTGTTGAGCCCGCTAAATATTTAGAAGGTAAGATATCTGGCGCTGTAAGCACTTTTGCTACCATGATCCAGAGCTTCCAAGTATTGGCCAAAACAAAGTCGGCCTATGAGGCGGCCTTGTATATTGCCCAGCATTCCGGCTTGTTAAAAGATCTGTACGAAGATAAATCTGTTGAAGGATTAAATCGTTACGAGAATATACAGGAGCTATTGAACGGTATCAAGGAATTCTCGGAACGGGAAGACATTGAAGAAAAGGGCCTGGATATTTTTATGCAGGATATAGCCTTGTTGACCAATGATGATAAGGATAAGAACCCCGATGCTGATACCGTATCATTAATGACTATACACTCCTCAAAAGGATTGGAGTTTTCGCAGGTGCATGTGGTAGGTTTAGAGGAGAATTTGTTCCCTTCGCAAATGTCACTCAACTCGCGCAGCGACCTGGAAGAAGAGCGCCGGTTATTTTATGTGGCTGTTACCCGCGCCGAAACTAAATTAACCATAAGCTACGCTACCTCGCGGTTTAAATTTGGCACACTCATTAGCTGCGAGCCCAGCCGTTTTCTGGACGAGATAGATGCCAAATACCTGGAGCTTGATTACAGCGCCAAGCCATCAACCAGTAATAATCCGTTTTTTGATGATGACCGCAAGGCATGGAGCGGCGGTAAACAAGCCGATACATTTTCGAAACCAAAACCTGCAACATCGGCCCCGGTAAAAACCACCTCTATCCTAGCCAAGGCACATGTACCCTCTCCTAATTTTGCACCTTCGGATACCTCAAATCTGCAAGTGGGTATGGAAGTTGAACATGAACGTTTTGGCTTTGGCAAGGTACTGAACCTTGAAGGCAATAAGCCCGATATTAAGGCTACTATATTTTTTAAAGAAATAGGCCAGAAACAATTATTATTAAAATTTGCCAAACTTTATATCATCAACAACATAAACTGACAGTTAAATCCCACTTTCGTGTAAATATTTCCCCGCTTTTTTTAAGTTCCCGCTACAAAAAGCCTTATTTAAGCTGTTTTGAGCAGGAATTAATGATGGCATAACGTTTGGTTATGCTTTCATAATTAATTAAGAGGAAACATGGATACGAGCGAACACACACAAAAGAAATCCAATAAATCTGTTGGGAAAAACATCAGAGCCTTACGTCACCAGCAGGGATGGAGTCAGGAAGATGTAGCAAACCGTTTAGGAATTTCTATTCCCGCTTTTTCAAAAATTGAAACCGGCGTAACTGATATTAATTTATCACGTCTGGAGCAAATTGCAAACATCTTTGAAATAAATGTTGCACAAGTACTGGCTAGTGATAGTGCGGATACTGACTATACACCATCAAACCTAAGTATTGCTCAAAAGAAGCTGGTTGATCGCGAGTCGGAAATTGCAAATTTACAACGTAAAGTAATTTTACTTTATGAAGAATTGCGTAATAAAAGCGTTTTGGCATTATAATTTCAAAAAATGTGTTCTGTAAACCTTACAGTTACAAACTATACCATACATATTTTTTATACAAAGCATAAAAAAATACTTTTTATAAATTAAATATTGGTTAATAATGTTAAATCATAGTAAATTTTACAACTAAATATAGAATAACCTTACTTATTTGCAATTTTTACTCTAAAATTAAAAGTTTGGAGTAAAAATTGCAGGCGTATACATTTATGAACAAAATGTATACGTCATATATGTCAAATTATCTTATATCTATTTCAAAAAACCAGGCTTTGAAAGATGGTACAATACATGACCCTAAGAGCAAACTTAAGGTTAAGGCATTTGACCTTTTACAATCAAGGTTTAAGCCAAGGCAAGGCGAGGTGAGATTTTTTGTTACTGCAGGTGATGAAACCCTTGCCTTTGAAACAGAAGGTTATAATAAACACCGGCAACTACTTATCTTGCAAATGATATCCTGGTATTGCATTTATCTGGGGCTTATTGAGGCTCAGATCCACTCTACATGGCCAGCGGCTTTCAATCTCAATTAATAAAAAAGGAGAATTGGCTAAGAGTTACCTCCATGCGATGGGGGAGTATGGAGCATATCGCTCATTTCAATAATTTTTTCGTCAATTTCAGAAACACATCTATCCATCATATGGATACATTCCTGCTGATCAATCAGGCCTTCCCTTTCCAGATTTATTAAACCACGCAGCGTGGCAATGGGTCCTCTGATTTGGTGCGACAGGTATGAAGAGTGCTCCGAGAGCTTTTTGTTTTTGGTCTGAAGATCTTTGGTTCGTTCATCTATGATCTCTTCCAAATGATGATTAACACGGTCTAGATTATCTTTTTGCCTTAAAACCTCGCCGTTAAGCATAGTGAGCTGGGCATTGGTTTTTGCCTTGCGCTTTACATTGCTCACCAGCAAGCCAATTACAACAACCAGTAAGCCAGCTACAATAGTTACAGCCCAAAACCTTGACCGGTCATAAGCCTGGCGTTCAATTACGCGCTCATTTTCCTTTATCTGCTCTTCCTGGTTCCGTTTAGCTTCAATCAGCTTTATCTGTACTGAGGTATTTGTTTTATAAGTGGTACTATCCATCTTATATAGTGCCTGTAAATAAAAAATAGCACGCTCGTATCTTTTACGGCTAAACTCCAGCTCATAATTGGTATACTTATAATCATATTCAAGCTTAGGATCTTTAACCAGCCTGGCGTAGGCTTCTCCTTCCTTTATCATTTTTTCGGCTTCACTATATCTTTTTTGGTTCACGTAAATTAACGCTTGTGTAAGATTTATACTGGCTAAAGTTTCATTCAGATCCTGGTGTTTCGCCAAATCATGGGCCTTCTGTAAAAAATCAAGCGCTTTATCATATTGGTTAAGCTGGTAATAAACAACCCCCCTGTTTAACAAGCAAATAACAATATTCATAGAATCTTTAAGCGCTTCAAAAACAATTGCGCTTTGATTATAATACTTTAATGCCTGCTGAAAGCTGTTATTACGATTATAAACATTCCCTAAATTCAAACCAAGAGTGGCTATCAAATGCTTATCTTTTATTCTCTTGGCTATCGCAAGTGATTTATTAAAATAATCGAGGGAACGATTATAATCATGATCCCTGAATAAATTACCCATGTTATTATACACTCTCGCCTCGCCAGCTAAATTATGGGCTTTAACAAAAAAGTTAATGGCGTTTAAATAATTATCAAAAGATTTTTCAGGCAAGTCCAGATAATCGCCCCCTACACCCATAATACGGTAAGCTTCACCCATGCCATTATAATAATTCAATTTCCTGGCCATTTCCAGGGCCTTTGTAGCATCGGCAATAGTTTGTTCAGGATCGGTTAATCGATTGGCAAAAGCCTGCTTGTTTAAAGCTATTACCGTGCTAGTATCATTTATCACCATTCCATCAAGATCCTTTGCATATATGGTAAACGATACCAAAAAGACTAATAAAAATGTATAAGTAATTTTCATTAAAACGGCTTTACATACACCAGAGGCGAAAGTTATAAAATATGCCGTAATATATCTAATTACAGGCACAAAAAAGCTGTTGAAAACTATTTTTGCTTTTTTTTATTTAAAAACACAAAAACATATCTATATTTGTTTCATTAATTAATTGATATACAATAGTTTATACATTATTAATATACTTATATATAATAAGTAATAAGCATAAAAATACATTAAACATTATCATTGGGCAATGAAAAATACTTTAAATGAATTATATGTTAACTATTATACTATCTGACAATTAAAAAAAATAAATAATTCAACTAATATCTAATTTATAAGCAATATGGTTATGTTGTTTAAAATTACTACTTTTTTTTCAGCACACCTCAGGTTATCACGTAAAAAACTTGAAACAATAATAACCAATAGCATTTTCAGCAACATTAAATTAAACTGACCGTAAAAATTGATCACTTACACCATTAGATATCTGCACATATATTATTAAATAATAGTTAATTAAACAAAACAATAACATAAATATTAATCAATATGAAAAAAAATATCCTATTATCGTTGCTTATAGTAAGTACAGGAGTTTTATCATCGCTATCAACTTTGTCATTAACACCAACAAAAAAGAATGCAGAACCACAGACTGTAAATTTCAATAAAACGAATACAGCATTGAATAAAAGAAATTTAGGTTCCGCCGATTAATTTACACGTTTGGTTCATTCAGTACGCTACTGAAATAGCAGATAATAATAAAAACATGAAAAAATTAATCGTCATCATACTGTCCATACTTTTTACCGGCATCATTTCATCCTGCAAAAAAGAAAATGCACGAACCGAAGTAACTGCTGTTCGCTTATTTACAAATGGCTGTAAACGGGATCTGGGCTGTGCCGATTGATTTGAAACATGGTAAAGGATTAACCAATGTTATTGAAAACAGTTCAAACAATAAAGGTTACAACTATAAATAAAAAAATTATTCATAACAAACATAATATTCATCCCCCAAAACAAAAATCATTATGAAAAACTCAACAATCATAGCAACCTTAGCTTTGAGCACCCTCTTAACTTCAATGGTTAATATTTCAAACTCATCTATTCCAGATGGTGATAAAATTTCTTTGAACAGTGGTCCGAAAAAAACGATAGGCAATGCTGATTTCATGCTGGCTTCCGGTCCGAAAAAAACGATAGGTAATGCTGATTTCATGCTGGCCTCTGGTCCGAAAAAAACGATAGGTAATGCTGATTTCATGCTGGCTTCCGGTCCGAAAAAAACGATAGGCAATGCTGATTTCATGCTGGCTTCCGGTCCGAAAAAAACGATAGGTAATGCTGATTTCATGCTGGCTTCCGGTCCGAAAAAAACGATAGGCAATGCTGATTTCATGCTGGCCTCTGGTCCGAAAAAAACGATAGGTAATGCTGATTTCATGCTGGCCTCTGGTCCGAAAAAAACGATAGGCAATGCTGATTTCATGCTGGCTTCCGGTCCGAAAAAAACGATAGGCAATGCTGATTTCATGCTGGCCTCTGGTCCGAAAAAAACGATAGGTAATGCTGATTTCACTGCATAATTGCTAACAATCTGCAAATAAACTTCAGGAATTGATCCTGTAAAAATAAATGATCATGCTACAAGGGTTCATGCTATTAACAGTATGAACCCTTGCTGTTGAAATCAATAAACATCAATATATTTGCTGCAAATTAATAAACTATGCAGCACATAAAGCAGTATGTAAACGATAACAAACAGCGTTTGCTTGATGAATTGTTTGAACTTTTGCGTTTTCCTTCGGTTAGCGCCGACCCAAAATACAAAGCAGATGTATTAAAAACCGCCGACTATGTAGCACAAAAACTACGCGATGCAGGTGCCGACAATGTAGAAGTTTGTCCAACTGCCGGCTACCCTATAGTTTATGGCGAAAAAATAATTGATGCATCAAAACCAACTGTATTGGTGTATGGCCATTATGATGTACAACCGCCAGATCCGCTGGAGCTGTGGAAAACCCCTCCTTTTGAACCAACCGTGCGCGATGGTAAAATATATGCCCGTGGTGCCTGTGATGATAAGGGTCAGTTTTATATGCATGTAAAGGCATTTGAACTGATGATGCAAACCAACACCCTGCCCTGCAATATTAAATTTATGATTGAAGGCGAAGAGGAAGTGGGATCATCAAACCTGGGCATTTTTGTAAAAGCAAATAAAAGTAAGCTAAAAGCCGATGTTGTGCTGATATCTGATACGTCGATGATTAGCATGGAGCATCCTTCGTTAGAAACAGGTTTACGCGGATTGTCATACCTGGAGGTTGAAGTAACAGGCCCTAACCGCGATTTGCATTCTGGTGTATATGGTGGCGCGGTAGCTAACCCGGCTACCATACTGGCCAAAATGATAGCTTCGCTTCATGACGAAACCAACCATATCGCCATTCCCGGTTTTTATAACGATGTTATTGACTTAACGCCAGCCGAACGTACCGCGCTGAACAATGCGCCTTATAATGAGGAAGAATATAAAAAAGACCTGGATGTTGCCGAGCTTTGGGGCGAAAAAGGCTATACCACCTTTGAACGTACGGGCACCCGTCCTACCCTTGAGGTAAATGGCATTTGGGGTGGTTATATTGGCGAAGGCGCTAAAACCGTATTACCATCAAAGGCAAATGCTAAAATATCCATGCGTTTGGTGCCCAACCAAACCAGTGCGAAAATAACAGAGCTGTTCACCAAACATTTTTTAAGCATAGCCCCGGCCAATGTAAAAGTGAAGGTAACCCCGCATCATGGCGGTGAACCGGCTGTAACACCAACCGACAGTGTAGCCTATCGCGCGGCACAAAAAGCCATCACCGAATCGTTCGGTAAAGATCCTATCCCAACACGCGGCGGTGGCAGTATACCTATTGTTGCCCTTTTTGAAGCCGAGCTTGGTCTTAAAACCGTACTGATGGGCTTTGGTTTGGACAGCGACGCCCTGCACTCGCCAAACGAGAAATATGATATTTTCAATTACTATAAAGGCATTGAAACCATCCCCTTGTTTCACAAATATTTTGCGGAGCTGAGTAAATAGTTTTGGGATCAAGGACGAAGGACTGTTAGACAAAAGACAACTTTCAGGTTCAAGCCCTACGAAGTTTTTAAAGCTTCGTAAGGCCTTTTTTTATTATTCACTTGTCATCCTGAGGAACGAAGGATCTATTTAACGATCAGATCCTTCGTTCCTCAGGATGACATTTTTTTTATAATTAATTCAAACCGGATAATCACTTCAACTTCAATTTCATTCCTTCATGGGTACTCTGAAAACCCATTGACTCATAAAATCTGATAGCGTCTGGTCTTTTTTTATCAGAGGTAAGCTGAATTAAATGACAGCCCTTTTCCTTTGCCCGGTTTATAGCATATTCAAATACCCAGGCTCCAATGCCTTGTCCCCGGTATTTAGAACTGATTCTTACTGCTTCAATTTGAGCTCTCAATCCACCCTTATACGTCAGATATTGAATAAATGTCATTTGAAATGTGGCAACTTTGTCGCCGTTTATTTCTACAATGGTTAACTCCTGATTAGGATCAGCCTGAATTTTTTCGAATGCCCGGATGTATTTATCTGAAATAATAGCTCCTGGTTTTTCTCTTCCAATTCCAAGCGTATCGTCTGCAAGCATCGCGATAATTTCGGGAAGGTCTTTTTTAGTTGCCAATCTGAATGTAAGCTCTTCGCTCATAATTAAGTTTAATTAGTATTTTAACAATGCTAAAACAGTTTATAACTCCTGCCTGCCTATTCAAGCGTCCTTCGCTTGAATATTAATCTGAAGTAAGCGCCCTCCGCTTGAACTGGCGCAGGGCACGCACCGGGCACCTTTTTATACAAATTTGATATGAAAAAATACAATAAAGCCCTGGAAACTGGCACAACGCTGACCTAAAACGGTAATATTAATGTAAGAAAAAAGAAACAATAATATTACAGCTTTTTCTTATATTCACTTGAAACAAATCAACCTGATAGACAGTATTATACTATAATATATAAAACACACTATTATGGAAACTAAAGAAAAATCAAAGAGCGAAACATCAAAGGAAATTCGCGACCCAAAAGCAACCAAACAAGAAAAAAGTACAGCCACAAAAGTTGCAAGCAGGTTTAAAAGAAAACCGCTTTTATAAGTACCGATAACAAAACAGGTCGATGATGATTCACCGACCTGCTTGCCTATATCTTATGATGTTCACAACTGGTTAAAAAAGCCTCACTGGCATCGGCTCCAATGCCTGGCTCATCGCTAATATCAAGTTTATAACCTTCATACGTTACCCCTCCAATGCAGGGATCCTGCAGATGCCCCAGCATACAGGTATCCATATCATAAAATTGAATATTAGGGCTGGCATATACAAAATGCAATTTAGCACTCAAGGCTATACGACTTTCCAGCATACCACCCATCATACAGGCAATACCTTTTTTTGCCGCTTCGTCATGGATCTTTTTAGCCTCCCATATACCGCCAGATTTAGCCATTTTGATGTTGATATAATGACAGGAGCCACTGTTGATCTGTTTACGGGCATCATGATGGTTGTACACACTTTCGTCGGCCATAATTTTTACCGGCGATACCTGCATCAGCTCAGGCAAACGATCGTCATACCAGGTACGCATGGGCTGCTCACAAAACTCAATATCATATTGCCCTAATGCCTGCAGGGCAAAAACAGCACCATCAAAACTCCAACCCTGGTTGGCATCAATACGGATCTTCAGATCATTCCCTACCGCTTCGCGGATCTGCCTGATGCGTTCTACATCATCAATCGCGTTTTTCCCCAGTTTAACTTTCAATATACTGGCTCCCGTAGCTTTAAAATCAAGCGCCTTTAACGCCATAGCATGCGGTCCGGCTATACCAATGGTAATGTCCGATTCCACCTCGCGCTTTTTGCCTCCCAAAAACTGGTACAATGGCAAACCTGCATTTTTTGCGGCGATATCAAACAACGCAATATCAAAGGCGCTTTTGATAGTGGTATTGCCAGCGGTAAAACTATGCAGCTGTTGCATACGTGCCGGAATATCGAGTGCGTCCTGTCCTTTCCACAGCTTGGCGAACTCACGGGCCATTACCAGGCAGGTATCCTGCGTTTCGCCAACGATCATGGGGAAGGCTGAGCACTCGCCAACGCCATAAAAGCCGGCATCGGTGTGTACACGGATAAAAACATTCTGGGCATGATCCATAGTCCCCGTGGCAATGGTGAACGGTTCCATGGGGATGCTGAAACGGTATATATCAATATGGGTAATAATTACTTTATCTTTCACTATATGGGTGTTTGAATGAAACAACTAATATACATGGTTTATGTTTTTTATGGCGAAAAATTGACTTTGGAGATGGAAGACTCTGGATAAAGAACGAAGGACAAAAGATAAAGGACTACTCCGCGTCATTGCTGCGAGGTACGAAGACAACCGACCGGAGGGAGCTCATTAATACCTAATAAAAGCAAACACAACATTAATAATCTCAATGCTGTACAGAGCAGACAGACAAGTTTATACCTAAACAATCGATCTGCTTTCGTAGAGATTGCTTCGTACCTCGCAATGACGTAACTTTTAAAATGCCGTTAAAAGCTGGGTTTTGTAACATTTTGCCCCATAAATTTGCACATTAATACTATTACTTTATATTTGCGTTACTACAATACAATAATAATTCAATTTTAGCCGCCTTAGCCCTAACTATTACAGGGAAAAGCCGCCTGGCTAACTTAAAACTTTCTTAATAATAACTTAACATGGCTCAACAAAACACGCCTGCACAATTTGATTATAACTCAACCAGGAATAAACTTATCCTGTCTGAATATGGCCGCAACGTACAAAATATGGTAAAATATATTGTTGCGTTGCCCACAAAAGAAGAACGTAACCGCTACGCACAAGTGGTGATTGACCTGATGGGCTTTTTAAACCCCCATCTGCGCGACGTTGCCGACTTTAAGCATAAACTTTGGGATCACCTGCACATCATATCTGATTACCAGATAGATGTTGACTCACCTTACCCAAAACCAACACCCGAGGCTATACACCTTAAACCACAACCGTTAAGATACCCTCACCAGCGTATTAAATACAAGCACTATGGCAAAACCATTGAGCTGATGATTGAAAAGGCAAAGAGCATTGAAGATCCGGATCGTAAACGCCATATGGTGCAGGCCGTGGCCAATTTCATGAAAATGGCCTACGTACAATGGAACAAGGATTCGGTTTCTGACGAAAGCATTCTGTCTGACCTTTATGCCTTATCAGGTGGTACTTTAAAATTGGAAGAGAACATCAACCTTAACCGTGTTGAATTCCGTCCGAATAATTTCCCTAACCAGAATAACAATAACAACAACCGCGGTCGTACCAATAATAACCAGAATAATCGCGGTGGTGGTGGCGGCGGTGGTCGTTCCAATAACAACAACCCACGTAACAACAATAATAACAACCGCAACCGCAATAGCGGCGGCGCTAAGAAATATTAATAGTTCACTGGTTCATTAGTGATCATTGGTTCATTGGTCTTTTCTGATGAACATTTATAAAATTCAACAACCCGGATATCTTAACAAGTATCCGGGTTGTTTGGTTTAGCACCTATCCATACCGCTTGGTTTGTCCCAAAAAAATCAAAACTTTTTAAAGTTTTAAAAACGTGTAATTAACGTTCATTTCGGGATCATTTTCGTCAATTTTTGCACTTTTATCCTCAATTTTCGATTAATTTCATCGTTTTTTTATAACGATTCTGCAGAAAAATCAACTTTAAGAAGTTTTGCCCTATCAATGAACCAATGAGCGCTAATGAACTAATGAACCATGAAAAGAATGTCCATTTATTTTATAATCTTTGCCGGTAAATAGCGTACATTAAACCGAGCTTAATGTACATAACAACGGAATGAGGACCTATCAATTATAAACTCCTATGACTAACGCATTTGTGATAAACGGCGGGAAACCGCTAAAGGGTGAGATAACTCCGCAGGGAGCAAAAAATGAGGCTTTACAAGTAATTTCGGCGGTATTGTTAACCGATCAAAAAGTTACAATCAGCAATATACCTGATATAAAAGATGTAAATAAATTGATAGAGTTATTGGGCGATATGGGTGTTATTGTGGAGAAAACCGCTGCCGATACCTATACCTTTATAGCCAAAAACATTGACCAGGACTTTTTTCAGTCAGAAACCTTTAAGTCAAAAGGTGGCGGTCTGCGCGGGTCTATCATGATCGTAGGGCCGTTACTGGCACGTTTTGGCAAAGCATCCATACCCAAGCCAGGTGGCGATAAAATTGGCCGTAGAAGGCTGGATACGCACTTCCTGGGTTTCGAAAAGCTGGGTGCCCGGTTTGACTATAACCCTGCCGATGGCTTTTTTAATGTTGACGCATCAAACCTGAGGGGTACTTATATCCTGCTTGATGAGGCATCGGTTACCGGTACAGCCAACATCGTGATGGCCGCTGTTTTGGCCAAAGGTACCACCACCATTTATAATGCCGCCTGCGAGCCTTATTTGCAGCAGCTTTGCAAAATGCTGAATCGCATGGGCGCTAAAATAAGCGGCATAGGTTCAAACTTATTAACTATTGAGGGTGTAACCTCGCTGGGTGGTACAGCGCACCGTTTACTACCTGATATGATCGAGATAGGCTCGTTTATTGGTCTTGCTGCCATGACCGGTTCCGAGATCACTATTAAAGATGTAAAATACCCCGAACTGGGCATGATACCCGATGTATTTAAACGCCTGGGTATTAAGCTTGAACTGCGCGGCGATGATATTTATATTCCTGCTCAGGATCATTACGAAATTGAAACTTTTATTGATGGCTCCATCATGACGGTTGCCGATGCTCCGTGGCCGGGCTTTACCCCCGACTTGATCAGTATTGTGCTGGTTGTAGCCATACAAGCCAAGGGATCGGTACTTATCCATCAAAAAATGTTTGAGAGCCGTTTATTCTTTGTGGATAAACTGCTGGATATGGGTGCACAGATCATACTATGCGATCCGCACCGTGCTACCGTTATTGGTTTGGATAAACAAGTACAATTGCGCGGTATCTCCATGACCTCGCCTGATATCCGGGCCGGGGTTGCTTTATTGATAGCAGCTTTATCGGCACAAGGCCAATCAACCATTTATAATATTGAGCAAATTGAACGCGGCTACCAGCACATTGACGATCGCCTGAAAGCACTTGGCGCTGATATAACGAGGATATAATATTGAGGGGAAAAGTTAAAGGCGAAAGGTTAAAGGTAAAAGGTTAGTTACTTGTATTAGTAAAAAAGCCTTTTACCTTTTATCTTTTTAGCTACAAATCAACCTTTTACCTTTAGCCCTTTACCTTTAGCCCCAAATTAAGCTTTTGCCTTTCTACCCTAAATTACTACCTTTAAAAAACCTGCATTATAAAACCCACATCAGAAAAGAATGTCATACAAAAACCGAAGGTCAACTTATGTTTATTTCATACTGATTTTTGTATTTGTAAAGATTGTTCTTAACCTGTTTTCCATCAGCAATTTTGGTTTTCATCGCGATGAGTTTCTGCACCTGGTTTTAGCCGATCACCTGGATTGGGGGTATAAGGAAGTCCCTCCCATTATCGCCATACTGGCTAAAGTGTCCATAAGCCTTTTTGGCAATTCGGTTTTCGCGGCACGCATTTTCCCAACTATTTTTAGCGGACTGATCATTTGGTTCACCGGGTTGATTGTAGTGGAGTTTGGCGGGCGCAAGTTTGCCATAACATTGGCCTGCCTTACACTTATATTTTCGCCGGCATTTATGGCCAGCGGCTATCTTTTTCAGCCCGTAGTATTCGATCAGTTTTGGTGGGTGCTAACCGTTTGGCTGCTTATTAAATACCTCAACACTACTGATGTTAAATACCTGTACTGGCTTGGCCTGGTAGTTGGCCTGGGCATGCTTACCAAGTATACCATGGCCTTCTTTACCTTCGCACTTATCATCGGTATACTCATCAGCAAGCAACGTAAATTGTTATTTAACAGGCATATACTTGGTGCCGCGGTAGTAGCTTTTTTAGTGTGCCTCCCCAATCTTATCTGGCAAATCCATCATCATTGGCCCATCATTAATCATATGAAGGTACTGCGTAAAGAGCAGTTGAGTTATATTACCACAGCTGAGTTTATTGAACAACAGCTGCTGGTACATGGTGTGGCTCTGTTTGTATGGTTCACCGGTTTCCTGTTCCTGATATTCTCATTCAGGTTACGCAATTTTCAGTTCCTGGCCATTGCTTATGTGCTGATATTTATTTTTTTGCTGGAGATGGATGGCAAAAACTATTACCTGTTTGGGGCTTACCCCATGTTGTTCGCGGCGGGTGGTTTTGGCTTTGAACGGCTATTAAAAACAAAAGGCTATGTGCTGCGCACATGTACTGTAGCATTGTTTGTAATCCCCAACCTCATTTTATTACCTATGCTGCTGCCTTTGCTTCCGGTAGAGCAAACACTGGGCTTTTTCAGGTTTGCCAATAAAAATATCCCCGCGACCGATTTTTTAGTCACCTGGGAAGATCAAAAAGCACACTCCTTAACCCAGGACTATGCTGATATGTTTGGCTGGGATGAAATGGCCCGCAAAGTAGGCGAAGCATACCATAACCTTACCCCTGAACAGCAAAAGCAAACCCTTATTTATGCCGATAATTACGGCGAAGCCGGTGCCCTGCACCATTACCGCGAACAGTTTAATTACCCGGTCCCGGTATCGCTCAATAGCAGCTTTACCCTTTGGGCACCCGATACCATTAATTATCAGTACATTATTTATGTAGATGATGATAACGGCGAAAATATTCAACGTTTTGTACGGGCCAATATGATAAGCAGCTATAAAAAACTCGGCGAAGTAGAATACCCGCTAGCCCGCGAAAAGGGTACCGGTATTTACCTGATCACAGCCCCCAATGCTGCATTTAATGAAATGTACCGGAAAGAACTGGCCGGGAAAAGGTTGGAGTAAAGGAGGTGAAAGGGTAAAGGTATTTCTCATTTCATTGCCTATTCAAGCGTCTTTCGCTTGAATACTGTCCTAAATTAAGCGTCTACGCTTAATTTAACGATCTTTGATGTAAGCGTAGATGCTTACGTTTTTATAAATTCAAGCGGAGGACGCTTGAATTGGCGGCGCCAAACCTTTCACCTCATGCAGTAAAAAAGGTGCTATGAACCAGCACAACACCTTTTACCTTTATCCTCTTGCCTTTAACCTAAAACTCAGGCAGAAATAGCGTTTATAATATCGTACTGGGTAATGATCTCAATTTTACCCTGGTCATCTTCAACCAGCACGGCAATATTGTCTTTATTGATCATGCCCGAAATTTTGTCGATCGAGGTATTCAGATCAACAAAGGGGAATGGCGCTGTAGTGATATTTTTAATAGCCTGCGATTTGATGGATGGGTTCTCGATCAGCGAATCAAGAATATCGCTTTCGGTGATCTTACCTATTACCATACCTTTTTGCGTAACCGGTATCTGTGATATATTGAGCGATTTGATGGTGTTAATAGCCTCCAGCACGCTTTTTTCGCAGTCAATGGTAATGATTTCCTGGTAATCTTTTTTGCCGATGATATCGCGGGCGGTTAGTTTGCCGTCCTTCAAAAATCCGCGGTCGCGCAGCCAGTCGTCATTATACATTTTACCTAAATAGCGTGTACCATGATCGGGGAATATGATCACTACTACATCGCCTTCTTTAAACCTGTCTTTCATTTGCAAAGCACCCGCAACTGCCGAACCGGTGGAGTTACCTGCAAATATGCCTTCTTTACGGGCAATTTCGCGGGTCATCAGCGCGGCATCCTTATCGGTTACTTTTTCAAAGTGATCAATCAGGCTAAAATCAACATTTTGTGGTAAAAAGTCTTCGCCAATACCTTCGGTGATGTATGGATATATCTCGTTTTTATCCATAATACCGGTTTCCTTATACTTTTTAAATACCGAACCGTAAGTATCGATACCCAGTACCTGTATGTTTGGATTTTTCTCTTTCAGATAACGTGCTGTACCAGATATGGTACCACCAGTACCCACCCCTACCACCAGGTGTGTGATCTTACCTTCGGTTTGCTCCCATATTTCGGGCCCGGTTTGCTCATAGTGCGCCTGCGAGTTGGAAAGATTATCGTACTGGTTAGGTTTCCAGGAATTTGGCACTTCGCGCTCCAGGCGGGAAGATACCGAATAATATGAACGTGGGTCCTCAGGCTCCACGTTGGTGGGGCAAACAATTACTTCGGCGCCAAAAGCACGCAGGGCATCAAACTTTTCTTTGGATTGTTTATCGGTACTGGTAAAAATACATTTGTAACCTTTTATAACTGCCGCAATGGCCAGCCCCATACCGGTGTTGCCCGATGTACCTTCAATAATGGTTCCGCCCGGTTTAAGCTTACCGCTTTTTTCGGCATCCTCAATCATTTTTAGGGCCATCCGATCCTTAATAGAATTACCGGGGTTGGTAGTTTCTATTTTAGCCAAAACGGTTGCCGGGATATCCTTAGTTACCTTATTTAATTTTACCAGGGGCGTTTGGCCAATGGTTTCTAATATATTGTTATACCACATAATTCAATATCTACTAACCCGGTATACATAGCCGGATAATGTTCCAAAATTAACTTTCTTAAGCGATATTTCTTAATTTATGTTAATTAAGTGAGTAGTTGGTTAAGTTGGGTTGGGTTGGTTAGATGGTATTTTTTGTCTGAACCGGGATTAATGGGATTTATCAAATTTTGGGATTTTAATTTGCATAAAAAATCATAGTTGATCCCTTAATCTGATAAATCTCGGTTCAGACCAACTTAAAACTTCAGGTGTTTAACCGTTAAACCATTATTGATCAGCTGTTTTAATGACTCGATACCGATGCGCAGATGCGTTTCAACAAATTGCTCGGTTACTGTGGAGTCACTTTCGGCAGTTTTAACACCCTCCGGAATCATGGGCTGATCTGATACCAGTAGCAGTGCACCGGTTGGTATCTTGTTAGCAAAACCGGTTGTAAAAATGGTTGCGGTTTCCATATCAACAGCCATGGCGCGCAGATCTTTCAGGTATTTTTTAAATACTTTATCGTGCTCCCAAACACGGCGATTGGTAGTGTAACAGGTTCCCGTCCAGTAATCGCGGGCAAAATCACGTATGGTGGTTGATATAGCCTTCTGTAGCGCAAATGAGGGCAGGGCAGGCACTTCTGGAGGTAAGTAATCGTTTGATGTTCCTTCGCCCCGTATAGCGGCTATAGGCAGTATCAGATCGCCTACGTTGTTCTTCTTCTTTAAGCCCCCGCATTTACCCAAAAATATCACTGCTTTGGGGTGTATAGCGGTAAGCAGATCCATCACCGTAGCCGCTACTGAGCTACCCATACCAAAATTGATGATGGTAATACCATTGGCGGTTACGCTTTGCATTGGTTTTTCAAGGCCCATAATAGGCGCATTGTCATTCCACTGCGAAAACAACTGTATGTATTTTGAAAAATTAGTGAGTATAATATATTCGCCAAATGCCTCCAATGGTCGACCGGTATAACGTGGCAGCCAGTTAACCACTATGGCATCTTTGGTTTTAAGTCCTGCTTTTACAGGTGTTTGCACTTCTTTTACTACCGGTGCTGCGGCTGCGTCTTTCTTAGCATTCTGTTCTTCGTTCATATTTTTTCAATTAAGTGGTTCTATATAGTAGCTAGTATCAAGTATCACGATGCTTATCATCTTGATATAATGCAACCTATATTCAAGTCTTAATACTTGATACTAGCTACTTGATACTGAATAAAAACCTTTTTATACAACAAACCCCGGCGTTTCACCAGGGTCTGCATTTTATTTTAATAAAGATAGCTGTTTAACTATATCAAATTGTTAAGCTACTTTTAATTTTTTCAGATCCGACTTTTCAAATTTCTCGTGGGCGTAATCTAATGTTACCTGCAGGCGTTTCACATCTTTTTTGGATGGGAACTCAAACATGGCATCAATCATGATGGCCTCGCAAATAGACCGTAGCCCCCTTGCTCCCAGTTTAAATTCCATTGCCTTATCAACAATAAATTCCAGCACTTCGTCTTCAAAATCAAGCTTTACATTCTCATATTCAAACAGTTTTTTGTACTGTTTCAATAATGAGTTTTTAGGCTCGGTTAATATATTACGCAATGCATCCCTGTCAAGCGGGTTCAAATAGGTAAGTACCGGTAAACGACCTATCAACTCGGGAATCAACCCAAATGATTTCAAATCCTGCGGGGTGATGTATTTGTACAGGTTTTTCATATCAACCTCACTATCATCACGCTTTAGTTTGTAACCAACGGTTTGCGTACGCAGCCTGTTAGCTATTTTACGATCGATACCATCAAAAGCGCCACCGCATATAAACAATATATTACTGGTATTTACGGTGATCATTTTTTGATCAGGATGCTTGCGGCCTCCCTGTGGTGGTACATTAACCATGGTACCTTCCAGTATTTTTAATAACGCCTGCTGTACGCCCTCGCCTGATACATCACGAGTGATGGAGGCATTATCACTTTTGCGGGCTATTTTATCAACCTCATCAATGTATACAATGCCCTTTTCGGCCAGTGTTACATCATAATCAGCCGATTGCAGCAAACGGGTAAGTATGCTTTCCACATCCTCACCTACATAACCTGCCTCGGTTAATACGGTGGCATCACAAATACAAAACGGAACGTTCAGTACTTTGGCCATGGTTTTAGCAAGCAGAGTTTTACCCGTACCTGTTTCCCCCACCATAATGATGTTTGATTTTTCAATCTCAACCTCGTCCTTATCAATACGTTGGTTTAAGCGCTTGTAATGATTATATACTGCTACGGAGAGTATTTTTTTGGCATCATCCTGACCTATAACATATTGATCCAGGTGACTTTTTATTTCGGCGGGTTTAAGTAAAGCAGGCGCCAATGGCGAAGCTTTAACTTTACGCACTTTTAACTCCTCAGCCAATATCTCATTAGCCTGGTTAACACATTTATCACAAATGTGCGCGTCAAGTCCTGCTATCAACATTAGGGAATCCTGTTTACCGGCGCCGCAAAATGAACACCTGATTTCCTTACTGTTCTTATTCATCTGATTCGTTTGTAGCTCAAAAGTAACTAATTAGTGGCAAAAAACAAAGTTTTAGGTAGTGAGTTTTGAGTTTTGAGTTCAAAATAGGTCAAAGTCGCAAGTCACATAAAGGCGTGCTTAACTTGATTTAGCACAACTCCTTTTTTTATTCCTGCGAGTTTTTCCTTCTTAAAACTCAAAACCCACTACTTATAACTCAATACTTATTTACTTGCTTTGCCGCTGCCTTTTAAAATTTCGTCAACCATACCAAATTCTTTGGCTTCTTCGGCAATCATCCAGTAGTCACGGTCTGATGCATCCCAAACTTTTTCGAATGATGCACCGCTATGATCAGCAATAATCTGGTACAGTTCTTTTTTCAGTTTTGTGATCTCATGGTAAGAGATCTCAATATCTGACTGCTGGCCCTGTGCACCGCCTGATGGCTGGTGGATCATTACCCTTGCATGTGGTAATATGGCTCTTTTACCTTCGGTACCGGCACATAATAATACGGCTGCCATAGAGGCTGCCATACCTGTACAAATGGTGGCTACATCATTTGATATAAACTGCATGGTATCATAAATACCTAAACCTGCATAAACTGACCCACCGGGTGAATTGATATAGATCTGGATATCGCGTTTGCTATCTGCCGATTGCAGGAACAGCAATTGTGCCTGGATAATGTTGGCAATGTTTTCATAAATGGCATCGCCCAGGAAAATAATGCGGTCCATCATCAGACGCGAAAACACGTCCATCTGGGCCACATTTAGCTGGCGTTCCTCGATGATATAAGGCGTCATGCCGGTTGGGGCGTATATACCACTTGGCATACGACTTCTGTCAACACTGGCTATAAATTTATCTACGTGAAGGCTGTTTAGGCGGTGATGCTTAACAGCATATTTTCTGAATTCGTTCTTATCGATGTTACTATTCATGGTTTGTTGTATGTTACTTTTTAGATTGCAGGCTTTTTACCTGCGATAAATATAGTTTTTAGTTGAATACAATTTTAAAAAGATAGTTTGTATAAAGTAAAAAATATTTTGGTGAAGAGGATTAAATACGTCATTGCGAGGTACGAAGCAATCTCTATACTGTACAGAGCATCATGCAAATCCGACCTGCCTCTGTAGAGATTGCTTCGTACCTCGCAATGACGCGTTTTTTATAACTGCAATTATTATAAACCCAGTTATACAACAAAAGCAACCCGAGAGTTGCTTTTGGTAAAAATATACTATTAAAAAGTATCTTATTTTTCCGAAACTAATTTATTGAAATCGGTAAACAGGATATCTTTTTTTGTTAAGGTTATTACACCTTTAATAAAATCAAACACCCTTAATGCTTTTACTTCTTCAAATATTTTGTTAGCATTCTCTTTGTTTTGAAGGTATTGCACAGTGTACTGGCCTAACTGATCGTCAGGAATAGGCTGTGGGCTGTACATACGGAATTGCTGATCTAAACGTACTTTAGCCAGTTCAAAAACTTCCTCGTACTTAATTTCGATCTTATTATCCTTAATGATCCTGTTTTCAATCAGCGTCCATTTCAGGTTGGTAGCAAAATCATTATAACCGCCTTGCAGTTCTTCTTCGGTCAGTTTTTCATTAGTGGCCTTTAACCAGCGTTTTAAAAACTCGTCAGGTAAATTAAAGTCAACTTTGGCAACACTTAGTTTGTAGATATCGTCCTGCAATTTGCGTTCTGAATCCTGAACCATCATGCTTTCCAGCTCCTCTGTAATTTTAGCTGTGAATTCCGCTTCGTTAGTTACTGTACCTTCACCAAATAATTTGTCAAAGAACTCCTGGTTTAAATCACTTTCTTCTAAACGGTTAACGTTTTTAACTGTTAACTGAAATTTTGATTTTAAGCCAGCTGCTTCGTCTTCTTCAATTTTTAATAAGCCTGCAACCTTTGCTGCGTCGTTATCAAAAGCTTTCTGAATGTCGAATGTTAATACATCATCTTTTTTCAGACCGATCAAAGATTTTTTAATCTTTTCATCCTTGATCTGATCTAATCTAACAGATGCGGTATTGCTTATCCCACCCTCAAAAACAGAACCATCCGGAGAAAGTTGAACCAAATCTGAATAAAGTACGTCATCATCTGCCGATACGTCAGGATTTGTCATTTTGCCATAGCTACGGCGAATGTTTTTGATACGTGAAGCAAGCGTTTCGTCATCAACTTTGATTACGTATTGGGTTGCTTTATCCTTTGATGAAAAATCAATGCTGAACTCAGGCGCTAAACCCAGCTCATAATTGAATTCAAAATTATCCTTAAAATCCCAGTTGTATTCTTTCTCGTCGTCAACTTTCGGTAACGGCTGACCTAATACTTCCAGCTTTTGCTCGTCAATATATTTATTTAAAGTGTCTGATAACAAGTTATTGATCTCATCAACCAAAATACTTTTACCATACATTCTTTTTATATGTGATGCCGGCACCATTCCAGCGCGAAAACCTGGCAGTTTTGCTTTTTTAGCGTTCTCTTTTATGGCTTTGTCAACACGTGGCTGGTAATCTTCCGGGTCAATATTGATCTTGACAACCGCATTCAGGGCATCTACTTTTTCCTGTGTAATATTCATCTTTTTACCGGGTATTTTAATTTAATCTTTTGAAATGTAGCCTGAAAACCAATTTTGGCTATACAAATTTCGAGGCGCAAAAGTATGAATTTATTTTTAATTAAACCCTCGCAATTAGTTGATTTGAAATTTTACAACCTGATTTTTTACCTGCTTAACTGTTTTAAGGTAAGCGTATATAGCTTCAAGATCAGTAACCTTCATTTTACCATACTTATACCAGGGCATAATGGTTTGGTACTGACCGGGTTTTACGGCAACAGGCTTCATCGTGCTATCAGCATATTTAGTAAAGGTTTTTACAAACCGCTCCTTTGTCCAGCTGCCAATACCCGTTTCCTGATCGGGCGTAATATTAGCCGTACGTACTGTACTCCCACCCGGTGGCATATATTCGTGACCGCCGGCAAACTCCAACCCTTCAATGATCTTACCCTGCTTGGCCTGGCTGTGGCAATCCTTACAGGCCGCAATCTGCACGAGGTAAGCGCCATACTTCAGGGTATCATGCTCATCGGGTACCGTTCCTAATGTAGCCTTTGCAGGCATGGTATGCACCAGAATATTTAAAGGAAAATCGAGCTTACGCTCGGGGTAGTCGGCTTTTTGTGGTTTAAGTGTACGCAGATAAGCAATAATGGAATAAACATCCTCCCTGCTCATTTTTGAGTAGGATTGCCATGGCATAATAGGAAATATAGCCGATCCGTTTTTTTTAACCCCGGTAGTGATGGCTCTGAACAGTTCGCCGTCGGTCCAGTTACTCAAATGATAAGGGGTGATGTTGGGCACATAAACATTGCCCGGAAACCCAGCATTAGCGTTAAAATTTTCGCCGCCTATTCCTATGGTTTCCTCCTTTACAGGTGCTGCAAATAGATTCCAGTCGCGGGTGGAGTGGCAATCGACACAAGCATTTACACTATTAGCCAGGTATCTGCCCCGTTCAATACGTTGTGGGGTACTTTCTACTTTGATAGCCTCAGCTTGGCCTACATTAGGCAAGGCAAGTGTAATATAGGATATGCCTGCAATCGCAATTAAAACCACAACAATAACAGCATACGCCGCATACTTCAAAAACTTTTTCATTGATAAGATATTAGGTTAAAAAACTTGCGACGAAGTTAATAAACTTCTTTTCTTTTTTCCAAATACCTGTGTTACAATGCGTAAAACTACGCAACCGTTGGCTATGTAAACAAAAAAAGCAGAACCTGGGTCCTGCTTTTTTGTTTAGGTTGTTTAACTATCGTTTAATCAACCTTTTTAATTTTTGATGCACCCGATTTATCATTATTAACGGTTGATGGGCTGCCTTTATAATCAATTTCTGAGGCACCGCTTGAGTGTACGTTCAGGGTTTTTAATACATTGATCTTGCACTCGCTTGCACCTGATGTGCTAATGGTATAATCGCCAACAACAAAATCAAAAGCGTTAATTTTGGTTAAACCACTTGATTCCAGATTGTAGGATGCCGCCTGTCCTTTAAAGCTCAGTTTGGCTACACCGCTGCTATGGGTTGATAAATTGGCTACACTTAAATCAAGGTTGGCTTTTGAAGCGCCAGAAAGGCCAATCTTCAAATCATTGGCAGTTATTTTACCAATGGATAAAAGATCCACCGCTCCTGACGATTTAATTTCGTTCAACTGGCGAATCCCTACGGTAACAATTAAACTATCATCAAAACACATGCTTTTTGTTGATTTGATGGTCAATTTATCACCGTCAACCGATGTAGAAACATATTTGAGCAGGTTATCATCACCTATTACAGTAATAGATGAAGAGCTATCCTGCTTTAAATGAATTTTAAATGCTCCCGTAATCTCTATCTTTTTAAAGTCATTGGCCTTACGTTGCTCTGTAACCAATTTTCCTGACCCATGCACACAATTAAATCTGCATGATGATAATATACTCACTGATAAACACGCAATTACAACTGCGATGGTTAAGTTGGCTTTTTTCATAGTATTTTTATTTTGTGACGATGTTTATTAAGATGAAGTTACATCAAAAATAAAAAAAGCTACCACATTTATGTGATAGCTTCTCAGAATATATGATGAACTTTTGCAAAAGTTGGATTAAAGAACAGCTAATTCGTTAGTAATAGTTTTTTTAACAATACCATTCAATGTATCAGAATAAGTGGCGGCAACAAAGTTGTTATTGTTTACACTTGAATTTATAGAGTGGTTTAAGTTGTATACAGTTGCATTGCCTGTAAGGTCAATTTTAGCACGGTCATTTACGTTGATATTAGCAGCATAAGCATCTAAATTTAATTTAGCGGTTGCGTTGTTGTACAGGTTAACCTCAAGGTCAATTGCAGAAAGGTTACCGAATGATTTTACCTGAGCATTATCATATGCGCTTACTGAACGCAGATCATTGGCAGTTACCCAAACCACTAATTTTTCGGTTTTGTATGATGAAATGCGTAATACACCATTTTCATTTTGAACCAATGCATTTTCGCCATAATACTTGTTGTAAACCTTTACCTGGTCGGCAGTACCTGTAGAAACATATAGTTCAACATTGCCGTGGATCTCGATCTTATTGATCTTCTTTACATCAGCTAAAACTGTTGCTGCATTGTTGTTATTATTGGTACTTGCTAAAGTTGTGCCTGTTACTCCACCTACTAAAACTAACATAGTGATGATGGTAAATAATTTTGTTTTCATGATATTAATATTTTGATTGTCAATTAATTGTATTTCCCTATTTTTTAAATACACCTATATGACGTGTGCATTTTTAAAACGTTACATCTATTTTGGGCAAAATAGATGTACGGCCCTGTTTTATCGGCAAACGGGGTATTTACGTCGGTGAAAAGCGTAAATATTTTTACCGGATATAGGTGGGATTGGGAATAACTGACAGCAAAATCATTAATTACATGAGCGGCAACTGTTAATTAACCGGTTTGTAAACAACCTGGTTAAGCTCATTCATGGTTTTGCTTACAAAACCATGAATGGTAAGCCATTGTAATACCAGATAAATACTGCTCTGGCTAAGTTTAATTTCATCCGTACGGATATTTCTTAACAGCGTATCTATATCGGTATCATGGGTTAGCTTCAGTATATGCGCTATTATTTGCTTCTTTTTTACTGATAAAGTGTAGTTATTACTATTACAATACTGTATAAATTCAAAAGGAAGCTCTGGTACGGAGATATTGTAATAAGTCATGATAGGATCTGATTAAAAAAGCATGTTCTGTTTAATCAAATAAAACCATATTTATAGCTGAAGTTATTGTAAATTCAAGAGATATAGTTGTAATTTTATGACATGAAAAGACGGCAGTTTGATCCCCTCGTAATTCACAGTTCTAACAATGCCATTTCGCCCTTTCCAAAACATAGCCATACCTATTACGAAATGTTTTATATAAATGAAGGTTCGGGCGTTCATATAATCAACAACAATCAAATTGCTTATCAAAGTGGCGACCTTTTTTTGATTTCGCCAGAAGATGAACATTATTTAGCTATCGATATACACACCTACTACACCTTAATAAGATTTACAGATCAGTTTTTCAACTCGGACTCTCTTCCCTCCCCTCAAACGCATTTAAATTTGAGTCCTGAAGATATAATGAGATATAAACTATTTAAAGAGATCAAGATCACTTTTGATGAACCCTGTAAAGCAGTATTAAAAAGCATTATTCAAAATATTTTATCATTTAGTGAGGTTACGGGCGCTGCTAATTCTCCTTTTTTATATTACCAGATACTATCCATTTTTGGTTTAATACAACAAGCCACCATCAGGCTCAATCCCCGGTTTGATAACCGGTCGCCGGGAAAAGAAGAATTGATATCGTACATACATCAGCATATTTATGAGCCCGAAAAGATACAGATTAAAGATATTGCCGCTCATTTTAACATTGCCCCAAGCTATTTCAGTTCCTGGTTTAAAAGAAACTTTGAAATCAGTTACCGCGACTATATTAACGGATATCGTACCAAATTAATTGAAATGCGTGTGGGTACCAACAAATTAACACTCCGCCAAATTGCGGCAGAGTTTGGCTTTACCGATGTTAGCCATTTATCCAATTACTTTAAAAAGAAAACCAACACCAACGCGAGCGATTACCGGAAACAGGTTTAATATTATATGAAGATCCATATCATCGGCGCATCCTGCGCCGGTTCAACTACTTTGGGCAACGCTTTAGCTCAGCATTTTAACTATCCGCTGTTTGACAGCGACAACTATTTCTGGGAAGCATCAAACCCACCGTTTACCATCAAACGTAATCCCGACTTAAGGAACACGATGATAGCGCACGACATTGCCCAACATGAAAACTGGATACTGAGCGGCTCCTTAGTTAACTGGGGACCTGTATGGTTTAATATGTTTAACCTGGTAGTATTCCTGTACATTCCGCATGATATCAGGATGCAACGCCTCAAAAACCGGGAACAAGAACGCTATGGCGATCATATTTTTACCAATCCCAGTACCTGGCCTTTATGCAATGGGCATCGGGCTATGATGACAATACCACCAATGGCCGCAACCTGCAGGCCCATGAAACCTGGCTGAGCAAATTAAATTGTCCCATTTTGGAAATAAAAGGTGACACCACCGTTAATGAACGGGTGGAATTGGTTTTAAGGAAGTTAGAAGAATTGGGACATTAAGATAAGGGATGTCATGCTGAGCTTGTCGAAGCATGGTGGGGCGGACCTCTACACACGAGTCTTCGACAAGCTCAGACTGACAGGCCAGTGCTTTTTCTTAACCCATCTCCTTTGGAGAGGGGTTGGGGTGAGGTGTTACCATTTATCCAACCCCAGCAACTTACGGCCCAACGGCGAAAGCTCCGCCACCAGATTCTTTTTTTCCCTTTCCAGCGGATCACCGGGGAAAGCATAACCTTGCATGGCTTCCCTGTTTTTCCAGCTGTTAATACGCCATTCCCTCAATTCCTGATTATCCTCCTGTGCCGGTGTCATGGCTACATATTGGGCAATGCGTACCTTATCACCACTTGTATTTGGCCTGATGCCGTGGGGTTGTGTACTGTTAAATATCAGCAGATCGCCAGCCTCCAGTTTTACCTTTACGATTTCAAATCCGGTGGTATCTGGTTTATAATGATCACGATCGGCAGGTTGGGTCAATTTCCAGGTATCATATGTACGGTACAGCTCGGGTATGCACTGAAAACCGCCCATGTTTTCATCAGTCTGATCGGCCAGGGCTAGTACGCCCTGCACGTTTTGCGGTTTTGTTTCGGGATCATAGTCCCAGTGTATAAAACCCTTGTATTCAAAACCGGGTCGTAGCGGAAAATTGAGGTTTGCACGGTCAATATTAGCCCATAGTTTTCCGGTACCCCAAATATCGGCAAAAGCCTGGTGTACCCTCGGGTATTGCCGATTATCCCATAAATACTGATGATTATAAATTTCGACCATGCCTGTATTATTCAGCTCCTTCATTTGCATTTGAGCATTGGGCTTTTTATACCAGCTTTCTATATCATTGGGGTCTTTATCCTCATATTGCCACAGGTAATCGGCAGTTTTTTTGACTTGTTCTTTAGGTACCGCGTTTTTTATAATCACATAGCCATTAGTGATCCAAAAGGCCCAATCATCGTCACTCAGCACACGTAATGGTTCGCCATTACTGCGGTCATTCAGTTTTATTGGACTTGATTTTGCAGCCGAGGGGTTTCCGGGTATATCTTTATGCGCATTTTCCGGACTCATGCCTGGGGTCATTGTTTTAGTTTGTGCTTCCATTATTTGTATTGGTTTATAATTCAAAATTACGGGTCAATAAAAATTGATTTATCTATTACAATGATCAATATTTGCTCTCCATTAACATATTAATTATATTTATAGCAAGTATTAATACAATACAGCATGAACCAGATACAACTGGAACGGGTAGAATTTGAGCCGGGCAAATCATTTAAACTGTTTTCGCCCCGGTTGCGGAACACCTTCCTGTGGCATTACCATCCGGAATATGAGCTGGTATATGTAGAGGCCGATGCCGGGATACGCCATGTAGGCACCCATATTTCGGGCTACACCCATAGCGATCTGGTTTTTATCGGCAGTAACCTGCCCCATCTGAATTTTGATTATCGCCTGCGAAGTGAATATCACCAGATAGTGATACAGCTACGTACAAACTTTTTAGGCGAGGCCATAAACAATGCCCCCGAACTATCCCTTATCAATCAATTATTTAAAAACGCAGCTTTAGGTATTGCTTTTCATGGTGACACCAAGGCATTAGCCATACAAAAACTAAAGAGCTTAAACAGCTTAAACGCCTTTGATCAGTTACTGGAACTGATGAACATTTTTCAGCTATTGGCAGCCTCCAATGAATACATTATTTTAAATAATGACGAAACCAGCAAGGATTTCATTTTAAAAGACAAGATCAGAATGGGTGCCATTTACGAATATATTGATGCCCACTACCACCAAAAACCCGATGTAAACATGGTAGCCGGCAAAGTAAACCTAACCACCCCTGCCTTTTGCAGATACTTTAAACGGCAAGCCAACATGACCTTTACCGAGTTTGTAAATCAATACCGTATAGAGCGTGCCAAAAACCTGCTCATGCAGGACAAGAACATCACCGAAACCTGCTATGCCGTCGGTTTTGAAAGCCTGAGTTATTTTAATAAATTATTCAACAAAATAGTGGGCGAAAACCCATCTGATTTTAAAAAGAAGTGGGTGGTGCACGCTAAAATTGGATAACGCTGAGCATCTGCTTGTGGGATGCTGATCCGCCAAGCGGCGGACGGCATGACTTCTTTCTCTTACGTTCTTACAAGGCACATGCCTTTCTTCTACCCATCAGCAGATAAGCTTCGGGCGAAAGCAGGCAGAAGATGGTGGCCTGTGTGATGGGTTGTCTGAATCAGAATTTTCAGAATTAAAGAATTAACAGAATAGAAACTAAGATATCCTCCCAACTACAAAATCAAAAAAGGGGTAAAGGCCTGACAGAAAAGCGGGGCATGGGTGTTTTGCCAGCAGCGGGGAAGCTTTTTTCTGTCTTGAGTTATTCACCTATTGTTTGTTTTTTATAGGTGTTCATTATCTCACTTCGCTCGGTCTTGGTTATTTTTGGATCAAGCCATACGGCGAAGCCCTCTTGAGTACCTATAAAAAAACAAACAACAACGAAAAACGTAACAGCCTTAGCGGCAATTGAGCGCTCTACATCATGCTTATTCGCCCTGCATAGCATAGAGATTGCTTCGCACCTCGCAATGACGCGAAGTGATGGAAATATAGGTATACAAAAAAAGCCACCCGGCTTCCAGGTGGCTTTGCATATTTGATGGGTTGTTACTGTTATAATACTGCATATTCACTTGCTTTAACTTTTTCGCCATTCAATACTTCAGTTGAGTGTTCAACTACTAAATCTGTTCTGTTTACCCTTGAGGCCAGGCTGCGGGTTAAGTTATATTCGCTGATGGTGCCGCTTAAGTTAGCTCTTGTTTTATCGTTCATGGTAACACGGGCATTGTAGGCATCCAGATTTAATGTAGCAGAAGCGTTGTTGTACAATTTTACATCAAGCTCAATGGCTGACAGATTTCCGAATGATCTTACATCTGCATTATCATAAGCGGTAATTGAATTAAGGTCTTTTACAGTAACCCAAACTTCTAATTTTTCGGCTTTGTATGATGAGATGCGTAATACACCTTTTTGTGATTGAACCAGCGCGCTTTCGGCGTAGTAACGGTTATAAACTTTTACTTGGTCAACAGGGCCGCTTGATACATAAAGCTTAACGTTTCCGTAAACTTCTATTTTGTTGATCCTGCTGATGTCGGTTAAAACGATGCCTGCATTATTGTTATTATTAGTGGTTGTGGCTTGTGCTGAATTTCCTATTCCAAATACTATAGATGCTACAGTGAAGATGGTGATTGCTAAAGTTTTCATGATATTAATATTTTGATTGTGAGTTGATTAACTATTGTTATTTTAAATACACAGATATGACGTTCGCACTTAAAAAACGTTACAGCAGAATACCCTGTAATAGTTGTATGCAGGCTTTTTGTCGGTAAATCCGGGAATGTTGTCGGTGAATTTCCTACCAGTTGGCGGGGTGTAAGGTATTATTGGAGGGCTGTATATTTAGGATACCGGCAAACGGGTTAATTAGTTAAATTAGCGGGGATAAATCCCCAAACCCGTTGTCATCAATAATTGAAATACCTGGAAAAAATTAAAAGTAAGTTATCAGCAGATATCACAGATGTGCCTGAAATACTACAGGGTTCTTATTACCGCTCCTTAGACGGTTTAAGGGGCATAGCCATTTTAATGGTTATCTTATCCCACTTTGGATTTAATTATATATTGAGGGTAACACATCTGTTTATAGACAGCGCCGTTGGTGTTCATCTGTTTTTTGTAATCAGTGGTTTTTTGATCACAACCCTATTGCTCAAAGAAAAAATGGCGAATGGTAACATTTCCTTAAAGCGTTTTTATATAAGGCGTATATTAAGGATATTACCGGTGGCTTATCTTTTTTTGATCGCCCTGATTTTCCTGAACATTTATTACAAGTTGCACATCCCGGCTTTTGATTTTATTGCATCGTTCTTGTTTTTTAAGAATCTGCCTATCAAAAATGAACCTTTTACAGCGCATTTCTGGACATTAGCCGTTGAAGAGCAGTTTTATCTTACATTTCCATTTTTATTAGCCTACAGCCCGCGTTATTATTTTAAAGCAGCCATGCTGATCGTTATTGCCATACCTCTAATATCCATCATCGGGTTTTATCAGCTTAAGTATATACACCTTCCTGCAGCAATAACGTTCGTGATCAAAGTGATTATGTATTCCTTTTGGAAAGGCCCGGTTATCATATTAATTGGCTCGTTATTTTCAATCCTTACCTTTAAAAATATCATTAAACCCGCATGGGGCAGCAAATATTACTTTTTAAGTTTTACTTTATTATCTGTAGCCATAGTGATACAAACTAGAATGTTCCTGTTCTACAAGCCATACATTTCCGAATACATATCGGCAATTATAATGGGGTATGTAATTGTATTAAGTATAAACGGCGTTAATTTTTTATCAGCTATTTTAAATAATGCCATCCTGGTTAAGGTGGGCATACTATCATACAGTTTATATGTTTGGCAGGAACTTTTTATCGGTAAAAAACCATGGCAGCCATGGCTAAGCAGTTTGCATGATTATCCTATATCCCTGATCATCCTTGTAAAACTGGTCAGCCTTTTTATTATCGCATTGCTATCCTATTACTTTTTTGAGCTGAAGTTTTTAAACCTTAAAAGGCGGTTTAGTATAACCCACTATGTTAAATAGTATTTCTCGCCGTCAGTTTTAATTTTGCCCGCATCAAGCAGCAGGCGTATGGTTTCCATCTTTTCTTTTTCGGTGCCTATATTGATAGTATTGATCAGGGTGCCTATATCGGGGGTCGATATGCCCAGTAGTTGTGCAATCTCATGAGTGATGTTATCAAATATCTCGTCGGCATTTTTTTGGCGTTTCTCTTCCAGGCAAACATCACAAACGCCGCATTTGTGCGCATTGGGTTCGTCAAAATAGGCCAGTAACATTTGACTGCGACACTTTTGGTATATGGCGTAGGCAAAAACCGCCTCCATTTTTTGACGATAAGTTTCCTTCCGCTCCTCAATATACTTTTTGTTGATAAACAGGCGATCGGCGTGTTGCCGGGGTTTTAAATAAGTTACCTGCGGCTGGTCGGTTTGCTGCATGTAGCTGATGAGGCCAAACTCCTGTAATTGCAGCAAGCCATCAATAACCTGCTGAACGTTGAGATGGGTACGCCTGGACAGATCATATTCCTTTAAGCGCACATAGTTTTCAAATGATCCTCCATACGAGCGCAGCAGGGTTTTAATAAAAGGATCCCAACCGGCATTTTGTATCTGAAAGTTATATAACACCTCATTCACCACCTCAAACCTGAACCGTGATGGTAAAAATACGCTCTCGTTAAACGACAGGTATTCGTCCTTTTCCAAAAATTTAAGCACGTTGAGCGTTTTTATTGCATCTAGCTTAAAACGGCTGCAAAAATCGCCCAGGTCTAGGCTAAAGCTCAGGCCCTCGCCTGCTCCATAAGCCAACTGGTAATAATTGGCCAAACAATGGTAAACATGCTTTATTTCGGTAACTGATGGGAAATTGAGCAGAAACATTTTTTCCTGTTTCAGCCTGTCGGCATGGGTATATAGTAAAATGGCATAGGCTTTTAATTCATCGCGCCCGCCCCGGCCGCCTTCCTGGTAATAGGCCTCCAGACTTTCGGGCATGTCCTTGTGTATTACAAACCTAACGTCAGGCTTATCAATACCCATCCCAAAGGCATTGGTAGCTACAATGATGCGTGTACGATTGTTCTTCCAGCTTTCCTGTTTCTCTGACCGTTGATCCATTGACAGGCCTGCATGGTAGTAATCGGCCTTAATACCATTGTCATTATAATACCTGGCAATTTCAGCAGCATCCTTGCGGCTGCGTACATAAACAATCCCGCTGCCTTTAACCCCGCGGGCTATATCCAGCATTTTCTGAAATTTGTTCTCAGCATTTTGCACCACATAGCTAATATTACGGCGCTCAAAGCTCTGCTGAAAAATAACGGGGGTTTTAAACTGCAGTTTTTGCTGGATATCTTCCTTAACTTCTGATGTGGCTGTGGCTGTAAGGGCCAGGACAGGTACATCGGGGTGCAGTTCGCGCAGATCGGCAATGTGCAGGTACGGGGGTCTGAAATCATAACCCCATTGCGATATACAATGCGCCTCGTCAACCGCTATCAGGTTTACCTTCATGTATTTGATACGCTCGCGCACCAGTTCAGACAGTAAACGCTCGGGCGAGAGGTATAAAAACTTGACTGAGCCATAAATACAGTTGTCCAACGCCAGGTCGATCTCGCGCAAGCCCATACCCGATACTATGGCTACTGCATTGATACCTTTTGCCTTTAAATTCTCCACCTGATCCTTCATTAGGGCTATAAGCGGCGATATTACCAAGCATATCCCCTCTTTGGCCAAAGCAGGCACCTGGAAACAAACAGATTTACCGCCGCCCGTAGGCAACAAAGCCAACGTATCATGCCCCAATAAAACAGACTTGATGATCTCGGCCTGCATAGGGCGAAAACTATCATGGTTCCAGTACTGTTTTAATATTTCCTCTATGGTCATGGGCAGGTTCAAATATAAAGGCAGAAGGACAAAAAGACAAAGGATTAAAAGATAAAAGACCATTGCCTGTTCAAGCGTCCACACTTGAACAGGCAATTAGACCTGAACAAAGCACTTGTACAAAAAAAGCGATGATAAAATCATCGCTTTTTTTGTATCTGACTATCGACCATCGTCTATGGACTTAAAACTTATCTCTTTTTGATATCAACATAATCCTTGCTGACAGCGCCAGTATATATCTGACGCGGGCGACCAATTGGCTCCTTGTTTTCTTTCATCTCTTTCCACTGCGCTATCCATCCCGGTAAACGGCCCAGGGCAAACAGTACAGTGAACATTTCAGTAGGAAAACCCAGAGCACGGTAAATGATACCTGAGTAAAAATCAACGTTTGGATATAATTTGCGCTCTACAAAGTATGGATCTTTCAGGGCTACTTCTTCCAGCTTTTTGGCTATCTCCAGTACCTCGTCATTAATACCCAATTTTTCCAATATATCATCGCAAGCTTTTTTGATGATCTTGGCACGCGGATCAAAGTTTTTATATACCCGGTGACCAAATCCCATTAAACGGAAAGGGTCGTTTTTATCTTTTGCTTTGGCTATCCATTTATCGGTATCGCCGCCATCATTCTTAATCTTCTCCAGCATTTCAATTACAGCCTGGTTGGCACCGCCATGTAGCGGCCCCCAAAGGGCTGATATACCGGCAGAGATAGAGGCGTACAAGTTAGCATCTGACGAGCCAACAATACGCACGGTTGATGTGGAGCAATTTTGTTCGTGATCGGCATGCAGTATCAGTAATTTATTCATTACATCAACTATCACCTTATCCACTTTATAATCTTCCGTACGTTCCGCAAAGGTCATGTACAGGAAGTTGGTTACATAATCATATTTATTCTGCGGATATACAACCGGGTGTCCTAATGATTTTTTGTAGATCCAGGATACTACCGTACTCATTTTGGCCAGTAGCTTGATGATCTCAATATTCACCTCTTCGGTTGACAGACCTTGCTTTAATGATTCAGGATTAAATGCAGCCAAAGCTCCTATTAATGATGAAAGCTGCCCCATTGGGTGCGATTTTGACGGGAAACCATCAAAAAACTTCTTCATATCCTCATGAACCAGGGTATGGCGGCTTATCTGATATTGAAAATCAGTTAGCTGCTCCTGACTGGGTAAATCGCCATAGATCAGTAAATAGGCTACCTCAATAAAGCTGGCGTTCTCGGCCAGTTGTTCAATCGGATATCCGCGATATTTCAATATTCCTATTTCGCCATCCAGAAACGTAATAGCGCTTTTTGTTGCCCCTGTATTCTTATAGCCAATATCAAGGGTTACGTAACCGCTTTGATCCCGGAGTTTAGAAATATCAATAGCCTTTTCACCTTCTGTGCCCTCTATTACCGGGAGGTCAAATGTTTTATCACCAATTTTTAGTTGTGCTGTTTCCGACATAGAAATATTTTGTATCTGCAACAAATGTAATTAAATATGCGTATTAATAACCCCAAATTTCAATTACTATTTGTAAAATTTAACGTGCAAATCTATTAATTTAACGCAGTTTTGCTAACTATTGTTAATCAAATATTGCTTTAAAAAAACATTCCGGTACAACCACCAGTATTGTAAGCTCAAAGCGAAAGGCTTAAAGCAGAAAGCACTCTTTATGTTATTCAAAAATTGCTTTAGGCTTTTGACTTTGAGCTTTAGGCTCAATTGATCTGCTCTTTAACCTGTCCGCATGTTTTCATGTGTTCAGGAAAGTAAGGGTTTTCAATGGCTTTATTTAACGATAGCCAATAACCACCCTTGCCACCATCGGCCATGGGGCAGTAATCAACATAAATAGGTGCGCTTCTAAATTTGGTTCCTTTTATCAGAGCAATAATATCTTTACTCAATATTAAAAAGGTGTTGCGCTGCTCTTTAATATCGTTTGATGCGGCTATTTGATGGGCCAGTGTGGCTGTTTCGGTACAACCTTTAATACCTGCCAGTTTAATTTCAAGTAATGAGGCCGTACTTTGAATACCGGCTACCTTCGATTTTACTAACTGGTTCTTTAAGCCTAAATAAGTATTTAACACCTCGGTGGTATTGAGGGTATCGGCTACGCGAGCTACGACCGCTTTACCACTATCAATTTTTGTTGCTGCCTCCTGTGCTGGTTTGCCGGCTTGCTTACAGGCTGATGCCGCAATGATGAGGCTAAAAAGAGTTACGATGCTAACAATCTTCATTTTTGGGTGACTTTTAGTTTGTACGTATCGCCTCAACAGGATCAAGCCGTGAAGCTGAATACGCCGGAATAATGCCCGAAATTACACCAATTCCTAAAGAAAAGCCCAAACCTTTAATGATATTATTAGCATCCAGTATCACCTGTACATCCAAAGCTGCCTTTACACCAAAGGTTAAAAAGTACACCAGCACCAGGCCTACCAAACCGCCCAATAAACAAAGCACAATTGATTCAATTAAAAATTGCAACAGTATAAAGTAGTTTTTAGCACCCAATGATTTTTGAATACCTATAATATTGGTACGCTCCTTTACCGATACAAACATGATGTTGGCAATACCAAAACCACCAACCAGCATGGAGAATAAGCCGATAATAAATCCCGCTTTGTTTACAATGCCAAAAAGATCATCCAGCACTTTGGTAAGCATGGTGGTTCTGTTTAACGAAAAGTTATCCTCCTGCCCTGGCCTTATACTCCTGATAGAGCGCATCAATCCCTGCAGTTCGCTTTCCACATCATCAACCGGGATTCCCTTTTTACCGCGTACAATTATTTGCGGCTGGTATTTTTCATTTTGTATATCAATAAGGTTGTGTGCAAAGTTAAGCGGCAACAAAACCTCTTTATCGGTTGATATACCCAACATATCCTTTCCTTGTTTTGAAAACACCCCCACTACGGTAACATAACGGCCCATTACTTTAATCTGCTTGCCAACAGCATCACCGCCGGGGAAAAGGTTTGTTGCAATATCAAAACCTATATTAACCACAGGAGCGCCGGTTTTTGATTCCATCTCGGTAAAATACCGGCCGCTTATAAAATCAAAGTTCCAGGTTTTATCATGATCTTTTGATGCCGCGTCAATCTGGGCCCCATCAACTGTATTGCTTTTATATTTAATGGTGCGGTTGTCAATTGATATTTCGTAGGATATAGCTTCGGCAGTTTGGCTACGACGCTCCAGTTCGTTAAAATCCTTTAGTTTGGGTACAGGTCTTTGCAAATATTTCCACCAGGGGAAATCATTACTGCCCACCCATGGCCATTTTTGAATATAAACGCTGTTATTACCCAATTTATTCACACTGCTCTGCAAATTATTACGCAAAGTGTCAACTGCCGAAAAAACTGCTATAATTGTAAATATGCCAATAGTAACACCAAGTAATGAAAGCATGGTTCGCAGCTTGTTTTGCCTTAGCGCATCATAAGCAAACAGAAAGCTTTCCCTAAAAAGTTTTAAAAATAGCATACAACTTATTTTGTTTTCAATGGTTAATGTTTCTATTGTACAGATTTACAGCCTGTAACAATCATGGTAATTTTCAAATATACCTTTATTGGATATTTTGACTTTTAGACCATGTTACAGCTGTTAAGTTACATTATTTTTTGATTAAACCTCCTAATATCAAAACAGGGTGGTTCATAAAAAAATCCGTGAAACTAACAAAAAAAATTCATACATTTGCGCCCTGAAAATTCATAAATACAAGCATGAAATTATCTCAATTCAAATTCAATTTACCCGAGTCATTAGTAGCCACCACACCATCAGCCCTGCGCGATGAAGCACGTTTAATGGTTTTACACAAAGATTCGGGCAAGATTGAGCATAAAATATTTAAAGATGTACTTGATTACTTTGATGATCAGGATGTTATGATCCTGAACAACACCAAAGTATTTCCGGCACGTTTGTATGGTAATAAAGAAAAGACCGGAGCTACCATTGAAGTATTTTTATTACGCGAACTAAACAAGGAATTACGCTTATGGGATGTACTGGTTGATCCGGCCCGTAAAATACGCGTAGGTAATAAACTATATTTTGGCGATGACGATTTGCTGATTGCCGAAGTTGTTGATAACACTACATCGCGCGGCCGTACCATTAGGTTTTTGTTTGATGGTACCGACGAGGAATTCCGCAGAAATGTGGAGATATTAGGCGAAACACCACTACCAAAATACATAAAACGCAAGGCTACCGCCGAAGATAAAGAACGTTACCAAACTATTTTTGCCAAGCATGAAGGCGCAGTTGCTGCTCCTACTGCCGGTTTACACTTTAGCCGCGAGCTGATGAAACGCCTGGAGCTTAAAGGTGTTGACTTTGCCGAAGTTACCCTGCATGTTGGTTTAGGAACTTTTCGCCCGGTTGAGGTTGAAGACCTGACCAAGCACAAAATGGACTCTGAGCAATTTATCATCGAGCAAAAACAAGCTGATATTGTAAACAGGGGCATTGAGCGTAAAAAACAGATCTGCGCTGTAGGTACCACCTCTATGCGTGCTATTGAATCGGCAGTATCAGCCGGCAAAACATTAAAAGCCGCTAATGACTGGACTAGCAAATTCATTTTCCCGCCGTATGATTTTAGCATTGCCAACTCTATGATCACCAATTTCCATACACCTGAATCAACCCTGTTAATGATGGTATCGGCTTTTGGCGGTTATGAATATGTGATGAATGCTTACGAAGTTGCCGTTAAAGAAAAATATCGTTTTTACAGCTATGGCGATGCCATGCTGATTATATAAATTTCAGATAACAGATATTAGATTTGAGATATGAGACTAAAGCTCATATCTCATTTTTTTTGTTTTAGATTTGAATAAAGATTTAGTCATCCTGTCCGCCGTTTGGCGGATCAGGATCTCTCAGGATGGTCAACCAACACGTTACAGAAAACCTTGCCCGTGGGATGCCGAAACAAGTTAGGCATGACTTATAGTAAAGTATCAATCAAATGGCAGATCAAAATCTCACATCTCACATCTCACATCTCACATCTAAAAAATACTACGCCATTATAGTAGCCGGGGGATCGGGAAGCAGGATGCAGTCGGCTGTTCCAAAACAATTTTTGTTGCTTAATGGTTTGCCGGTTTTAATGCACACCATCAGGGCTTTTGAGCAAACATGCCTAACACCTGATATAATATTGGTTTTACCTGCCAGTTACCATGCCTATTGGCAGCAACTATGCGATGTTCACGAATTTAACACCCCACATCTTTTGATTGCCGGCGGCGCAACCCGTTTTCACTCCGTAAAAAATGGGCTTGATCAAATACCTCATGATGATGCCCTGATAGCGGTGCATGACGCTGTACGTCCGCTCACCAGCAGGCAGATTATTGAAACATCATACCAACATGCCGAAAAATACGGAAACGCCGTTACGGCCGTTAAAAGCCGCGATTCGGTAAGGCAGGTAATTAATGGTAACTCCGTAAGTTTATTAAGAGATCAGATATACCTGGTGCAAACGCCACAAATTTTTAAGGCCGGTTTGTTAAAAAAAGCATACGAGCAGCCATATAGTGAAAAATTTACGGATGATGCCGGTGTGGTTGAACAATATGGCGTTGAAATACAACTGACGGATGGCGACTACCAAAACATCAAGATCACCTTTCCCGAAGATATAGCTATTGCTGAGCTGCTTTTAAAACAAAAGCCATCGGCCTGAGGCCAATGGCTTTAAATTTTTCATTCCTGAACAGGGGTATTATGCTCGTCTGATAACTCCTAATAGTACAGCTATAATAGCTATAACCAGCAAAATGTGGATAAGCCCCCCAACGTGGCCAAAGAAAAAGCCAAATATCCATCCTATTACCAGGATAACCGCGATAATGTACAATAAGCCTCTCATTGTTGAAATTTTTTAAGTGATAAAATATTTTTAGATTATTACTAAAATCATTCCAAAATAGAGGGCCAATAAAAAAACCCTTAAAAAAGGGTTTTTAAATGCGGTTAGTATTCGTCTTCATTAAAAAAGAAATCGTCTTTAGTCGGGTAATCCGGCCATATTTCTTCGATGTTTTCATAAGGTTCGCCATCATCTTCAAGTGCCTGCAAGTTTTCAATAACTTCAACAGGAGCTCCTGAACGGATAGCATAATCAATTAGTTCATCTTTTGTTGCGGGCCAGGGCGCATCTTCAAGGTGAGATGCCAATTCAAGTGTCCAATACATGTTTCTCTATTTATAATTATTCAGTAAATTTACTTTTTCGCAAAAGTATAATATTTTCAATTGGAATATCAATATTTTTTTTCAAATTTTTAAATACGTGGTATCCATTGATTTTCAGGTATTTTGTGCTCGTTTCCAATTTTACGGGCCAAAGTAAACAGGTAATCGCTTAGCCTGTTCAGGTAAATATTCACCTTTTCATCAACTGTACTTTCCTCTGCAAGGTGAACGGTTATCCTTTCGGCCCTGCGGCAAATACATCTTGCAATATGGCAAAACGAAATGGAATTGCTACCACCCGGCAAAATAAAATGACGTAACTCGGGCAATTGTTCATTCATCGTATCCATTTCCTGCTCCAGCAATTCCACATCAGCCATGTGCAAATCGGGGATCACCATTTTTGATCTTTCCGGATCGGCAGCCAATGAGGAGCCTATTGTAAACAACCTGTCCTGTATCTGCTTCAATATGTCCTTATCATGAACGGTTATAACCTGATCACGAATAAGACCGATATAAGAATTTAGTTCATCAACAGTGCCATAACTTTCAATCCGCAGATGATGTTTAGCAACACGGGTACCTCCTATTAATGATGTAAACCCTTTATCTCCTGTTTTAGTATATATCTTCATATTTTTATCGATACTCCGGCATTACCGCAAGTATCGCCCTAAAATTGTTTATACGTATGAATTATTGAATTAATTACTACTTGTAGTATAATTTTTGCTAAAGAACTGTAAATTTTTAAATGATAGGTTTAAACTTGCATTTATCATATTGTGAAACTTGATTATTAATAAAACATGAAATCACTCATCATATCATCTAAGTTAATCATTGTACTTTTTTCGGCATTGGTAATTTCTGCTTTTAGTTGCGGCAACAGTAATAGTTCAAAATCGGCTGCTACCATATCTGAAGCACCTAAAACTGCCTCTATTTCCAGCCTGCTAAGTGAACAGCAATTTAATGAACTTTTTCCGCAGCGTAATAAATTTTATACTTATGCCGCTTTTATAAAAGCAGCAAATGAACTGGGCCAGGTAAGCGTAAAAGTAACCAAACGAGGCACATCTGTTTATCAGTATATACGCACCGATAAAAAAACAGGCAAATCGGCAACCGTGCGCCAGGATGCAGACTGGAACGAAGACTGGGCCAAAAAGAAACCCGATAGCATCTTCACTGTTGACTATGGCAACTTTTGCACCCAGTTTGATGCTAATGCCAACAAAAAGGAACTGGCAGCTTTTTTCGCAAACATTGCGCATGAAACCCGGCATGGGGTAAATGCTACCTATACTGATGGCCTCATGTTCATTCATGAAAGCAATACCGCATTAACCTATATTGCCGAAAACGACGAATATCCGCCGGTGGCAGGTAAAAAATACTACGGTCGTGGCCCTATGCAGTTAAGCTATAACGGCAACTATGGCCTGGCATCCACCTGTATTTTTGGCGATTCAAAACTACTATTGAACAATCCTGATCTGGTGGAAACCGATCCGGTGGTGGCTTTTAAAACTGCTATTTATTTCTGGATGACCCCCGAAACACATAAGCCATCAGCACATGATGTAATGACCGGTAAATGGCAACCCAGCGCCACTGATAAAGCCAAAGGCCGCACGCCAGGTTTCGGCATGACCATCAACATTGTAAACGGCGAGGTAGAATGCAATAAAGGCGAAAACATATACAGCATGAATGATCGCATTGGCTTCTACCAGTTCTTTTTAAAGAAACTTGGCATTACTGATGCTAATTGCGCCTGCTCTTGCGGAAAAATGGAACCATATAAGTATTAATTGTCATGTTGAAGGGAGTGAAGCATCTATTTATTTATAGATGATAAATATGTCATTGCCACGCTATCGCTCGTATTATTAGGTCTAGGATATATCCAAATTTTATTTAAAAGAGTTGTTTTCAGGCAACTCTTTTATAGTTCTCCACATACATTTCACCTCTTTTCACCAGAGAGAACATCCTAAGAATCAACTTGAATTTTACA
>JAUCSE010000044.1 GCA_030445275.1 Mucilaginibacter sp.
TTTTCCTTACCCCACAGGAGGGAACGACATATCTCGGTTTCGTATAAACGATTCTCAGAGCGTCAAATTGAATTTTTGACTGCCTTTTTCCAGCCTAAAATATTAAGGGGACTTTTTCAGTGCCCTCGTAATACCGGGAGGCCTTTTACAATTTTTAGTACGAATATATTATTCATTAATAGCTTTTACGCCTGGCAATTCTTTACCTTCCATATATTCAAGCAAAGCGCCACCGCCAGTTGATACATAGCTTACTTCATTAGTCAGGCCGAATTTAGCAACTGCCGCTGCCGAATCGCCACCACCGATAAGTGAAAATGCACCATTTTCGGTTGCTTTTACTACTGCTTCGGCAATAGCTTTAGTACCAACCAGGAATGTTTCCATTTCAAAAACGCCCATTGGGCCGTTCCATAAAATGGTTTTTGATTCTTCAACAACTTTGCTGAATATTTTTACTGTTTCGGGGCCAATATCCAATCCCATCCAACCATCCAGAATTTCGCCGGTTTTAGCAATGCCGGTTTTGGCATCATTTGCAAAAGCATCGGCAATAACGTTATCAACCGGTAAAAAAAGTTTTACGCCTTTCTCTTTGGCCTTTTTCACCAAACTGGTTGCCAGGTCAAGTTTATCCGCCTCAACCAGTGAGGTACCTATACTGCCGCCATCAGCTTTGGCAAAGGTATAAGCCATACCACCACCGATGATCAGGTTATCTACTTTTTCCAACAGTTTTTCTATCAGTTCTATCTTATCAGAAACCTTAGAACCGCCCATGATGGCTGTAAAAGGTTTGGCTGCACCGTTAAGAATTTTTTCGGCATTGGCCAATTCAGCTGCCATCAGGTAGCCAAATACTTTGGCCTCAGGAAAAAACTGTGCTATAACCGCTGTTGAAGCGTGGGCGCGGTGAGCAGTACCAAAGGCATCGTTCACGTAAACATCACCTAATTTTGAAAGCTTTTCGGCAAAAGCCACATCACCTTTTTCTTCTTCTTTATAAAAACGAAGGTTCTCTAATAAAAGCACCTCGCCTTTTCCTAATTTTTGTGATTTCTCAACTGCTTCGGCACCAATACAATCATCAGCAAATTGAACCTGCTGACCTAACAGATCAGACAGATGGCCTACTACATGCCTTAAAGAAAACTCGTCGGTTGGGCCGTTTTTTGGTCTGCCTAAGTGCGACATCAGGATAACTTTACCGCCATCCTTTAATATTTTTTTTATAGTTGGTAAAGCAGCCGTCATCCGGTTATCGTCAGTAATGTTGAAATCCTTATCCAAAGGCACATTAAAATCAACCCTGATAAGGGCTCTTTTGCCTGCAAAACTAATTTGATCTACTGTTTTCATATAATTATATGGGTCATTTACTGTAAGGCGCGCAAATTCAACATTTTATTCTTAATTCTTAACGAAAAAGTGAAAAAGGTGTTTACAAATGCCCCAAATTTCATGTTATTTTAACATACATCACATAATGAGGCCCTATACCAGGCACCTCAAATTCTTTTGAAATGATCTCGAAACCAGCATTATGATAAAAATCGACTGCCTTTTTACGTGCGTTGCACCACACATAATTGGCTTTTTGTCCGCGCAGGTAAACCAGTGCAAAATTAACCAGCTGATTGCCCAGGCCTTTACCACGATATTTTTCGATGGTGGCCATACCGCGTAGCTGATAGGCTTTCCCTTCAAAACCCTCATAGTTTTGGGGATGAAATGATGCAATGCAAGCCAATTCATCATTCTGATAGTACCCTAAATGAAAGGCTCCTTCTATTCTATCGGTGGGAAAAACACACTCAGCTAAAGTAAGCTTGCCTTCACGCAATACTTCGTTGCGTATGGGCAACAGGTCTTCAACGGTTATAAATTTGATCATAAGTAAAAATTAAGCGGAATATTTTACCCAAACCAAGGGTATTACTACGCTGCAAGAATAGTTTTAAATATATTGATTTAATAGAAATACCCTATGAAATTGCTACCAGTTTTTCAGCTGCTATTTTTTCGACCAGATCAGCCAGCCGGCTGCTGTAGCCCATTTCGTTATCATACCAGCCAACCACTTTTACCAGGCCGCCTACTATAGAGGTAAGCTGTGCATCAAAAATACAGCTGTGCGGGTTATCCAATATATCGGTTGATACTATAGGATCTTCGGTATATTCCAATACATTTTTCATAGGCCCATCGGCAGCCCGTTTGAATGCCAGGTTGATTTCCTCAATTGTAGGTTGTTTTTTAAGGCTGCAGGTAAAATCGGTTAAGGAACCGTTAAGTACAGGCACACGGATACCGGCACCACCCAACCGGCCCTCTAAATGCGGAAATATGGCCGTTATAGCTTTTGCTGCTCCCGTTGTAGTAGGGATAATAGAAGCCGAGGCCGCCCTTGCCCTGCGCAGATCTTTATGTGGGGCATCATGCAGGCTTTGGTCGCCGGTCATGGAGTGTACTGTGGTAATATAGCCATCAATAATACCCCAGTTTTCATCGAGTATTTTCACCATAGCGGCTACGTTATTAGTGGTGCATGAAGCGTTTGATAAGACAGGCGAACTCAAATCAACCTGGCCATCATTAACAGCCAGCACCACGGTTGGTACATTTTTATCTGTTGATGGGGCCGAAATAATTACTTGTTTAGCGCCGGCAGCCAAATGCAGTTCGGCACCCTTCCTGGATGTAAATTTCCCCGTCGATTCGATCACCAGGTCAATATCCAGCGCTTTCCAGGGCAATTCCTGTGGGTCGCGCTCGGCAAGCACTTTTATTTTTTGATTATTTATAAAAAGGTTTTCCGCATCAAAAGTCACGGTCCCTTTAAATCCGCGATGAACAGAATCATACTTAAATAAATGAGCAAGGGTTTGTGTATCTGTTAGGTCATTAATGGCCACAACCTGTATACTTGGGTGGGCTAAAATATTCCTTAAAAAAATACGCCCTATACGGCCAAATCCATTTATCGCGATCTTCATTATATGTTTTATTTAAAGCATACAAAGTTAATGAAGATGGATGGCTAATTTATGATGCAAATAATTTAGTACATTTAATACTACGCAGTTATTACAAAACGTGCCTGTAAAAATTAAACAAACAGGTTTCGTAAAGCCATATTTTCGCGCTCTTTTGAGCGGATGCAAAAAGTTACCAGCCAGTTAAAAATCACCAGGATAAACAGTATTAAGGTAATGAGTAGGGCATTGCTCAGATCATTAAAAACCAATACTAAGCCTATTGCCGCCAAATTAAGGGCTGATAAACATAGGGTAGCCTGCAAATGATCAAAACCCAGTTTTAGCAGGCGATGGTGCATATGATTCCGGTCGGCTTCAAAAGGGGATTTTCTGCTTAATATTCTTATCGTAAATACCCTTAACGTATCAAAAACAGGTCCTATCAGTATAGCCACAGTAAGCGCGGGCGCTGTATATGTTGGCGTGCCGGCAAACTTGCTTATTTCAATATATTTAATAGCCATTACTGCCGATATCAGGCCAATTAACAAAGCCCCTGTATCGCCCATAAATATTTTTGCAGGTGTAATATTATAGCGCAAAAAGCCTATAGTAGCCCCAACCATGGCCAGGCAAATTGCGGCCAGCTCATACTGCTTAATATCCATAAACAGCAACGCAAAGGTGGTGTTAACAATAATACCGGTGGTAGCTGCCAGGCTATCAATGCCATCAATTAAATTAAAGGCATTTACAATAAGCATAATTAGCAATATTGATAATGCAGCACTGGGTATATAAGGCAGGTTAAATATGTTAAATATGCCATACATGCTGGTTACCCGCACATCGCCCAATAATACCAGTATCGCAGCCACAATAAACTGTATCAGAAATTTCGTACTTGAATTTACGCCGGAAAGATCATCCTTTAACCCCATTGTAAATAAAATTATACATGAAATAAGCAGGTAACTAAGTGGCAGGGCCTTGTCAATCAGGCTAAATAAAAGTGTGGTGATAATAAAGCTTATAAATATAGCAACACCACCTAACCGTGGTATCCCATGATCATGTTGTTTTCTGAAATGGCCAACATCATCATACAGGTGCCGTGCCCGTGCTACGTGTAAAATGGAGGGGATGGCCAATAATGTTATTAGTATGGATATTACAACTATTAAAACATTATAAACAAAGTGATATGAATGCAAAAGTTCTACCATATGCCACCTGGATAATTTTTAAAAGTGTGTGGTTTACAAAATTCTTATACGTAGAAGAAAAATATAGGTTTAACCCGCGGTTAAATAAATTGAACTATTTTTCTGAGAGGCTTCAGAATCAAAGTGAGGATGGGAAATGTGATCTTATTTTGTTGCATAGCTTTCAGATCAAAACGCCATGCCTTTATCCGGCTTTTTAAATTCTTACTGCTTACGCCCCCTGCCCTCATATTAACCATCACCTTATTGAGGTAAAGGCTCTTGATTTTATGCAGGTACATCAATCTGACCATCAATTCATAGTCAGCAGCCGAACCATATTCAAGGCTGTAAAGGCCAATTTTGTCAAATAAACTTCGCCGGCAATAAAATGTTGGGTGAGGTGGCATAAAGCCCAGATTAAACGAAGCGCTTGTACACGGGCGGGACCGCCATTTACGTATAATTTTATGATTTTGGTTTATAATGTCCAGATCGCCATAAACAGCGTCAATATGCGACTGTTGTTCAAATGCGTTAGCTACTGATCGCAAAATATCATTTCCGGCAAAATGATCGTCGGCATTTAACATGCCTATAATTTGGCCCGTAGCTAGCATTATGCCCTTATTCATGGCATCGTATATGCCTTTATCAGGTTCAGAAATCAGGATATTGATGTGTTGCCGGTATTTATCGATTATTTGCAGCGTGTTATCTGTAGAGCCACCATCAACAATAATATACTCCAGATCGGGGTAATTTTGATTGATAACCGATTCGATACATTGCCCTATCGTATCCTGAGCATTGTAAATAACTGTAACCAGGGAGAGCTTCAAGCCGTACAAAATATATACCCGCAAATTAATGTATTTTGAAATTAATCCCTAATTATAAATTTTAGTAGCCCCCAACCTTTTATGCGCCTTATACTATCCATTCTTTTATTTTTTGGGGTATCTTTTGTTTTAACCTCCTGCTCTAGTAAACAATATCAATCGCTTTTTGAACAAAAAAGTGGTGCTATTGATAGTTCAGCTCAAAAAACAACTTTAAAAACAGCTACCTACCGCATACAACCCCAGGATATATTACAGGTTAGGAATTTACAGAACGTTAAATATATAGTTGATGAGCCTGTATCAAGCGGGAATAATACTCAGAACACAACTACCACCAACGGGCAAACTTACCAGGTTGATGATGATGGCACCGTGGCTTTACCGGTTATTGGTCATGTAAATGTGACGGGCCTTACCCGTGCCGAGGCAGCAAAACATATTGAGGAGCTTTACCGTAAAAGCCTCCTGAAAGATCCTATAATTGAAGTAAAAATTGTAAATCTGAAGGTTACATTACTTGGGGAGATTAAGGTGCAGGGGAATTTTCCTCTAATAAAAGACAGGACCAATTTGGTTGAGATGATTGGTGAGGCTGGAGGTCTTACAGATAAGGCAAATGAAACAAACGTACAAATTATACGCGGCGACCAGTCAAATCCGCAGGTAACAATAATTAATCTCCGGAATATCCAATCCATACATGATCCGCGTGCTATTCTTCAAAATGGGGATATTATTTACATAGCCCAGAACAAACGTGCTGTACGAAATGAGAATTTGCAAAACCTATCAGTTATTTCGCAACCGGTATTGCTTTTGTTGAATACGGCCTTAATTATTTTCACTCTCTCTCGTCGGTAATGGAAGAAACGGAAAAAATTCAGCGTAAACTGGCCAGCCAGGAAATAGACTATTTTAAGATCGGCAAAATATTGCTGAGTCGCTGGTATTGGATAGTTTCGTCTGTTGGCTTAACTGTACTCCTATCTTATTCCTATTTATGGTATACTCCAAAAACATACGCTTCATCGGGCACCTTAAAAATCGAAGAAAAGAAATCAGAAATAGCGGATATTGTAACAGTGATGAGCGTTCCAGACCGCGGACCATCAAAAATACAAAGCATTACTACCGTATTACAAAGCCGTAGTCTTATACTAAGCGCTATAAAGAATCTTGATTACCGTATAAGTTTTTATTTGGCAGGCCGGGTACGTACTACAGAGGTATATCCCTCAAAACCATTAAATATTGAATTGATCAGGTTTGACAGTTTAAATTTTTACCATAATAAAATAAGTTTCAAACCGCTTAACAGGCATTCTTTTACCCTGGCCTATACCATTGGAGGCAAGGATATTCAAAACACGTTTAATTATGATACGCCTGTCAACATCGGGGCCACTAGCTTTGCCATAAAATACCCAGGTGCCTTAAATAGCAATACTATTTATTTATTTAGGTTCAATATCCCTGAAGATTTTATAGACCGTGTTAGAGGCGGTTTACAAACGGGCGAAACCGTTAAAAACTCAAACATTATTACCCTGCAGGAAACCGACTTGAGCCCACAGTTTGCTGCCGATATTTTGAACAGCATCATGAATGAGTATGTGGCCTTTGATCGAAATCAAAAAACACAATCGGCTTCACAAATGATTGATTTTATTGATAGCCAGCTATCATTCCTGTCAACCGAGGTTAAGGGTTCTGAGAATTCGATTGAAAAGTATAAGCAAAAATCAAAAATAATTGATGTAAGCACAGCATCAACAACATCGGTCGCCAAGGCTGCTGAGATAGAGTCGAACAAGTCGCTGTTAAAAATACAGCTGATAGCACTTGACCAGATCAAAGATCAGATTACCAAAGAAAAAGATAACGTTAATTTAAACTTTACCACCGGCGGATCAACCAACCCTGCTTTAGAGGCCGCCGTTGTAAAATTGGATAACCTGATACAGGAAAGAAATGCGTTATTAAAAACGTATAATAGTAATTCGCAGCCCGTACAGGATTTTAATCAACAGATACTGCAAATTAAACTAACTGCACTCAATAACCTTAAGGTTATACGTACAGGCATTGAAAAAAATATGGCTTACCTTGATAGCCAGCTAGCACAGGTTAACCAGTCAATTTTGGCATTACCGGCCGCCCAACGCGATCTGGTAAGCCTGCAGCGCGACTTTGAGATTAATGATAAGGTATACTCATTTTTATCAGAAAAAAAACTGGAGGCGCAAATAAGCAGGGCCGGCATATTACCCGGAGCTACGATTATTGAACTTGCCCAGCCTAACTTAAATGCCGTATCGCCCAATGAACATGATATATATCGTACAGCAATTATTCTGGGGCTTGCCATAGGCCTGGGCCTTATTATTGTTGTGCGCGTATTAAACCCCTATATTTATGATAAGGAAACCATTGAAAGCCTTACCTCCATACCTATACTTGGGGTTATCAGGAAATTTCCTGAACCTGTTGATGAAGATAACAAACAAATTCTGGCACTTATTAAACCCAAGTCTATATTTGCAGAATCAGTAAGATCTGTACGTACCAACTTAAGTTTTCTTTCGTCTGATAAACAAAGCAAGGTTATTTGTATAACATCAGAGGTGGCCGGCGAGGGCAAATCATTTGTTGCTATTAATTTATCAGGCACGCTTTCGCTTATTGATAAAAAGGTTATACTCATCGGTGCCGATCTGCGGCGCTCCAGGGTACATAAAACCTTTCATGTTTCCAATGATGTTGGCTTGAGCAACTACCTGGCGCACCAAACCGAGCTGGATAACCTTATTCACCATTCTGAGCATACTAATCTTGATTTTATAGTTTCGGGACCAGTACCTCCCAACCCGTCTGAGTTACTGCATAGCGCCAGAATGAACACTTTAATTGCAGAATTGAAATTAAGGTATGATATTGTGATGATCGATACGGCACCTATTGGCCTGGTATCAGATGCCATTCCACTCATCAGGGCGAGTGATATCAACATTTTCGTAATACGGTCGGGCCGGTCAAAATTTTATGCTGCCACTATACCTCAGCGCATAGCGCAGGAGTATCATTTGAACAATTCAGTAATAGTACTGAACGCATTTGAAGAAGAACTTTTGCATTCCCGGTACTATACATCCAGGTTTACTGAAAGTACTGCCGGTTCACGCTATTATTATTACGCTGATTATAGCGGGCATGAAGGGTCAGGCTATTATTTGGATGATGATAAAGCCAAATGGTGGAATATAAAGCGATGGTTTAAATAAAAGTATTTTTTAGGGATGGATTTAAGAACAAGCGCAACAACAAATCAATGGTATCCGGTTTATACGCATGCCCGTGCCGAAAAAAAGGCGCACGAGGCATTAATAAACAAGGGGATCTTGACCTATCTTCCGCTACACCGGCAGCTTAAGCAATGGAGCGATCGTAAGAAATGGGTAGAGGAACCTTTTATTAAATCGTACGTGTTTGTAAACATTGCCCAACATGAGCAGGCCGAAGTGTTAATGACAAAAGGTATATCCCGCTTTTTGTACTTTTCGGGCAAGCCAGCTGCAATGCCCAATCGCCAGATCAATGAGTTAAAATTATTGATGGCCAGTTCAGTTGAACTGGAAATTACAGAAGAGAACCTGCGGCCAGGCGAAAGGATCATGATCAAAGCAGGTCCGCTAAAAGGTATGACCGGCGAGATGGTATCATACCGGTCGCAAAAACAATTGGTATTACGCCTTGAAAGTATTGGCTGCTCGGTTATAGTACACGTTGCAGCCTCTTATATTGAGCGGTTTTAGTCAGCATTAATTTTATTGGCTTATTTATAAGTCATCATGATACAATAAAACCGGCTTGTGCTTAAACGCATAAGTTATTGTTAAATAATAAGTTACAAAACAATTATGTGACTTACGGGGCGAAGCTGTGAAATTACGTGAACCATGTGCCGCATAGCAGGAATAATTAATAACCGGCTACAACCTGAAGAAATTTATCGGCAAGTAAAAACCATGTGCCACACGCTGCAACATGGAGGGCCCGATGATGAAGGTATTTTTCTCGACGAAAAAAAACATCTCGGGTTTGGACATCGCAGGCTTTCTATCATTGATCTGAGCAGCAATGGTCACCAACCCATGACTGATACTGGCCAAAACGCATGGATAACTTTTAACGGCGAAATCTATAATTACCAGGAGTTGAGGAATGATTTGTTAAAACTGGGTGCGCAATTCAAATCGGCTACTGATACTGAGGTTATTTTATCAGCGTACTTGCATTGGGGAATTGATGCTTTTTCAAAGCTCCGCGGCATGTTTGCTTTCGCGTTATATGATATAGCCAAAGAGTTAACCTACCTGGTGCGCGATACAGCTGGTATAAAACCATTATACTATTTAGCTCAAAACGGATCTTTAAGTTTCGCATCAGAAATAAGAGCTTTTTCGGCCGCCGGTATCACTACAGAAAATGCCCCTAACTGGATGATCAGATTTTTAGCCTTCGGTCATATTCCTGAACCTTATACTACGTTAAAAAATGTATTCAGTTTGCCCAAAGGCCATTTTTTATGCTGGAATCATGCCTCATCAACCTATACCGTAAACAGCTATAAACAGGCTGCTGTAAAAGATCATATTACGGATATTAACGAAGCCCGGCAATCAGTAAAAGATGCTTTAACCAGGGGAGTGAACCGGCAGTTAACAGCCGATGCTCAGCTAGGTGTATTTTTAAGCGGCGGTATTGATTCAAGCCTCATAACCTTACTGGCCAATCAACAGCAACGGCAACAACTTAAAACCGTGTCTATTTATTTTAACGAAAAAAGCTATAATGAACAAAGCTACCAGCGTATAATTCTGGATAAAATCGGTGGCGAAAGTTTTTCGCACCTGGTACAGCAGCAAGACTTTGAAACACTGTTTCCACAAATAATTAGCGCCATGGATATGCCAACTACAGATGGTATTAACAGTTGGTTCATTAGTAAATACGCCCATGAAGCTGGCTTAAAAGCGGTATTATCAGGTATTGGAGCCGATGAGTTTTTTGGAGGATATCCTTCTTTCGGCAGAATAAAATATTTAAAATACCTGCGCAAAATTCATCCATCCATATTTTCAGCTATTACAGGTTTGCTTCCTGACCCTTATAAAAAACTTAGCTTTCTAACCAGTGATCATCCCTGGGCTGATTATCTTTTATTAAGAGGATTATTTTCGCCCGGTGATATTGCCCGGTTACTGGATATCGACAGCAAACAGGTTCAGGAAACACTTTTTGATACAATTCCAACACCTGGTTCAAATGCCTATGATAAAGAACACGCCTCCTGGCTTGAAACTAACCTGTACATGCAAAATCAATTACTCAGGGATACCGACGTAATGAGCATGAGCCATGGCCTGGAGGTTAGGGTGCCGTTTTTAGACGAGGATTTTACAGCTACTGTAGTAAGTATTAACCAATCAGTACGATTTGATAATCATCAACCTAAAAAGTTACTGATAGATAGTTTTAAAGAGTTGCTACCCTCTGCCATCTGGAACCGGCCTAAAATGGGTTTTACTTTCCCCCTGCAGCAATGGATGACGGCACATCAGGATGTAAGCAACAGCGAACTGTATAAGGGCAAATTGGCACAAAGCATCATCAATAAATTCAAAAACAATAGTATGCACTGGTCAAAGGCATTTGCTCTTTACCAGATACAGGCCCATGTCTAAAAAAATAGTCTTGTTTACTTTGCAAACTTTTAGCACCACCGGTGGCATTCAGAAAATGACCCGCACGTTAGGGTACTCTTTATACCAAATAGCCAAGGCAAGCAGTTGGAAATTTGAGCTATGGTCTGCCTATGACAAGCCAGATGACCTGATGTCTCCATATTTACCAGCTACAAATTTTAAAGGATTTAACAGCAATAAAGTAACCTTTGTTTTAAAAGCCATCAATAAATTAGTCCGGCCCGATGTTATTATTCTAAGCCATATTAACCTGGCTATCATTGGCCTGCTCATAAAATTGCTGAACCCAAAATGTAAAGTATGGCTTATTGCACACGGCATTGAGATTTGGCGCCCACTTTCGTTCATCAAAAAACGTATCCTGAAGAATTGTGATAAAGTTATTTGTGTAAGCAGTTATACCAAACAGCAAATAATTAAATGGCATCAGGTAAATGAGGGCATTTGTATAGTAGTTAATAACGCTATCGATCCGTTTATGCCGCTGCCAGCGACTTTTGTCAAACCACAAAAGCTGATTGACCGTTACCAGCTCAATGGTAGCCATCCCATTATATTTACATTAACCCGCATGGCATCGACAGAAAAATATAAAGGTTATGAGCAGGTAATAAAAACTATCAGTAAGTTAAAAGATCAATTTCCGGATATTAAATATGTCTTATCGGGTAAATATGATGAGCTGGAAAGGATCCGGATTAATGAAATGATAGCAGACCATCATGTAGCCGATCAAATAATACTGACGGGCTTTATTAATGACACCGAACTTAGTGAGCATTTTTTGTTGGCCGACCTGTTTGTTTTACCTAGCAAAAAAGAAGGGTTCGGCATTGTATTTATTGAAGCTTTGGCCTGTGGCTTACCCGTTATTTGCGGTAATGCCGATGGCAGTACTGATGCCATACGTAATGGTGAGTTAGGTAAGGCTATTGATCCGGATGATCTGACAGGGCTATACAATGGCATAACCGAATATTTAACAACACCATTAATAGCTGCTAAGCGTAAACAACTACAGGAACAATGCCTGTTGTACTTTAATGAAACTGATTACAGAAATAAGTTACAACTATTACTAAACCAATGAGCCTGCCAACCAACGAAGATTGGGATATTGAAATAACCGCTCAAAGCAGCATTTTCGACTTAAAACTTAAAGACGTTTGGCATTACCGCGACCTACTTTTATTATTGGTAAGGCGCGATTTTGTTTCATTTTACAAACAAACTATTCTAGGGCCGGTGTGGTTTTTTATACAGCCAGTTATCACCATCCTATTTTATACCCTGATATTTGGCAACCTGGCCGGTATACCTGTTGACGGTTTGCCCAAACCATTATTTTACTTGGCCGGCATCATTATATGGAATTATTTTGCAGAATGCCTCACCAAAACATCAACCGTTTTTAAGGATAATGCAGCGCTGCTTGGCAAAGTTTATTTTCCACGTTTGATTATGCCTTTGAGTATCGTGCTATCAAACCTGGTGAAATTTGGGGTGCAGTTCCTGCTTTTTATCATTCTGTACGTGGTTTATCTGTTCAAAGGATCGGTTATCGTTCCAAATGCCTTCGTATTATTATTCCCGTTGCTTGTTTTAATGATCGCTGCGCTAGGTTTAGGTCTGGGGATGATCATATCAGCCATTACCACAAAATACCGTGACTTGGCCTTTGTAGTGTCATTTGGTGTGCCATTACTCATGTATACTACCACCGTCATATTTCCTCTGTCTGTTGCCGAAATAAAATACCCGGCTTACAGCTGGTTGGTAAAATTTAATCCGGTTACAGCCATTATTGAAACGTTCAGGTATAGCTTTTTAGGTCGGGGAAGCTTTAGCTGGGAACTGTTGGGTTATAGTTTAATAACTACCATTATCATTTTACTAACGGGTACCATTATATTTAATAAAGTGGAGAAAACCTTTGTTGATACTGTATAAATGAGCAAAGTAATCAAAGTAGAAAGCCTTTCAAAGGCTTACCAACTGGGCGATTTTGGTACCGGTACCATATCGCGCGACATAGAACGTTATTGGGCCAGAATACGAGGTAAAGAAGATCCTTTCTTAAAAATTGGCGAAACCAACGACCGCACAACTAAGGGTAATAGTGACATGGTTTGGAGCCTGAAAGACTTGAACTTTGATATTGAACAGGGTGACGCGGTAGGTATTATTGGCCGTAATGGTGCAGGTAAAAGTACCCTGCTTAAAATATTGAGCAGAGTTACTTCGCCAACCACCGGCTCCGTAAAAATAAAAGGCCGTATAGCCAGTTTGCTTGAAGTTGGCACAGGTTTTCACCCGGAACTCACCGGAAAAGAAAACATATACCTGAATGGCGCCATCCTGGGCATGCGCAAAGCCGAGATCAAAAGAAAGTTTGACGAGATTGTTGATTTTTCGGGAGTTGAAAGATATATTGATACCCCAGTAAAAGATACTCATCGGGCATGTATGTACGCCTGGCCTTCGCGGTAGCAGCTCACCTGGAATCAGAAATATTAATAGTTGACGAAGTGCTGGCAGTAGGCGATGCAGAATTCCAGAAAAAATGCCTCGGCAAAATGAGCGAAGTAAGCAAAGGCGAAGGCCGAACGGTTTTGTTTGTGGAACGTGTTTATGATCCAGGGGTAATCAACCGGACAGCAAAAGTATCAGCCAAACCGGCATTTATTGTTGATGCTTACCTATCAGGCGGAGCGCTGGGGACTTTTATTTTCTTGTTTGCATATGGCGCTATTGCCCAATTAATAGCACAAAAAGCCGAAACGCTTTTTGGTGGATATATCCTGGGTACTGCACTCATTTTCAGCGGCCTGTTTCAAATTACGTGGCGCGGGTCGAGCTTTGAATTTATCATCAACACCGTATTCTGGAGTTATATAACCATGCTGGTAATTCATAAAATATTAATCCTTACCAACACTTTAAAACAGGTTTGAAAATATTGCAGATCTCGGCCTCATATAAACCTGCTTTTGTGTATGGTGGCCCAATCATGTCGGTATCCATGCTTAGCGAACAATTGCTAAAGGCTGGTTGCCAGGTTCATGTATTTACAACCACCGCAAACGGAACAAATGAACTTGATGTTATTGCTGGCAAACCGATAAACATTGACGGAGTAACCGTAACCTACCATAAACGCATCACCAAAGATCACAGTCATTTTTCGCCAGCCTTATTAAAAATGGTTTGGGGGAAAGCAAGAGAATATGATGTGATCCATATCCATGCCTGGTGGAATCTGGTTTCCGTGCTATCATGTCTCATAGCTGTATGGCGCAATGTGCCCGTAGTAGTTTCAGCAAGAGGTACATTAAGTCCTTATTCTTTCCAAAACAAAAACAAAGGGATCAAATGGCTCATTCATCACCTGCTAAGCAAGCCCTTGTTGAAAAGATGTTACTTTCATGTAACTTCAACTCAGGAAAACGAGGCTATTTGTGACATAATTACTCCTAAAAGCATTACTAACATAGCCAATTTTGTAAAACTGCCAGCTCACACAATACCAATAATCAAAAAACCATCACCTTTATTTAAACTGATTTTCCTATCACGAATTGAAGAGAAAAAAGGATTGGATATATTGATCAGCGCGCTCCCAGCCCTCACCTTTCCATATGTATTGACCATAGCTGGTAATGGTGATAAAAATTATATTAATGAGTTGAAAACGCTGGCCAAAGATAAACAGGTAGAAAACAATATCAATTGGGTAGGCTTTCAGCATGATAGCAAATTTGAATTGCTGCACGAGCATGACCTGCTTATACTACCCTCGTACGACGAAAACTTCGGCAACGTAGTTATTGAAAGCTTAAGCCAGGGTACTGCGGTACTTTTAAGTGAGTTTGTTGGTTTAGCAAGCTATGTAGAAAAAAATAATTTAGGCTGGATATGCCAAAATCATGCACAATCAATCATTGAAACCATTAACAACATCGTGGGCAATCCAACCAATCTGTTACGTATCAGAAACACAGCTCCAACAATTGTACGTAATGACTTTAGTGAAAACTGGTTAATAAAACAATATACATGCCTGTATCAGCAAATTATATTTGCCGAAAATCAATGATCATTAAAGCAAAACTGCAATGATTCAGGATCTGGACATCATTATTTTAACCTTTAATGAAGAAAAGAACATTGAGGCCTGCCTGCAAAGTCTGGAGGCGTTAAATGCAACAATATATATTGTAGACTCAGGCTCCACTGATGAAACCTTAACCATATGTAAAAATTATACAACCCATATTTATAATCACCCTTTTGATAATTATGCAGCTCAAAGAAACTGGGCTCTTCATAATTTACCCCTACAAGCTATGTGGACCCTTAACCTGGATGCCGACCACCGTGTTACTGATGAGCTTGCCCGGGAATTAAACGCGCTGTTCAACACCAATATTGATACTGCGATAAACGGTTTTTTAATAAGCCGCCGAACTTTGTTTATGAATAAATGGATAAAGCATGGCGGCCACTATCCAACCTATCATGCCAATTTGTTCAGAAACGGATTTGGCTTTTGTGAAAACAAATTGTATGATCAGCATTTTATGGTTACAGGCAAAACGCAGGTACTCAAAAATGATATTATAGACATTATTACCGACTCCATTAATACCTTTATTATCCGCCATAACCATTGGGCCACACTGGAAGCACAATACCTGTTTGAGCAAAAAGGTATTACCACCGATGATAACAGCCAATTGGTTAAACCCAAATTGTTTGGCAACCCCATGGAACGAAGACGGTATATGAAAAAGAAATATGAATCATTCCCCTTGTTTATTAGACCCATGCTTTACTTCACAATCAGGTATTTTCTGAAATTTGGTTTTTTAGATGGTAAAACAGGGCTTATCTTTCATTTTCTGCAAGGTTTTTGGTTCAGATTTTTGATTGATGCCAAGTTATATGAGTTGCAGCGACAATATAAAAATTAGCCCCTCCCATTATTAATTCTTTAAATGTGCAAAATCCAGTAATAAAATTCATTGTCACCTTTATTATATTGTTCCTTGTATTTTTCTACTTCAATATTCTATTTTTGGGCATCATCAGTCCCGGAAATTACTATAGCTCCTTTTTAGCTGAGCATTTAAATTACATACAGGGTTTGCGATCACTTTTACTATCAGGCAGTGCTCAAATACTTGAGTGGTTTGGATACGACACTATTTACAATCACGTCGATTTACTGGTAGCGGGTAAAGGTACCATACGATTGGCCTATGATTGCCTGGGTTTTGGCATTATGAGCTTTTTTACAGCATTTGTTATAGCTTACCCTCAAAAATTAAATCAAAAGCTTATTTTCTTGGTTAGTGGTATTTTGGTTATTCAGTTGTTAAACATTGTTAGGTTTGTTCTGTTAGCACTGTTCTGGAATAAAAGGGCTAATCAAATAATTGATCATCATACCGTTTTTAATATCATTATTTACATCATTATTATAATCAGTCTTTATTTTTGGATCAAACATACTGACAAGGTTATTACCCAACATGCATAAAACTGATCTTTCGTCTTATAATAATTACCCATATCATCCAGGTGGTAATGCTGTAAAAAGGATATTATGGTTTTATGTAAACGCGTTATTTTTTAAAAGCAGCTTTATCCCATCAAGCGGTTTTAAAGTATTTTTACTTCGTTTGTTTGGGGCAAAAATCGGTAAAAATGTAACTATAAAGCCCTGTGTAAATATAAAATACCCGTGGTTCCTGAGCATTGGAAATGAAACATGGATAGGTGAAAACGTATGGATAGATAGCCTGGTTATGATCAATATAGGTGCCCATGTGTGCCTGTCGCAGGGGGTTATGTTGCTTACCGGAAGTCATAATTATAAAAAAATAACCTTTGATCTGCTAACTAAAGAACTATTTTTGGAGGATGGGGTATGGATAGGTGCCGGTGCCATTGTAACCTCCGGAATAACTGCAGCAAGTCATTCAGTACTTACAAGCGGGTCTGTAGCTACAAAAAACATGGAGCCTTATAGCATTTACCAGGGCAACCCGGCAGTAAAAATTCGTGAACGTGATATCAGTTAATAATATTATTAAACCTTAATCAATTTATGCCGCTACAAAAAAACTATGCCCACAAAATCATTCTTGCTGCCTTAGGTTTAATAGTGATTGTAATGGGGGTAATGATATTTATTTATCCCACGTCAATTTTTCCTGATTCCTGTTGGGGTTTCCAGGTGTTACGTAAAATGCAAATGGGTGGCGGCTTTAATTTAGCCATCAAGCCCGATCCAGCTGACATTGCTAAAAATTATTCAGAGTTTTTAACCTGGTGGTCGCCGGGGCAATATCTGGCTCCTTATTTTTTCAAATCACTTTTTGGGCTTAATATAGGTCAGGCGGCGGCAGTTACCAGTACCGTATTTACCTTGCTTGGCTTAACCGGTTTTTATTCGTTTTTTAAGAAAGCTGGCTTTACCGCCACTATAGCTGCTATCAGCGTGGCGGTTATTGCCTGTCAGCAAGCCTTTGTTGTTCCTTATATTTTTTACAATGGCGGTGAAGTTTTAGTCTTTGGCTTTGTCGGATGGTTTCTGTACGGCTGTGCTGCTATTGATAAAACCGGGTGGAAACTCCTTGTATTCCTGCTATTTTCCGGATGTTTTGGGTTCTTCTGTAAGTCCTCCTTTTTGTGGATGTATGGAGCAGGCTGCTTTTATTTATGGCTAAAGTTATCAGCAGGACAAACCAGTATAATTGGCTGGATAAAAAAAGGGATATGGATTGGGATACCGGCCATACTATCACTAGCTGTGATATATGTCTTTTACTTATCCAAAGGCGCAAATCCGGCATCGGGAGGATCAGGCATAAAACTAACATGGCAAACTTTTAGCTTCCCATTGGCATCTCCTATATTGGCAGGTTTTTCCGTTGATGATATGCTGGGTGGCCTAATATATAATGATGATGGAAGTATGCTGGGTCCGTTATGGTCATTAATTACGGTACTTTTGGTAGCAGTATTAAGTGTTTTATTGGTCATCAGTATTCTGCGCCGCATCCCTTATAAAAAATACACCTCGTTGCTCATTGTTTTTTACACTGTTGCATTCCTGTTTTTTAGTTATAATTTTTTAAGGCAGGCTAATATATCGTACGAGGCCAGACACCTGCGCCTTATTGGTTTACTGATAATACCCGGCGCTGTTTATTTAGTAAGCAAAAGCAAGTTACCCTACAGGGTAGTATTTGGTTTTATTTGTTTTTTTATTGCTTTTTTAAGTTTTAAATATTTTACCCAGGGGTATCGGCAAAATAAAAATATAAGTGCCAGAGGAACATCGGGCCTGGCGCAACAATTCATTGATCAGCCATCATTAAACTACATCATGGATCTGGACAGGAAAAACACTAATGCCTTGTTTGTATTTAACAGCCCTGATTTGGGCCTCGAGATCAATGATAACCGCATTATCACACTGGACCCTATTGAGGATGATACTAAGATTGATTACGAGAGTTATGAGCACAAAGGGCACGCCGGACCAATTTTCATTCTGCTACCATCCAGTTATATGGGGCCGAAATCAAATATTATACTCAAGTGTTTCCCTGGTTATACCGGGTTTAAAATGGAAATGCTGAGCAATAATTATGTGCTGTACTCGGCTAAATAATGGTGCTATTGATCTCTTTCCAAAGCAGATCTTTTAAACCATCAAGATTTTTTTGTGCTACTGAAGATATAAATATAGATGGAATGCCTTCAGGCACTTCCTTTTTCATCTCGGCCTGTAGTTCATCATCAAGCAAGTCTGATTTGGTAATGGCCAAAACACGTGGTTTATGGATCAGCTCAGGATTATATTCCTCCAGCTCGCGAAGCAATATCTGGTATTCCTCTTTAATAGTCCGACTGGTATCGGCAGGTACCATGAACAACAATACCGAGTTACGTTCAATATGTCTCAAAAACCTAAAGCCTAAACCTTTCCCTTGTGAGGCACCCTCTATAATTCCCGGGATATCAGCCATTACAAACGACCGGTTGTTACGGTACGATACAATGCCCAGGTTGGGTACCAGGGTAGTAAATGCGTAGTCGGCAATCTCGGGCTTAGCAGCAGATACTACCGAAAGTAAAGTTGATTTACCTGCGTTAGGGAAGCCTACCAATCCAACATCGGCCAGTATCTTTAACTCCAGTATATTCCAGTCTTCTTTGCCATCTTCGCCCGGTTGAGCAAAACGTGGGGTTTGTTGTGTAGCGGTTTTAAAATGCCAGTTTCCTAAGCCTCCCCTGCCACCGGGAGTTAATATTTTTGTTTCACCATCTTTGGTTATCTCAAAAATAACTTCGCCGGTTTCGGCATTTTTAACAGTGGTACCAAGAGGTACCTCTAAAATTTCGTCCCGTCCGGTTTTACCGCTTCTTAATGAGCTCCCGCCCGAATCACCATCGCCGGCAATTACGTGTTTGCGGTATTTAAGGTGCAGCATAGTCCATAACTGGGCATTGCCTTTCACTATTACATGACCGCCACGGCCACCGTCGCCACCATCAGGGCCACCTTTTGAAGTTAAAATATCACGATGTAAATGAGCAGAGCCCGACCCTCCGTGGCCTGAGCGGCAGCAGATTTTCACATAATCAACAAAATTGGAACCCTGCGACATTTTCTTTATCTTTTAGATTAGCCTAAAGTCCGAAAGTCAGTAAAGTCCGGAAGGTAAGAATTTTGAAGTTCCTAACTTTCGGACTTTACTGACTTAGCGTCTTTTCGGACTTATTTAATATGTTTCAATAACCTCATCAATAGCACCATATATCTGGTCAATTGAGCCTATACCGTTTATACTTTTAAATTTCTCCTGGTTTTTATAGAAACCGGCAACCGGTGCCGTTTTATCATTGTACTCTTTAATACGCTTGCGAATCACCTCTGGGTTAGCATCATCAGGCCTGCCTGAATCCTTACCACGTAATAAAAGGCGGTGCTCCAATTCGTCGTCATTAACCTCCAACGCTATCATTTTTGATATGCCGGAGTTTTTGCTTTTCAGCAAGTTATCTAACGCTTCGGCTTGAGCAACAGTACGCGGAAAACCATCAAATATAAATCCTTTGGCATCTTTATTAGCGTCCAGCTTATTGCTGATCATGCCTATAACCACTTCGTCCGGAACCAACATCCCCTCATCCATCAGTTTCTTTGCTTCTACACCAAGTGCTGTTCCCTGTGAAATTTCGCCGCGTAATAGGTCGCCTGTTGAAAGGTGTATTAAACCGTGTTTTTCAATAAGCTTTTGCGACTGAGTCCCCTTCCCTGCTCCGGGAGGGCCAAACAATACCAGATTTAGCATGCTTTTTACAAATTAAAAGCCTTTCGGTACAACACAGAAAGGCTTAACGTTAATGGTGCACTTGAAGGGAGTCGAACCCCTAACCTCCTGATCCGTAGTCAGGTGCTCTATCCAATTGAGCTACAAGTGCTTTTTGAAACGGAATGCAAAAATAGAATTTTTACCCATCCGTTGCAAACTTTTTTCAAATAACTTTCTGATATAATTATCTTAAACTGTCAAATGGCTGATTTAATGATCTATAAGTTCATATAAATAATCAACCAATCAACTCAAAACCTATTTTACGATCTCGGCAATGGCCGCAAAGTCAGGCAAATTACCGGCATCTTCCAATACTTCTGCGTAGATAACATCCTGGTTTTCGTCAATTACAAACGCAGCACGTTTGGATACGCCTTTTAATCCCAGCACAAATTCTTCATATAATGCGCCAAAAGCTGATGATACTTCTTTGTTAAAGTCAGACAGCAGATCAAACTGGTAATTATTCTCTTCCTTAAATTTAGCCAACGTAAAAGGCGAATCGACAGATATACCTAATATAGTTGCATTTAAACCATCATAATAGCCAAAACTATCGCGCATGGTGCACAATTGTGTGGTACAAACACCGGTAAAAGCTAACGGAAAGAAGTGTATAACTACTTTTTTGCCTTTAAAATCGGCTAATGATACCTGTTTTAAGGTTGTTGATAATAGAGAGAACTGTGGTGCCGCCTGGCCTGGTTTTACTGACATAGCTTATTTTTTTATCGCAAAATAAAATAAATGCTGCTTGTTATTGGTAATCGGCAGGTAATTAATTCAATTAATATAATTTTGGATCCGACCCGTTAAAAAAAATGGCGTAAAGACCTACAGCAATCAGTAAATACAGCTTGGCGTATTTGTTTAATTACGATTTAACTTCAATAATCTCTCCGCATTACCATGGGCTATTTTTTCTATTGCTGTTGGCTCCAATGGAATACTCTCCAGAAATTTCTTACCTGTTTCATTAGCGCTAAAAGGGTAATCGACAGAGAACAATACGTTGTCAATCCCAAAAGTATCAATGGCGGTCATTAATGTCGAGAGCGTAAATATGCCGCTGGTTGTAACATAAACCTGTTCGCGTAAAGTTTGACTTACAGATCTTAGGTTATTACCCGCCTGCGCTATTCCAAATTTTTCATCACAACGAGCCATCATCATAGGTAACATTTCGCCCATGTGCCCGATAATCAGTTTAAGTTTGGGATAACGGTCAAGGGTTCCGGATATAATTAACCGCAATACATGAATAGCGGTTTCGGCATGCCAGCCCCAACCTGCAGTGGATAATAAAACTCCTGAATGTTTAGGTAAGTCACTATAATAAGCATCGGCAACAGTTTTTGGTGGCAAACCTGGGTGCAGGTAAATAGGCACATCTAATTGCTGGGCACGCTCAAGTATTGGTGCATATTTAAAATCGTCCAGAAATTCGTCATTCGTAAGTCCGTTAACCAATGCCCCGCAAAAACCATAGGCTTTTACTACTCTTTCCAATTCATCTGCTGCTGCTTCAGGAGCGGTCATTGGCAAATGTGCAAACGCCCTGAACCTATCAGGGTGTTCTGCAATCCTTGTGGCCATCAGGTTATTATATTCCCGGGCAAATACAGGCCCATCAATGGGATTAAGCAAATCGGCACCCGCACCAACAACAGAAACTACTTGTTGAGCAATTCCATTAGCATTCATTGATTGTAAGCGTTCTCCACTTACATCAGCTAAGGACTTATTCATTTTCTGCATCATAGGTGATTTCCAGATACTATGGAGATCCATAATGTCCGCAGGAATTTTATCCGTTAATTCCGGAAACGTTACATGTTCTTCAAGAGTAATAATGCGCATTTGTCTTTTTACTTATTGTTTTAATTAAGACAAAAATCATTAAAGCAGATTCTTAAAACATTGATCTACATCAAAAAATCAGATCTTTGATTTAAGCCGGCTCAGCGCCTCCTGCGAGATATTCAGGTAATTAGCCACCAGCCGGTTTGGCAAACGCTGCACAATATGCGGGCTTTCTTTTAACAGCAATTTATAACGTTCGGTTGCATCCAGTGTAATAAAGCTTTGTAAACGCAGCGTGTTGTTTACATAGGCTTGCTCCAGGTAATTGCGGTAAAACTTTTCCCATACGGGCAGTTTATCCAACAGGTAATAAAAATCATTGCGCGATATGTACAACAGTTCTGTAGCTTCAATAGCCTGGGTGTATTCCTTAAGGGGATCTCCATTAATAAAAGAAACCAGCGAAGTTGAAAAGTAATTCTCAAACGCAAACCTGCGGATAACTTCAATACCCTGTTCTTTTATAAAATAAACTTTTAAACAACCTTTATTTACAAAATACATTCTTTTAGCCATCTCGCCTGCGCTACCAATCAACTCATTCTTTTTACAGGTTAAAGGTTTAAAATACGAAAGGATAAGTTGCAGTTGTTCATCACTAACCGCAACTCTTTGTGTTATAAAATTACTTAACTGTTCGTACATAATTGGTTCATCTGCCAATGCAAGTTATTATTTATGATTTAAAGCCACCTTATTGTTTTTCCGAAGTACATAATAAAGTAGTAAGGCCGCTACTCCGATTAAACAGGTAGCGATGGTAAAAACCTGCTCAATGCCATAAGTTACTGCGGTTCCGTTGGCATTCGCGGTATCAGAACCGGCGGTATGGCTCACCATAATAGCAAATATAGCCCCCAGCACAGCTGTTCCGGTAATTTGGCCGGTACTTCTTGATAGCGATAACAAGCCACTCAGCAATCCGCGCTGATCAGGGCTAGCCAACTCCATTACCGCGGCATTGTTTGGGGTTTGAAAAAACGTGAGGCCAACCTGTATAATGGCTATCCGCCATAAAAAACCGAATATACCCTGTTCTGGTGTTACATAACTCATGGCCCAGCATCCGGCCGTCATGATCATGATACCGTATAACATCACCTTGCGTGCGCCGTACTTATCGGCTATTTTACCCGCCTTAAAACTCAATAAGGCGGTAACCAGCGGACCGAACGACATCACAAGCCCAACCTGTAACGGCTTAAAACCACAAGCTTTGGTCAAATAAAAAGGGAACAGAACAATGGTGGATGTGATAACTATATATACCAATACCGAAGCCAGTAGGCTTACACTTAAAATGCCATTTCTAAATAAACTGATCTTTAAAAAGGGATGTTCAATGTGCCCCTCATACCATATAAATATAACCAGACTTGCTATTGCCCCAACAAGTAAGGATACTACCAGCGGATGAGCGAAACCTTTACTTTCCATATAAGTCATGCCCAGCGCGTAGCAGCATAATACAACTGCCAGTAACAGCATGCCTATAATATCCACTTTTACAATACGAGCCGGTTTAGTAGAGTGGGTAAACTTGCTGATAAGCCAGTAAGCGATAACCCCTATCGGGATATTCACAAAAAACATAGATGGCCAGCCAAATGACGAAAGTAATAATCCGCCAATGGTTGGCCCTGATGCTATACCCAGTGGTATCATTGTGGTTAAAATACCCATTACCCGGCCAATCTCTGTTTTGGGCACCATATCGCCCGCTATGGCAAAACTTAAGGAGATACAAAAGGCGGCACCTATGCCCTGTATTGCCCTGAAAGCAATAAGTATAAACGAGTTGCTGGCAAACCCGCAGGCTAATGATGCCAACGTAAAAATGGTGATGCCCAAAAGATACAGGTTCTTTTTACCAAATATATCACCAAGCCGGCCGGCCCCGGCAATAAGCGCGGTTAGTGCCAGCATATAACTTAATACCATCCATTGCGCTGTGGCAAAGCTGGCATGCAGCGTTTTTACCAATACTGGCAAACCCACTACCACAATGCTGGTATCCAGATTTACCATAAAAAGGATCATGGCAATACCAAATATAGTGAACCTGACAGCAGGTGGTCGGTTATGAGCTAAAGGGGGATTTAATGTTGTTTCCATAAATAAACTATTTATTGTTTTTAATGGCAACAAAGGTGAAGTTCTGAAAAACGGCAAACATTGATCTACATCAAAATATCAACAGGCGTAAAAACCTTTTTTAGTATGATTTACAAATTAAATATTACCACCCCTTGATTAACTAAATATTTAGTTATAGATTTATAAAATCAATCCCTTTAAGCTATGATCAGGAACTATTTAAAAGTAGCGGTACGTACCCTGTTAAAAAACAAAGGGTTTACATTTATCAATATTCTGGGCCTGGCATTGGGTTTGGCTACCTGCCTGCTCATTATATTTTATGTGGTTGATGAGTTAAGCTACGACCGGTACAACACCAAATATGACAGAATATACCGGGTAAATACCGATTTAAAATACGGTGGTGTTTTAACATCATTTGCCATAGTTGCCCCTCCGGTTGCCGATGCTTTAAAAAGCAATTTCCCCGAGGTGGAGAATGCCGTACGGATATCTCCTGCCATAAATATCCGCTTTAAAAAAGGGGAGCACGATATTGCGGAGGATAAAGTAATATACTGCGACCCTGGCATATTTACTGTATTTACCTTACCCATGATTGATGGCGACCCCAAAACCGCCTTAAACGACCCTAATTCCATCGTGATTACTGAATCAGCAGCAAAAAAGTATTTTAATAAAACCACTGTTGTGGGGCAAACACTTACCATAAATAATGATAGCATTCCGCATAAAATAACCGGGGTAATAAAGGATATGCCGGTACAATCGCACTTTACTGCAAATTTCTTTTTGTCAACATTATCACAGGAATCTGCCCGCGACAAAACCTTTAATCATTTTAACTTTAGCACTTATATGCTACTTAAACCGGGTACTGATTATAAACACCTTGAGGCAAAGCTTCCTGCTTTAATGCGGCAATGGCTAAGCAGCAGCATGAATATTGCCAAATTTGAAAAGGGCGGTAATTACATCAGGCTGAACTTGACCTCACTAAAGGACATCCACCTGCAATCAAACCGCCAGAGAGAGCTTGGCCCTAATGGAAACATACAATATATCTACATTTTTTCGGCTATAGCTATATTCATATTGGTGTTGGCCTGCATCAATTTCATGAACCTTTCTACAGCCCGTTCAGCTAGCCGGGCCCGCGAAGTTGGGGTACGCAAAGTATTAGGCTCATCGCGAGGATATCTGATAGGGCAGTTTCTCTCAGAATCACTCCTGGTTACATTCGTGGCTACCATTATCGCGGTGCTGACTGCCTGGCTATTATTACCCGTATTTAATCAGTTATCTGGTAAAGATATGGCCGTAAGTGCACAAACATTTACCTGGTTATTACCTGCTTTACTGGTTATTGTAGTGATAGTTGGCGTACTATCCGGATCATACCCCGCTTTTTTCCTTTCGGCTTTTCAGCCGGTTGATGTTTTAAAAGGCCAAATAGCCACCGGATTTAAAGGAGGTAAGCTGCGTAGTTTTTTGGTTATTTTCCAGTTTTCGATATCTATCTTTTTGATCATAGGTACATTGATTATTTATAACCAGCTTAAATACATCCAGAATAAAGACCTGGGATTTAACCGCAGCCAATTACTGATCGTTAAAAATGTAAATGCTTTAAATAATCCCAAGATATTAAAACAGGAAATGAAACAAATACCCGGCGTTGTTGATGCTACCCTGAGCGCCTACTTTCCTACAAATTTCACTCATTTTCCTAACAGTATTTCCAGCGAGCATAAAAGTGGATTGCTTGCGGAATATTGGTCTGTTGATGAAGATTACCTGCATACCATGGGCATGCACCTGTCATCGGGCCGGGGCTTTTCAAACCAATTTAGTTCGGATTCATTGGCAATGGTAATTAATCAGACAGCAGCCAACATGCTCGGCCTGAACAACGATGCCTTAAACAAAACACTTACTACAGGCCAGGGTACAAGCACAAAAACATATCATATAATAGGTATAGTAAAAGATTTCAACTTCAGTTCGTTGAGGGATAATATAAGCCCGTTAGTGATGGTGATGAACCAGGACTGGAGAACATGGCTGTGTATTAAAGTGAACACTAAAAACTTACCTGCATTTTTAAATCAGGCAGAACATACATGGAAAACACTGGCCCCAAACCTGCAATTTGAATACTCATTTATGGATGCCGATTTTGATGCCATGTACCGCACCGAGCAACGTATGGGTAACCTCTTCGTGATATTTACCTCGTTGGCCATCATCATTGCCTCCCTGGGCTTGTTTGGTTTGGCTGCCTACGCGGCAGAACAACGAAACCGGGAAATAGGTATCCGTAAAATATTAGGTGCAAGTGTATCTAATTTAGTTACCATGCTATCCAAAGATTTTATCAAACTGGTTTTTATCTCCATCATTATAGCAACACCGTTGGCCTGGCTGATCATGAACAAATGGCTGCAGGGATATGCCTACCGACAAAATATTCAATGGTGGGTATTTGTGGTTACTGCCCTGGCAACAGTTGTTATTGCTTTTGTTACCATAAGCTTCCAGTCTATTAAAGCCGCTATGGCTAATCCGGTTGAAAGTTTAAAGAATGAATAAACAAAGGGAAAGTGTAAATTCTCGAGCCACTCCTTTACAACAAAATAATTAGTTACAACTTTAGAACACCAATCTTATTAAACCATGATCAGGAACTATTTAAAAGTCGCGGTACGTACCCTTTTAAAAAACAAAGGTTTTACATTTATAAACATTCTGGGTCTGGCCTTGGGTTTGGCTACTTGCCTCCTCATTATATTTTATGTGGTTGATGAGTTAGGTTACGACCGGTACAATACCAAATATGACAGGATATATAGGGTAAATACCGACATTACAGATAATGGCACCGTATCATCATATGCATTAACGCCTACCCCTGTTGCTGATGCGCTGAACAGGGAACTTCCCGAAGTTGAAAAAGCTATGCGGATTACCCCCGCATACAACATCCGTTTTAAAAAAGGAAATGAGATTGTAAGAGAAGACGGTACCACCTTTTATTGTGAGGCTGGTATCTTTGATATTTTCACATTCCCTATGCTTTCAGGCGATCCTAAAACAGCATTAACAGAACCCAACTCGGTTGTAATTAATGAGTCAACCGCTAAAAGATATTTTAACCGGACCAATGTAGTAGGCGAAACACTTTTTTTAGTTACAGACAGTACGACACATAAAATAACTGGTGTAATTCGTGATATGCCTTTACAATCGCATTTTAAGGCTAATTTCCTGATGAGTTGCAATCCCGTCAACAAGGGTAAATGGAATAGCCTCAGCGCTTTTAGCACCTATGTTTTGCTTAAACCGGGGGCTGATTATAAACGCTTTGAAACAAAGTTTACTGCGTTAATGAAAAGCAACCTCAATGCCCATCCACTTGACGGTAAAAAACCAAAGTCATTAAATCAATATTTAAAATTTAGTTTAACGCCATTAAAGGACATACACCTCAAATCAAACAAATTATGGGAGCTTGGCACAAACGGCAACATCCAATACATTTATATATTTTCGGTTGTGGCCATCTTTATTTTACTGCTTGCCTGCATTAACTTCATGAATTTGTCAACAGCCCGCTCCGCTAACCGGGCCCGGGAGGTTGGCGTGCGTAAGGTACTGGGCTCATCTCGCAAGCACCTGATCTTTCAGTTTTTGGCCGAATCATTAATAGTAACTTTTGTAGCAGCCTTTATCGCGATACTGGCTGCATGGACCTTACTCCCACTTTTCAATCATTTTTCAAACAAGGAATTATCCATAACATTTCAAATACTAATCTGGCTGTTACCTGCGCTACTCATCATTGTTATAGTGGTTGGTGTTTTGGCGGGCTCTTATCCCGCTTTCTTTCTTTCGGCATTTCAGCCTATTGATGTTTTAAAAGGCAAATTATCCGCGGGTTTTAAAGGTGGCGCGCTTCGGAATATCCTGGTTATTTTCCAATTCTCTATATCCATTTTTCTTATCATCGGTACGTTAGTTATTTACAACCAGTTAAATTATATCCAAAATAAGGATCTAGGCTTTAACCGCAGCCAGGTGTTGACCATCAATAGTGTAAACACATTAAATAACCCTCAAATACTGAAACAGGAAATTAAACAAATACCGGGCGTAGTAAATGCCACACTGACCAGCTATCTGCCTGTTGGTGGCTGGAGGTCAGCCGGTTCGATATCAGCCGATCAAAAAGACGAACAATCAACCACACAATTTTGGAAAGTTGATGAAGACTATTTGAACACCATGGATATGAAGCTGAAAGAAGGCCGGAGTTTTTCGGCACAACTTAAAACAGATTCAACAGCCATAGTGATCAATGAAACAGCGGCAAAAATGTTAGGCTATACTAATGATCCCATAAATAAACCACTTTATAGCGGAACGGGAAATGACGCTAAAAAATACACGATCATAGGTGTAGTAAAAGACTTCAACTTCAGTTCGCTCAGGGATAATATTACCCCCTTGGTGATGGTTATTGGCGATTCCTGGGTAGCGCGTTTGAGTGTACGCGTAAACACCCATGATTTACGGACCACGTTAGCACAGATCGAGGACAAATGGAAAACAGTAGCCCCCAATGAACATATAGAATATTCATTTATGGATGAGGATTTTAACGCACTGTACCGCACCGAGCAACGCATGGGCAACCTGTTTATAGCATTTACCACGTTGGCCATCATCATAGCCTGCCTGGGTTTGTTTAGCCTGGCGGCTTATGCGGCTGAGCAGCGCAACAAGGAAATCGGTATTCGCAAAGTATTGGGTGCCGGCGTTTCAACGCTGGTAGCCATGCTCTCCAAGGATTTTATCAAACTGGTATTTATTTCTATCATCATAGCAACACCGTTGGCCTGGCTGGTCATGAACAAATGGCTGCAGGGATATGCCTATCGTCAAAACATTCAATGGTGGGTATTTGTGGTTACTGCCCTGGCAACGGTTGTTATAGCTTTTGTTACCATATGTTTCCAGTCGGTTAAGGCAGCCATGGCTAACCCGGTTGAAAGTTTAAAGAACGAGTAAGGGCGGTGAAAGGGGAAAGGTAAAAGGCGAAAGGTTTGAGTTTTATGATTTAGAGCTTAGCTTTTAGTATTTCATTTACCTTATTTTTGCTCCATATCATTCTCCTATGAAAGCAGTAATTATAACCCAGCCTGGCGTACCAGCTGTTTTACAAATAGCCGAAAGGCCAAAACCCGCTTATTCAGCCAACGAAGTGCTGATCAAAGTAGCAGCGGCTGGTGTAAATCGCCCGGATGTTAAACAACGCGAGGGTAAATATCCACCGCCCGCTGGCGTGGTGCAGGATATTCCGGGTTTGGAAATAGCAGGTATAGTAGTTGAAGTTGGTGCTACCGTTACCCGATGGAAAGTTGGCGACCAGATTTGTGCCCTGGTGTCGGGTGGTGGTTATGCCGAATACTGCAATGCCCCGCAAGAGCAATGCCTGCCTATACCTGATGGCTTTTCCTTTATAGAAGCCGCCTCCTTACCCGAAACTTTTTTTACCGTTTGGAGCAATGTATTTGACCGCGGTAATTTAAAAGGCAATGAAACCTTGCTGGTTCACGGTGGCTCAAGCGGTATTGGGGTAACTGCCATACAAATGGCCAAAGCTTTAGGGCATACCGTTTATGTTACCGCCGGATCTGAAGAAAAATGCCGATTTTGCGAACAACTGGGCGCTGCCCAAGCTATCAATTACAAAAATGAGGCTTTTCCTGCTGTTATAGCCCAACTTACCAATGGCAAAGGTGTTGATGTAATACTGGACATGATAGGCGGCGACTATACCCCCGGCAATATCAGTTCGCTGGCAGTTGAGGGTCGGCTGGTGATGATCAATAGCATGAAAGGTAAAGATGCGCAGGTAGATTTGGCGCAGGTAATGGTAAAAAGACTGGCGATCACCGGCTCTACTTTACGGGCAAGGGATACTACATTTAAAGGAGCCATCGCACAAAATCTGCAAAAAATAATCTGGCCGTTACTGGCATCGGGCATAATAAAGCCTGTAATAAACACCACTTTCCCGGCAAATGAGGCTGCAAAAGCACATGAATTGATGGAAAGTAACGCTCATATTGGCAAAATTATACTCAGTTTTGAGCAATAAAAAGCATAAAATGGGTGTGAAGAAAATATCGTAAAAAATGTTGCTTTAGGTATTTAAATATTTAGATAGAAATCTTAACTTTGCGCCTCTGAAATAGCATCTTATATTTTATTAGTAACAACTATTTCAGAAAAAAATTCTTTAAAACACCAGGTTATATATGCCAAACATTGGAAAAATATCACGGATCATTGGTCCGGTAGTTGACGTAAGTTTCGCTGATGATGCTCATCTTCCCAAGATTTATGATGCATTAGAGATCACGAAAGATAATGGCCAAAAAATAATTTTAGAAGTTCAGCAACATTTAGGTGAAGATCGTGTACGTGCGATCGCGATGGATTCAACAGACGGATTGCTACGCGGCATGAAAGTTCTGGATCTGGAATCGGCCATCAAAATGCCTGTCGGCGAAAGTATTAAAGGTCGTGTATTTAACGTAGTTGGCGATGCTATTGACGGTATAGCTAATTTAGATAAATCCAATGGTCGCCCTATTCACAATGCCCCTCCTCGTTTCGAGGATTTATCAACCGAAACTGAGGTATTGTTTACAGGTATCAAAGTTATCGACTTATTAGAGCCTTACTTAAAAGGTGGTAAGATCGGTTTGTTTGGTGGTGCTGGTGTTGGTAAAACAGTATTGATCCAGGAACTGATCAACAACATTGCAAAAGCTTATGCTGGTATATCAGTATTTGCAGGTGTTGGTGAGCGTACACGTGAAGGTAATGACCTTTTACGTGAGATGCTTGAATCAGGCATTATAAAATACGGAGATGCATTTATGCACTCTATGGAAGAAGGCGGATGGGATCTTTCAAAGATTGATGCTGAAGCTTTAAAAGAATCAAAAGCAACTTTCGTTTTCGGACAAATGAACGAGCCTCCAGGTGCACGTGCACGTGTGGCTTTATCAGGTTTAACTATTGCTGAGTATTTCCGCGATGGTGAAGAAGATGGTAAAGGTCGTGATATCCTTTTCTTTATTGACAATATTTTCCGCTTTACACAAGCAGGTTCTGAAGTGTCAGCATTATTAGGCCGTATGCCATCGGCAGTAGGTTACCAGCCAACGCTGGCAACTGAGATGGGTACCATGCAAGAGCGTATCACTTCAACCAAACGCGGTTCAATTACATCTGTACAGGCGGTTTACGTACCTGCGGATGATTTAACTGACCCTGCACCGGCAACAACATTTGCCCACTTAGATGCTACTACTTCATTATCACGTAAAATTGCTGAGCTTGGTATATACCCTGCTGTGGATCCATTGGACTCTACATCAAGAATCATGAGCGCTGCTATTTTGGGTGATGAGCACTATAATACAGCCCAACGTGTTAAAGAAATTTTACAACGGTACAAAGAGCTACAGGATATCATCGCAATCCTGGGTATGGACGAGTTATCTGAAGAAGATAAACTGGTTGTATCACGTGCACGCCGTGTTCAGCGTTTCCTGTCACAACCATTCCACGTTGCTGAGCAGTTTACAGGCTTAAAAGGTGTATTGGTTGATATCAAAGAAACCATCAAAGGTTTCAACATGATTATGGATGGCGAAGTTGATGAATACCCAGAAGCAGCTTTCAACTTAGTTGGCAGCATTGAAGCCGCCATTGAAAAAGGTAAAAAATTATTAGCTGAAGCTAATAACTAGATATGAGATTTGAGATATGAGACTTGAGATTCACCATTTCAATTCTTATATCTCATATTAAAAACAAGAGATATAGGATACGGGAATCAAGAGACGTTTTGTCTCACATCTCACATCTCATATCTCACATCTAAAAAAATATGACATTAGAAATTCTTACACCCGATAAAAAAGTATACGAGGGCGAAGCCACATCGGTAACCGTTCCGGGTGCTTTGGGATTATTTGAAATATTAAACCACCACGCGCCTATCATCTCAACATTACAGGATGGTAAGCTAACAGTACGTGGCGGCAGTGCTGCTAAAGAAGAAGTTTTTTTTATTAAAGGTGGTGTTGTTGAGGTATTAAACAATAAGGTCATTATTCTTGCTGAAGGCATTCAGCACAAATAACCTTATACCTACATTTATAAAAAACGTCCGGGTATAAATCCCCGGACGTTTTTTTTTGCTCTTTTTTAAAGCTGATACAAAGTAAATAAGCATTGAACAAACTGGATTAGTTTTTTTAGTTGCTCATATTTAGAAGCTGTTTAATTTAAGGGAGATAAATTTTGAGGCAAATAATACAATGCGTAAAGCAACATTATTTAAGCAATAATTACAGGAGGCATAGTAACCCGTTTTTTATAAGTTCCGATCCAGTTTTGGCCATTTCAGGAAGAAAATCAACAACTTACTATGCATGCATAAAATATGTACCAAATACCGTTTTGAACTTTGGTATATTTAGTTAAGAATTTAATTCTTATATTTATAATATATAAAGAATTAAATATCGTTTAATTTAAAAATATAAAATATAATTCTTTTTTAAAATATTCTTTACAACTCTTGTTATTCGCTATAGCTATATCTACCTTACAGATACAGATTCGAACAATACAAGTAAACCAGGATCAACAGGCAAAATTATTTACAAATTAGTCTATCAAACAAAATAAAATGAGTTCATCATCAGATACTTTATCGGCCATAGAATTAAACAAGTACAGCAAAACTTTTACGCAGGACGAAACACAACCTGCCGCAAAGGCCATGCTATACGGTATAGGCTTAACCGATGACGACATGCAAAAAGCACAGGTTGGCGTAGCCAGCATGGGTTACGATGGTAACACATGCAACATGCACCTGAACGATTTGGCCAAGTTGGTTAAACAAGGCATCTGGAGTGAGGATATGGTAGGGCTGATATTTCATACCATTGGCGTAAGCGATGGCATGAGCAACGGTACCGAGGGTATGCGCTATTCATTAATGAGCCGCGATATCATTGCCGATTCTATTGAAGCCGTTACCGGCGCTCAGTATTATGATGGTTTAATTACCCTACCAGGCTGCGATAAAAATATGCCAGGCTCCATCATGGCTATGGGCCGTTTAAACCGCCCGTCAATCATGGTGTATGGTGGCACTATTAAACCGGGTCACTGGAAAGGTGAAGACCTGAACATTGTATCGGCATTTGAGGCTTTGGGCAAAAAGATTGCCGGCCAGATAGATGATGTTGATTTTATGGGCGTAATTAAAAACGCCTGTCCAAGCGCGGGTGCCTGCGGTGGTATCTATACTGCTAATACCATGGCCGCGGCTATTGAGGCATTGGGTATGAGCTTGCCATACTCATCATCAAACCCTGCATTAAGCGAAGATAAAAAAGCAGAATGTCTTGCCGCCGGTAAAGCGATCAAGGTATTGTTAGAAAAAGATATTAAACCGTCAGACATTATGACCCGCGAGGCATTTGAAAATGCCATTGTTTTGATCATGGTATTGGGCGGTTCAACCAACGCGGTATTGCACCTTATTGCAATGGCCAAAAGCGTTGACGTTAAATTAACGCAGGACGATTTCCAGACAGTAAGTAACCGCATCCCGGTATTGGCCGATATGAAGCCAAGCGGCAAATACATGATGGAAGATCTGCATAATGTTGGTGGTGTACCAGCTGTTATGAAATATTGCCTTAGCCAGGGATGGTTACATGGTGATTGTTTAACAGTTACCGGCAAAACCATTGCAGAGAACTTGGCTGATGTTCCGGAAATCAATTTCGAAACACAAACTATAATCCGTCCGGCTGAAAAACCAATTAAAGCGACAGGTCACTTACAGATATTATACGGAAACCTTGCCGAAGGTGGCAGTGTAGCAAAAATTACAGGTAAAGAAGGCACTAGCTTTGAAGGTCCTGCCCGCGTATTTGATGGCGAGTTTGAATTAATACATGGTATACAAAGTGGCCGTGTTAAATCAGGCGATGTAGTGGTTATCCGTAACGTAGGCCCTAAGGGTGCTCCGGGTATGCCAGAGATGCTTAAGCCTACCTCCGCCATATTTGGCGCCGGATTGGGCAGTTCGGTAGCATTAATTACCGACGGGCGTTTTTCAGGTGGCACACACGGCTTTGTAGTTGGTCACATCACACCCGAAGCTTATGATGGTGGCGGTATCGCTTTCGTGAAAGACGAAGACCGCATATTTATTGATGCTGTTAACCGTACCATCAACGTAATGATAAGTGATGAAGAATTTGCCGCCCGTAAAGCAGCCTGGAAACAACCTGCTTTAAAGGTAAGCAAGGGTTTATTATACCGATACGCCAAAACAGTAAGCACAGCGGCAGAAGGTTGTGTGACTGACGAAATGCCTTAATTATTGATTAAGGACAAAGGATTAAAGATAAAAGAATAACATACAATAAAAACGTACAACAAACTAATACCCAAAACTATGGAAGTTGCACAGGAAACACTAACAACACCCGCTAAAATAACAGCGGTAGAAGTTTCAGGATCAGTAGCATTATTGGAGGCATTAATTGTTGAAGGTGTTGATACCATCTTTGGCTACCCGGGTGGCGCTATTATGCCCATCTATGATGCTCTGTTTGATTATAATGATAAACTGAACCACATCCTGGTCCGTCATGAACAGGGCGGCATCCATGCTGGGCAGGGTTACGCGCGTACATCGGGCAAAGTGGGTGTTGTATTTGCAACCAGCGGTCCCGGTGCAACAAATTTAGTAACAGGTTTAGCTGATGCTCAGATAGATAGCACCCCCCTGGTATGTATCACCGGCCAGGTATTCGCGCACCTTTTAGGTACCGATGCTTTCCAGGAAACCGACGTGATCAACATCACCACCCCGGTAACCAAATGGAACTATCAGATAACTGATGCTACAGAGATACCTGAGGTATTAGCTAAGGCTTTTTACATTGCCAAAAGCGGTCGTCCAGGTCCCGTGTTAATTGATATTACCAAGAACGCACAGATACAAAAATTCAGCTACGAAGGTTATACTCCTTGCAATCATATCCGCAGCTACAGGCCAAAACCTATTGTACGTACACAATACATACAGGAAGCCGCCGAACTGATAAACCAGGCAAAAAAGCCATTCATCATTTGGGGACAAGGTGTAATTTTGGGCAGTGCCGAGCAGGAATTTAAAGCTTTTGTCGAAAAAAGCGGCATCCCCGCGGCATGGACCATTTTAGGTGCAGGCGCTATTCCAACAGATCATCCACAAAATGTGGGTATGCTGGGTATGCACGGCAACTACGGCCCTAATGTGTTGACCAATGATTGCGATGTGCTTATCGCTATCGGGATGCGCTTTGATGACCGGGTAACCGGCAGATTAGATAAGTATGCTAAGCAGGCAAAAGTAATTCACCTGGATATTGATCCGGCTGAGATCGACAAAAACGTAAAATCAACCGTACCTGTATGGGGCGACTGTAAAGAAACCCTGCCTTTGCTTACCAAAGCCATCGAGCAAAAAAAACATACCGAGTGGATCAATAAATTCCATGATTATACACAACAGGAAGTTGACGCGGTAATTCATACTGAGCTAAACCCAACCTCACCGGAAATGACCATGGGCGAGGTGATTAAACAACTGAACGAAATAACCAAAGGCGAGGCTATTATTGTAACCGACGTGGGTCAGCACCAGATGGTGGCCTGCCGTTATGCCAAATTCAATAATACCCGTAGCAATGTTACCAGCGGCGGTTTGGGTACCATGGGCTTTGCCCTACCAGCAGCCATAGGCGCCAAGTTTGGCGCGCAGGACCGTACCGTGGTAGCTATTATTGGTGATGGCGGCTTCCAGATGACCCTGCAGGAACTGGGTACCATTATGCAAAGCGGTATTGATGTAAAAATCATCATCCTGAATAATCGTTTTCTGGGTATGGTTAGGCAATGGCAGGAATTGTTTAACGAGCGTCGTTACTCATTTGTTGATATCCAGAGCCCTGATTTTGTAGCGGTAGCTGCTGCATACAAAATAGCCGGTAAAATGATTGATGATCGTAAAGATCTGCCAGCGGCATTAAATGAAATGCTAAGTAATAAAGGTTCGTTCCTTTTAGAGGTAATGGTAACCAAAGAGAACAATGTGTTCCCGATGGTACCACAAGGATGCAGTGTAAGCGAAATCAGACTTAAATAAGCCCCTAAACTTTAAAATATCAATCATGAGTACTCCAGATACAGATAAACAGGAATTTAACATCACGGTTTACACCGAAAACCAAATAGGTTTGTTAAGCCGGATAGCTATTATATTTACACGCCGTAAAATCAATATTGACAGTCTGAATACTTCTCCGTCAGAGATCGAGAGTATCCACCGCTTTAATATTGTGATCAATGAATCAGAAGAGGTGGTACGAAAACTTACCCGCCAGATTGAAAAACAGGTAGAGGTATTAAAAGTGTATTATCATACCAATGCCGATGTGATTTGGCAGGAATTAGCGTTATATAAGGTATCAACAGATGTGATTGCCGAAAAGGTAAGTGTTGAACGCCTGTTGCGCGAGAACGGTGCACGTGTGGTTGTACTGCGTAAAGATTATACCGTTTTTGAAACCACCGGTCACCGCGAGGAAACTGACAATCTGATTAGTATATTGCAGCCGTTTGGCCTTATTGAATTTGTACGCAGCGCACGTGTGGCTATTATTAAAGATAGTGATGGCTTTAACCGCAAACTGCGCGAGTTTGAAAGACTTGAACCAGGCGAAGATGTGATTGAGAATGAATACCTGAACCAGGGGCAAAAGGTATTTACCATGTAAGCTAAAAGCCGAAAGGCTAAAGCTGAAAGGCTAAAGCTGAAAGCAAACAACTAAAATTGGCGGATTTCCGTAAAGAATCGATAAATCAGAATAACTAAACTTAAAATAGAATAATCGGTGAAATCACTTCACAATCAGTGAAATCATCAAAAATCATTAAATAAAAACAAAACAATGGCAAAATTAAATTTCGGCGGCACTGAAGAAAATGTAGTAACCCGCGAGGAGTTCCCTTTATCAAAAGCTCAGGATGTATTGAAAGACGAAGTTGTAGCAGTAATTGGCTATGGCGTTCAAGGTCCGGGTCAGGCATTAAATCAAAAAGACAATGGCATCAACGTAATTGTTGGTCAGCGTAAAGGCACTAAAACTTGGGATAAAGCTGTAAGTGATGGCTTTGTACCGGGCGAAACCCTTTTTGAAATTGAAGAAGCTTTGGAAAGAGGAACTGTAATTTGCTACTTATTAAGCGATGCAGCCCAGATTGCATTATGGCCAACTGTTAAAAAACACCTAACCCCGGGTAAAGCATTATATTTTTCTCATGGTTTTGGTATTACTTTTAACGAGCAAACGGGCATTATCCCTCCTGCTGATGTTGACGTATTTTTGGTTGCTCCTAAAGGATCAGGTACTTCATTACGTCGCATGTTTTTACAGGGCCGTGGCTTAAACTCGAGCTATGCTATTTTCCAGGATGCAACCGGTAAAGCATTTGACCGTGTAATTGCATTAGGTATCGCGGTAGGTAGCGGTTACCTTTTTGAAACTAACTTCAAAAAAGAAGTATATAGCGATTTAACCGGCGAGCGTGGTACGCTAATGGGTTGTATCCAGGGTATCTTTGCTGCTCAGTACGATGTATTGCGTGCCAATGGTCACTCACCATCTGAAGCATTCAACGAAACTGTTGAAGAATTAACCCAATCATTAATGCCATTAGTTGCAGAAAATGGTATGGACTGGATGTATGCCAATTGCTCAACTACAGCACAACGCGGTGCATTGGATTGGTGGAAAAAATTCCGTGACGCTACAAAACCAGTATTTGAAGAATTATACAAAAGCGTTGCAACCGGTGTTGAGTCACAAAAATCAATCGACTCCAACAGCAAGCCTGATTACCGCGAAAAACTGGACGCGGAATTAAAAGAATTACGCGAAAGCGAAATATGGCAGGCAGGTAAAACTGTACGCAGCTTACGCCCTGAAAACCAGGTTGTAGAAGCGTAATTATTAGTCTTGAGTCGTAAGTCATAAGTATGAGGTTATAAGTCAATGACTTTATACTTCCGGCTTATGACTTACTACTTCGGACTTTAGACTAAAGACTAAAAAAATCATGGGACAAACATTATTTGATAAGATATGGGATGCACACGTCGTCAGTAGCAACGAGGGTTTTCCTGATATTTTATACATCGATACACATTTCATACACGAGGTAACCAGTCCGCAGGCATTTGACGGTTTGCGTACCAGAGGTTTACCGGTTTTCAGGCCCAAACAAACAGTGGCCACTGCCGATCATAACGTTCCAACAATTGATCAGCACCTCCCTATCAAAGAAGAACTTTCCCGCTACCAGGTTGATATGCTTACCAAAAACTGTAAGGAGTTTGGTATTGAGCTATACGGCTTGGGTCACCCTTTCCAGGGTATAGTACACGTAATAGGGCCCGAGCTGGGCATTACCCGCCCGGGTGGCACATATGTTTGCGGCGATAGTCATACTTCAACACACGGCGCCTTTGGTGCCATAGCGTTCGGTATAGGCACTTCACAGGTGGAGCAGGTAATGGCTACACAATGTTTACTGCAATCGCGCCCTAAAAGGATGAAGATTGAGGTAAACGGCAAACTGCACAAAGGTGTTGGCGCAAAAGATATCATTTTGTATATCATTGCACAGATCTCTGCCGCAGGCGGTACAGGTTATGCTGTGGAATATGCAGGCGATACCATCCGTTCCTTAAGTATGGAGGGCCGTATGACCATCTGTAACATGAGCATTGAAATGGGTGCACGCTGTGGTTTGATTGCTCCCGATGATACTACTATTGAATATGTAAAAGGCCGCGAATTTGCTCCAAAAGGCGAAGACTGGGATAAGGCCGTAGCTTACTGGAAAACTTTATACTCAGACGCTGATGCAGCTTTTGATGAACTATTATCCTTTAAAGCCGAAGACATTGAACCAATGATCACCTACGGAACAAACCCCGGTATGGGCATTGGTGTTACACAACACGTCCCTGAAACTTCATCGTTTGAAGCCAAAGAACAGGGATCGTACAAAAAAGCCCTGGAATATATGGGCTTGCATGACGATGAAACATTACTGGGTAAACCAATTGACTATGTGTTCATCGGCAGCTGTACCAACTCGCGCATTGAAGATCTACGCCAGGTGGCTGAATTTGTAAAAGGCAAGCACAAGGCCGATAATGTTACCGTGTGGGTAGTTCCGGGATCAAAGCAGGTACAGGAACAAGCCATCCGTGAGGGACTGGATAAAATATTTGACGCAGCAGGTTTCCCGCTTCGCGAACCGGGATGCAGTGCGTGCCTGGGTATGAACGAGGATAAAATACCGGCCGGTAAATACTGTGTATCCACCTCAAACCGTAATTTCGAAGGCAGGCAGGGACCAAACTCCCGCACCTTTTTGGCCAGCCCGCTCACTGCGGCAGCTTCAGCAATTACAGGCGTGGTAACGGATATACGTGAGTTTTTGAAAGAGGAAGAATTAGTTTAATACAGATACGAGACGTGAAACAAACAACAAAACGAATCTCAATTCTCATATCTAATATCTCAAATCTAAATAAATGATATTGGAAGTAGCCATATTGAATGTAATACCCGGCCAGGAAGATGCTTTTTTAAAAGCATTTGACAAAGCCAGGCTAATTATCTCAAAAATGACAGGCTACATTACTCATCAGTTAAAACGGTGTGTAGAGAACGTGAGCCAATTCATTTTACTGGTAGAGTGGGAAAAACTCACCGACCATACAGAGGGCTTCAGGCAATCAAAAGAATACCAGGAATGGAAAGGCCTATTACATCATTTTTATGATCCCTTTCCTACTGTTGAACATTACGAAACAATATAATTGCTAAAAAATGGCAACTAAAATATTTAAACATATACAAACCAGCGTGGTGCCCTTACCCATCGAGAATATCGATACGGACCAGATCATCCCAGCTCGTTTTTTAAAGGCTACCACCCGCGAGGGTTTTGGCAACAATCTCTTCCGCGACTGGCGCTTTGACGGCGACAATAATCCTAAACCGGACTTTGTGTTGAACAACTCGAACTTTAGCGGTAAAATACTGGTTGCAGGCAAAAATTTTGGTTGCGGCAGTAGTCGCGAGCATGCCGCCTGGGCCATTGCCGATTATGGCTTTGATGCCGTGGTAAGCAGCTTTTTTGCCGATATTTTTAAAGGCAACGCCCTAAACAATGGTCTACTACCGGTACAGGTAAGTGATGACTTTTTAAAGAAGATCTTCGATGCCGTTTATGCTGATGAGCACGCGGTTGTTGAAATTGATTTGGTTGATCAGTTCATAAAAATTGTAGCCACCGGCGAGCAGGAGACTTTTGAGGTTAATCCTTACAAAAAAGCTTGTATGACCAATGGCTATGATGATATTGACTACATCCTGAGCAAAAAAGAATTAATTAAGGAGTTTGAAGGCAAGTAATTAACCACGCGTCATTGCGAGCACAGCGTGGCAATCCCCTACTTACAGAGCCGTTCTGTATAGCTTAGAGATTGCTTCGTACCTCGCAATGACGAACTGAATTTGAAATGGGAATTAAAAAACATATATTAGTAATACCCGGTGATGGCATCGGTACCGAAGTAACAACCTGGGGTAAGGCTGTACTGGAAAAAATTGGTCAGAAATTTGGCCATGAATTCAGTTTTGACGAAGCCCTGATGGGCCATGCAGGTATTGAAGCTACTGGCAATCCACTGCCCGACGAAACTTTAGCAAAAGCAAAAGCCAGCGATGCCATTTTATTTGGTGCCATTGGTCATATCAAATATGATAACGATCCATCAGCAAAGGTACGTCCGGAGCAGGGTTTGTTAAAAATACGTAAGGAACTTGGCCTTTATGCCAACCTGCGCCCTATCATGCTGTTTGATGAGCTGCTGGATGCATCGAGCTTAAAACCTGAGATATTGAAAGGAACAGATATTCTGTTTTTCCGCGAGTTGACAGGTGATGTTTACTTCGGTGAGAAAAAACGCAGTGAAGACCGCAATACCGCATCTGACCTGATGATCTATTCCCGCTATGAGGTTGAACGTATTGCCATCAAAGCATATGAAGCCGCAAGGGTACGTGGTAAAAGGTTATGTTCTGTTGATAAGGCCAACGTGCTGGAATCATCACGCTTGTGGCGCGAGGTTGTTCAGGAAATAGCCAAGCAATATCCTGATGTTGAAACCGAGCACATGTTTATTGATAACGCAGCTATGCAGCTGGTTAAAAACCCTAAAAAGTTTGATGTGGTATTAACCGCCAATCTTTTTGGTGATATTTTAACCGACGAGGCATCGCAGATAGCGGGTTCAATGGGTATGCTGGCATCTGCATCTATTGGCGATGGTACTGGTTTCTTTGAACCTATCCACGGTTCGGCACATGACATTGCCGGGCAGGATAAAGCCAATCCACTGGCATCTATACTATCGGTAGCGTTAATGCTCGAGATCAGCTTCGGACTAAAAGAAGAAGCAAAACTGATCACATCAGCCATTGATAAAACATTAAAAGAAGGTTACCGCACCGGCGACATTGCTGATGCCAATACTGATAAAAGCAAAGTTTTAGGCACTAAGGCTATGGGCCAAAAAGTGCTGGAATATTTGTAAAAAGCCGAAAGTGTAAAGCAGAAGGCTTAAAGCTAAGTGTCATTGATCGTAAATCATAATGATCAATGCCCAAATGACAAAATCGATGTAATCAAAAAACATCGGTGTAATCTGAAAGAATATGAAATGGAACGCTGATTTGTACGACCAAAAGCATGCCTTTGTATTTCAATACGGAGAGGATGTACTGGAGTTACTGGATGTTAAACCCGGTGAATATATATTGGATTTAGGTTGCGGTACGGGCCATTTAACGCAGCAGATAAAAGACAAAGGAGCCCGAGTAAAAGGGACCGACCTATCACCTGACATGATTGCACAGGCTAAGGAAAAATACCCGGAAGTTGATTTCGCGGTTGAAAACGCTGCCGATTTCTTTACTGACGAGCAATATGATGCGGTGTTTTCAAACGCCGCCTTGCATTGGGTAAAGGACCAGAACGGCATGATGCGTAGTGTATATAACAGCCTGAAACATGGCGGTAGATTTGTGGCTGAAATGGGAGGCAAAAACAACGTTTCCCGCTTAATTGAAGCTACCCAATTGGTTTTACAAAATCATGGGTACCATGTACAGGCCGATGCCCAGATATGGTACTTTCCATCAATTGGCGAGTATGCAACCAAGCTGGAAGAACATGGCTTCAAGGTAAGCTACGCGATTCATTATGATCGTAAAACACCACTGCAGGACGGCAATCAGGGCGTAGCTAAATGGGTAACCATGTTTGGCGCGCAATACCTGGAAGGCATTGCCGAAGCGGAACAACAACAGATATTAACAGAAATAACCAACAAGCTTGAACCCTATTATAACGAAGGCGGCCAATGGTACGCCGATTATAAAAGACTAAGGTTTGTGGCTATAAAAGAATAATTTAAATAGCAAGTAATTAGTATCAAGTATCAAGACCTTTTATCTGTTTTGATTGGAGATACGTACAGATAACGAATTGAATTAAGTAAAAAGTAAACGAAGCGGTCTTGATACCTGATACTCGCTACTTGATACTAACAAAATTTTAAAACTAAAAAAGATATGTTACACGATCCCAACCGCGTTTATGTTTTTGATACCACGCTGCGTGATGGCGAGCAGGTACCGGGTTGCCAGTTAACAACCCCCGAAAAAATTGAGATAGCTAAAGAACTGGAGCTGCTGGGCGTGGATATCATTGAAGCAGGCTTCCCGGTTTCAAGCCCGGGCGATTTTAACAGCGTTGTTGAAATTTCAAAGGCTGTAAAAGAACCAACCATTTGCGCCCTTACCCGCGCAAACAAAGGCGATATTGACGCGGCCATCGAGTCGTTAAAATACGCCAAGCATCCGCGTATACATACGGGTATAGGTTCGTCTGATATGCATATCAAGCATAAGTTTAACAGCACCCGCGAGGACATCCTGGAGCGCGCTGTTGAAGCTGTTAAATATGCCAAACGTGCCGTTGAAGATATTGAGTTTTATGCAGAAGATGCGGGCCGCGCCGATGTGGTATACTTAGCACAAATGGTTGAAGCTGTGATAGCAGCAGGCGCTACTGTAGTGAACATCCCGGATACTAATGGTTACTGTCTACCTGACCAATATGGCAGCAAGATCAAGTTTTTGAAAGAGAACGTAAAAAATATTGATAAGGCCATTATTTCGGTACATTGCCATAATGACCTCGGTTTGGCTACCGCCAATTCTATTGCGGGGCTTCAAAACGGTGCCCGCCAGATTGAAGGTACCATCAACGGTATTGGCGAACGCGCAGGCAATACTTCTATTGAGGAAGTCGTCATGATCCTGAAAACACACCAGGTACTGGGTTTGCATACCAACATCAACGCTAAAAACTTTTTTGAACTTAGCCGCATGATCAGCACACAGATGCGTATGCCGGTACAGCCTAATAAAGCCATTGTGGGCGCTAATGCTTTTGCACACAGCTCAGGTATTCATCAGGATGGATTTTTGAAGAACCGGGAAAATTACGAGATCATCAGACCCGAAGACGTTGGTTTCCCGAGTGCCAGTATAGTACTTACTGCCCGCAGCGGAAGGCATGCTCTTAAATTTCATTTGGAACGCCTGGGCATTAGTTTGAGCAAAGAAGAACTGGCTGAAGTGTACAACAGCTTTTTAACCCTTGCAGATGTGAAACTGGATATTAATGACGACGATCTGTTGGGTTTAGTTGCGCATAAGCTGGTAAAAAATTAATAATGGAAACTGATACTAAAAACCAGCTTGATTTTGAGTCGGCTTATGAACGCCTTAAAAGTGTAGTTAAACGTACTCCGCTGGAATACAACGCTGGTTTATCGGCAAAATACGATTGCGAGATATACCTGAAACGCGAGGACATGCAAATTGTACGTTCGTACAAACTGCGTGGCGCTTATAATATGATCAGTCAGCTTACTGCCGAAGAATTGAGCCGCGGTGTAGTTTGTGCCAGCGCGGGTAACCATGCGCAAGGCGTGGCTTTTAGCTGCAATGCCTTAGGCACTAGGGGTGTGATTTTTATGCCCGAGATCACGCCTAAACAAAAAGTTACCCAAACAGAAATGCATGGGCATGGCACTATAGAAATTGTTTTAACCGGCGATACTTTTGATGATTGCCTGCATGAAGCACTGGCTTATACCGAGGCCCATCAAATGACATTTATACCGCCTTTTGATAATTACCGTATTATTGAAGGTCAGGGAACTGTAGGTGTTGAAATATTGCAGGACCTGCCTGATGTAGAAGCCGTAATTATGCCTATTGGTGGCGGTGGTATGGCAGCGGGTACGGGGAGCTATTTAAAACAGCATGTACCAGGCATTTATTTAGCCGGTGTTGAACCTGAAGGTGCCCCATCTATGCTGAAAGCAATGGAACAAGGCGAACCCATTACCTTGCCCGAAATTGATCGTTTTGTTGATGGTGCTGCCGTAAAACGTGTTGGTGCGTTAACCTATGACATTTGCCGTGATATACTGGATGATATGCTCCTGGTACCAGAAGGTAAAGTTTGTACCACCATATTAAAACTATATAACGAGGATGCCATTGTGGTTGAACCCGCCGGCGCTTTATCTGTAGCGGTACTGGATGCCTGTAAGGATAAAATAAAAGGCAAAAAGGTGGTTTGCATCATTAGTGGGGGTAATAATGATATTGCCCGTATGCAGGAGATCAAAGAGAAATCACTATTGTACGAAGGCCTTAAGCATTACTTTATTGTACGTTTCCCACAGCGTCCGGGAGCTTTGAAGCTGTTTGTAAATAATGTATTAGGTCCGCATGATGATATTACCCGGTTTGAGTTTATCAAGAAAAACGAAAAGGAAAACGGGCCGGCCCTGGTAGGTATCGAGCTAAAATCGGCCGACGATTATCCTGCCCTTTTAAAACGCATGCTGGCTCATCGCTTTAATGTGATTGAACTCAACAAAGACCGTACGTTGTTTGAATACCTCGTGTAAACAAGCATTCGAAGAATAATTTAATCGGCCTAAGTATAAAACACTTAGGCTTTTTTATTTTCCCTGGTTAAACCCCAAAACAATAATACGGTCATATCCGGCATATTAACCATATTATATACTATTAATTTATATTTTCGCGCCGAATCACAATTATGAAAAAACTTAGCCTTATTCTTCCTGCATTAATTTTACTAATAATTGCTTCCTGCAAAAAAGATAATACGCCCGTAAAACCGGTTGATGACAAACCCACCACTCCTGTCATCGCAGTGGTAAAGGATTCTGCATCATATACTATTGATGGTAAAACTTATACTGCTAACGAAGGGAGTACATCCATTCATGTAAGTAATAGCCAGGTAAACTGCAAAGCGTTTCATATAGAAAATGGATTGCCAAATGAATATGAAATAATTGGCGATAAGGATTCTGTACTATACTCCAGAGAGAGCCTGGTACTTTCATCAAGCACCAGACTTACTATAACATTTACAAAAAAATCCAATAAAAAAGCATTAAACTATAATGGATTCATGTACTATCCATCGCTAGCCGAAATACTCAAAATATATTCACCAGGCAAACATCAATATGCGGAAGACTATGAAAGAGAACAATCAAAAGATGGCATCGCTCTTACCATATCCGCCAATGGAAAAAGTTATACTTCTTATAGTACACTGTTTCTGCCAAGACCAACTATATATACACCAGGTTTCCAGAATGACAATACGTTTGAGGTTATCAGTTTTGTCAAAAATGATGAGGGCACCTACAATCTGGAAGCAAAATTTAGTGCAGTAGTAATTGAAGACTGGGATGTGAGGGCCGTGAAACTGGAAAAAGGATATTTACGTTTACGCGTTGATTTATCCATATTATAATAGATAGTTCAACTGCAATCAAATAAAAACCTATCATGCTTTAAGGCATGATAGGTTTTTATTTTTAGAATATTATTAAAACAACCCAAACATATCCCGCATCCTATGTCCGTCTTCATCCATAAATGAGCGGGGCACCTCGTGGCCCAGGTCTTTATGTACCCTGATAAAGCGGTGCTTGGAGGCAAGATTATTATAAAAAGCAAATTCATTTTCAGGAGGAGCCAGGTGATCAAGCAAACCAATACCAACAGAGATAGGTATCCGGATATTGGGGGCAAAATTCTTGATATCAAAATAATCCAGATTATCCATCACTTTGGCAAAACTCATACCAGGTTTATCTTTCACATAATTTTTAATATCATAAATGGGCCACTCCACTACCCCCTCCATATTGCGAATATCGCAAAAGATGGGGTTCTGGGCTGATGCCAACTTGATGCGATTATCCACACCTGCCAGCGCTACTGACAGAAAGCCCCCCATACTGCCACCTGATATTTCGATACGGCTGGTATCGAGTTCAGGGCGCGAATAAACAAAATCAATGACCCGCACACAATCCATAACGGCACCACGCATTACATATTTATTTTTATCTCCAATGTTCAAGAGAATATAGTCTTCTCGCGTAGGGTGTATCACATCGCGGCTGTTCCCCTGCCCGCGTACGTTGATGCCGAGCATAGCCATGTCATCATCCATACCAAACATGGGCTTAAGCGTTGCCTGATAACCCGGTAAGGTTACCAAAACCGGGAATTTGTGATTCTTGCCCCTGCCTTTAGGTATAGTGAGCCAGGCCCGTACGGTAATATCATCCAACGATTTCATTTCGATCAGGAAAACGCGGCGGTTATCCTTTTCCAGCTCTGGTTTTTCGGTTACTTTATAGTTGGGTTTAACCGCAGCCAGCTCAGCTTTGGTGGTTTGCCAGAAGCTGTTAAAATCTGCTGGCCGGGGATGGTTCGATCTGATCTCCTCTGGTCTGATGCCGAAAACACGTTTAGTGGTATCATCATAATCAGAAACATTGATCATGAAGTTTATTTTATAAAAGCCCGGTTTCATGGCCGGTATAGTGAAGTTATAACGTTTACGACTATTCCCTTCGATCGTTGCATCAACAGAGTCCCTGGCTACCAGTTTCCCGGCAGGTGTGGTTACTGTATATGATACCATACCCTCCTGGCTGGTGCGATAGGTATTCTTCACCTCGAATGTATAACTGGCGTTTGTGGTAAAAATTCCATTATCACTATGTACAATCAGGTTGGTTGTCACCTCTTCGTCGGCAGATATGGCATTAGCCGTAACCACGCCAATGCATAGGATCACGATAATAAATGGCATGAAAAACGGATGCTTTAACTTGTTCACAGTTTTTTATTTGGTGTCAATATGATAATTTAATGATGCAGAAAGACTGCTTCCTGCGCCGGTATTTCTGCCTGTAATAAACGTTCCGCCGGTTAAAAACATAGAAACTTTTTTGCTGAAGGAATGCCCGTAGGCTACCGAAACCTGGTTAAAGGCAAAGTTTTTACTGGTGTTAGGGTTTGCCGAAAATGATTTGTTGCTACTCACCGCATAAAAACCACCTACACTCACTGATAACAGCTCCCGGAATTTTTTGTCAAGCGTTATACCATAAGTGGCATTGTATCTGTCCTGGAAAACCGATTCATAGCCAAAATACTCACGAACCCCATTCTCCAGTACAAAATAACTGCTTTTGCCAAACAGGTGGCCGCTACCGGCAAAGGCCAGTCTGAGCTCCGTACCTTTTTGATTATAACCCATATTAGGATTGGTGTACATGGGTATAATAGCCGTGGCCTGCAGGCTGAAATAATATTTGTACTTGATGTTGGTCAGGTAATACCTGATACCTACCTCGGCATCGCCGAAACCTGAATTCCTGGAAGTGCCATTGTTATCTTTATAGGTGTTATAGGCATAAGGCATCAAAGCCGATAAGGTAAAACGCTTACTGAGGCCATACTCCGCATATAAAGAGGTTCCAAAAGATGAAAATTGCCCGTTAGCAGGGAAAGAGCCCTTTACACTGTGTGAGTCCCATTGCTTATCGGCGAAAAAATAACTTACCGATGGTGATATGTTAAGCCTGCCCTGCCTAACCGGGAAACCACCGCCGGCATAACTATTTTGTACTGCCATTGACATTACACATGCAAGAAACAGGTAATTGAATAAAGTATTTTTTATGATCATAAGCGCCCTCTAAATCTCCTTTGCCAGTTGGCAGGGTGATTTTATTTAAAATTTTCATCTCCCTAATTCAAAGCCCTTCTACCAGTAGGTGAAGGAAGATTCGGAGGAGTTGATTACGCTGTATTCTAATACCGTGCCGTAATCAGGATATGCGAAATTCTTTGGAAACTCAATGGTTTTGGAGCATGGGGTAGTTAAAATCTACCTCATGTGAGGAATTTGGTACACACATAAATTCCTTATTACGCTTGCAAAAGAAAATGCAGATGACCACTTTTAAACAATGGATTTGGTATGCGTTGGTTTATACTTAACCAGAAAATCAGACCGGCGGATATAAAGATTAAGCGGTTCCTCGATCAGTTTAAACAGCGTTACAGAAAGAATATTCAGCAGGATAAAAGCATACAATAAGTTCAGGCTATCATACTCAAAAGGCGAATGCCATGCTACCCCCCATTTGTCATATAATTCAAAAGCATAATCGTTCAGGCTTTCAAACCAGTTGTGCATCAGGTTATAGATCCAGCCCAGGTGTACCAGGTAAAATATGTACGAGCTTTTACCCAGCAGCTCAATAAAAGGCAATGCCAGGAATTTTTTAAATACTGTGGTTTCGGTCAGTATGCCGTAAAAGAAAAGAGCTACCGCAATACATAAAAAGTAATTATTAACGATGATACCCACCGGACTCTCCAATCCGGCGGCCCAGCCTTTAGGAATAGGCTGCAGCGCCATAACAAACACACATACAAATATCAGCGCAAAGCCGGTATAGGTAAAGTTGATCTTATTGCTGCGTTCCATACCTTTTTTAAGTACATAGCGGGCAAGTTGTATCCCCACAAAGAACTCAAAGCAACGCCCCAGGAAAGTAAACAGCAAAACAAAGGTAAAATTGCCGAAAAAGCCATACCAGTTTATATGACTAAAAATAAGAAACAGCAAAATACCGGTACAGGTTATGATAGCCGGTTGTATATAAAATTTATTAAAACGCTTGGCTATCAGAAATATAACCGGTGCCGAAAAGTAAAAACATTCCTCTACCGTTAATGACCAACCCTGGGCTATACCAGTATCCCAAAATTGGTAAAAGAAACCGCGAACAAAGGTAACGTTCATCAGCATTAAGACTACCGGGTGCTCATAGCCTTTGGTAATCATTTGATCTTTGGTAATAAAATAATAAACAAAGGCGGCTACGGTAAGCAGAAAGTACATGGGGTAAATACGGGCTACCCTGTTTTTCAAGTACTGTTTGAACCAGTTGATATTTAAACCATCAAAATTTTGGTAGTAACGAAAGGTGATCAAAAAACCCGAAAGCACAAAGAAAATACTTACCCCGATGTGGAACTCGCCCAAAAAACGTTGCACGATGTGAGGAAAACTCTCATCAAAAACATAAGCAAAATGAGAGATGAACACCAGGTAAGCAGCCATGGCGCGTACGCCGGTTAATGCAGGAATGTAATTTTGTTGTGCTCGTTGTGACAAAATGGGTATAAATTTAACTTATAGATCAATATTTTATAACCAAGGGTTTACAAAACTGATACCAAACCTCACCCAACCCTCCCCTTTGGGGAGGGTTATTAAGAAACATAAAGTGGTGTTCCCTCAAATGAAAAGTATAGAACCTGCAAAGCAAAGTCCTCTCCTTTGGAGAGGATTTAGGTGAGGTTTGACCCCTGCACTACACCGCGGCTTAGTATCCTTTGATCTATATAATATTGTATCTCTGACTTTTTGAGGCCCCAGTTAGGTGCTATCAGTAGCTCCCTATCGCTCAGGCCGAAGAGGCGCTGTATCACGATGTCGGGGCGCACACGGGGTAATAGTTCGCACAGGAAATCAGCATACTCATCAATGCTGAAAAGCTTAAATGGTTCGCGTTTGTATTTTACACCCATTACCGAACCCTCTACAATATGCAGGTGGTGGAATTTCACAAATTTGATCTGCGGAAAGCGGTTGATCTCTTCGGCATAAGCCAGCATCATATCATGCGTTTCCCAGGGGAAGCCAAATATGGTATGCACGCAGATATCCAGCTTGCTGTTCTCCACCAGTTTCAGAGCTTTTATCAGCTCCTCATGGTTACAGCCACGATTGATCTGGTTCAGGGTATCATTGTAGATAGATTCCATGCCCATTTCCAGGTCCACATCAAAACGGTCGGTATAGCTCTCGAGCAGGGCTATCTTTTCCATATCGATACAATCCGGACGGGTACCCACGCTCAGGCCCACAATATCCTCGGTGCCATAGCTCAGCGCCTCGTCGTACATCATTTTGAGGTAATGCGCCGGGGCGTAGGTATTGGTATTGGGCTGAAAGTAGATAATGAATTTATCGGCCTTGTTGCCTTTACGGGCACGCTCCATGCCCTCCATCACCTGCTGACGCACCGTAGGCGCATTACGTGATACCGAAGGCGTAAACGAATCGACATTGCAATACGTGCAGCCGCCATAGCCCTTAGAGCCATCGCGATTGGGGCAGGTAAAGCCACCATCAACAATAACCTTAAACACCCGCTGCCCTTTATATTTATCGCGCAGCCAGGGACCATAATTGTTATAGCCCTTTTCCCAGGTTGGTGTTGTTGATTCCGTTAATTGCATGATGGCCGCAAAGATACGGTTTTTTTTGAGGTAGAAGCTCACTCACCCTGGCATCTCCGCCAGCCGGCGGATTGCCATCCCTCTTCGCCTGCGGCGGAAAGAGGCCGTTTAATAAAACGCGTCATTGCGAGGAACGAAGCAATCTCTACACAGGCAGATCAATCAGTGCTTTTTTATTTGCTCTGTATAGCATAGAGATTGCTTCGTTCCTCGCAATGACGGGAGTTTATGCTAGTACTCATCTTGCGGTAGCGAGGGCTTAAAATGGCTATGGCGATTACATCGCCCGATAGTTAAGCCACCTTCACAAATTTTATGTTTTTAGCTCCGAAGTTTGAAATTACGAATCCGATGACTTCCTTCTTTTCATTTTTCAAAAACTCCATTTCAAAAGAAAAGATCTGTTCGCCTGAACCTGAAAATTTGTTTTCTCCAGTTTGGCTGAGCTCTACATCGCTCAACCGACTGTGGCACATGATGAGTTTATTGCCGAGGGTTTTAAAATGATAATTGGTGGCCAATTCATCATTATAATATTCGCCCTCAAATCCCTTTGAGTTAAGGCTATAGTTTACATTGGTTTTAGCGCTTTTATTTTCAGGAATTACGCTGCTTTCCTTTTTCTCCTGTAAAGCATCCTTCAAATAAAACCCGGCAATCTCAAGCCCTGATTTAAAAATTTCGTAGTGTTCATCATTACTCAGCGTAATAATTGAAAAATGCTGATCAGGAAAGCGTGCTAAAAATGCCCGGAAACCCGCATCATGTCCACCGTGTTTAATTACATTGATGCCTCTGTAATTACGTAGCAGTTGTGCCTTAGCATGAAATAAGGTGTCGCCGTTAATAATGCTGAAGACAATCTTTTTACCATTATCTAAATAAGATGGCTGGTTAAACTCCCGGATGAGTTTACTATTACCAATTATTGGTTTTTCGAAATTTAATACCCACTTACTTAAATCCTCAACCGTTGTCATTAAACCCGTAGCGCCAACGGTTGCAAAGTTTAATCTTTTATTGTAATAACTATTATTGACCATTTCATACGAGTCGGCTCTTCTTTTAACAATCCTTTGGTGATCGTCATAAAACTGAGTGCTTGTCATTCCCAACGGTTTAAAAATATTTTCGCTGGTGTATTCAGCAAACGTTTTTCCGGTTATGCGACGTACAATTTCGGCTAAAAGAGTGTAGCCTGTATTACTGTAGCTAAATGCACTGCCGGGTTTAAAGTTTGTGTTTTTCTGCTTCGTTACTACTTTTAATATTTGCTCTGTAGTAATCACATCATCCATGCGCCAACCGGCTAAAGTTAATATAGCCCACTGGTCTCTTAAGCCACTTGTATGTGCCAGTAGATGCCTGATTTTTATGGGCGTTCCGTAGTCAGGTAATTCGGGGATATATTTTCTGACATCGTCATCCAACGAAATTTTACCCTGGCTTTCTAAAAGATAAATGGCGAATGCGGTAAACTGTTTGGATACTGAAGCAATGTGAAAAACGGTTTGTGGTGTTATGGGGATATCATTTTCAAGATTAGCCATCCCATACCCTTTTTTGAAAATAATTTGCCCGTCTTTTATAATTGCAACTGCTACGCCAGGAGTTTGCGAATTATATTTGGCGAATAAGGAATCAATCTGCTTTCCGGCTTTATCATTTGTTTGGGATAGTACATAGTTGCTCAACAGCAGGAAAAAAACAAATGAAATGAGGTATGATATTTTTGCCATTTATATGGTTTTAGGTCAATAAACTAAGGTAGGCAAAAGTCAATTTAAAATGCGACTTTATATACTATAAAATAACCACTACTGGCGCAGATATGCCGGGTAAGGAACGGCGCAATGGTTACTTGTGCCAACCGCATAGAGATTGCTTCGTTCCTCGCAATGACGGGCGTTTTATATGTTCCTACCGCCACATAGAAGAGGCAATTGCTGCAGAAAAATTAATTAAAGGAGGTAGTTGGGATTATAAAAGGCAACTCGTTAATTCTTTCAATCAAGACTGGGACGATCTTTATAGCTCATTGTTAGGAGAATCGAATAAAGCATAACAGGCTTTACGCAACCTGTTATGCTTTATATATGTTATTGTATTTTAACTGATGACACCACATCATTAGCCGTAGGCGTGAGATTAGGAAAATGGGGCGTATCGGAGGTTAATTGCCAGGAGGTGCCCTGAAAATTATCATCGCTATACATGGTTACTACCCATCCGTCAGGTATACTTGCCGAAGATGCCCAATCATCTACAAAGCCATAAGCTTTCAGCTGGGCTAAAGTGTAATTCCCTTTAGGTATGGGTTTAGTACTTGCTCCGCCATACATGGTATTGGCATAAAACGTTACTCCCGGCGGAAACAGGCAAACATTTTTAGGAAACAGCTGCAAAAAGGTCACCAGGCTACTGGCCTCGTATGATTGTATATAACCGGTTGGGCAGGTTACGGCGTAGTTACGGTAAGTAAGGTTACGGGCCCTGTCGCGGTTTAGCCAGCCGGTGGTTATATTACCTTTGATCCAGGTTAAATACTGACTTTGTCCGCCCTCATTAATCAGTTGCATCATATAATCGGCAAATATGGCTTTCATTACCCCTTGCTCGTTAAAGTCGCCTTCGGCAGGCAGGATGCCATCGGTACACAAATTGTTTTGTACATAGTCGGCATACCTTTTGGCATCATCCAGGTAAGCGGTATTGTGCGATTGTGTGTAAAGCGCATAGGCAGCGCCAATGGCCGTACCGGCATTATAGGTGTAAGCCTGCCCACCCGGAGGGTTGCTTCCGATTTTATTATCATAAACCTCGCCCGTGCTGGTATTGGTGAGGTTAGCCTTTGACCAGGCATAAATGGATTGCGCTTTGGTTAAATAAGCATTATCGTGGGTTATTTTATACAGGCGCATAGCTCCTATAACGGTAGGGAAGTTAATGCAGGAGTTTTTGCCGCTGTGGTTAAAATCCCAAAACATGCCGCCATCAACCGGATCATAAGAGCCGGCCCAAACGCGGTCGAACCCTGCCTGGGCCTTTTGTAGGTAGGTGGCGTTTCCGGTGATCTGATTGGCGCGGGCCAGGGCCATTACCCACCACATCATATCATCGTATATAAACCAGGTGGTGGTATTATTCCAGTTGTAGCCATCGTACTGATTAAAGCCACCCTGGTACATATCATTTACACGGGCAAGCTGGGCCTGGCTTTTTGTCCGATTGTAAACATCCATGGCCATATCCCAGTAAATAGCCTGCGTCCATATGGCGGCTATACCATCCTTATTGGTGGTACTGTAATATAAATTAGTATTTGGATTGAAACAGGCCGTATTAAAGGCCGAATAAGCCAGATCGGCCAGGTTATCATTCGCTACAGACAAGGTACCGATCTTGGACTGATCCTTGTTAACTGCATCGCTATTTATAGCCGTGGGAGTAATTTGTTTAGCTTTACTGCAACCCCAAAAAGCAAGGCATGCACCTAAAGCCAAAAAAATAAAGTTTTTTTGTACGCTCATAAATTTAAGTATTAAGGTTTAACTATTGGTTATTATTATAAAACAATAATAAGGCAACCCATACTCAAACAAAAATTAAACCCGATAAATAAATCGTTAACCCGTTTATTAACCAGAATTTTAACCCCCTCATTATGAAGCAGGTTTAGCTTTTTTTCACAGCGGTATAATTGTTAACAGCTATGTTTGCATCATATTTAAAATCAATACATTCAATTGACTAAAAAGGCCATTTTTGAAATACAGTCATACATCGGCGCAATAGAGCAAAATGCTTCACTTTATGATGAGAAAAATTTTGATGAGCGTATGGATGCTATTGACTTTATCGGGTTTCATATTATTGATCAGCTCGAAAACCTCCTGCAAAATACAGCACAACCCGATGAGCTGATATCGCTCAGATCCCGGGCCGAAAAAGTAAAGCATAAGCTGGAAGAAATTGATACTAACCTGTTTCAAAAACTTAGGGCAAATATCAGAACAGGGCGATATAAAGGAAAAGAATTCAAAAACCTGGTTAATGAATATGTTGATTTTAATATAAACAAACATCAGGAAGAAATTGGCTATGATAACCTTGATATATTTATCAATGGCTTATCTTCTTTGCCAATCATACCGGAGCAAACGAAAGACCTGGAACCGGAAATGGTATACTATCAAAAAACGCCGGCCAGAATTGTTCTGGAACTTGTGGAGAAATGCCATTTCACGAAAGATGACGTTTTTTTTGATTTGGGCTCAGGCCTGGGCCAGGTAGCCATCCTGGTAAATCTTTTAGCCGGAATCATCGTTAAAGGTGTAGAGTTTGAACCCGCTTTTTGCGATTATGCTAAGGCTTGCGCCGCTGACCTTAATGTAGCTGATGTGACCTTTATAAATATTGACGCACGGAAAGCAGACTATGCTGAAGGAACTATATTTTTTATGTTTACGCCCTTCAAAGGTGGAATAGTGCAGGAGGTTTTAGCGGTTTTGAGGAAAGAGTCACTACAACGAAAAATCAAGATCATTACTTACGGACCATGTACCCCCGAGGTAGCTTCACAAAACTGGCTTCATTTTGCATCCCCTAAAAATGATAGTATTTATAAGTTGAGTGTTTTCACCAGTTTATAAGATGGAATGGGTATTTCCGGTTCCTGCTGTCGATGCTAATATAATTAGGTCAACTGATTCAAAGTTTTTAATTATATACATCAAACTCATTATACTCAGCGCTAATTTTGTTGAGTTTTCCACCTTTAAAAAACAAGTTAACTGTATATCTTCCTGTTTTTCCGGGTTTAACATCTACAAAAAAATAAAAGAGCCAATTGCCGGAGCTTGCCATATTCGGGGCAAATGCCTTATCCAGGGGCTTGTCGGGTAAAATGATCCGGTAGCTAGCCTGATATGCCGGCATTTGATAAATAGACTGTAGCTTAGCATAAAGTCCGCTTACAGGATCGTCTTTTTTTACGGCTACATTATCGGGTACGTTCCGGGGCCATTTGGTAACTTCGGCGGTAGCAACTCCTCCCGTTTGGATCGAACTTATTTTATCCTCCCTAAACTGGAAAACAACCTGATCACCGGTGCTGTTCGCAGTTTCAATACTGATGGCGTTATAAAATGCTAAACTATGCTCTATTTCTTCGAGTTTTGAAATGGGTTGCGGCTTAACTACAGCAACATCAGGAATATTTTTTTCCTTGCCCAGTTGCTGAAGCTGGGCGTAAGTATCCGAATAGGAGCTTCCGATTTTAAGGTTCCATTTACTCCCTTTGGTAGTGGTTTCGGTTCGGGGAACATTGTTGTCCTTTTTGCATGAAAACAACAGAAAAACAGGTACGATTAGTAATAAGGCTTTTTTCATTTCAGGATTAATGAATGGTTAATATGGATATTACGTACTTAGGAGTGAATACGCTACAGTTGGGTAACTCTTCTGGCGCACGGGTTAGCCATTAACCTAAGTCTCCATTCTTTGAATTTATCCTGCAATTATTAATATGAATAAATTATTTTTTGATATTATAAATATTATTAATTTAGCTTACAATCAATAATTATTAAACCTGTCTTATCACTTAAATTAACCTTATTACTTAACTCAACCTTATTATTTTATCATGAAAACAAACTCCCTGCTTATTAAAGCAAGCATTATAATGCTATGCTTATTTCTCTTTAATTCCTGTAAAAAAACAGAGAAAATTACACCTGATAGCAATAACAACAACACACTTAATATCAGTAAAAATGTTTCTGACGATGCCCTTGCAGCTATAAAAAAAATGGGCTTTAGCACAGATGGCGCACTTAAAATGAATGGCGGCTACCTGGTTGAAGGTGATATATTTATATCAGAGGCATCATTAGGAAAAGTAGCCAGCAGTCCTAATTTATTAATTGCCAAAGCAGAACAGTACCGAACTTATAATACAGTACTCACATTACCCAGGGTAATTACGGTATCATGTAGTATGGGTGGCGTGTATAATACCGCTACCGACCAGGCTATTTCAAGATACAATGGTTTAAATATGCGCCTCTCATTTTTAAGAGTCAGCAGCGGGGGCAACATTAATATTACCGGATTTAACAACGGCCCTGATGCAAATGGTTTCATCATTTTAGGAGTGTCACCTAATTTTCCTGATGGTAATGGCACCCCTGGCAACAATATACAGATCAATGTAAATAGCCTGGCGCTTCCTCCAACAAGCGATGTAAATTATATAACTTCAGTAATTCAGCACGAGATGGGGCACGCTATTGGTTTACGGCATACAGATTATTTGAACAGAAGCTTTAGTTGCGGCCCTAATGATACCAGGAATGAAGGAGCACAATCAGTTGGGGCGGTTCAAATACCGGGCACACCTTCCGGTCCGGATAGCAACTCCTTTATGCTGGCCTGTAGTAACGGTTCCGACAGAACCTTTAATGCTAATGATGTTATTGCCCTTAATTATTTATACGGAGGCGGAGGCAGAACAATAAGAACCATCAGATCTGATGCTTTCAATAATGTATTTTTAAGATTAAGTGGATTAAATCTTACCCAACCCGCAACCTATGGTGGCGGCACGGTTAACAGCCAGTATATAGCCGGCCCTTATGAACAATTTTATATTACACTACAATCAAACGGTACGTATACTATTGAATCATGTGCATTTCCAAATATTTTTCTCAGAATGAATGTTAGTACTCTGGGCCTTAACCAAATAGGCGGAACCGTAAATGCCCAATATTCTGCAGCTGGCCAATATGAACAATTCTCCTTTCAGAAAAACGCGGATGGAACTTATTATATATTTGGCAGCAGCGGTTCAAGATTAGCCAATTTAAGATTAGACGGTAACGGAGTAACAAGCCCATTAGCCAATGGCGGAGGAGTTGTAAATGCAACAACTAATGCGCCGGGAGCCTGGGAAAAATTCAGAATAACTCCGGATCTTTTTTAATCGATATATATCATAAAACGAAAAAAGCTGAACATGATGTTCAGCTTTTTTTTGGACCTTTCTTTTGATCTTATGACAATAACTATGAGATGTTCGTATGCCCATCGTTCGGCTTTACCTGAATATTCAGGTATCTGGATGCCAGGAACATGGCCGAAAAAGGAATAAAAAAGTATATCAATATAATAGGAAGAAACGTTGTGCCGTCGCTTCCAAAAAAACCGAAATACCAGTATGATGTTGCTACAATCATCAGCACCAGATTATTGCCGGAGTTAGCAACAACCCGCCTGTAAACTTTAGGGAACATCCTGAAAAAAAAATGATACATGACATAAACAGTACCGGCGGTTACAAAAGGAAAAAGCAACCAGGTTGATACCCCAAAAGAATGCGCCGCGATAAACATATCACCATGATTGGTAATAACCCGCAGCGGAGCATAACTTAATAAATTTGCTGCTCCCATTAACGATAGCCAGTATAAGAACGTTACCACCCCACGGCTTGATCTGATACGATTAAGGCTGGTAAGCCAGTAACATAAAAAATATAACAAACCATTGCCTACGCCGGCACCCGCCAGTGCAATCACCCCGCCCCATACGCCGTTTCCGCTGGCAACTATTTGCTTATAATCTACATTTTCTTCCACATCCTTTAAGAAGATGATATTTTTCAGTGTTGGCTTACCATAGTCTAACGCCAGAGGATTGGCTTTAAACCCTAATATCCACGCCAAAAACGAATGGGAATATTCGTGCAAGAGGAATGCTATGGCATGTGTAAGCAGTACTAAAAATGTGGTCAATAATGCGAATTTAAAATCTTCGGTGGTGATCTTTTTTAAACCTGTTTCGTTGGTAGCTTTCATAAATCATGATGCAGGAGAATTAAAGATATATTTTTAGCATGATATAATATAAAACAGGCCCCTTCCTATAATTTTAATTATTTTATTTTAACAGGGATATATATTTAAAAATATATCAACAGATATAAAACCTTTGATAAACAGGCTTATCAAATTTATTATACCAAAACCATATTTAGTTTTTTTTGTTTAAGGGATTATATAACTTTAAAAAGAATTGATGACAGAATCCCATTAAAAAAACAATACTATGGCAGATCTTATTCAATTAATGGCAGCAAAACTGGGCATTTCTCCTGATCGTTCGAAAGATGCGATTATCACGATTGCCCATCCATCTTGTTTACGTAAATTTTATTCAATACATTTTATTACTTTTTCAACCCATTCTCAGTCATGAAAAAACTATTCACATTAGCGCTTTCCTGCTTTATTTTATTAAGTGCAAGCGCGTTTGCTCAAAAAGCAGATTCACTCAAAAAGAAAACCAAAACCAAAGCAAAGACTACTGTAACAAAAGCGAGTAAAAAAGCTAAAGACGCGGCAGCAGATGCCACAACCGCCACTACAGCTACTGCCAAAAAAGCAAGTAAAAAAGCCAAAGACGCGGCAGCAGATGCAGCAGCTACCCCTGCAGCCACTACTGCAACTACTGCAACAAAAAAAGCAAGTAAAAAAGCCAAAGAGGCAGCTGCAGATGCCACAACTACGTCTGCAACCACACCTGCAACTACTGTAACAAAAAAAGCAAGTAAAAAAGCGAAAGACGCAGCCGCAGATGCTACAGCCGCACCCGTGGCTACCGCAACAAAAAAAGCGAGCGATACTAAAGCGGCGGTTACTGAAGGCGTAAACAAAACAGCCGATAAAGCTATTGGAAAAGATGCTAAAGGCAGAACAATTTACCTGGGGCCAAGAGGCGGTCAATACACCTTATCAGAAAGCGGCAAAAAGAATTATATCAAAACTGCAGATAAACTTAAAGTAGACTAATTTATTATTCCATTCATTTTTAGTATACCTCCCGCCACCGCAAGCACCCGCTTGTGATAGCGGGAGTTTTTATACTCCTGGTCTTTGTAAGGCGAACTTTTCGCTAATATCTCAATTATACTGTTCATCCTCCGCCAGTGCAAGTGTCCTTCGCTTGAACTTACATAAAAATAAGCGTCTACGCTTACCGTGCATTTAAACTAAATTAAGTATTGACGCTTAATCAGGCTACATTTAGGCGTGAATGCCTGAATGTGCGGGGATGCGCTATAATAGCGTATCAATATACAAAATTCTCCCTGCCGATATACGCGTCACACTTGTGGTTTAATAATTCATGCTCACCGCTATTTACAAAATGTGTAGATTGTGGCATTGATTTTTTGTTAAAAATGAAGCCAACATATAAAACACTGCTAACCGGGATTCTTGCTATTGTGCTACTTGGCGGGCTTGGTTCAATCGCATCCAAACAGCTTGGACTTAGCTATATCTCTTTAGCTTCGATCTTGTTCATTATTTATGGAACAGTTGGCTTTTTGCGTACCTGAAAACAGTATATTTTTAGCTTGATATAGCAGAAAATTGAACCATTGTTTGCTGTATGATTTCTGTTACCCAGTTGTTGCAGTCCAATAATTTTCATTTATTTTTGTGTTGACTATCAAGCTATGCGTCTTGTAATTAACGACCATATAACCAATAATGAGATGCATCGGTAAAACCGGACAGTAAGATTTGCTTAAATTAGCAAAACGGATGCAAGGAAAAAAGTTGGATAAGCCACGTAGGAAATACGATGCTGAATTTAAGATGGACGTTTTAAAAATGATATCGTCTGGACGTTCGGTGCAGGATATATCCCATTCATTGGGAATCAACTCAAACATGATCCATAAATGGAAAGCCCAACACAATGA
>JAUCSE010000045.1 GCA_030445275.1 Mucilaginibacter sp.
TTTTCCTTACCCCACAGGAGGGAACGACATATCTCGGTTTCGTATAAACGATTCTCAGAGCGTCAAATTGAATTTTTGACTGCCTTTTTCCAGCCTAAAATATTAAGGGGACTTTTTCAGTGCCCTCCATATTTTTGCGCCGCTTTTTTTGAAATTTTGATAATTGGTACTCAAACTACATTACCTGACCTCTTGAGATATCTTACCATCTACAAATGGCCTTTTATCGCGGTTGGCGAGTTCCCATCCGGTGTAAAATACCAGTTGTGCACGTTTAACCAGCAACGGGAAGTTGATTTTACTTACCTCATCACCAGGGGCGTGATAATCGGCATGTACCCCGTTAAAGTAAAAAATAATGGGTACGCCATGTTTGGCAAAGTTATAATGATCACTGCGATAGTAAAACCTGTTAGGATCATTAGGGTCATCGTACTTATAGTCAAGGTTTAATTTGGTATAGGTATTATTGGCCTGCTCGCCAATATCATGCAGCTCTTTGCTCAGCATTGATGAACCAATGGCATAAACATAATTGGCAGAATCAGGCTTTCCAATATACTCTTCACCCACGCGACCAATCATGTCTATGTTCAGATCAGTGATGGTATTGGCCAGTGGGAAAACAGGATGCTCTGAATAGTATTCAGAACCCAGCAATCCTTTCTCTTCACCCACATTACCCAAAAACAGGATACTGCGACGCGGGCCGTGACCATCTTTTTTTGCTTGCGAAAAAGCCCGGGCAATTTCAAGTACACCGGTAGTGCCTGAGCCATCGTCATCAGCTCCGTTGTTTACCTTGTCTTTTGCAGACGGGTCAGGATTTAGTCCGATATGGTCATAGTGGGCCGAAATTATCAGTACTTCATCTTTCAGGTCAGTACCAGGCAAGTAACCCAGTACGTCAACCGCTTTTACATCACTATGGCTGGTATTATAATTTATGGCCACGGTACTTTTAATGCTTAAGGCAGGCGTAACAGCGGCTGCCGAAGCTGTTTTTATCTCGTCGTAAGTTTTGCCGGCTGGTTTTACCAATTCATCGGCCAGGGCTGCGGTAATATTAAATAAAGGCGCGTTTGTGCTGGCCGCTTTGGCGGCATCTTTTATAGTAAGTCGCGGACTTGCTACACTTTTACCAAAACGGGCAAGCGCACCTGCTATACCAGCATTTGCGGCGAGTATAGCTGCCGGGTTTTTGCTTTGCAGGAACTTGATAGTTGCGGTGCGTTTAGCGGTTAAGCGATAACTTGTATTTGGTTTGGCTCCGTCCTCGGGTTTGTCCTCATTTATCCAAAGTAATATTTTTCCGGTAAGGTCGGTTGTGCCAACCTCGTTTTCGGTTCCGTAACCTACAAACACAACGTCATTTACGTTGATGCTGTTATCAGGATAAGTTCCGGTTAAATAAAAATCCTGACCGTAACCGAATGGCTTTCCGTTAACTGTAAATGCGGTTACTTTTAACGCATTTACAGTTAACGGCACATCAAAAAAGTACGATCCGTTTACAGGGGCCTGTAGTCCCAGTTTTTTAAACTCGACAGCTATGTAATTGGCGGCTTTCTCGGCACCTGGTTTTCCAGTTTCGCGACCCTCAAAAGCGTCAGATGCCAAAATGCTTAGATGTTTTTTAGCATCATCAGCACTGATGATCTGCGCATATTTTACAATAGTTGGGTTTTGCTGGGCGCATGCATTTAAGGCAAATGCAGTTGAAAGAGCCCATAGTGATATTTTTTTCATCTATTATTTATAAGAAATTTATAGTTAATGGTAAAAATGTATTTTTTGCTTTCTGCTTTTGGCTTTAAGCTTCAACAGGCAATTTTACCAACCCGGGTAGCGTGGCGGCCACCTTCAAAATCGGCGCTTAAAAAGGCAGTCACAATTTTTTTTGCCTCGTCGATGCTGATAAAGCGGGCGGGGATACAAACTATATTGGCATTGTTATGCTTGCGGGAAAGTTCGGCGAGTTCAACGGTCCAGCATATAGCTGCACGGATGCCCTGGTGTTTGTTGGCGGTAATGGCCACACCGTTGGCGCTGCCGCAAACCAAAATACCCAGATCAAAATCGCCGCTTTCCACTGCTGATGCAACGGGATGCGCAAAGTCGGGATAATCGGCAGAGGCATCGGAGTAGGTGCCAAAATCTTTTAGTTCAGCGGTCTGTACAGCTTCCAGTAACGCTTGTTTATAGTCAAAGCCGGCATGATCGGCACCAATGGCAATTTTTAGCCCTTCTTTCATGGAGTTTAAGTTTATAGGCTACAAATGTGCAAATAAATCATAGATGTGCAAATTTCAGATGTGCAGGTGTGCAAATTAGCTCGTTGATGGCTTCGCCGTTTCAAATGTGCAGATAATGTATTTTTCCCCACGCGTTATTGCGAGGCACGAAGCAATCTCTACACAGGCAGATCAAATAGAAAAGTTCATCACTTAGTTACTCGCTCTGTATAGCATATAGATTGCTTCGTCGTTCCTCCTCGCAATAACGCGTGGGATTTAAACAATAAAAGCGGCCTATAAGCCGCTTTTATTGTTATCATTTGCACATCTGAAATCTGTCATCTGCACATTAGCTTGACATTGTTTCGTCGTGGGTTTTTAGTTTTCTTTTTTCAACCAGACCGGCTACTATGATACTCACTTCGTAAAGTACAAATAGCGGTATACTTACAACGGTCATGGTAAGCATATCGGGGGTTGGTGTTACTACAGCTGCAATGATCAATATGATCACAATGGCATACCTACGTGTTTCGCGCATAAACTTGGGTGTTAAAATACCCAGGTTCGATAATATATACACCAAAATTGGCAGCTGGAATACCACCCCTGTTGCCAGTGTTAAAGTAGCAACAGATGATATATAAGAATCAATAGAGAATAAGTTCTGAATCTGGTCACTTACTGTATAGCCCGATAAAAAGTTAATAGACATGGGTGTGATCACATAATACCCAAACATGATACCCAAAAAGAACAGCAAACAGGCATAAAAAACAAAACCTGTTGCGGCCTTACGTTCCTTTTCATGCAGGGCAGGTTTTATAAAGCGCCATATTTCCCAGATCAGGTAGGGGACACCCAGGGTGATACCTATAATGAGCGCCGAATTGATCTGCAGGGTAAACTGACCGGCCATTTCAGTATTGATCAGTTGGATATGGATTTTATCAATACAAAAGCCAGAGCGATGCAAAGCCGCGCCCAGATTGCACAGCATACGATATGTCCAGAAAGCGGGCTTGCTGGGGGCCATGATCACATTAGTAAATATCCAGTCGTAATAATAAAATACTACGCAGGTAAATATCACAATGGCTATCGAAGCTCGTACCAAATGCCATCTTAAAGCTTCTAAATGATCGAAGAATGACATTTCTGCCTCCATCGTTTTGCCTTTTTCCTTAATGGCTTTAATTATCTTGTTCTCGCTCATTGTGTATATCAATACCGCTATATAAAAGGTATTGTGCTAAGTACGTTTTATTATGTGAAGATAGTTTGAATTTTTTTTAAAATTGAAACGTTTCCATAAACTTGGTAGTAAAGTTACCGGCACGGAAGTTAGGGTCCTGTAATAATTTAAGGTGGAAAGGTATAGTTGTTTTTACACCTTCTATCACAAACTCGCTCAATGCCCGCTCCATAGTACTCAGTGCTTCGTCGCGGGTTTGCGCTACGCAAATCACCTTGGCTATCATTGAATCGTAGTTTGGCGGTATTACATAACCTGTATATACGTGTGTATCAATACGCACGCCATGACCACCCGGCGAGTGGAAGTTGGTTATTTTACCCGGTGAAGGGCGAAAATTATTGTAAGGATCTTCGGCGTTGATACGGCACTCAATGGCGTGCATGGTTGGCTCGTAATTTTTGCCCGAGATAGGAATACCTGCAGCAACCTTGATCTGTTCTTTGATCAGGTCAAAGTTGATTACTTCCTCAGTAACCGGGTGTTCTACCTGGATACGGGTATTCATTTCCATGAAGTAGAAGTTGCGGTCTTTATCAACCAAAAACTCTACAGTACCGGCACCTTCATACTTAACGGCTTTGGCACCTTTTATAGCTGCCTCGCCCATTTTTTTGCGGAGTTTATCAGTCATGAAAGGCGATGGAGATTCTTCAACCAGTTTCTGGTGACGGCGTTGTATAGAACAATCGCGCTCAGAAAGGTGGCATACTTTACCATACTGGTCGCCTACTACCTGTATCTCAATGTGGCGAGGGTCTTGTACGTATTTTTCCAGGTATAAACCATCATTACCAAAGGCAGCGCCTGATTCTGCCCGTGCAGAATCCCAGGCGTTCTCAAATTCTTCATCTTTCCAAACAATACGCATACCACGGCCACCACCACCGGCAGTTGCTTTTAATATAACCGGGTAACCTATTTTATTAGCTATTGTGATACCTTGTTTCACATCAGCAAGTAAACCTTCTGAACCCGGAACAATAGGTACACCGGCTTTTTTCATGGTTTCTTTGGCTGATGCCTTATCGCCCATTTTGTTGATCTGATCGGCGGTGGCACCAATAAATTTGATCCCGTAATCGGCACAGATAGCGGAGAATTTGGCATTTTCAGACAAGAAACCATAACCCGGATGTATAGCATCGGCATTGGTCAACTCGGCTGCCGAAATGATATTAGGAATATTTAAGTAAGAATCGCGACTTGGAGGGGGGCCTATACAAACAGCTTCATCAGCAAAACGTACATGAAGGCTATCGCGGTCGGCAGTGGAATATACAGCTATAGTTTTTATACCCATCTCTTTGCAGGTACGGATAATTCGCAGAGCAATTTCGCCCCGGTTAGCTATTAATATTTTTTTAAACATCTTTTTTTAAATGTGCAGATTACAAATGTGCAAATATGCAGATGATAAATTACAGATATGCAGATGTGCAAATTATAAATGTGCAGATGAATTAAAACCAATCATCTGCACATCTGAAATCCGCATATCTGCACATCTACTAAATAGGTTCTACTAAAAATAAAGGCTGGTCGTACTCAACCGGTGATGCATTATCAACCAGTATTTTAACTATACGGCCCGAAATTTCTGATTCAATTTCATTGAAAAGCTTCATGGCTTCGATAATGCAAACCACAGAGCCGGTTTTTATCTCATCACCAACGTTTACAAACAATGGTTTATCAGGGCTTGCCGAGCGATAAAAAGTACCGATCATTGGCGACTTGATGGTAAGATACTTCGAGGTGTCCGGACCTGCTGGCGCGGTAGGAGCTATAGGCTCGGCTGCTGCGGCTGGTGCCAACGGTAATGCAGCCAGTGCAGTTTGCGCAGGAATGGTAGCGCTAATAACCTGTGGCTGTACCTCGTTGGTTTTTATAGTGATCTTAAAATCTTTTTGCTCAATTGACACTTCATTTACGCCTGATTTTGAAACGAAGCGAATAAGGTCCTGAATTTGTTTAATATCCATACTTGGGGATTGATTGGTTTTGGATAAAGTTTTTAATTTCTAAGTGTTAAATATAATAACGTACAAACTGGCAATATGCAAAAATGCAGACTGCAAATGTGCAAATGTTTTTTAATGATTTAGCTATAAATTAAGTAACATATTAAAATGAACAGATGTTTTATATTTCTGATTTGCATATCTGCCCATCTGAAATATGCACATTTAATATGCCCATTTTAAATATACGGAACCCCAGGTAAACCCGCCGCCAAAAGCAGCTAAAATAAGGTTATCGCCTTTTTTAAATTTATTTTCCCACTCCCACAAACATAGTGGTATGGTGCCATTGGTAGTGTTACCATAGCGTTCAATATTTATAATTACCTTATCGGCGCTTAAGCCGGTGCGACTTGCGGTAGCGTCAATAATGCGTTTGTTAGCCTGGTGTGGTACCAGCCATGCAACATCATCGGCTGTAAGTTGGTTACGCTCCATCACCTCATGCGCTACATCGGCCATATTGGTTACCGCGAATTTGAATACCGCAGGACCTTCCTGGTAAGCAAAATGCTCGCGGGCATCTACAGTTGCGTGGCTTGCGGGTTTTACAGAGCCTCCGGCTTTTTGATGCAAGTATTGTGCGCCTGCGCCATCGCTTTTTAGTATGGAATCAATAATGCCGTTACCTTCGGTATCTGGCTCAAGCAATACGGCACCGCAGCCATCGCCAAAAATAATGCAAGTGGCACGATCTTCATAGTTAACTATCGACGACATTTTATCGCCTCCAATAACCAGTACTTTTTTATGTTTGCCGTTTTCAATAAACTGGGCTCCTGTGGTAAGGCCAAAAATAAAGCCTGAACAAGCAGCTTGTAAATCGAATCCCCAGGCATTTACCGCGCCAATTTTATTGGCCAGAATATTGGCTGTTGCCGGGAAGGGCATATCAGGTGTAGTGGTGCAAAAAATAACAAGGTCAATTTCTTCAGCACTTATACCGCGTTTTTTTAATAACCCGTTAACCGCCGGAACTGCCATGTCAGATGTACCCAGGCCTTCGCCTTTTAATATACGCCGCTCTTTAATGCCGGTGCGGCTCACTATCCACTCATCATTTGTATCAACCAGGGTTTCAAGCTCCTTGTTGGTTAAAATATAGTCGGGAACGTAACCATGTACAGCAGTAATAGCAGCATGAATTTTACTCATCTTTTATTTTTTTACTGAAAAGCTTGTTTAATTTTATCAACCAGGCGGCTCTCAACCATGTTTCTTGATAGAAGGATCATGTTTTTAATGGCTTCGGGGCTCGAAATGCCATGACCTACAATTACAGGGGCATTTACACCCAGTATAGGGCTGCCACCATATTGCTCATAATTAAACCTGTCGAAAAACTCGTCTTTAAGCTGTTTCTTTCGTGTTATAACATAAAATGATTCGGCAAGCTTTAATATCACATTACCTGTAAAACCATCACATACAAAAACATCAGCGCCTTCACTAAACAAGTCGCGTCCTTCAACGTTGCCTACAAAGTTAAACAAGGATGTTTCTTTCATTAAAGGATAGGTAGCCTGGCAAAGAATGTTCCCTTTTTCTTCCTCTTCGCCAATGTTCATGAGCGCTACACGCGGGTTATCAATATCATATACTGATTGCGCAAGCAAGCTGCCAAGTACGCCAAACTGAAGTAAAACATCAGGTTTGCAATCGGCATTGGCACCTACATCCAACAAAATACCCAAACCTCCTTTAAGTTTGGGTACAATAGTGGTCATGGCCGGCCGTATAACGCCTGGAATGGTTTTTACACTAAACATGGCACCAACAAGCATAGCACCGGTGTTACCAGCCGATGCAAAAGCCTGTATCTGACCTTCTTTAAGCAGTTGAAAACCAACCGAGATACTTGAATCCGGCTTTTGAACAATGGCTTTTGTAGGGTGCTCGCCCATACCTATCACCTCGGTTGTATGCACAAACTCGAAATGATCGGGGCTCACATTGTTTTCCTGAAGAATAGTAGCAGTAAGATCTTTGTCGCCAATAAGCACCAGTTTTTGGTCGGCAGACAAAGCCTTATAAGCTTCGATTGCCCCTAAAACGGTTGCTTTGGGAGCAAAATCACCGCCCATAATATCTAAGCCAATCTTCATTTTAAGAAAATTAAACTTATGCTACTGCTGCTTTCTCTATCAGTAATTTACCGTTGTAGTAAACATTACCATCAACAGTATAAGCTCTGTGCGGTAAATGTACAGCACCAGTAGTTTGGCAAGTAGTTAAAGTTGGAGCTTCAGCTTTGTAGTGTGTTCTACGCTTATCTCTTCTTGATTTGGATATTTTACGCTTTGGATGTGGCATGATCCTGTTATTTGTTATTTATTTATTTTCCTGAGTACATCCCACCGTGGGTCTGTTTGCTCATTTTGTTCATCATTTCCCGAAAGGTTATTTAACTTTTCGAGCATTTCTTTATCACATGATGAGGTGTTACCCTCATTGCTGCATACCGATATAAATGGCATGGCAACGTTTATATATTCATATATTAACCCAGCAATATTGATCTCGTGATCATTTTTACTGAGGGTGATGATCTCATCATCTTCGTCAATTACCTCGTCGCTAAACTTAGCGATCTGTTGTTCGGTTATATCGAGCGGTTGCTGATATTGTGCCAAACACCTATCGCAGGTAGCTTCAACAGTGCCTTTGATCTGAAAATTCAGAATCAGCATTGTTTCCTGTCTGTCCAATTCTACCAGGCATTGCAGATTTGCTTTCTTTACCAGCGAATATTCAAATTCGTCAAAAAAAGCGTCGTCAACAACAAACTCAAACTGGTGTTTCCCAAGTTTAAGCCCTGTAAAAGGAATCGAATATTTTCTAAGCGATTTCAATGAGCAACAATTAGCCTGCAAATGTAGGGAAAAATACTACAATTGAAAACTGTTTTTTTAAAAATGCAAAATGCTGGTGATTAAAGGCTACGCATCAATATTGAACCTCAAAATATTTGGTTTCTAACAACCAGCATGCAAATATATACCAAATACCGCAATGGTCACTTAATTTTTAATGTTTTATTAAGCCGGCGTATACCGCCCGAAAGCTATCGTTTTATTTGATCAGGCTTTGATCATTAAGCGGGATACGTATACAAAGTAGATCGCAAACTGCCTTAAGGGTTTTATTGGGTAGGGTGTTTTTGCCTGCCAGAAATAGGTTTGCTTCTTCGTCACTGCCAATAATAAATGTTAGATGAGAAGGAATCATTCCGAGAATTTCCATCTTAAGTTTAATGACATCCAGAAGAGCGAGTCCCGGCAGCTCAATATTGGTGGCTTCATAATGCCTGATGAGTGGCAGTAATAAAGCCAGTTCGTCAAATTCAGCTGTATCCGGCTGTGCATCAAATATGCTGATAGCCCTGTTCAAGGCGTTTTCGTGTTCGGTTTTAGTTTTAAGATCCAGCTCGCTGGCTACATAACCCTCAATTGTAGACGGGAATATTTCTGGGGCTTTGCCTAAACGAACATTTTTAAGAGCAACAATTTTACCTTCTACTTCTTTTTTGGAGCTACCTCGGGAAGTAGGGAGGGTGAATGTTACAGGGATTGAAAAGAGGTTAGGATGTTTGATTCTTAGCTTTTCAATCTCAACGCGCTCATATTCAATTTTAGCTTCCTGGGTTCCCAGCCACACCATATAACCGGTTTTAAGCCATGGATTAAATTTATATTGGATTGAATAATCGTCTCGGCCTAAACCAAACCATCCGTTTAGCATTCGCTTCATCGGCAGGTTTTTATCTTGCTTAAGCAGATTTTTACCTATGTAGTAAGGGAATTCTTTAAGCCAGGTTAAAAAAACGGTTTGCGCTTCGGGGTGTTGATGTATATAATCGGCTATTTTATTTTTGGTAATGAAGTACATATAGCCAAGATAGGAAGCTTAAGGCACAAAGCCAAAGGCTTAAAGCTTCTGTTTGCTTTGTGATTTAGGCCTTTAGCTTTCGGCTTTGATATCTATGCTGTTTGGTGTGGTTTGTTTTAAAAGCGTATCCCAATTACACCGCATGCCGCCTTAAGTGTTTCTTCTGAAAGTTGTTTTTTGCCTGCCAGAAACAGGTTTACATCATCTTCATTACCAATTACAGGGTTTAAAAGCGGTTTAAGCATATCGAAACTTTTTATTTCATGCCTGATAACGTCGGCCATATCTAATTGGGGAAGCACAAGTTTGCTATCTTCATAATGTTTTATCAAGGGCAGTAGTAAATTCAACTCATCAAATTCAGGTGTTTCCGGGCGGGCATCAAAAATGGCAATCGCCCTGTTTAAGGCTTTTTCGTATTCGGCCTTTGTTTTAAAATCCTGATCGCTCTCAATATAAAGCTGTTCGGCAGGTGCCCTCGTTTCTTCATTTGTTTCAACAATAGTTGAGTTACCATCCAGGCTTATCAATATGCTCCCTGAACTCATCTGTGAGGGAGGCGGCGGAGGTACAAGTTTAATGGTCGTCACTTTGGTTCTAAACTCTAAGCCCGGGTTTTTGGCCCGTGCTTTTTCAAACTCGGCCCGCGAAAAGGCCTCGCGTTCATCCCGGGAACCGAGCCAGGTAATATACGTGGTTTTAAGCCAATAGTTGGTGTGGTATTCTATTTGGTATTCGCCATTGTTTAACGGAGAACTGGCCGGAGATAATTCTCCCGGAGATGATCTTTTAATTCGTCGGGCTATGCTTGGCCCCTCCATATAAGGGAAATCCTTAAGCCATGCCAAAAAGGTTGTTTGCGCCTCGGGGTGCTGCTCAATATAATCGGCTATTTTATTCTTAGCAATTAAGTTTATGGTCATATAGCCAAGTTACAAAGCTTAAAGCACAAAGCCAATGGCGTAAAGCAAATGGTGGCTTTATGCTTTAGGCCTTTAGCTTTCAGCTTTAAACTATATTTTCAACCTGATATTAATTTTATCAAGCAAACCCGTTAGCCATACCATTACAAAGGCAAATATGATGCACTTAATAAGTCCGCCGGTGCCCTGGCTTAAATATTCCGGGTAACCAATGTTGCTCATTTCATACATGGGGTAAAATAAAAACGGCACAATATAGCAGGTAAAGGTATTGGTACCAGCGGGTTCAATGATCTTGAACCAGTTGTATTTGTGCTTAAAATCAACCACAAAAATAAATATGGCATACATAATAAGGCTTATACCTGTACAAATGAGCACCCATGAAGGGGTATCGCGGGCCTTTGAAATACCACCGCTAAAATAGCGTACAATAAAGCCCATGTTAAACATGATGATGGCTATGAGTATCAAGGCTGCCCATAACAGTTTGAGTTCATTGTTGGTTTTAAGGCGCATGTACAGTACCGAAACAAACACCCCGGCCATAGTAAAGGCCTGCATGGCACCATTGCCGGCTATCCATACATATTTTTGCAAGCCGCTTAAAAAATCAAGGAACCCAAAGTGAAAATCGATATTAAAGAACATGAAAAATATCCACGCGGTAGCCTGTATCCACAAATGCCCGTCTGAATAATAATAAATGAGCGCGCAAACCAGGTACGACCAGCCAATGAGCCCTAATATGCCCCACCAGGTAAAATGCAGCCAGGTATGCCCCGGATCGCTGGTTTTATATAGTACAGACATGGCTATCAGCAAAACCACGCCAAAGCCCTGCAGCAGGCGGCGTTTAAGATCGGAGGTTTCTTTGCTGTAATCTAAAAATATAAAGAAGAAACTAAAGGTTACCAGGCTTTCCCAAACGGGTTTGGGTAAAACGGAGGTTACCTCATTATAAGTTTCCATATTGGCATGAAAAAAGCCAATGAATATGAGTGCGAACGACCGGCTTACAATGCGCGATAGTAATTTATAATTGCCGCTTTTTAACCTGTTTTGAAATGCAAATGGTATAGAAAGACCTACAATAAATAAAAACGCAGGAAAAATAGTATCGGCTAAACCTAAAGCATCAACGTTTTCGCCTGCATGCTTTAGCCAATTCGGGGTATTTGGAATGCCGTCAAGGTCATTCACAAATATCATCAGAAACATTGTTACAGCGCGGAAGGCATCAATGGAGCGGACTCGACTAAAAAAATCATTCATTAAACTTGTAAATGCATTATCTGCGCAAATGTTTTAATTTAACGTTAATTAAATTGAAACATTATTATTACAGAGTTAAAATTTAGTCCCTGTCGCGGCTTAGCTTGGTAAATACAAGTGGGTTTTCATTAAGCTCTACCGTTTCGCGACGGTGCTTCACAATATGTATGGCAGTAAACAATGCCTCGCGGAATGATATTTCTGAAGCCAGGTTTTTGCCGGCTATATCATAGGCTGTTCCATGATCGGGCGAGGTACGTACAAAGTTTAAACCCGCCGTAAAATTAACCCCCGATTCAAAGGCTATTTGTTTAAAAGGGATAAGTCCCTGGTCGTGATACATAGCCAGTACGGCATCAAACTGTAAATAAGTTCCGTTTGCAAAAAAACCATCGGCCGAGTATGGGCCAAAAGCCATGATATCATTATTGCGGGCTTCTTCAATGGCCGGTATAATGGTTTCCTTTTCTTCGCTGCCGATAAGACCGTTATCGCTGGCATGAGGGTTTAGGCCCAGTACCGCTATTTTGGGTTTGCGTATCCAGAAATCATTTTGCAGGCTGTGGTTCATCAGCTTTAATTTGGCCAATATTTTTTCGCCTGTAATGCTTTCTGCAACCTTGGAAATGGGTATATGGCCAGTAACTACGCCAACTCGTAAGGTATCGCTTACCAGGAACATGAGCGATTCGGCAGCGCCATCACGTTGCTGTAAATACTCGGTATGGCCCGGAAAGTTAAATTGTTCGCTTTGTATATTATCCTTATTGATAGGTGCAGTTACCAGGGCATCAATATAACCTTCTTTTAAATCAAAAGTGGCACGCTCTAATGATAAAAATGCGTATTTGCCGCCTGTTTCTGTAACCACACCGGGTTCAATTTTTACATCCTCTTCCCAGCAATTGATCATGTTGGGTTTTTTATGCTGCGCCTGCGACGGATCATTGATCACATGAAAATTAAGTTCGCTGATCTGAGTTGCCCGGCGATGAAATGATGCTACTTTGGTATGGCCATAAACAATTGGTGTACAATATTCGTAAATATGACTATCAGCAAGGGTTTTAAGAATAATCTCTAATCCAATACCATTTACATCCCCAATACTTATCCCTACTTTAATTTTTTCGCTCATTTTATTTATTGATGATTACACTGATTATTGAATGATTCCACCGGGTTTGAGGTGATTTCATTGGCGATAACCTGTGAATGTTTTATTAATACTTTGTGGCTCAGGCATTACCTTTTGCCTTTAACCTTTCAGCTTTTACCCGGCTTTTTTACTGCAAATAAAAGATTTTAAGCTTATAGTTCCCGAATAAAGCACAAATATGCCTTAATTTGCTCAAATATTTGATTAATAATGACGTTAGTAAGGGCAAAAAAACATTTAGGGCAACATTTTCTTACTGATAAAAATATTGCCGCTAAAATTGTGGACAGCCTGAAACCGGCTGACAGGTATCATCATGTGCTGGAAGTAGGGCCGGGCATGGGCATACTATCCGATTTTTTACTACAGAAAAAAGAGTACGAAACCTCGCTGATTGACATTGACGAGGAATCATACCAGTACCTGCAAAAAAAGTATCCACAGTTGGGCAAACGCCTGATCAATGCCGATTTTTTGGAGATGGATTTTAAAAGTGTGTTTGAAGGGCCCTTTGCTATAATCGGTAATTTCCCGTACAATATATCATCCCAAATACTTTTTAAAGTGTTGGATAACAGGCAGGAAGTAGTGGAAGTGGTAGGCATGTTTCAGAAAGAGGTGGCCGAGCGCTGCGCGGCTAAACCCGGCAGCAAAGAATACGGGATACTGAGTGTGTTTTTGCAGGCTTACTATAAAGTGGAATATTTATTTACGGTGAAAGCTGGTGTTTTTAATCCACCGCCTAAAGTATTGTCGGCAGTGATCAGGCTTACCCGCAATGATGCCAGGGAATTGAATTGCGACGAAAAACTATTCTGGCAAATTGTAAAAGCTGGTTTTAATCAGCGGCGCAAAACCCTGCGCAACGCTATATCATCCCTCATCAACAAAGAAAAAATGACGGATAATACCACACTCGATCTGCGCGCCGAGCGCCTGAGTGTGGATGATTTTGTGAGATTGACCAATGAGGTAATTGCGGGGAGATAGTTCCCTCAATAATAAAATTTAAGAGCGTCATTGCGAAGAACGAAGCAATCTCTACATAGGCAGATCCGGCATTATTGGTTCGCCCTGTACAGCATAGAGATTGCTTCGTTCTTCGCAATGACGCGTTTTTTTGAAATACGGAATAGCTATTTACGCATTACCCTACCTTGATCACCACAGGCTCGCGCTGTAATTTCTTTATAGAATCGGCCATGCGTTTGATGAACAGGTAGTTGGCTGTGCCGCCAATTACCGCGCCTACTACGGGTACCAGCCTTTCGGCAGTTCGGGTACCCAGTATCATGAGCAGTTTTTCAGCTATGCCTTCCATCATGGTTTTGGTAATGGCTATGCCGGCCTCTACTTTAAGGGAGGTAGCTATTAGGCCCATGAAATCCTCAAATTCAATGTGATAACTGCCCTTGTTATAGTACATAATGGCCATAGTAACCCTAAACTGTTGGGTTATCAGGTTTATAAAATCAACGGGTATACCTGCAACCAGGGTAATCAAACCGCCACTGCCCGATATAACGCCCGAACCGGCAGCCATATAAGCACATTGGTTAATAAATTTATCAAGCCCCATGGTATCAACTCCTTTTTTAATTTTGAGCTGGTCAATACGGTCAAATATTTGCTTAAAGCCGCTGTTAGCCAGCTTTTCGGCCTGGAGTTTTATATCGGAGCGTAGTTTTTTAAACTTTATAATCTTCATTATTTTATTAATTATTGAGGCAGGGATCTCTCTCTACTCTATCGTATAGTGCTATTCCCGTGCCAATTTGTAAAAACTGCCAAAATGGACAGCTATGGATTTTTATCTACCTAAGTAATGGCATTGCCTTGATATAAGTTTCCATAGCATTTTGTAAACTTGCAGTTTATATAAAATTACAGGAAGTAAGTTGAAAAATAACATTCTTATTGTTGATGATATCCACCCTATATTTATGGAAATGGCAACTGCCAAAGGTTATCATTGCGATTACAAACCCCTTATAAAAGCCGACGAGGCGATGCAAATAATTGGCGAGTATGCCGGTTTGGTTATCCGCTCAAAATTTAAGGTTGATAAACAGGTAATAGACACGGGTACAAACCTGCGTTTTGTGGCCCGAGCCGGCGCAGGCATGGATAATATTGATGAGGCCTATGCTGCCGAAAAAGGTATCGAACTTATCAATGCTCCCGAAGGTAATTCAGATGCGGTGGGTGAACATGCCATCGGGTTACTGCTGTCATTAATGAATAATTTAAATAAAGGGGATGCCGAAATACGCGGTGGCAGCTGGCTGCGCGAGGCAAACCGTGGTTATGAGCTTAAAGGTAAAACGGTAGGCATTATTGGGTACGGTCATATGGGAAGCAGTTTTGCCCGTAAGCTATCGGGTTTCCAGGTTGATGTTATCGCTTATGATAAATATAAAACTGGCTTTAGCGACAGATATGCCCGCGAAGTAAGCATGGAAGATATTGTGAAGCACAGCGATGTGCTGAGCCTGCATATACCTCTAACACCCGAAACAAAGGGCCTGGTTGATGACGAATACCTGTTTCACTTTAAAAAGCCTATATTTTTAATAAATACTGCCCGTGGTAAAGCGGTTAAAACCAGTGCAGTACTGAACGCCATAAAACAAGGTAAAGTTTTAGGTGCCGGGTTAGATGTGTTGGAGATAGAAAAATTCCCCGCCCTGGCCGAGCAGGCATGGTTTGATGAACTGCGCCGAAACGGCAAAGTAATACTAAGCCCCCACGTTGCCGGCTGGACATTTGACTCGTACCGTAAGTTGAGCGAAGTGATGGCGGAGAAATTGGTTGATGCGAAATAATGTGCAAATTTCAAATGTGCAGATGCAAAAGAACTGCAAAAGGGTATTGTTAATCATCTGCACATTTGAATTCTGCACACCTGCACATTAAAAAAATTTGGATATTAAAATTTAAATAACTTATCTTCGTTTAATACAAAAGCAAGACTATATGGGCCATGCCTACATAGTCTTGTTTGTTTTTATAGGTCATTGCGTCCTTCTTAAAAAAAGGGGGGCGGTTTTTTTTGGATGACTAAATTAGAATAAACATTAAATAATTTAAGTGTTATGGCAGAGGTATCATACTTTACCAAAGAGGGTTTAGAAAAATTAAAAGAAGAATTACAACGGTTAAAAACTACCGGTCGTTCGGACATATCAAAAGCGATAGCCGAGGCCCGGGATAAAGGTGACCTATCTGAAAATGCAGAATATGATGCAGCTAAAGAGGCCCAGGGTTTGCACGAGGCTAAAATATCGCAGATGCAGGAAACACTGGCCAATGCCCGCTTGCTTGATGAGTCAAAGCTTGATGTATCAAAAGTGCTGGCCTTATCTATAGTTACCATAAAGAACCTTAAAAACGGGGCCACGATGAGCTATCAATTGGTATCAGAAAGCGAAGCTGATATGAAAGCAGGTAAAATATCAGTAGCATCGCCTATTGCAAAAGGCTTATTGGGTAAAAAGGTTGGTGAAACAACCGAAATTACCGTACCCGCCGGCAAAATTGAATTTGAAATACTGGAAATAAGCAGATAAGTTTATTTTTTGTCTGAACCTTGATTCACACGATTAAGGGATTTATAGGATTTTTTATTCAAGTTTTCCTGTTAATCCCTTAATCCTATAAACGGCGAAGCTCTCTTGAGTACCATTGAAAACAAAGTACAAACGAAAAATCCAAGTTCAGACAACTTAATCCAACTCAATCAACCACTCACCAACTCAACTGGAAATAAAATGACCATTTTTTCGAAAATAATAGCAGGGGAGATACCCGCACATGTGGTAGCTGAAAGTAATGAGTTTTTGGCTTTTCTGGATATCAGTCCGCTGGCCGAAGGGCATGTGCTGGTAATACCAAAAAAAGAGGTTGATTATATATTTGACCTTGACGATGAAACGTATGCTGGACTGCAGATATTTGCTAAAATTGTGGCAACTGCTATAAAAAAAGCCATCCCCTGTAAAAAGGTTGGTGTGGCGGTAATTGGTTTAGAAGTACCCCATGCACACATCCACCTGATCCCCCTGAACGAGGTTAACGATCTTAATTTTTCCCGCCCTAAACTAAGCTTTACCAATGAAGAGCTGATTGCCACAAAAGATAAGATCAAGGCAGCGTTTAGATAGATATACAGATATGCAAATTTTAAATGTGCAGATGATGTTCCCTCCACGCGTCATTGCGAGGTACGAAGCAATCCCCGATTAGTAGAGGGGCTTTGTAGGTTTACTCTGTATAGTTAGGGATTGCCACGCTACGCTTACAGCAATGACGAGTTTTTTATTTACTTCACAATCCGCTTCGCGTTATCCTTTGCAAAGGTATCCCAGCCTGAGTATGATTTTTTACTGCCTGTTTTGCTGCCGGTAGTTGTACGCTGAAAAGAGTGGCAAACTGCAACTGCTAATCCATCGGTAGCATCTAAAAAATCAGGGGTTTCCTTAAAGCTTAGCAGGTTTTGCAGCATGGCGGCGACCTGTTCTTTAGTCGCATTGCCATTACCGGTTATGGATTGTTTTATTTTACGGGGAGCATACTCGGTGATCTCTACATTACGCGATAGTGCTGCGGCCATAGCCACACCCTGGGCTCTGCCTAGCTTAAGCATTACCTGTATATTTTTGCCGTAAAAGGGGGCCTCAATAGCCAGGCAATCCGGGTGATAATTATCAATCAAGGCGACGGTTTTTTCAAATATGCGTTGCAGTTTCAGCATATGATCGTCCATCTTATCCATCTTCACCACGCCGAGGGCAATTAGTTCAATTTTTGGTCCGGTTTCTTTTACCAGGCCATAACCCATAACCGCCGTACCGGGGTCTATGCCTAAAATAATACGTTCTTTAGTGTTTTCTTGCTGCACAGTTCAAAGTTAGTTATATAGAAGCTAAAAGCCGAAGGCGTAAAGCAGAAAGCTTATGCTTTGGGTAAATGATGTATTTAATTCCATCAAACCAAGCTATTTTGCAGGGCGGCTATATATTGCTCGCGGCTTATCATCCGGGCCCCCATTGATTCCAGGTGGTTGGTATGTAGTTGGCAATCTATCAGCTGATAAAGCCCGGTTTGGCATAAATATATCAGGGCGGTCTTGGAGGCGTTGCTTACGCGGCTAAACATGCTTTCGCCGCAAAAAATGTGACCAACTTGTACGCCATAAATACCGCCAACCAGTTCCTGCCGCTCCCATATTTCAACAGAATGGGCATGCCCTTCGGCATGTAGTTTATTGTAGGCTGCCTTCATATCATCAGTTATCCAGGTGCCGTCCTGGCCCTCGCGCGGGGCTGTGGAGCAGGCTGTGATCACCTCATTAAAACAGGTATCGGTAGTGATGGTGAATTTACCGGAACGTAATACCTGTCGCATTGATTTAGATATCTTTAACTCATGCGGATATAATACAAAACGTTCATGTGGCGAGTACCACAGGATAGGCATATCATCACTATACCAGGGGAAGATGCCGTTTTGGTAAGCCAGCAATAAGCGTTTGGTGGATAGATCGCCTCCTACAGCTAAAAGCCCGTCTGGTTCGGCCAGTCCGGGCTCGGGAAATACTAAACGTTTATCAAGCCTGAATATCATCAGGGACAAATTTACGCTTTGCGATGTATCACCAGTTTTTTATTTTGTGCTTTGGCAACAGCATCCATATATACTTGCATTTCGGTGTATTTGGCGGCTGGTATTACCTGTTGGGTTAAATTAAATTTAGTGGTACTTATTACCTGGTTTTTGGTTGCGTCATATTTGTACTTCACCTCGTATGTGCCATAGCTGAATTTGAGGCTCTGATCTGTTGGTAAGGTTTCTACCTCAAAACCCGTGGGCAGATCAATAGTGGTAACGCATGTTTTTAGCATGGGAACATCGAAATAAAAATCGCTTTTTCTTTTTTCCAGTATCGGTAGGGTCATCTGCCACAGATCAAATACCCGTGGCCGGTAAAACTGCTTATCGCCCGATGCTATATCGCAAAACTTATCATATTCCAGGTCAATATCCACCTCTTTTACCCCGTCATTATCGGTTGCTGGTTTAAAATCAAATACAGATGGCTGCCTCATGTTCAGCATTCTGATTACCCGTTGTTTTTGCTCGTCGGTTTTCAAAGTAGCTATGCCAATATAGGTATCCCGGTAATCGCCGGTGCTTAATATTTTTAAATGTGCTTTGGCGCCACCATCAGCATCTAATACGATATGGGCCTCACTGTTGAATTGGTTGTCCACATCAATGCTTCCCGGTGTTTTTACCAGTTTGCCACCATCTTCTGTAATCAGCAAACCATATCTATTTTCGGTAAACGATCCCAGTTTCCCAAACGGCTGGTTGCTGTTTGTACATTCAAGCCAGGTGGTATCACTTTTAAAGGGCACACATAATATGATATGATTAAAAGGATCGTTCGGAAACGACGGATCAGCAGGTTCAGCGTTTGCGCCAGCGTTTATGATGGTATAGTATGAAGGTATGTTTACAGCTTTAAGTAATGCATACATATAATTAGATAGCGCTTTACAATCGCCATATTTTTTTTGATCAACAAATGTGGCTGGGAAAGGCTTTAAACCTCCAATACCTAACTGAATGCTTACATACCTGGTGTTTTTCTGCATATACTCATACAAAAACTTAGCTTTTTCTTTATCAGTTTTGATATCGGCGGTCATTTTTTTGATCTCCTCAGTCCTTTCCGGACTAAGTGTGCATACATCGGCATTTAAAGATTGTATCCACTTGCCATAGCCCTGCCATGTACTTATATCGCCGGGTAGCCCTCCGTATTGAAATGCATCTGAAGCAAACAGCACTTTAGGGAAAACCCGCCATTCCATAGCGTCATCTTCGGGTTTAATGGCTTTCAAGTTGTTTACATGCCAGGTATATTTCGCAAATTCACCCTCTGTGCTTTTTTCGGGCTTGACCCTGGTGTTTTTGTTCATATACCTGAAGCCTACGGCAGGGTTGGTCAAAACCTTGTACTCCGCATTTTGAACAGACCATTCCGGCTGTTGGATATCCCATTCGCCGAGATCAAGATAGCTGTTCTTCCCGAGCTCATAACTGATTTCGATAGTGGATGGATAACTGGCAACGGTGTGCTCCATAGCCAATACGCGATCATCAGTTATGATAGATATGCCGTCGACAGCTGAGCGATCATAAAAATCGCTCTTGTGATATTTTTTAACCAGTATCCCTGCTGCATTATAAACCAGCATTTGAACATCATTTATGCTGTTGAATTTTTTATCATAATATAAAACCAATAATGCGGCCTTATCACCTTTTTCATTTAAAACAGTAACAATACTGTGGTGTTTATGAATTACGCGACCCGGCCCTTTTACCGTTAACTCATCTGATGAATATCGCACTACGGCATTCGCATCCTGCTTCAATGAATCAGGAATAGTTGAGGCTATATAAAGATCCTTGGGGATGCTTTTGTCCTGAGCGTAGCTTTGATGATATAGCGCACAAAGTACTACTATAGTAAACAGCAGCCTGGTATAAGTTTTAGTAAGCATGGGGTATCATGATTTTTTTAATACAACCTGTTCGTTTAGCATTTCATACATTTTTTTGCAAAATTCATGAAACTCAGGATAGTTCTCTTTAAAATACATTGACTGTTTGAAATCAACACTTAGCCTGATCATGATTGAGCCGTCCTGTTCAACAACAATGCGTTTAAAAACAACGCTTTTATCGGGAATCATCATGCTGATGTTTTTGGGCATAGCATCAACTTTATAACCTGCCGGAAGCTTAAAAATACCGGTTATTGCATAATTATCACGATAGCCAAAATCAATATCTGTAACACGGTTCTCACTTAAAAAGGGGTTTGTTTTAAGAGCGGTAAATAAATTGGAGTTAAAGTAAATGTAATTATCGTCTGCCCCGGTAAGTTCAAGGTTAAAATCCAACGTTTGTCTTAGTGGCAGGGTATCAACATCCATGTTTTCAAACTTAACCGATGCTATTTTCAGGTTATTATTATCATCACGTAAAAAGTCGATATATTTTTTTTCGCCGTCGGTTTTATATTTCTTAACGCAATTTACTTTGTTATATACAAAGCTGCTGATATCGGCCGATCCACTCATTTTGCCCTCAGGTTTTATTTCGGCATTGATGAGTACCACCTGCCTTACAGGGTCTTTGTCCTGCAAAAAAACAAGGTCATAAGCCGCATCATCTTTATTAATATACAATCCAAGGGAGTTCAAAAAATTATTAGGTACCTGGTTGTAAATATTGTATTTGCTGGTAGCATCAAGTACATAATACTTATTACTATCAACCGGGATATAGGCTACCGTGCTATTAAACTGGTAAAAGCTTGGATAAGCCGGGTTAACGCGGCCGTGTTTGCGGGTGCTTACCAGCATGGGATATACCTTAACCCCCGACTTTTTGAGCAGATGGGTCAATATGAGGTTAATTTCGGTTGAGTTGCCTGTCTTTTTTTCCCAGGCTTTTACGGTGCCATCATTAGTGTAACGGGCATAACTATCGTCCCACTTCATGGCATTTTTAACCTCATTAAATAAGTAGGCGATCTTTTCATCATCGGCTTTCAGGCTTTTGGCCTTACTGATGATTGCTTCTTCGCCGCTAAGTTTACGGTTTATCTGACCTCCAAAATCCTCGTCATCAGCCTTGCTCTCGCCAACTTTTTTCCAGGAATCCTGAAAAGTCTGTACAAATCCGTTTGTTGGTTTTATGCTCAATAACTGGAACAATATGCGCTCAGAATTATCAGTACGTGCACCCATATAAGGCTCGTCTTTTAATGAGGGGATGTTAGCCAGTGCCTGGATATGGGCATTGGATGAATTGGTTTTATCAACAACGTATGGATAGTGAACGTTTACCAGCTGTTTGTAAAATAGCACATCGGGCACATTAGTGCTTAGTTCGCTGTAACGGGTTGGCAGATCGCTCTGGAAATACCAGTCGGGAAAATCGCCTACGCTTGCAGCCGTTAAATGATATTTGTATTCAATAATGGAGCCTGGTTTTACATTGGGGAACGAAAATACCAGGGCCGAGCGGTACTTATCAATAGCCTCTGTAAATATCTGTTTTTTATCAACCTTTACTATCTCAATAGCTCCATTGGTTTGGTTAATGGTTTGTACCTGTAGTCCTGTAATGTATTGGGCCCGGTTGGCGCTATAATATTCAATGCGGATGTTGGCCTCAGATTTACCATTATCATTAAATATTTTGATGCGCGTGTGCCTGTCGGTCACAATGTTATAGTTTTGATCAAAGTAAACCTCGCCTTTGTCAAAAAGTATTTCGGCGTTGGCATCTTTTTCAAAATCGCAGGCTTGCAGTTCCAGGTCGGCTTTGTCAACTTTACCAAATGCCTGTGTGGTGGGTATAGGAGCAGGGGTTTGGGCTTTTGCAACAAGTGTAGCTAACCCCAAAATTACGAGGGTAAAAAATTTATTCATATGATAAGGTTTACATATACTATACGAATATAATATAAGCAAATGGATTATATCAAAATAAAAAAAACAATTTTATTTGCCGATTGTATGCGAGTTATGTTGCGGTAAAATAAGCGCTGTTTTTCACGGTCTACTGTAATCATTTGATGCGTTGCTCCGTAAATAAGGATATTAATTTATATATTGCTTACTGTAATTTTGGCATCAGAAAATGGAACTGATGCATAATTATCTGCCATTTTTTAAACTGGCACTTTGATTGATAAAACATAATTAATGAAACAAAAATTTTATGATACTGCTGTGAAGCAGGAAAAAGCTGTTTTGGTTGGCGTGATGACGCCACACGTAACTGATGAGCAGGAGAAGGAGTATTTAGAGGAACTGGAATTTTTGGTAGCCACTGCCGGTGGCGCAACAATAACAAGCTTTACCCAAAAACTGCAAAGACCCGATAGGGCAACTTTTGTAGGTTCAGGTAAGTTAGAGGATATTAAGGCCTTTGTAATTGAGGAAGAAATTGATATGGTTGTTTTTGACGATGAACTGTCGCCATCACAACTGCGTAATATTGAGCGGGAACTGCAGGTGAAAATACTTGACCGTAATAATCTGATACTGGATATTTTTGCCAACCGGGCACAAACCGCTCAGGCTAAAACTCAGGTTGAATTGGCCCAGCTGCAATATTTATTGCCACGCCTTACCCGTTTATGGACTCACTTAGAGCGCCAGAAGGGTGGTATTGGTATGCGTGGTCCGGGTGAGTCGCAAATTGAAACGGACAGACGTTTGATCCTGGATAAAATATCGTTGTTAAAGGAAAAACTGAAGCAGATTGATAAGCAGAATGAAACCCAACGCAAAAACCGCAACCAGATGGTGCGCGCCGCATTGGTAGGTTATACCAACGTAGGTAAATCAACCATCATGAACATGATCTCCAAATCGGACGTATTTGCTGAGAATAAACTGTTTGCCACGTTGGATACCACGGTACGGAAGGTGGTGATTGAGAATGTGCCCTTCCTGCTGTCAGATACGGTTGGATTTATCCGCAAGCTACCCCATCATTTGGTAGAGTGCTTTAAGTCGACCCTTGACGAAGTTCGCGAAGCTGATATATTGATCCATGTGGTTGATATTTCGCACCCTAACTTTGAGGATCAGATACGTACCGTTAACGAAACCCTGAAGGATATTGGTGCCATTGATAAAAAGGTGATCACGGTGTTTAACAAGATAGATGCTTTTAAACCCGAGCAGCACCAACTGGAACAACAGGCCGAGCCGCTTACTTTAGATGACTTTAAACACAGCTGGATGGCCAAGAACAATAGTCCGGCTATATTTATATCAGCCACTAAAAAAGAAAATGTTGATGAATTCAGGGATCTGTTGTATGAAGAAGTAAAAACTATTCATACAGAAAGATATCCGTATGATCAGTTGTTGTATTGAGCTCTCCCAACCCCGCCAGCTGGCGGGGAATTTTCTAATCTAATTTGTCATTCTGAGCGAAGTGAAGGATCTATTATACAATATGCATTGCGATGAATAGATCCTTCACTTCGTTCAGGATGACAACGAGGTATTATAAAAAGAGATGCATTAATGCATCTCTCTTTATTTTTTCTGCATTTTAATATCCGCAATTGCCCTATCTAAAAGAATATTAAACTCTTCTGGCTTTTCAATCATCGGGAAATGCCCGGTGGCGTGGATGTATAATAATTTAAATGGTATCTTATTAGCTGCTAAATGAGTAGTATCAGTAAGTTTTACATCGCTATTGATGAGATATAGCTTTGTTTTGGCTGCCTGCAGTTTTGCTATTTCGTTAAAATCGCCATTATCTTCCATACAGGCCGCGGCAATTGCGGTATCAACATGGGCTACATCGTTAAGTACTCTTTTTTTAACTGCCGCGGTAGTTGTTTTATAAAAAAGGGCCTCGTTAAAGTAAGCAAAAGTTATTTGTTTAAACTGATGTTTTAATGAATCAATTGCGGCATCATTTTCTTTTTTTGCTTGTGCAGTGTGCACCTGGGCCTTCCCAACATTTTTAAAAATGTCAACTACCACCAGGCCAATCACCTGTTTGGGATTATCCACAGCGGCCTGTAATACCACATCGCCCGACATGGAGTGACCTACCAGGATCACTTTTTTCAGATCCAACTGTTTAATCACCGAATCAACATCCCGGCTAAATGCCATGGTGTTCCACTGGTTACGGTTCTTGCCTGATTGCCCGAAACCGGGCAGGTCAATAGCTACTACCCGGTATTTTTTACCAAAATAAGTGGCCTGGCTACTCCAGTATGATTTGTTGATACACCAGCCATGAACAAAAAGTAAAGTGGTATCATTTTTACCAGTATCGGTATAAGCAATATTAACGCCATCGTCATGAAGGGCGATTTTACCAACAGTATTTAATCCTGAGTTTTTAGATGGATTGTTGCAGGAGATTATAGCTCCTGATAAAACGATACCCGCTAACAAATACAACAATGGCTTCATGATATGGCTTGATTAATCACTGCAAAATACCATTGTTTTTGCTGATAAAGCAATCATAAAGAAGTATTTAACTTTATTTAACAGATAATTGTTTTACAGAATTTTGTTATGGGAAGATTACAAATTGGGAGGAGGAGTAAGGGGAGTAAGTGGTAAAAAATGCGTCATTGCGATCCGCCGACTGGCGGAGCGGCAATCCCCTACTTACAGAGCGGCTCTGCCTATCGGGGATTATTAATGTTGTGTTTGTTTTATTGGTATTAATGAGCTCCCTCTGGTCGGTTGTCTTCGTACAGCAATGACGTACGGGTTAGGGTTGTCTAATTTTTGGAAAGCTTTAATATGCAGGCAAAATTCCCCCTTTAGGGGGTTAGGGGGCTCAAAAACAATTCCTCTTTTATCTGCGGTATAGTATTGTTTTTTAATGCGGTATCAAAAAGCAGGTTAATGGCTTTTCGGCCTTCATGGCCCAGGTCAACAGAATATTTGTTTACATACAGATCAATGTGTTTATACATCACCTCTTCGCTCATTTCCTGCGCATGCGAACGGATAAACTCCAGTCCTGATTTTGGATTGGCAAAGGCAAACTCCACCGACTTACGCAGTACCCGGTTTAATTTATGCTGAACATCAGCCGGTAAATTACGGTTGGCAACAATGCCGCCCAGCGGTATGGCGCAGCCGGTTTGTTTTTCCCAATAGTCGCCCAGATCAATAATCTTTTTAAGGCCTTTATCCTGGTAGGTGAAACGGTTTTCGTGGATGATCAAACCCACATCAACCCGGCCTTCCAGCACAGCATTCTCAATGTCCGAAAAAACGAGTTCCACCTTATTGGTTGCATTTGGGAAGGCATAGCCAAGCAAAAAGTTGGCGGTGGTGTATTTACCAGGGATACCTATTTTTAGTTGCGGGTTACCGGTTTTTAGTTGCGTGTGCAGTTCGTCTTCATTGCCTTTGCATATCAGCATTGGGCCAACGCCAAAACCCAAGGCGCTGCCGGCATCAAGCAGTACATATTTATTGGCTATATAGGCAAAGGCATGGTAGCTTAGTTTGGTAACATCCAGTTCGCCGCGAAATGCCTTTTGGTTAAGCGTTTCCACATCATCATAAAAAACCTCAAACTCCAGGCCTTCGGTATCAATTTTATGATGTATCAGGGCATCGAAAATAAAAGTATCATTAGGGCAGGGCGAAAATCCGAGCGTTAGTTTCATGGTAGTAGTTTTTTATTGATCAAAGATTTTTGGAATAAAGAGCAAGGATTTTTTCTTTACTCCCATTATCCTTGTTCCCAAAAGTCTTAATTATTAATGATCCGGCTAAGCAGTTCAATGGCAAAGTTATTCAGATTTTTGATGGCAAGTTGTATGTCCCAGTTGTCGCGGTTACGTTTTTCTACATAATTTGACACTGCCCTGATCTGGATACATGGCGCGTTGAACTGGCGGCAGGCATAAAAAAAAGCGGCACCTTCCATGGTTTCTATCTCGGGGTTTAAACGCCGCTGTATTTTTTTAATGGATTCCTCATTGCCATGAACCGTATTTACGGTAATAGCCTTTGCTTTTGCCAGGTAAAGACTATTGCATACTTGATCCAAACTGGTGGTGGGTTTAAAAGTGTTTTCGCCAAAGCCAAGTGTGGTAATGGGTATAAATTCCTGATCATCCTCGGCACCGGTTTCGGCAAAGGTGTCTTCGGTTATTTCAACCACATAACCCGGGGTAATTTCCCTGTTGAAGCTGCCGGCTATCCCCAGGTTAATCACCAGGTCGTATTTATGCATGTTAAACTGGCGACCCAGGGCAAAGGCGGTTGGTACCATACCTGCGCCGGTTATCAGTACATCAACTTTATCGCCAAAAGTATTTACCAAAGGTTCAACCTCAAAGGATGTGGCTGCAACTATTAATATAAGCATATTGCTTTTTTTTATTTATGATACTATCCTCACCTAAACGGCGAAGCCCTCATGTAATAATTCACTCCAAAGGAGAGGATTATAATTTTACTTTTTTAAACCCTCTCCTTTGGAGAGGGCAGGGTGAGGCCAAGTATTGCTTTTTTTTGACTGCTAAGATAAAATAACTCACGTATTTTTGTTTTGTATATTTGCCCCACTAATATTATGATGATACATATAACGCGCAAGGAACATTTTAATGCCGCTCACCGGATGTACCGTGAGGAATGGAGCGCTGAAAAAAATAATGAAGTGTTTGGCAAATGCGCCAACCCCAACTGGCATGGGCACAATTACAACCTGTTTGTAACCGTTAAAGGCGAAGTTACGCACGCAACAGGCTATCTGATGGACCTGAAAGAGCTGAAGATCATTATTAACGAGTACGTTATTGAAAAGCTTGATCATAAGAACATCAATAAGGACGTGGAGTTTATGGCTGGTAAAATGGCCTCGACCGAACTATTGTGTATTGAAATATTTAACCAGCTTAAAGCCCCCATTGAAGCTTTTGAGGGTGTTTTTTTACACTCGGTTAAACTATATGAAACCGAAAACAATTCCGCAGAGTATTTTGGCGGATAATTTGATAAAATGAACAACGAGCACATTCCACCAGTCCGCGACGACGACGACGATGAAGTTTACGGTTATACTAAGGTTGACAGGTACAACCCTGAACTGATCACCAACTTATCAACGAACTATCATGATGTTTTAAAACAAATAGGCGAAAACCCCAACCGTGAGGGCTTATTAAAAACCCCTGAACGTATGGCTAAAGCTATGCTATATCTTACCCATGGCTATGATCTTGATGCTAAGGAAATCATGAACTCGGCCATGTTTAAAGAGGAGTACAGCCAGATGGTGATCGTTAAAGATATTGAGGTGTATTCCATGTGCGAGCACCACATGCTGCCTTTCTTCGGCAAGGCGCATGTTGCCTATATCCCTAATGGATATGTAGTTGGGCTGAGCAAAATACCGCGTATAGTTGATGTTTTTGCCCGCCGTTTGCAGGTACAGGAACGCCTTACCAATGAGATACGTGATTGTATACAGGAAACGCTTAATCCTATTGGTGTAGGTGTAGTAATTGAATGCCGCCATTTGTGCATGAGCATGCGTGGAGTGCAAAAGCAAAATTCAGTAACTACCACATCGGCATTTACCGGCGAGTTTTTAAAGGAAAAAACACGCACGGAATTTTTAAATTTGATATCAGCTAAATTGGGTTAATTAGGTGTTTGGTTAATTAGGTGAGTAGTTTTAAAACTCATTTAACCAATCAACTCAATCAACCCAATCAACCAATTTAACTAAATAAATGAAAGCATATATTTTTCCGGGACAAGGTGCCCAGTTTCCAGGTATGGGTAAAGATCTGTATGAACAATCTGACAAAGCCTACGAGTTATTTGAAAAAGCTAATGATATATTAGGTTTCCGTATTACTGATGTGATGTTTGACGGTACGGCCGAAGATCTTGTTCAAACCAACGTTACCCAGCCGGCTATATTTTTACACTCGGTTATTTTAGCCGCGGTTTTAGGCGATAGTTTTAAACCCGAAATGGTTGCCGGTCACTCTTTAGGCGAGTTTTCGGCATTGGTAGCTGCCGGCGCATTATCATTTGATGACGGGTTGCGTTTAGTGGCTGCACGTGCCAATGCCATGCAAAAAGCATGTGAATTACAGCCATCAACCATGGCGGCAATTTTGGGCCTGGATGATTTTATTGTAGAAGATGTTTGCCAGCAGGTGAGCGATGTGGTGGTAACCGCGAATTATAACTGCCCCGGGCAGCTGGTAATTTCAGGCAGTATTGCCGGTGTTGATGAAGCCTGCGAAAAATTGCTGGCCGCAGGTGCTAAAAGAGCATTAAAACTAAAAGTGGGTGGTGCGTTCCATTCCCCGTTAATGGAGTCGGCAAGGGTTGAGCTGGAAGCGGCTATAGTAGCCACCGAAATTAATGAACCGGTTTGTCCGATATATCAAAATATAGATGCTAAACCATATATTGACCCTGCTTTGATCAAGCAAAATTTAATAGCCCAGCTTACTGGTGCGGTTAGGTGGACACAAACCGTAAGACACATGCTGGAAGATGGTGCTACCTCATTTACCGAAGTTGGCCCGGGAAATGTGCTGCAAGGATTGGTAAAAAAGGTTGACAGAGCGATTGAAACCAATAGCGCTACTTTACAACAATAATTATTACAGGCACTGCAAAGTGCCTTTTATCGTTATTAACAAATTATTTATATAAGGCAATTTGACTACCTCCGGCAAAATACGCTTGTTGCTAACCTTAATAGGTATTGGCTTATTATTGACGGCTATTTTTGTTCAAAAAACATATACCCCGGTAAATAACCTGTTAAAAACAGGGCAAACTTTGGAGCGTAATCTGCACAAAAAGGAGGCTTATGTTAACGGGCTGCTAAACGATAAGTTAACCTTTAATGGGTTCAGATATCTGCCCGAAAATGAGCAGGATGCCCTTAATGGCATTAATGAGTACACGGTTGATAACCATATATGGTTTATTACACTCCGTAATAATCATTTAAAGTTTTGGAGCGGTATAAAAGTTATCCCGGATAGTTTAGCCGATATTAAAGAGGGTTACTCCTTTATTAAACAGCCTAATGGTTATTATGAGGCTATCAGAAAAAACAAAGGCGAGTTTTCGGTTATATTTTTTATCCCTATAAAAGTTAACTACGCGTTTGAAAATCAGTATCTCCAGAATACATTTGACGATGACCTGATCAAGGATAATAATATAGACATCGGCGATTTTTCAGATCAGAATACATATGAGATCCATAGTAGTAACAATGACTATTTATTCTCCATAAAGCTTAAGGCAAACAGCATTAATCACGCATTTGTTTACTATGAACTGGCTTTCTGGATATTAACCATTATTACATTATGCGTTTTAATGCATAACATTTGCTGTTATGTTGCTTCAAAAAATTATGCGCTGTTGTCGGTAGTTTTTTTGGCGTTGTTTATTGTACTGTTCAGGTATATTAATCTCCATTACAACCTGCCTGATTTTGCTTACACTCTCGCTATTTTCAACCCGGTATATTATGCCTCAAGCATTGTATATCCTTCTCTTGGCGATTTTTGTATCAATATATTGTGCTTACTCTGGTTTGTTACCTTTTTGTATCTGCAACGATACAGGCTGTTTACTGCTGTACCGGGCAAAGTAGCCAGTTACGTTATTGTAATAGCGGGTATATTAGTACTTATTATAACCGCTACAGCGCTTCTGAATTTATTTTATGGCCTTGTCATCAATTCAAAAATAAGCTTTAATGTAAATAATGTGCTTAGCCTGTCTGGCTTTAGCTTGCTGGGCGTATTGTTGTTGTGCTTTAGCTTTCTGATATTTTATATCGTAAATGAAATTGTTCTTTTTATTTGTCTGAAGCTTTCCATACCGCGCTCGCACCAGTTGTTTTTGCTGGTGCTTGGTGTTATTAGCGCAACTGTACTTTCGGCCTGGTACCTGGAGTTTACCTTTTTTTACATTTTATTGGCCATACTGGTACTTATAAGGGCATATGATTTTTTATATCACCAGGAGCAGCTTAATGCGGTTACCTTTTTATTCATTATATTAATATGTTCGCTTATTTCGGCTTTAAAGCTTAATTACTTTGAAAATATAAAAGAAAGGGAAACACGCGAAGCCCTGGTGCAAAAATTGGAGGTACCAGATGATGCAACGGCCGACTATATTTTTAAGAAAATTGAAGGCCAGATTGTTGCCGACTCTGCCATTGTTGGATATTTTAAAAAAGATACCGTACATAGTAAGGATTTCCTGAAAACCCGTTTTCAGAAACTTTATTTTGATGGCTACTTATCAAAATATGAATTTAAAGTGCATGAGTATAATGATAAAGATCAACCCATAGCCGACGATAATTACTCGTTAAATGTATTTAAGGATCTGGTACTATACAGCTCATTTAAAGTGTCCGATTACTTTTACCGGGAAAATGAGTCGTTTGGGTTTCAAAACTACTTTGCCATACTGCCCATTAAACATGGGGGCAGGCAATTGGGCACGGTAGTAATTGAGTTAAAATCAAAACCTTTACAACCATCAGGCTCATTTCCTGAATTATTGGTTGACGGGCATATAAAACCTGAGGATGATTTTAAAGATTATTCTTATGCGTTTTATATTGATAATAAATTGCTGAGCCAAAAAGGTAATTATGTTTATACCCTGAATAACACAGAGTTTAAGGGCGATATTAAAAAATATCAGGTTAAAATTACCCGGAACAATACTGGCAGCTGGTATGATAGTTTTACCAGCTATAACCACCTTATATACAAGCCAAGCAACCGCAACCTGATTATTGTAAGTAAAGAAGAAAACTCTTTATATTATGGAGTAACCTCGCTCACCTTCTTTTTTGTGGTATTGCTGGTGTTTAGCGCCGTTATTATCATGGTAAGATGGCTATGGTTACGCATAAGGATATTTACCATTGCCGATAATTCACTAAAATGGAGCATCAGATTAAATTTTGACAGGATATTGTACAGAACGCGTATACAGTTCTCTATGATATTTGCGGTAGTGGTTACCCTTATTATGGTGGGCTTTATCACCTTTATATCCATCAGTAATCAGTATCATACCCAGCAGGATAAAATGATACGCGATAAAATAACCCGGATAGTTTCGGCATTTGAAAGTGGTATTTTTAATAAATACATCTATAATGTTAATGAAGAAAGCCAGGTTGGTTTTAACGAACTGGCCAATAATTACTCAACCGATTTAACTTTGTTTGATACCAATGGCGTACCGCTGGTAACCACTCAACCTAAAATTTACGAATACGGCTTATCTGCCAAAAGGATGAATGCCAAGGCCTTTATTTATTTGAGCAAACTGCAAAAATCGGAGTTTGTAAATGAGGAAAAAATAGGGGCATTAAGTTACAAAGCTGCTTACGCGCCCATCATCAGTTCAAACAAAATAATAGCTTACATCCAACTTCCCTATTTTTCAAACGAAGCTGATTATCGCGAACGCATTAGTTCATTACTAAATGTAATGATTAACGTATATGCTATAGTATTTATAGCCATTGGATTGTTTGCCGTTATTATAGCCCGGCAAATTACTGCTCCGCTAAACTTTATACAGGAAAGCCTGAGTAAAACCATATATGGCAAAAAGAACGAGCATATTAAGTGGGCCCGTAATGACGAGATCGGGGCGCTGATAAAAGAATATAATAAAATGATATCGGCCTTGGAGAACAGTGCCCACCGGCTGGCCCAGTCTGAACGGGAAAGCGCCTGGCGCGAGATGGCCAAGCAGGTGGCCCATGAAATTAAAAATCCGCTTACACCATTAAAGCTGGGCTTGCAGCTGCTTGATAAATCATGGAAGGATAAGGATCCTAAGTTTGATCAGAAGTTTGAGCGTTTCAGCAAATCATTTGTTGAGCAGATCGAAAGCTTATCGTCAATAGCGTCAGAGTTTTCGGCCTTTGCAAAAATGCCTGATACCCGTATCGAGCAGATCAATATTTTTGAAATGCTGGGTCAGGCAGTTACCATTTTTAAACAAATGGACAATATATTGATTACCTACCAACCGCCCGAAACGCCGTTTATTATAGCTGCCGACCGCGACCAGTTACTACGCTGCTTTAATAACTTATTAAAGAATGCCATTGAAGCTACCCCATCCGAAAGGCAGGGGGTAATTGAAATTAATTACCTGATAACCAGCAAGAATATTTTGCTGACCATCAAAGATAATGGCAATGGGATACCTGAAAAAATGCGCGAAAAAATATTTGAGCCCAACTTTACCACCAAAAGTTCGGGAACAGGGTTGGGGCTAGCATTTGTTAAAAACTCCATCGAAAATGCCAACGGCAAAATATGGTTTGAAACAACAATAGGCAGCGGCACCGCATTTTACCTGAGCTTCCCGGCAGCTTTGTAAGCTAAAGGCTTAAAGCGAAAAGCAAAACTCAAGCGAAAGGCTCAAAGCAGAAAGCTTAAAGCAAAACTTCATCAGGAAGGTATTAAGCCAACAGTTAAGCGGAATTCCCAAAAGCTTTTAGCCTTCAGCTTTCTGCTTTAAGCTTGCCCCCACCTTAAATTTTTTCACTGTTTCGGTAACATGGGCCAGGTGGTGCCTGCTATGCCAGGAGTATAAGGCAAGGCCCCTGATCAGCGAAACCGTATCGCCCGATGCAGGGTGAACAAAGGTGCGCATCCACTCATTTTCTGTAAAACTTTCAAACAAAGCCACCCAGTGCTGGTGTATGCCTTCCAGCATTTTTAATGATGGTTCAACCGGTAAACGATAATCGGGCAACAGCGCCCAATCGGCTTCTTCATAGGGTTTTATAATCGGGTTCTTTTCGGTCAGGGCCAGTTTAAACCGGGTAATAGAGTTCATATGGCTATCGGCCAGATGGTGTATTACTTGTCTTAATGTCCAGCCGCCGGTGCGGTATGGAGTGTCAAGTTCCTGGTAATTTAAGCCGGCAATGGCATGCCTTAACTTACCGGGTAATGTACTGATATCATCTATCCACTGGCGTATATCCTCGTTGGTGTATGATGCTGGTGGCGCAAATTTCCCTATCGGGAATTTCATTTGTTCGTCTGTCATGGTGGTTAAAAAAAATTAATTTAGGCATTATTTAAAACTACCACAAGCTTTTGCCCTAATTTAGCGTTTGGTACCTACTTACTTAAACCGATGGTTAAAAAGATATTTTTAATACTGTTCCTCTTAAATGGTTCATTTACACATGCTCAAACCATTAAAACCGACATATTGGTTATAGGCGGCGGGGCAAGCGGAACAGCAGCAGCTATACAGGGTGCGCGCAGCAAACTAAAAACCTTGCTGGTTGAACCAGGGCCATGGCTTGGTGGTAGTATGACAGCTGGAGGCATGTGTGTAGTTGAAGGGAACCGGAATCTGCCATCGGGTATTTGGGGCGAGTTCCGCAAGCGGCTTCACGAATATTACAAAACAACACGCGGATTTGATACTGCTTACAACGCCACGCTGCGTTTTGAGCCTTATACCGGCGCAGCCATCCTCAAAAAAATAACGGATACAGTTAAAAATCTCACCGTAAAATTAAATACACCGTTTACAGCTATTGAAAAAGATGGTACCGGCTGGCAGGTCAGTATCACCATAGATGGTAAAACCACTACCGTAAAAGCAAAGGTGGTAATTGACGGTACCGAAACTGGTGATGTGGCTGCAAAAGCCGGCGAGGCATTTGTTTCGGGTTTTGATAGTACACAGGATACCGGCGAGGCATTGGCCCCTCAAACTGCTTTACCTCGTATACAGGATATTACCTGGATAGCCATTGTAAAAGATTTTGGTAGAGCTGCCGACAGAACCATTGCCAAACCACAGGGTTACGATGCCAATGAATATGCCTGTTTAAAAGGTAAAAATATTACTAAAATGCTGAGCGATGGCAAGCTGCCGAATGATAAATACATGATTAAATGGGCAGGTTGCGGTAACCAATATCCAACTACTATTGATGACCTGAAACCAGCCAATCGTGATGCCTTTTATGCCAAGGCGCGTTTGCATACTTTAGGATTGATATATTATTTGCAAACGGAGCTGGGTTTTAAAAATCTGGCCATCAGCGATGAGTATCCAACACCTGACCATCTGCCTTACCTGCCTTACATCCGCGAAGCGGGACGCAGCCGGGGCCTGGTGCGTATGGTGCTGGATGATGTGTACAAACCATATGACCGCGAATCAAAATTGTACCGTACTGCTATAGCTGTGGGTGATGCTTCGCCGGGACAGCATTATGGCGAGGGTACTGCTCCTAAAACAAATTATCAACCTTTTATGACTTACAGCATCCCCTTGGGGGCTATTGTTTTAAAGGATCTGGATAATTTATTAGTTACAGAAAAGGCCATGTCGGTATCGCACCTGGTAAATGCCAGCAGTATGTATCCTTCAGTTCAAATGAGTATAGGGCAAGGTGCGGGTGCAACAGCTGCTTTTTGCGCGTTCTTTAAAACCACCACCAAAAAGCTGAATGCAAGGGTTATTCAGGGCGAATTGCTTGACTTTAAAGCGTATTTGCTGCCGTTTGCTGATATAAAACAAAATGATCCGTACTGGAGGTCGATTCAACAGATAGCGGCAACCGGTTTGTTGAAAGGGATACAAAGAACAGGAGGAAACAGCGGGCAATTATTTTTTATGCCCGATTCTGTAGTGAGCACTGCCGAGGTTGAGCCTTTTTTTAAGGAGATATATGCCCGTGCCTTTTTATGGTTTAATAAAGAAAAGCCGGCAGAAAAATTTACGCAGGGTAACCTGCTGTCACTCATCAGTGAGATCACCTTAACTGATCCCAAAACTGTGCAGATCAGTATGCAAAAAGCCTGGAAAACGCAATATAAATTTACTTCTGATTTTGATATGAACCGATCGGTTACCCGCCGTGAATTTGCGGTTTTAGCCAACAAGTTCTTAAATCCATTTGCCCGCACGGTGGGTGTTTCAGGCAGGATGGTGAATTGAAATACAGGTTATTTCTCTTAGGCTTCGTTTAATAAAATGCGTCATTGCGAGCGTAGCGTGGTAATCCCCGACTTACAGACCGGCCCTGTACATCGGGGATTGCCACGTCGTTCCTCCTCGCAATGACGTGATGGTTGAGTGGAACGTTGACACACAGTGTCAACGTTCCACTTTTGTTCCACTTTTGTTCCACTTTTGTTCGGTTTTTGGGGACACTGGAACAACGGAACACGGAACATTCCCCTGCCTATTCCGATTTTAAAATGGCATACATGTGCTTATCCATCACTTCGCCGTTTTTAATAACCGCGTTGCGCATAATACCTTCTTTAACATATCCGGCCTTTTCCAGTACCCGCATAGAAGGGCTGTTTTTGCCGAATACGCCTGCTTGCAAACGAATGATGTCTAAATTCTTAAATGCATAATCGGTTAATATTCTTACTGCTTCTGTTATTATGCCCTGGTTCCAGTAAGGTTCGCCAAGCCAGTAGCCTATTTCGGCTGTTTTACGGTTCACATCATTCATTAAAGTAATGGCTATACCCCCACAAGCCTGGCCGTCAACTATAATGGCAAAGTTGGTAAGCTGCTGCTGCTGTTGCATAAAAGCGACCCAACTAATCGCATCTTGCATGGTATAGGGATATGGGAACCTGTCCATTAAAAAAGGGGTTATATTGGGATTGTCTGCATATTTCTGCAGTGATTCCTCGTCACCTTCTTGCCAACTTCTTAAAACAAATCCTGTTCCGCGTAATTCCATTTTGTAACAATAAAATATCTAAAAATAACAATCATTATTGAAACTGTTAAATTGCGTGTGTTTTACCGGCGTTTTGCTGCTTACAGATATATGAAAAAACTACTTACTTTATTATTACTCATCAATACTACGGGTGTATTTGCTCAAAAGCTTGACACCCTTACCATCGAAAAGATCATGCGCGACCCTAAATGGATAGGGGTATCACCATCCAATATTCGCTGGAGTGATGATAGCAAAAAGATCTATTTTAAATGGAACCCCGACAAAACGGATCTCGACGAATGGTATGCAATTACACCTGTCAGTACCAAGCCACAAAAAGTAAGTCTTGCCGAGCAGCGCGCGCTAACAGCTCCGGGGGGTAACTGGAATAAAAATCACACCCAAAAAGTTTACGAAAAAAATGGCGACCTGTTTCTGGAGGATATCAAAACAGGTAAAATTACCCAGCTAACCAGCACCGAACAGCAGGAGAGTACCCCGGTTTTTAGTGGCGATGAAAGTAAGATTATATTTAAGCAGGGCAATAACCTGTACTCCCTTAAACTTAACGGGGGGCAGTTGGTACAGCTAACCAATTTTGTACGTTCAGCGAAGGATAAGAGTGGATATGAAAAGCTTAACGATCAGGAGTTATGGCTCAAAAAGCAACAGTTAGAACTGTTTGATATCATCAAAAAAGAAGCAAAAGAAGATAAGCTTGATTCGGCTAATGACGCGGCTTTAGAGCCTCAAAAAATAAGAGAACTGGTTACTGGCGATGACCGGGTAAACTCGGTTAAGATAAGTCCTGATAATAAATACATCACTTATAGATTAACTAAAGCGGCCAGTGGCGTAAAGGAAGCCATAGTGCCCAATTATGTAACCTCATCGGGGTTTACAGAGGATATCCCAAACCGCTCTAAAGCAGGCAGGCCATCGTCCACTTCCGAAACATTTATTTTTGATACCCGCCGCCAGTTAGTTTATCCTGTTATCACGAGCGATATTCCTGGTATAAAAGATCTGCCCGATTATGTTAAGGATTACCCCAAAGAGCTGGAAGAACGAAAAAAACTGAATGCCGACAGAAAGGTAACTATCGAAGGCCTGTTTTGGAGTGCCGACAGCAAAAATGCGGTTGTAATTATCAATGCACAGGATAATAAGGACCGGTGGATCATGCGCCTTGAGCCGGTAACCGGTAAGCTTACCCTGCTTGATCGCCAGCGTGATGAAGCCTGGATCGGTGGTCCCGGTATTGAGGATTCGCAGGCGGGTAATGCCGGATTTACTGATGACACCCATTTTTACTTCCAGAGCGAAGCCAGCGGGTATTCGCACATTTATTTGGTTGATGTGGTTAGCGATACAAAAAAACAATTGACCAGTGGCAAGTGGGAGGTGCAAACCCTGCAATTATCAAACGATAAAAGGACATTTTACTTTACCGCGAATATAGAGCACCCAGGCGTTACGCATTTTTATAGCGTACCGGTAAGTGGTGGCAAACCGGTTAAAATAACCGGCATGAAAGGCGGTAACAATGTAACGCTTTCGCCTGATGAAAAATGGCTGGCTATCCGTTATTCTTATTCAAATAAACCCTGGGAATTATATGTGCAGCCCAATAAGCCGGGTGCAAAAGCCGAGCGGGTAACCAATTCAGTTAGTGCCGAATTTGAATCATACCCTTGGCGCGATCCGGAGATCATCACGTTTAAAAACCGTTATGGCAATGATGTTTACGCACGCCAGTATCTGCCTAAAAAAGCCGATCCGGCCAAGCCTGCTGTTATTTTTGTGCATGGCGCGGGGTATCTGCAAAACGTAACCTATTCCTGGAGCTATTATTTCCGCGAGTTTATGTTTAATAATATGCTGGCTGATAATGGTTATACCGTGCTTGATATTGATTATACCGCGAGTGCAGGCTACGGCCGTGACTGGCGCACCGGGATATACCGCCATATGGGTGGCAAGGATTTGACCGATCAGGTTGACGGTGCAAAATACCTGGTTGAAAAGTACGGCGTTAACCCTAAACACATAGGTTTATATGGCGGATCATACGGGGGCTTTATCACGCTGATGGCTATGTTTACCGAGGCTGATGTTTTTGCAGCTGGCGGCGCTATTCGTTCGGTGACCGACTGGGCACATTATAACCATGAGTATACTTCCAATATTTTAAATGAGCCTTTTACTGATGAAAATGCTTACCGCAAAAGTTCACCCATATATTTTGCCAATGGCTTAAAAGGCAACCTGCTGATGCTGCATGGCATGATTGATCAGAATGTGAATTACCAGGATATTATCCGTCTCACCCAAAAACTAATTGAGTTACATAAGGAGAACTGGGAACTGGCCTCATACCCGGTAGAAGATCATGGCTTTGAACAACCAAGCAGCTGGACGGATGAGTATAAACGTATTTATAAACTGTTTGAACAGACGCTGAAAAAGTAAGTAGCAGCAATAGAAAAAGACTAATGAACTTTCGTTCTTCTGTGATGGGCGAAAGTTCATAGCAAAAGAGGTTTTTACCTGCTGGCTTTAAGATCAATTATAACTTTGGTATAGAATACATCATTATACGTATCCGGCACGCCATCATACAAATTATCAGACTTAAACTCCAGGTTATGATCAGTTAAGATTATAATCTCATATGTTATTGAATTAACGTTGCCATGTCTGTCATCAGTAGTGATCTTCAGGTACTTTTTACCGTTTGAGCTGTTGACTGCATAAGTAGTAGTTTCATCATCATCAACAGAAGGCCCTGTTACAGATCCGTTACTATTAAAGGTTACTTTGTCTTCACCTGTATCCTCAGATCCGATAAGTTTATCATTTTTATCATAATAAGACATCGTAGAACTGGTTACCGTCCAGGTACCAACAATTGAAATACTTGTGGCCGGATATTTATCTTTCCTGCAGGAAAATAAAAGCAGGCAAAGCATAAAAGCAGGGAATAATTTTTTCATATTATAAGGTTAGGTTTGAATTTTAAACTGAGTTTTATACGTTTTAAGAATGGCAAATGTTGCCTCCTCTTACTCGTATCCCTACAGGTGGGAGCATAGTTGTCCGTGAGGACACAGGCAACGGAGGTAGGTTTAACCTGGAATAATTTGAAATTCATCGGTTCCGTCTATTCTTTCCAACTCAACTCCGGTAGGAAGATTTAAATACGGAATAATTGATTTATCGTAATTTGCAATTGTGTTTACATCATAGATCATGGAATTATTAGGATCATCAACATAGTTTTGATCCTCGGTTCCTGAAAAGAAACGCCAGCCGCTATCTTTATCAAAACCTGATTCTTCCCGATACATGTATATTACTTTTAGCCCATCAACAGTGATCTTGTCAGTAGCCATACATCCGCCCATTGGTGGAATAAGCCTTAAAATTTCATCCGCTTTAAGTTTGAAGTTTTTCATTGTGTGGCTCAAGTTCTATTAAATTTGTAATATCACCCAAGTAAATATGAAAAAAATATGGCTGTTTTTAATTTTTTCCTGTACGGGCTGTAGCAGTAAGTCCGATGCTCCCGTAATTCATGTTAGTTTGGTTAATGATAGGCATGCGGTAAAGATCAGTGGTTTGGATAATGCCGTGATTCAGGAAATTAGTCGTGACTCCGCTGGTGGTGCCTGGCAAAGTCTTGTACCGGTTTACCGGATGCCTGCCGATACGGATCTGAAAAGCTATCAGCCGATGCAGCCGGGGGCGTATCAGGTTAAGGATGGCGCTGTTATTTTTACACCTGATACTCCGTTTACAGCTAACCAGACTTACTTTGTACGGTACTATAAATTTGATACCGGTAATAAGGCAACTGATTTTATTACGGGGCATAACAGGCCGGGAAGTTTACACTATTCTGATTTAGTATTTAAGTAATATTCTGTCGTGAATCGCTTGAAAATCAAATATAATTATGTATATTTGCACCTAATTAAAAAAAAGAGGGGGCGATTAGTCCCCTCTTTTATTTTATCAATCAAATTATCAATCAAAAACACCGAAGGGTAATGAATATTGAAAAGAGAGTAAAAGAGCTGGTTGAGGAAAAGATAGCCGATAAGCCGAATTTGTTTTTAGTGGACGTTAAAATGCACTCAAACGGCAAGCTTATCGTTCTTATTGATGGGGATAACGGACTGGGTATTGATGATTGTGTACAGGTAAGCAGGCATGTTGGCTTTCATTTAGAAGAAGAAAATGTGATTGAAACCGCTTATAACCTGGAAGTATCATCGCCGGGAATTGATTTTCCGCTATCATCGCCAAGGCAATATGCCAAAAACATAGGGCGTAACTTAGCCATTAAAATGGCCGACGGAGCTAAAAGAGAAGGAACGTTAACAGCCATCACAGAAGATGCTGTTATTATTGAAGAAAAAATAAAGGAAAAAGGGAAAAAAGCTGCGACTGTTGAAAGCGTTATCCCCATTGATCAAATAACAGAAACAAAAGTTTTAATATCATTTAAGTAAGAAAATGAGCAATATTAATTTAATTGATTCTTTCCAGGAATTCAAAGATTTTAAAAACATCGATCGTCCAACGATGATGAGC
>JAUCSE010000075.1 GCA_030445275.1 Mucilaginibacter sp.
TGGGCGATTTTGCAACCGCGATGACAACCGTAAACCTGCTTAGAGCAAAACGCCTAAAAACTTATGTGGCGTTAACCGCTATAGATAAAGCGACCGCCTTAACTCAAGTTTTACAAGAACGCAGAAGAGAACTACCGTTTTCGTTCCGCTGGTGGGATATCCGTCGTTTTAGTGTAAACGATGACCCGAGTGACGATGTAGTTGTAACTCATACTTTTTTTAAGATGGGTGTGGGTACAGTTGATTTAACCTCAACCCAAACCTATACATTGCCTTTAAAAAGTACCCGGTATATGGTGCCGATTAATGCTGTGGAAATAAGCGCAAGCCAGGGACAGATCGAACAAAATAAGTATTAATTCCATTTATTAACATAATTTAAATAGGATGTCAATTAAAGTAAAAATATTCAACACGGCGTTAATCGCCGTGTTGATCAGCGTTCAGCTAACTCAAGTTTTTGCGCAAAGCGCGAAGCCGGTTATCATAACTGATAAAGCCGAACTTGAAAAATTAAAAATGGCCGTTGAAGCCAATCCGGATAGCTTGAATAAACACATGGCTTATATAAAAGCAATGGGGCTACAGGAATACCCGAAACCGGTTGAAAATCCTGAATTGGTGCCACAATACACTGTATGGATGAAAAAATATCCCAAATCTGCCATCGTTCCCTATGCTTTAGGTAAGGCTTATTTAGGTATGGAAAGTCCCAAAGCCAAACCGTATCTGCTAAAAGCATTGGAGATAAACCCTAAGTATGCCGAAGCCTGGTTTGGCTTATGGGAAGATGCCCAGCGCTGGGGCGAATTTAGAGCAGGCCTTGATTATTTGGCCAAAGCTGTAGCCGCCGATCCTGAAAATGCGGACTACGCGTTTTATTATGCAGACGCAGATGTATTCCGTACCGATAAAATAAAGCATACAGAGATGATCCTCGCTCTTGCCAAAAGATTCCCCAATAGCGAGCGGGGAGCTCAGGGACTTTACTGGCTTGCCACACGCTCAACCAGCGATCAGGATAAAATAAAGTATTATGATTTGCTGCGGACCAGCTATTCACCGGCAAAATTTAATTGGTCGGCATCCGGCATGGAGGGTTACTACAGCGTTTTATTGCGCACCGATCCGGAAAAAGCCGTAGCCTTTGCTACAGATATGGAAAAGAATGTAAAGGAGAAGGACGCAAAAATGTGGGCGAACCAGGGTACAAAAGCCCAAGCGATTACTGACGTAAAAAAGCTGATGGCACAAAACAAGTCAGATGAAGCCTTAGCCATACTTAATAAGATTAAACTTACTAAATATGATAGCTTTAAAAAGAATATGGTATTACTTAAAGCCCAGGCTATTGACGGTACCGGTAATGCTAAAGCCGCTTATGATAGCGTGATGATCGCGTTTGTAAAAGCGCCAACCCTTTCCTTCCAAAAAGCCTTATATGCTTATGGTGCAAAGATGGGTGAGAGCAGCGCTCAGGTTAAGGGTGATATTTTAAAAAACATGGATGCTGGTGCCGCACCGGCCACTCCATTTGCATTAAAAAAGTATTTTACCGAAGGTAGTACCTCTTTGGCCGATTATAAAGGAAAGGTAGTTTTGCTAACTTATTGGTTCCCTGGCTGCGGGCCATGCCGCGGAGAATTTCCGCATTTTGAAAATGTGGTGAAGCAATACAAAAACAAACCATTTGAGTATGTAGGTATCAATATTGTATCTACCCAAAATGAATATGTACTTCCGTTTATGAAACAGAGTGGTTATAGCTTTACCCCGCTCGAGGACTTTGACAGGAGGGTGAAAGGTAACCTGGATAATAAAGGCGCGGCTCCGATGAATTTCCTGATAGACCAGAACGGACGTCTTATATTTTCAAATTTTAGGATAAGCGATGATAACGAGGATGATTTAAAACTAATGATAGACCTTCTGTTAGGTTCACAGGCTTAAGTATCATTCAAATAGTAAATCAAGTATATTAATTACAACAAGATGAAAACCACTTTGAAATATTCAGTTTACGTAATCTCTTTTCTTATAATCTGGCTCAATCAGCCAGCCTGGGCTCAAACTGTAACTCCGGCAAAAGCGAGAAAAACAATACAAGCCACGCCTGAAGAGATAAAGAAATTGCAGACAAAGGTGGAGGCAAACCCTGATAGCCTTAATTTCCATCAAGCTTATATCAAGGCTGCCGGGATAGAGAGCCCGGAAGTTGCCGCACAGTATGATGTATGGATGGCTAAGTTTCCAAAATCGGCAATCGTTCCGTACGCAATTGGAAAGAGTTATGCGAGCGCGGAAAGCCCCAAAGCAAAACCTTATTTATTGAAGGCCGTAAAGATAGATCCTAAATTTACAGAGGCATGGGGTGGTTTATGGGAGGACGCCCAGCGGTGGGGCGATTTTAAAGGAGGCGATGAGTACCTGAAAAAGGCGACGGAGTCCGACCCATCAAATGCAGCGTATGCGTTTTATTATACCATGTCTTTTGAAAAGGCAGATCCTGCGTTGTACAGACAAAAAATACTTGACCTGGCCAAACGTTTTCCGGAAAATGAACGCGGCGCCCAGGGATTATACTGGCTTGCTGAAAGGTCAAACGACACTCCGTTCCGAATAAAAATATACGAACAGTTGAAAAACAGTTTCTTACCCGGCAAATTTAACTGGTCAAATAGCGGCATGTCAGCATATTTTACGCTTTTACTTGATGTTGATCCCGAAAAAGCAGTTGCACTTGCACAGGAGATGGTTAAACTTAGAGCCAACGATAAGTCGTGGCCGGGCCAGGTAACGGTTGCGCAAAATGTAGTCGAGGCAACAAAATTGATCAGTGAAAAAAAGGGGGCAGAGGCCTTAACTTTAATAGCTTCAATGAAACTTCCGAGATATTTTCCTTTTAAAACAGGATTATCCATTTTAAAGGCACAAGCCGTTGCAGTATCCGTCAATACCACAGCTGCATACGATAGCTTGATGGTTTATTTTGTTAAAACGCCCGATGTAAAATTAAAAAAATGTATTGCTGACTATGGCGGTGCAATGGGTAAAAATAGCATACAGGTAGAAGCTGATATTTGGAAAAAACTGGATGCTGTATCAAAACAGGCTACCCCATTTACTTTAAAACGTTACTTAACACCCGGCATGGCTTCGCTGTCTGATTATCAGGGGAAGGTTGTGTTGTTAACGTACTGGTTTCCAGGTTGTGGCCCATGTCGTGGGGAGTTTCCGCATTTTGAAAAAGTGATCAGGGAATTTAAAGGAAAACCGGTTGACTATCTGGGGCTCAATATTGCTCCCGAACAGAATGAATATGTGATTCCTTTTATGAAAAGTAGTGGATATAGTTTTACACCCCTGGAAGATGTTAAGGGTAGGGTAAAAGGTAATATAGATAATGGAAGTGCTGCCCCGGTGAATTTCCTAATTGACCAGCAAGGCCGAATTATTTTCTCTGATTTTTCAATTAATGAAACCAATGAAGATCAATTAGAGATGATGATCAATTTAATATTAGCGCATGGTAATAAAGCCTAATACAACTGGTTAAATATCAACAATAACGATAAGATAGAACAAATGAAAAAGATACTGTTAATAACAACGGTTTTACTATTCAATTTATTGATAGCAAAAGGCCAGATATTGAAGCCCGTAAGATGGAGTTACGGAGCAAAAAGATTGAGTAAAACCGAAGGTGTAGTTTTTATAAAGGCCACTATAGATGATGATTGGCACGTGTATTCGCAAACAGTGCCTGATGGCGGTCCGGTGAAAACCTCTTTCAGCTTTTCATCATCCAAAACATACACGCTTATCGGTGGCACGCAAGAACCTAAGCCAATAACGCAGTTTGAGAAGGTATTTGGGATTGAGGTCGCTTATTTTGAGAACAGTGTTATATTTCAACAAAAAGTGAAACTCAATGTTAAAGGGCCGGTAACTATTAAAGGCAGTTTAAATTATATGACCTGTAATGATGAGAAATGCTTGCCCCCGGAACAAGTGCCCTTTACTATTACAATAAAGTAGTGGTATTTTGTTTTTATTAAAGTTGCTGGAAGCTTGATTGTTGGTTTTGAAAAACTTGTGAAATTGAGTCGGCCAAAGTAAGGGCTACTTGTTGAGTTTTTATGAATTGATAAAGAATGGATCAATCCTTTTGTTGTTTTTATACTGGTTTGATGACAAGCCCATAACGTTATGAAATATTCTTGAAAAGTTGGGCGCGCTGTAGCTATTTTATTCGCCACTTCCTTAATGCGGATGTCTGTAAAGTTAGTAATTTAAGTTGCGTTAAAAGATTCGAAAACCTTTTTTAATACCTTTTAGTAACTTTAAATTAACTAAGCATTATTGATTTGCTAATTTTCAGTATCTTCGGGAATACATGGCCGCGTACAATAATTTAAGCGATTTTGAACTTGTTGCCCTAATTAAAAGCGACGATCATAACGCGTACCGCGAAATCTATTACCGGTATACAGGGATACTCTTTACACATGCTTATTCTAAACTACAGGATAGCGATGAGGCCAACGATGTAGTACAGGATGTACTCAGTTATTTATGGTCCAAACGATCAACAATAGAGTTTCAGATCAATGTGTCAGGCTATTTATATGTTTCCCTTAGAAATAAAATACTAAATATTATCGCCCATAAAAAAAATGAATCTAAATATGTTGATTCCCTGCAAAACTATCTTAATCAGAATAATGCAGATACTGATTATTTAACTCGCACAAATCAATTAATGGCTATTGTTGATAATGAAATATCAAAAATGCCCGTTAAAATGCGGGAAGTTTTCGAATTGAGTCGAAAAAAGCACTTGTCTCATCGGGAAATCGCTCAAAAATTGGGTATTTCTGAAACCACTGTTAAGGATCATGTTAATAATGCCCTAAAAATACTGCGACTAAAGCTGGGGATTATCAATTATTTGATGTTTATCCTTTTTTAATATTTTTTGGGGGAAATATTCCCACCCTAAGCCTTCGTTAATTGTCTTATCTATAATTTAAGGATAATTCCTTTTAGTCATGGAAAAGATAAATGCAAAAGAGTTACTAAAAAAATTTCAAGATGGTCAATGTTCTGATGAGGAGTTGGCCTTGCTTGAAAATTGGTATAATCAATATTCACCGGCTTCTCCAAAAAAGCTGACAGATATAGAATGGGCAAAAAATGTTTATGACATTTTAAGGTTTCTCGATAATTCGGAGAAAGTACAGACTCGAACAATTCAACCGGCCAGAATTATTGCCGCTGCCTGTGCTGTTTTATGCTTGTATGTAGGTGGTTATTTTTTATTGAACAAACCAATCAGAGAACAGGCTACAGTCGCCAGGGTACATGACATTAACCCAGGCGGTAATAAGGCCACCCTAACCTTATCTAACGGTAGCCAGATCAGCTTGAATGACACCCAAAATGGAAAACTCGCACAACAGGGCAATACCTCGATCATCAAGACGGCCGATGGGCAGATAGTTTATAACGATAAAGGGAAAAATGCTGAAGGCAAAATTACCTTTAATACCACTGCCACACCACGTGGCGGACAATATCATGTAGTATTATCGGATGGTACAAATATTTGGCTGAATGCCTCATCTTCTGTTACGTACCCTACAACATTTACCGGAAACAACCGCACTGTAGAAATTACCGGCGAGGCTTATTTCGAGGTTGTGCATAATGCAGCTAAACCATTCCGTGTAAAAAGCAACGGTCAGGTTGTAGAGGTGTTAGGCACTCATTTTAACATCAATTGTTATGCAGACGAACCTGTTTCAAAAACCACACTATTGCAAGGCCGCATTAAAATAGCGGCAAAAAATCATTCACAACTTATTAAACCCGGTGAACAGGCCATCGTTTCAAAAAATGGTGTGACTGTTGCACAAGCCGACGTCGACCAGGCTGTTGGCTGGAAAAACGGTGATTTTAACATAAACGATGAAGATTTGCAAACTGTAATGCGCCAGGTTGCACGTTGGTATGATGTGGAAGTGATCTATAATAATAAAAAAAACTATGAAAAATTTGTAGGTACCATTTCTCGTACAAAAAAGCTATCAGAGATATTAAAAGCACTTGAAATGAATCAGAATGTTCACTTTAAAACAGAAGGGAGGAGGATCGAAGTGATGCCTTGACAATTACCTAACAACACAGTTGCCGAAAAATAATCGGAGGCGTTTCGACCGCCCCCGATCAATATCCGGATAACTTGTAGACAAACCCTATTACTGATTGTTAACAATTAAACCCGAACAACAAATGTATAAATTTTACTATACAAATGGGAATGGTGTAACCCGCCGTTCGCTGCAAGCCCAGCACAACTTTTTTAGAATTGATACATGGAATATTACATTTAAGAAATGGCTGATGAGGATTAATCTGGTCTGTTTGATAACCCTGACTGTATTTTTGCAGATTAGTTTTGCAGCCAAAGCTCAAAAGATATCATTGTCTAAAACACGGGCTCCCCTTGCCGAAATATTTAAGGAAATAAGAAAACAATGTGGTTTTGATTTCCTGATTAATGAAGACCAGATCAAATTGTCAAAAGCTGTAAGTATTCATGTAAAAGATATGGAGCTAACCGATGTTTTAAATGTATGCTTTAAAGATCAGCCATTTTATTATACACTAACCAATAAGCTGATCATCGTTGTTCCAAAAAAAGCAGATACGAAAGATGATTCGTCACCAACCAGTGCCAATATTATGCCACGTGCACAAATTGATGTTCAAGGCAAAGTGCTGGATGACCAGGGAAATCCATTATATGGAATTACTGTAAGCGTTAAAGGGGCTAATACAACAACAGCTACAGATAAAGATGGCCTGTTTTCAATTAAAGCTGTAAATGCACAGGATGTACTGATATTCAAAAGTATAGGGATGGAAACTCTCGAGGTCAATATCAACGGTCGTAAGTATATTTCAGTTAGCTTAAAAACAAGTATCACCTCATTGGGAGAAGTGAGAATAAACACCGGTTACCAAACTCTTAGAAAGGAACAAATGACCGGTTCGGCAGTTACGGTTACTGGAGCTGAGCTTGAGGAACGTTATATACCCAACATCATCAGCAACCTGGAAGGGCGTGTACCCGGCCTGGTTAATTATAATGGTTCAACGACCATTCGGGGGGTAAGTACCATTAATGCTGGTAAAGATCCGCTTTACGTGGTTGACGGGCTGCCAATTGACGGATCAATTGCTAATATTAATCCATATGATGTAGAAAGTATTACCGTTTTAAAAGATGCCGCTGCAACTTCCATTTATGGATCAAGGGCGTCTAACGGTATCATTGTAGTTACCACTAAAAAAGCAAAGAACCACCGAACCACTGTTGAGGTTAACACTAATATAAGTATTACTGACAAGCCAAATATCAGTTATAATCTGTTACCACCTTCCGATCAGGTTGATCTGGAAAGCAGTTATTATAGTTATTACTATAAAAGCGTAGCCGGCGCGGCCAGCTTAACCGCTACCAATATTACCAACGGTAACCCCATAACGCCAGTTCAATATGCTTACTATCAACTTGCGCAGGGAACTATTATACAGAGTACGCTGGATGCCAGGTTAGCCGGCTTTAAGCAGAACGATTTCAGAAAACAATATAGCGATAATGCTTTGCTGAAAACTATTTTACAGCAATACGATCTGGCTGTTAGAACAGATGGCGACAAATTTAACTCAAGTTTGGTTGTTGATTATAAAAATAATAACGGCGGCATTATCAATTCTTTTTCCAGGCAACTGAATATGTTTTATAGAGGAAGCTACCAAATGAGTAAATGGATGGATGTTAACTTTGGGGTAAATAATATCCTGGGCCAATCAAACTCCAGCAACAGCAGTTTTGCAACCAGTGTCACCAATGTATCCCCATACCTGCAATTGCTTGATGCAAGTGGTAATAAAGCTTATTATACTACCGGCGACTATAATATGTATAACACAACAACTGCATCTATGCCCCAGTACAGCATGCTGGTTAATCACCTGGATGAGCTTGCGCTTGATAGGGCAAAAGTAAACCAGCAAAACGGGCGATATTTTGTTAACCTGAATGCAAGGATCATTCCGGGACTGAGCTTTTCACCTCAGTTTCAATACGAAAATACCACAAGCAGTTCTTCCGCTTATTCTGAACAGGAAAGCTATATTATGAGGTACCTGGATAATGTTTATTACAAAGTTCCAACGGTACCCGCAACAACCCCCGCAACTTATATAAACCTGCTACCGGTAAACGGCGGAAAACTTGCTACAAGCAATAGCAGTAGCAACTCCTGGACGGCAAGGGGGCAATTAAACTACAAACGGCAGTTTGGTAAAAGCAATATTGATGTGATAGGCGGAACAGAGTTTCGCAATATAAATACCAAGGGAGCCAACGGATTATTACTGGGTTATGATGATCAATTACAAAATCAACAAACCACAACAGTTAACTTCCCGGCATTATTTGCTTACGCCACCTCAACTACATTTAAGCCGGGATTTGGTACTACCGGGTTATATAATACCTATTTCAGCAACCCAATCAGCTTAATTCCTGAAACCACCCACAGAACCAATTCTGGTTATGGAAGTGCCACTTACACCTACGACAATAAGTACGCGGCTTTTGGCTCTTACCGGGTTGATTATGCTGATGTATTCGGTTTAGACCCCAAATTTCGAGGCTCACCGCTCTGGTCTTCCGGCCTGGCCTGGAATGTATCCAATGAGTCGTTTATGACGAAAGTAAATTGGGTAAATTTTTTGAAATTGAGAGTAAGTTATGGCGTAACAGGAAATTTAAAGAAAGATTTAAACAGCTACTTAGTTGCCAATTCTACGCTGCCACCCAACGCTGCTACCAATGCACCTGTTTCTGTAGTAACTCAAGCAGCTAACCCGGACTTGAGATGGGAAAAATCTGCGACATTCAATATGGGTATTGATTTTACATTATTTAACAACAGGCTAAACGGTAGTTTGGACTGGTACAGAAAAACAACCACAGACCTGCTGTTCAATACCCGGATCGATCCTTCTGAAGGATTCACCACTCAGACCATTAACAACGGAGGTTTGGTTAACAATGGGATTGAATTGATGTTAAATTATAACTGGATAAAACCTGTAAGTAAGAGTGATATTTCCTGGTCTTCTATGTTGACCTTGAGCCATAATGAAAACAAAATTACTTATGTAGATGCGATTGCAACAACACCAGCCCTACTTGTGGGCGGTGGCTACAAGGTTGGTTATCCGGTTAATTCATTATTTTCCTATCAGTATAAAGGGTTAAGTACCGTGGGCCAACCGCAATGGCTAAAAGCAGACGGAACTTTAACTACCGTAGCGATGACTTCAGCAAATGACCTGAACGCGCTGGTCTATTCGGGCGGTACAGATCCGATAAACGTAATTGGATTAACCAACACAGTATACTACAAAGGGTTTAGCCTTAATGTGCTTGCCATGTATTATGGCGGTCAGTATCTGAGGGCAAATGCTCCTGACGTTTATCAAAGTGGTGCTTCTTATGGCAGTATGCCATCGTACTTGTTAAAAAGCTGGACACCAGGAAATACAACCACCAATATTCCAGGCTTTGGTCAATATGCGCCGGGAAATTACGCGGGTACTGCGATTGTTCCTTCGGGCTATCTTGCTAATTCAGATACCTTTGTTCAACCTGGCGATTTCATTAAAATCAGAAGTGTAGTATTAGGTTACCAGTTACCGCAACTATGGACCAGTAAATTGGGCGCCAAAAATGTAAGGCTCATTTTCCAGTTAAACAACCCCAAAGCGTTATGGCTAAAGAACAACGTAGGGGTTGATCCGGAAACAGGGGGTGCAAGCGTACCAACCTCGTATGTATTTGGTCTTAATTTTAATTTATAAACAAAATGAAGATGAAGAAGATAATATTTTGCAGCATCATACTCTTTAGTTTGACGTTCTTTTTGCCGGGATGTTCGAAATTTACAGACATCACACCCAAAGGCAGCAATATACTTAACCGGGTGTCAGATCTGGATCTGGTCTTAAATTATAATTTTAGCTATAATAGTAATGTAACACCTACCAGTCTGGCTGGTACAACCAGCGCCGGAGATGCTTTTAACCCGGTAGATGCAGAAACCCTGGTAGACGATTGCTATCCGGTAGCGATTAACATTACCAACCTGCTTAGCGGAGCTACCCGGGACTTAAATTATACTTTGGTTACATATAACGAATCGATCGATAGGAAGAACCTTGCAACCAACGATGCTAAATATGAAAAAATGTATTTCATTATTAATAATGTTGCCAATGTGGTAATACAAAATGCTGATATAGCCAGCGGTGACAGAACAAAAGCTAATCAGTATAAAGCAGAAGCTTACATCATCAGGGCCTATATGCATTACCTGTTGGTAAATTTTTACGCAAAAGCCTATAACCCGGCCACCGCTGCTACAGATGGGGGGATCCCTTACGTAAAAGAGGATAACATAATCAGTGTACCTAATACAAAAAGCACTGTTGCCCAAGTATACATCAATATTTTAGCTGATATTGATGCTGCTTTTGCGCTTAATAGCTTGCCCACAACCCCTGTTAATAATATGCGGGTAGGTTTAGGCTTTGCTTATGCTGTTAAAGCACAGGTTTTAATAGCTATGCACAATTATACCGATGCTTTAACTGCTGCAAACGCCAGCCTGGCTATTAACAGCACGCTGATAGACAATAATACTTATGTTCCTGTCGGAACTACAGTGTTTAGCAAGCCGATTCTTACTTCGCCCGATAATCTTTTTTATGCAGCTTATAAGGGTTATCCTACTCTTATTACAATTAGCCCCGATGTTTTGGCCAACTATTTTGAGCCAGGCAACGTGATAAACGATTATATCAAACCTTATTATCCTTCTGTTCCAGCGTCCTTTAGTATTTGTGGAGTTACCGGGGCCCCGCTTTGGTATACCGCACCTTATGCAATAAATACCGCAGGCCTTACCACCAGCGATACTTATTTGATCAAAGCTGAATGTTTAGCCAGAACACAGGATGTACCCGGAGCAATGACTATTATTAATTCGATCAGGAAAAAGAGGATCGTTGCCAGTGTTTATACCCCTCTTTCTGCCACTACTGAAGCACAAGCAATAGGTTATTTGAAGAAAACGGCCAGGGTAGAAAATCTGTTCGGTTTTAAAACCTATTTGAATATGAAGAGGTGGAACACTGAGGATGCTTACAAGGAAACGATTACCCGGACAGTAAACGGGGTAACCTACCAACTCAAACCAGACTCGCCCTTGTGGATATTTCCTTTCCCACAAAGTGCTACCAATTACAATACTAACCTGACACAGAATTATTAAGAAATTTTTGTCTATAAACTTACCTGATGTTTTTCCATCAGGTAAGTTTTCAATAACCGGTATATTAAATCGGTTACTGGTTAGGTGTTGAATAAACAGTTACAAAACCAAGTTATTTCCAAAGGTTCATGAACAGATTAATGATGATAGTATTGTTGGTGGGCGCGGTTTTTAAATCCGTTGCACAAAACAGTCCAAACACACCAGTTCAGGAGGAACTGATAAAGCAATCTAAATTATTGGTACAGGTGGGAAATATGCTCGAAAGCAAACATTATAGCCCTCGCTCTATCGATGATAACTTTTCAAAGGCAATTTGGGAGCGTTATATCAACAAACTTGATCTTAAAAAAGAGATTTTTTTACAAGGTGATATCGACCTGCTTAGAAAATACCAATTATCTATTGATGATGAGATTTGTGGTAGTACATCAATCAGCTTTCTTCCTTATGCCTTACAGCAATATAACAAAAGATTGGACGAATGCCTCCTGCAGTACCAGCAGATATTATCGGTTCCTTTCAATTTTAGTAAAAAAGAAAAAGGCTTACCTGTTGTTGTAAGCGCCTTGTTTCCGGTTAATGAAAATGAAAGACGGGAGCATGGCAGAAGAAGGTTGAAATATATGACGTTGCAAACGTTTTACCTCGACCAAGCAGTTAAAGTGGTCATAGATTTAACAACATCCCATACCGTTAACCCTTTATAAAACAATAAAAAATGAAGATCAGGAATTTATTAGTTCTCAGTTTATTTAGTATTCCAATAATATGTTTTAGCCAGGATGCAAATCAAGGGAAGGCGTTTACACTTAATGGACGAATAGCCGATCCTAAACTTGATTCTGTGTCCATCCTCTACATTAACGATCAGGGCAAAGTATCCCGTGAGGTTGTCCCTACAGTGGAAGGTACATTTAAAATTACAGGTAGCATTAGCCAGCCCAAAATGGCCTATATTTTGTTTATCCATAAAGGCGAAAAGTTAAGTAGGAGAGAGGCTGAAATAAAAACAGATAAGGTTTTTATTGAACCTGCAGAAATGCTGATAACTGAGGAGGCCGATGCCAATGGGTTTGTAAAGGTGAAAGGCTCAAGATCACAAAGCGAATGGAATGATTTAAAAGCCAAAACACGATCTACCCAACTCGCTATTGATACTATTACAAAACTATACCCCAGCCAGGGCCATGGAACGGGTAGCAAAACTATCAAGGAACTTGCTCCTTATCGCGCTAAGCTGGCTAAAATAAATTATGACTTTTTTTATAGTCACCCCAACTCTTATGTAACCGCTAACCAAATGATGTTTTTTACATCAGTATTTGGGCTGGATACCCTGAAGCAATTGTATGACCATTTTACACCGCAAATAAAAGCAAGCGTAGATGGTAAAAGGTTGGCTGCCGAGATCAGAAGCCAAACTGCCGGTAAGCCCGGAAGTGTAGCTTTCGCGTTTAATGTGAAAGATAAAGACGGTAAAGAATTGTCGTTAGCTGCATTTAAAGGCAAGTATGTTCTGCTCGATTTTTGGGCAACCTGGTGTGTACCATGCAGGGCCAGTATGCCTAAAGTAATTGCCTTACATCATAAATATAAGGATAAGGGTTTTGATGTGATAGCTATAGGCGATGATGATAAAAACGTACCAAACTGGCTGGCTGCTATTGATCACGATGGTACAGGCATATTCCATCAAACATTACGCGGGATGGATATTGATATGGCCAGAAAAGGCATAAGTAACCCGCGTGATCTGGATGAACCATATGGTATACATGCTTTACCAACACAGATATTGATAAACCCTGACGGGGAAATTATAGGCCGTTTTGCGGGGAATGATGAAGACTTAGCAAAAATGCTAACCAGTATATTTAAATTTTAACGTACTACCATACCAACGAGATATGAAAAATATAAGATCAAATTCTATAAATAAAATAATGGGTACAGCGGTATTGATATTACTTGCGCTTACCGGATATGCGCAGCAATACAATACAAGCGTTCAGGGCTATTTGCCACAAATGAAGGCTGGTACACCGATCAAATATGTATGGAACGACAAAGACCATATGAAACCGTATGCGAACTGGGACTCTGTTTTAAGTACTAAAGATGGGTTTACACTTAAACTTAATGTTGATGAAGGTGGTGGGAATGACCTCGCGATCCTGATCGGGGATAAGATCGAAGCCGATAAACTGATCTTTATATATGTGGATAAAGGCCTTGTTACCATTACTTCAAAAGATTCTCTTTTTACCAATGTAACATTAGGGGGCAACGCCACAGCACTTGAGCTAAACCAGTTTCACCAGTTTATTGTAAAAGGCCCCGGGCTCGAAAATTATACAACTATAAAAAATAACGCTTATCAGGCAGCAGTTAAAAAGGATGCTGAAGCAATGCAAACTACCGATATACAATTAAGAATGCTGGATTCGATCCGAAAAGCGCTGGCATTTCAATGGATCAATGAGCATCCGGGCCGCCCTGTTTGTGCTTTCATTATGCAAAGTCCTTTCGAGCCTTTAGGAGGAAGGTTGACCAAAGAGGAAAAGAAAGCAATTCTAAATAAAATGACTCCTCAGGCCCTTAATAATAAAATTGCAGCCGATATGCTGTATACTTTTAACATCGACAAAGTTGTAGGTGTAGGAAAAAAGGCGCCCGACTTTACACAAAATGATACCCTTGACAAGGCAGTATCCTTAAAAGATTTTAGGGGTAAATATGTTTTGCTTGATTTTTGGGCAAGCTGGTGTGCCCCTTGCCGGGCAGAAAACCCCAATATTGTAAAGGCCTTTAATAAATATAAAGACAAAGGCTTTACTGTTTTAAGCGTATCACTTGATCAGCCTGGTAAAAAAGAAGCCTGGCTCAAAGCCATACATGACGATCATCTTACCTGGACCCATGTAAGCGACCTCAAATTTTGGGGTAACGCCGTAGTTAAACTATATGATATTAATGCCGTACCGTCCAATTTCCTCATCGGACCTGATGGAACTATCCTGGCAAAGAATGTGAGAGGTGAAGAACTTGATAAACAGCTTGCAAAATTTTTAAATAACTAAAAAAGTATGAAAACAGAAAATATTTTAATGGCCTTGCTTGTACTGTTTATAAGCAAAGATGCTTTAGCACAGGCAAACAGCGAAAAACAACTTGTGGTATTTAAAGGTACAACCGATACTGCTTATAATGGCAAACAATTGGTGTTGTATAATAAAACTACGGGCGATCACGATTCTGTAACGGTTGTGAACGGGAAGTTTGAAATAACAGTGCCATACAAAGAACCCACCCGTTATATGTTTTACAGTAAATACGAATTGAAAAAGAAAGGCGGTTACAGTCCTTATGGCATCCTGATCTCTAAACCCGGTACCATCCGGTTCAAAGCGGATATGGAAAGCCTGGCCAATTCGGTTATTGCTGATGTGCCTGAAAATGTTTTGTATACCGAATTTATGAAAGGCGGACTGCCCTTGCGCCAACAAATTATGGATAGTTTACAGGCTAAGTTTGGCGCTGATGTTATGAAGCACCTTAACCCGAAAGATCCGCAATATCCTGAAATTTATAAATACTACAACGAATTAAATGAATCGGGAAATAAAACAGAAGTTGAGCGTTTGGGCATTTTTATTAAACAACATCCCGATACATTCGCCGCGCTTTATTTATTAAGTAACATGATCACGGTTGTACCGGAAGGTAAAGCACAATTGTATTTTGACCAACTTGGCGGGGCTTTTAAAGGTACCAGTTATGCAAAAAACATTATCAAAATGATAGATGCCAAAAAGGTGACCGCGATAGGCAAAATTGCCCCTGATTTTGAGCAACCTGATACCTCCGGGAAGATCGTCAAGCTATCCGATTTTAGGGGTCAGTATGTATTGGTGGATTTTTGGGCCAGTTGGTGCATTCCCTGCCGCGAAGAAAATCCCAATGTTGTTAAAGCTTATCAGCAATTTCATGATAAAGGCTTTACGATATTGAGTGTTTCACTTGATCAACCGGGCAAAAAAACAGCCTGGTTGAACGCTATTCATCACGATCAGTTAACCTGGACACAAGTGTCAGACCTGAAATTTTGGAATAACGCCGTAGCAAAACTGTATGGTATTCAGGCTATTCCACAAAATTTCCTTTTAAATAAAGAAGGTAAAATTATTGCTGTAAATATTAAAGGAGAGGAACTCAATAAAAAACTTGTGGAAATATTTAAGTAAACAGTTTATTATGTACATAAATATGGGTTAATTGACCGTTTCGTTGTCGTTTAAGTTTAATAAGCTTTGGAACAGTATACAGGTTTACATAACCCTTGCTACCTAAACTATCACAGGTGTTTTGCTGCAGATGAAGAATTATCTAATTACCAGGTAAAGAAATTTACTAACTTTCTCAATCAAAATACTGATAAAATGCTCTATTTTTCATTCGTAAGTATTGCCCTGATTATTAATAAAATATCTTCAAGGTGTTCTAATGTAGTCCCATGGGGTGCACCCAGAAACCGGTCACACGTGATCGGCTTTTTTGTTTATTGTTCGGAAGTCTTTATCATTCTTATCAAAAATACCCTGCAATCAATTTTGATAGCTTTTTGTTGCTATTTGATCATGGCTAAATTGGTTTTCGGCAATTCGGTTTGGCCCCAGGTCGATGGTTTAGCTCCCATAATAAATTTTAAGGTAGCGCCGTTGGCCAATTGACTATGTTTTAGCCATGCCCGGTTTAAGGGTTTACCATTTAACCATGCCGATTGCACATAAATGTTTTGCTCTGAAACATTTACACCATCAATGTTGATGTTTTTGGCGCCTTCAAGTTTAATTACGGCCTTTTTAACCGTTGGGCCGGTTAATATGTAAATATCTTGACCAGCTATAGGGAACAGGCCCAGGTTGGCAAATACGAACCACGAACTCATTGCACCACTATCTTCGTCACCGGGGTATTTTTTAAGTGTATAGTTTTTGATATTTTGCCGTATCCAATATGATGCCAGATCAGGCCGGGCGGCATATGCAAACGATAAAATAGTATAGAACGAGGGTTCGTTTCCAAAATCGATCAAATTGCTTTTTAGGGCAAACTGCAGCCTGTCGGCATATTTTTCGGCACCGCCCTGCAGGCTTATCAATTTGCTAAACTCGTGCGGCAACACATACGAATATACCCAGGTTGAGCCCTCGTAAAAATTACGCGCCAAGCCGCCAATCTGGCTTTTATTTACATTAATTTTAACCCAATCGCCGTTTAATTGTTTAGGCGCTATAAAACCCGTATATCCCCGATCCGTTAGGCCCGGATTCCATAAATTAACCCAGTTTCGGCTACGGCTGATGTATTTGTTATGATCGACCTTGTGACCTAATTTACCTGCTACCTGTGCAATACAAAAATCGTTATAAGCCATTTCAAGCGTGCGGGAGCAGTCGAGCCCAAATTCATAAGTCCTGATGGGTATCCAGCCACGATCGTTTATCCGGTATGATGCCGTGCGTTCCTGGTCAGCATCGTGTTTTAAGAGGGCGTATGCCTTAGATAAATTAATCCCTTTTACTTTTTTTATAATAGCATCGGTAATAACATTGTCGATATCATCGCCACCCTGGTTGCGCAGGTAAGAGCGTACATCGTTCTTGGCGGCCTCAAAATACCTGTCGTTGCCGGCAATAAAGGCATCCGGCACCTGGCCGTTGTGCTGATATCTATCGATAAAAGCATTTACATTGTCGCGTACCATGGCCGGATTTATCAGTAATTGCAGCGGAAAGTTAGTTTTCCAGGTATCCCAAACACAGTATTGATCGTCCCAGTAAGGTGCAGCGGAGATCCACAAAGGTTGGTCGCCACTACGATCGCGGGGCATGCGCATGGTATTATATAACGCGGTGTAAAATATGGTGCCCAGGCTATCGGTGGTTGGTTGTATGATTATTTTGTTCAATTGCTTATTCCAGGCATCTTCGGCTTGTTTGCTTATCCTTTCAAAATTCCAGTCTGCAATTTCGGTATCTAAAAATTGCGTTGCCTTTTGTATACTTTGGAAGGATATCGCAATTTTAAGATACAGCGGTTTGCCGGCAGTCGTATTAAAATTTAGATAAGCACCTATTTTGCCTTTGGTCATTAAATGTTGTGTATTAGCACCGGCTGTAATAGTATCATTTCGCCATGTGCCTGTAGCAGTGGCATCCTGCTCATAACGTGCAGCAAAATATACTTTGAATGGTTCGGACGACCAGCCGCCGACGTAATGCCCCCAGCCGGTTATCAATTTATTAGCTGCATCAATTTTTACCTCGCTTTCATCGGCATAGCCATCAAAGCGTTTAACGATATCGCCCGGTATGCAATGGCCCAGGTCTATCAGCAAATGGGCATCTTTACTATCGGGATAAGTAAAACGGTAGATGGCCGCATTGTGGGTAGGTGTTACCTCTGCTTTGATATTGTATTTGGTGAGCAATACGCTGTATGACGAAGCGCCCGCAACTTCGTTAGCCTTTGGCGAGTCGTGTGCGTCCTCACCAACTTTTAAGCCAATTTGGGGCGATATCATAAACTGACCGTACTTTCCCGGCCCACCGGTACCCGAAACATGGAGTTGGCTAAAGCCGCGGATTCCATCGGTAGATTTATAGCCATCAGTACCGCCATCTTTTGTATCGGGGCTGGGGTTTATAGAACCGAAAGGTAATTGCGGTCCAATAACTGTACTACCACGATCAACCCCAATATTAGGGTCTACCAGTTTGGTGAGGTTTTGGGCGACAACATTTTGAAAAAATAACATGGTAGATAATACCACGCCTAAAACCATAAAACCTGCTTTTTTTAGATAACGCACTTGTTTTAGATTGTTCATTTGGTTAATAGTTAGTATTTGGACTACTGTTTTTCACTGTTATTTTAAAAGATAGATCAAGCCTTTCGCCGGCCTGCATTATGATTAAGCCTATTTTATTGTTCAAGCTATTTGCAATACATGTTTGAGGTTCTATCGCAATACTTTTCCTGTCAGGCGGAATATAGCATTGCACAAAATTAAAACCGCTTTGATCCAGCTGTACGTAGGTGCCATCCACATCCTCCAAAATGGTTTGGTATTCATCTGTAGTATTTGGCATTTCAAAACAATGGTTTAATGCTATATCGCCCACCCGGGTTAATGATGTAAATTGTTTTAACTCACCTACCTTGCCATTGGGTATCAGCCTATCATCGCACAGATAAAATTGGCTTGCCGGCAATTGGAGCCGGCAATTATCAATGTTACCGGCAACGGCAATATAGGGGTGCCAGCCATAACCCACAGGCGCGTTTAAATTACCCAGATTATGGATGTTTGTTCTTATTTGTAGCGTATTGATATTTAACTGGTATTCAACCGTCAGCCGCAATTCAAATGGGTAGGTGGTTGCATCCGCTTTTAAAAGGTGGGTTAATATTATCTTACCTTCGGTTTCGTTTATCGATGATATTTCGAACGGCTTATTGTAAACCAACCCATGTAACGAATGCGCGAACGGTGCATCATCATTTTTTGGTAAAAAATAACCCTTGCCGTTAAAAAAATACCAGGCGTTTTTTACCCTGTTGGGGAAAGGGAACATTTGTGAACCGGCGAATGATTTCACTGTATTACTTTCAAAATCGCCAGGGTCGATCGTCCCCCTTAAAATATGGCGGCCATTTACCACAAAAGTATTAAGTGCTCCACCGTATCCGGCAATTACAGAGACCTCGTTACCCGTCGCTGGATGTCTGATAACAATTGTTTGATGTCCAGCTAATTCGGTTTGAGATATCTGGTACATTTTAATGTTTTAAATGGTTAGAAAATCGGTTGTCATTCCTTGTTTAGAACATAGTTAATATTAATTGCCCGATTTTTAAATCAATTGTATAATAATACCAGCATTGTAAAATAAAATAGTACCATGAGGGCCGCAATTACCCGAAATTTGAATTATTGATCTTTGTTGAAAAACAAAATATTTCAAGCTATCTTACACTAACACTAATTGATTTTAGGGCAATTTTTTATTAATGATAAAATTAGGAATTATAGGCATGAGCCCTGGTAACGCTCATCCATCGTCGTGGTCGGCAATTATCAATGGTACCTACAACGGCGACGAAATAATCGCTATGGGCTATCCGGGTGTAACCAGCTATCTTAACGCCAACCAGGCCACTTTGGGTTTGCCAGGTGCAAAAGTTACGCATGTCTGGTCGCAAAGTAAAGCCATCAGCCAACAGATTGCCTTAACCGCCGGTATTGAGAACGTGGTAGAAAACCTGGAAGATATGATCGGTGTTGTAGATGCCGTTTTTCTGTCTCGCGACGATCCGGAAAATCATCGTGAGATGGCGAAACCCTTTATCGATGCAGGTGTCCCAATCTTTATTGATAAGCCGCTGTGCAGCACACTTGAAGACCTGGAATATTTTTCCGGCGAAATTGCCAATGGGAAATTCATCATGTCGTGTTCATCCATGCGTTATGCAAGCGAATGTATGGCAGCTAAAACCGAATTAACTTCTTTGGGCAAAATAGAACTGATAACCGCCGTCGGCAAAAAAGATTGGATAAAATATGGTGTACACATGCTCGAGGCCATTTTTTCTATCATGAACGATCCCAAACCCATCAGCGTAATTAACGTGGGTAAGCCCGATGGCGATATAGTTAAAATAGACTTTGAAGGCGGCCTGCAGGTAACTGTCCACTTATTTATGGAGATATCGGGCACGTTCCAGCTGTCCATATACGGGCAGCAAAATTGGAAACAGGTTAATATCAGTAACTCTTACGCCATGTTCCGCGATAACATTATCGAATTCATCCGATCGGTAAAAGAAGGTAAACCACGCCTGGAGTTTTATAAAACCCGGCAAATTATTAAAACATTAATAGCCGGCCATGAGAGTTTAAAACAAGGCGGTAAAAAAATCATGATCAACCAATAATGAACGTAAAACAATTATTCGACCTTACGGGAAAGGTTATCCTGGTAACCGGCGGGGCGGGCAACTATGGTAAATGTATGGCCGAGGGCCTGGCCGAAGCAGGTGCGACGGTTATTATCGCATCGCGCAACATAGAGAATGTAGAGGCCGTGGCCAGTAATTTCCGCAAGGCGGGGTTGGATGTGCATGCTTTGCAGGTCGATCAGGGTGATCATGAATCGGTACTCGCGTTAAGCAAAAATATCCTGCTCCAGTTTAAAAAGTTGGATGGCTTTGTAAATAATGCGGTTTCGCGACCTATGAGAGGTTATTATGCGCCTATAGAAAGATTTGCAGAATCAATGCAGGTTAACGCCACCGGGATGATGGATATTTTGCGCGAAATGGGCGATTTGATAGCCATGAACAGCGACGGTGGCAGCATCATCAATATAAGCTCGATGATGGGCATGTTTGGTCCCGATTATTCTAATTACGAAGGTACCGATATGGGTAAGGACCTGCCGCCGGATTACTTTTTTCATAACGCGGGTTTGATAAATCTTACGCGATATATGGCGCAGCAAT
>JAUCSE010000079.1 GCA_030445275.1 Mucilaginibacter sp.
ACAACAAGTATTTAATCTTTATCTTTAAAAAAAGACCCTGTATAGTTCACTTAGGATTAACAAACTCCTCTGTATAGTTATTACAGGATTTACTCACCAAAATGTATAGCCAAATCCGGACGGGTCATATAGCTAATTCCGGACGGGTCACACTGCCTCAAAACGAACAGTCCCTGTATCATAAGCGAACAATTTGGCTTGTAGTTGCTTGGTAAAATGCTGTAAATTAGCTAATTGATGGCTGGCATTAAAATTGGCGGGTAAACGGTAAGGTTCCGTATTTAATTTATTGATATGCTAAAAAACCATTTCAAAATCGCCTGGCGTAATCTCTTCCGGAATAAAACGCTGTCGTTTATCAACATCATGGGACTATCTCTTGGGATGGCCTTCGCCATGCTGATTGGTATGTGGATACATTTTGAAACAAGTTTCAATGCCTTTAATAAAAATAAAGATCGTATTGCTCTTGTAGGCCGGAACCTGCTTTTGAATAACGAGAAAAGTACCACGTTTAATGTAGTGCTCCCTTTGTACGATGAACTTAAAAATAATTACCCTGAAATAAAGCGGGCCACAAGGCTTGACTGGCAAACTAAACATAGTTTGATAATAGGCAACAATAAATTCAATAAAACCGGACTGTATGTTGATCCCGATTTTTTGAAAATGTTTAGTTTCCACATCATCAAGGGAAATATGGAAACCGCCTTAAATGACCCTAACTCCATTGTATTGACCGCCTCGCTGGCAACAGCCTTATTCGGCAAAGAGGATCCCCTTGGAAAGGTTATAAAAGTAGATAACCAATATAATGTACAGGTGAGTGCCATTGTGCAGGATGCACCCAAAAACTCCTCGGTTGATTTTCAGTTCCTGGCTCCTTTTGAATTTAAGGTGAAAAATATAGCGGATGTACGAAATTCAAAAGGACGCTGGGATAATAATTTTCTGTGCACTATGGTCGAACTAAAAGAGGGTGTTTCTATGGAGGCCCTTTCTAAAAAGATTGCACCGCTGTTGATGCAAAAAAATACCGGGATAAAGACCCAGACACTTTTCCTTTATCCTATGGCCAGGTGGCGTTTATACGGTGAATTTAAAAATTGGGCCGAGGCAGGCGGAAAGATAGCATATATACGTTTGTTTGGTATTATTGGTATTTTTATACTGCTTATTGCCTGCGTCAATTTCATGAACCTGAGTACAGCACGGTCTGAAAAAAGAGCCAGGGAGGTGGGAATCCGCAAAACAGTAGGTTCACGGCGCGGACAGCTTATTATACAATTCTTAACGGAATCTATGTTAACTGCCTTCTTTGCTTTTTTGATCTCCATTATTTTAATCCAGATACTACTTCCTTATTTAAAAGATCTTGGGTTTGAAGATGTTCGTTTCGATTTTAGCAATGTAGGTTTATTGGCTTCCATGCTGGCCGTTTGTATTATCACCGGTCTGGCAGCCGGTAGTTACCCAGCCCTGTACCTGTCTTCATTTTTACCGGTCAAAGTACTGAAGGGAGTTATTAAACAGGGTAAAGATGCTGTTAACTTTCGGAAGGTATTAGTGGTTTCGCAGTTTGTTATTTCCATGGCCCTCATCATCAGTACCATCATTGTGTTTCAGCAGATCAATCATGCCAAAAACCGGTCTATCGGATATGATCCGAATAACCTGATCTCCCTGAATACCACCCAGGATATTACAAAAAATTACGATATATTAAAACATGACCTGTTAAGTACCGGCTATATTGAAGCGGTAACAAAGGCATCAAGCGGTATGACCTGGGTGAATTATGATTTTACGCATTTTAGTTGGACTGGTAAGGATCCTAATGCGGATATATCATTAGATGTAGTGATGACGGAGTGGGATTATGAAAAAGCCGCCCGGCTAAAATTTATAGCCGGTCGGCCTTTTTCAAGAGAATATAAAACAGACTCCAGCGGGGTGATCCTGAATGAGGCAGCGTTGCGTGTAATTGGTTATAAAGAGCCGATTGGTAAAACAATAAAACTTGGCGATGAAGTATTGACCATTACCGGTGTTATTAAAAATGTATTGATTAACAATCCGTTTAAGCCCGTATCACCCGAGGCTATCCTTTTTAATCCCAGCAACGTGAACACGGTTTTGATCAGGTTAAAGGAACATGCAGATCTAAAGAAATCCCTGGCTGCTATTAAACCGATAGTTGAAAGATATAACCCTTCGCTTCCTTTTGAGTACAGTTTTGCAGATGAGGATTTTGCAAAGAAATTCGCCACAGAAAACCAGGTTGCCAAATTAGCGGGTATTTTCGCGGGCTTAGCCATTTTTATCTCCTGCCTGGGTTTATTCGGACTAGCCATGTTCATGGCCGAACGCAGATCAAAAGAAATCAGCATCCGCAAAGTACTGGGTGCAAGCGTAACCAATTTATGGTTGTTACTGTCAAAGGAGTTTGTATGGCTGGTATTAATAGCATGCCTTATTGCATCGCCACTAGCGTTTTGGTTAATGCACGGCTGGCTGCAAAATTACGAGTACCGTATTGCCATCCATTGGTGGATATTTGCCATTGCCGGATTACTTGCTGTTATCGTTGCTCTGATAACGGTGAGTACCCAGGCTATTAAAGCGGCTGTAGCTAATCCGGCTAAAAGGTTGAAAGCGGAGTAGGTGACCTCACCTAAATCCTCTCCAAAGGAGAGGACTTTGAATAGCAAATGATTATCTTAAGCTTATGTGGGATTAATCTGCTGGGACAATATAACCACCACGTCATTGCTAGGTACGAAGACAACCGACCGGAGGGAGCTCATTAATACCAATAAAAACAAACACAACATTAATAATCTCTTTACTATACAGAGCAAATCTTAATAGTTGGATCCACCTTCGTAGAGATTGCTTCGTACCTAGCAATGACGCGTGGAGAAAATTGATTTCCCCATTGACTAACTCCTGCAAACAACTAACACGCTGCAGCACCATGCTGCTTCCGGAACAGCGCAGGCGAGGTATCCGTGTACTTTTTAAAGTAATTACTAAAATGATTGGCTTCTGAAAATCCCAGGAGAAAAGCGATCTCCTTAATAGATGTAGATGAGTTTTGCAACAAAGACTTAGCTTCGGCAATGGTTTTTTCGGCTATCCAGGTGCTGATGGATTTGCCTGTTTTACTTTTAATTACGTTACTTAAATAATTGGGGTGCAGGTTTTGAGCGTCAGCATAATCCTGTAGCCTGAAAACCTGGTGTACCTTGCCATTGCTCAGATCGCGGTAATGCTGTTCAAGTGTGCGTTTAAAGGTTTTAACAATTTGCGAGCTGCGATTGCCTTCGTATATGGGGTTATAATCCTTCCAGAAATACTCTTTTATTTTTAATAATAGTACCACGAACAGGTTACCGATCATCCGGGTACGGTAGGGCGAATGGGAGAAATACTCCTTGTTTATTTGCAGGTACAGTTGCTCAAACTCGGCAAAAACGGCTTCATCTAAAACCCGGGGATTTACAGTTTCGGCCAATAAGAAGGGGAATTCTTCAAAAATATCGGGGTGAACATTCTCTTTTAAAAATGATTCGCTTAAAGTAACCAGGTATACATCCTCAATATCAAACCACTCGTGCGATTTATAGTGCCCCGGGTTGGTGAAATATATGGTGCGGGGTACAATATCAAATCGCAGATCGTCGGTAGTATATTGCCCGTGTGCGTTTTTAACAAACACAAACGAAAAGAAATTGGCCCTATACACCGGCGATTTAAAGGGCAACTCCAGATGAATATCCTTTAAATTATGGATGGTGAAGTCGGTTTTGTCGTCAATTTCATCCGTCGGTAGCCCAAAATGGATATATTGCTTCAGTAAATTATTAAAGGCCAGTTTTTTTTCAGTTTCCTTCATGGAGCAGGGTCGTATGTTTAAGTTAAACACACGACCTAAAATTAGCAACAAATTAGCAAATTTAGTTCATGGCTGTTATGGCTTGCGTAAACCGTTCGCTTTTCATATTGCTTAACATGCTATTTAATAATATTTTACCATAAAGCAATTTTCCTTCGTAAGTATCCATGGATAGCTGTCCGCTAGCTAACTTAGCTCCAAAATCAGCCATTTCCTGTAGGTTCATGCTGGCATCATGTATATGGTCGGCTGGTTTTTGAGTTGCTGCAAGCCTGAGCATGAGCATGGCGTAATACATGCGGCATATCTGCTGCATCAGGAAAAACCGGGCACGTTTAAGATCATCAAGCGCAGTGCTAAAATACACCTGTAAAAAAAGCTCTTCGTCCTGCTTGTCATTTACAAACGTTTGAGCTACAATGGCCAGGTCAACATAGCGGTCGTTTTGAAAAGCCGCCTCCCAGTCAACCACCCAGATCTTTTCGCCGTCAAATAAAATATTATTCGGGTTCAGGTCATTATGGCTCGATACCATATCCGTATCGTAACGCGGGTAAGCTTTCTGAATTTCGGCATAATAAGTAAAATATTCTTCCATGACCTGTTCAGGGAACATCCGTAGGGCTTTAAATTGCTGTATAAACAGGTCAACACCATCCATAAAATTCACCAGCTTTGGAAACACGGGCAGGTTATGTATCGCTTTGATAGTGCTGCTTAATGCTGTTAAAAGTTCCTGCTTTGAGCCAAAACCTCCGCGTATGGGTTTGGCCTGCACAAAAGCAGTTATAGCTAAAGCATCCTTATCATGAGTATAATGAACAAATGGCGCTATACTACACGAAGCTGCATGCCGCATACAAATATGCTGGCGCTTGGGGTTATGTACTTCATCAGGCTGCATTACTATCCGGAGCAGATAATTTGTTCCTTTAACGGCAATCCTGTACACTAGGGCGGTTGAAAGGCCGCCAGCCAGCAATTGTATTTCATCAACGATGTCAATATTGAAAACCTGTTTCAGGGCTTTTTGTACTGCAGCCAATTTAGCTTCGGGTATGGTGGCTGCTAATAAATCGGTTTTCATAGCAGGCCCCCAATTTCGTTCAATAGCTCTGAAAGTTTCTTTATTTTTTTTGTTTTTAATTCGGGGAAGGTATCCGCGGCAGCATGTTCAGCCGTTTTTATTGATTCTTCCAACAGGCGTTTGCCGCCCGGTGCCAGCACAGCATAACTTACTCTGGCATCGCGTTCATTGCTTTCGCGCGATACAAGGCCAATCTTTTCCATAGGTGCCAGCATACGTGTAATACCCGATGCGGTAAGACCAAGCTTTTCGGCCAAATCAATCCGTCTTAATTTTTGATGAGGTGCCAGCGATAAATGATATAATATCACAAAATCATTAAACCCCAAACCATAGCTGCTCAGCTTTGCATCAAAGCGTCGGTTTATTATTGTTTGAGCTTTTGCCAGGTTCAATATGAATTTTAATGTTGAATTAATGTTCATCTAATGTACTTGTAAAATACTTGAGTTGTCAAGTATTTTACAAATGTATAAATGTTTTGCAAAACCAGGCAACACTTCGGTATAATAAAATAAATAATGGGGTTATAGTGTAATTTAACAATGCCTTTTTGTATTAGGCACTTGTTGCTCTTTTTAGTAATTTCAACCTGAATTAAACTTTAAATAATGAGTAAATACAACAGTTGGCCATTAATGGCTGTACTAACCATTTTCAGTTCATGTATGGATAAAGGCAATAAATCAACAAGCAATTTACCGGCTAATAACCCATTCCTTACAGCAAGCAGCTTGCCATACCAGGCTCCTGCATTTGATAAAATTAAGGATGCCGACTTTAAGCCTGCCTTGCAGGCGGGCATGAAACGGTGGCTGGAAGAGATCAGTGAGATTGCTGATAATCCTGATGTGCCAACTTTTGAAAATACATTGGTAGCGATGGAAAAAAGCGGACAACTATATAACCGTGCCAATAATGTATTTAACCTGCTCACCGGGGCCAATACCACACCTGAGCTGCAAAAACTACAGGAAGAAATAGCTCCCGAACAAGCTGCCACAGAAGATGCCATTTACCTGAACTCCAAATTGTTTAAACGGGTTGAGGCTATTTATAACAATAGAGCAGGCCTTAAGCTTGATGCGGAATCGGATCGTTTGGTAGCGTATTATTATGAGCGGTTTGAACTGGCTGGCGCCAAACTATCAGATGCCGACAAGGCAGCTATGAAAAAACTGAATGGAGAAGAAGCCTCGTTAACAGCCAAATTTACTAACCAGGTGCTGGCTGCCAATAAAGCCGGTAGCGTAACAGTTGATAATAAAGCGCAGTTAGCCGGCCTTGCCCAGAGCGAAATTGATGGGCTGGCCCAAAATGCCAAAACCAATAAGCTGGATGGCAAATGGCTGATATCATTGCAGAATACCACTCAACAGCCTTTGTTGCAGTCGCTAACCGACAGGAGCCTGCGCGAAAAACTGTTTAACGCGTCATGGACACGCGCCGAGAAAAGTGATTCGAACGATACGCGTAAGTCGATAGTAAGAATAGCACAAATCAGGGCTGAAAAGGCCAAATTGATGGGTTTTGCTAACTATGCAGTTTGGAAACTGAAAGATCAGATGGCCAAAACGCCTGAAGCTGTAAATGAGTTCCTGGCTAAATTATCGTCGGCAGCAACAGCTAAGGCTAAAGCCGAGGCGGTGGACATCCAAAAACTGATAGACCAGCAAAAAGGTGGATTTAAGTTACAACCCTGGGACTGGAATTTTTATGCCGAACAGGTACGTAAACAACGGTATAACCTGGATAATAATGAAGTAAAACCCTATTTTGAATTGAATAATGTATTGGAGAATGGGGTATTTTATGCAGCCACCCAATTATATGGTATCACTTTTAAAGAGCGTCATGACTTACCGCTGTATCAAAAAGATGTACGTTCATTTGAAGTGTTTGATAAGGATGGCAGCAGCCTGGGTTTATTTTATTGCGATTATTTTAAACGTGATAACAAACAAGGTGGCGCCTGGATGAATAACATGGTTGGCCAATCCAAATTGTTAGGCACTAAACCGGTAATTTATAATGTTTGTAATTTTAACAAACCCTCAGCCGGACAGCCAGCATTAATTAGCTTTAGCGATGTTATTACTATGTTTCATGAGTTTGGCCATGGGTTGCATGGTTTATTTGCCAATCAGCAATATCCCAGTTTATCATCGCCAAATACGGCTCGCGATTTTGTAGAGTTTCCATCACAGTTTAATGAAAACTGGGCCATGTATCCTGGGGTGTTTAAACACTATGCCGTACATTATCAAACTAAAGCGCCTATGCCGCAGGCTTTGGTTGATAAAATAAAAAAGGCAGCCACCTTTAATCAGGGCTATGCACTAACTGAAGCTTTAGCCGCCGCAGAGCTTGACTTGCAATGGCATACGCTTGATGCCAATGCGGGGTTGCAGGATGTAGATAAGTTTGAGCTGGCAGCTTTGAAAAAAACCAATTTTTATTTGCCACAAGTGCCTCCTCGTTACCGTTCCAGCTACTTTCTGCATATATGGAGCAATGGCTATGCCGCTGGGTATTATGCTTATGCCTGGACCCAGATGCTTGATCATGATGCTTTTGCTTGGTTCCAGGAAAACGGTGGACTTACCCGGGCAAACGGGCAGCGCTTTCGCGATATGATACTATCTCGTGGTAATACTATTGAATATGGTAAAATGTACCGGGATTTTAGAGGACATAATCCGGATATTACCCCTTTGCTTAAAAGTCAGGGGTTGTTACCTCAATAAAAACAAGTTAAAATAAAATATAAAAGCCGGTACTTGACAATACCGGCTTTTATATTTTATAAAGAGTATATTTTTTAGCAGGGCAGTTTTACTACCCACTCAACACCGGCAAGATAAGCCTGCTTGGGTATTTGACGTTATGCCATACGCGGATGTGAACCGACCGGAAACGAACATTTCGCTGTATCGAAACTGAACGCGGATAATTATTAAATTGATTTAACTATTTGATTATTAATTATATATAATGATGGCATTTGCTTTGTTACAAGTTTAAACAAGCGGGAGGCTATCATGAAATACCATAAACAATTGGAACGGCGCACATTTTCGCAAGACCGTTTTGAGATATTAATAAAACGACTAAAAAGTGGAAAGGCAACTTTTAATGAGCTTACCGAGCTTGATGAAATAGTGAACCGGGACGCGACCATACGTGAAAGTATTTTAGAGGAAATGCAGGCGGTTAATAATCCTCCCGAAGGTCCAAAACCGGATGATATTATTTATGATCAACCCGGAAAGAAACTCACCCTGTTGGATAAGATCCTGGCTTTTATAAACCGTTTATTCAATATGGTAACAGCTGGTGAATTAAATACGGCGCTGCTTAATTAAAGCAAAAAAGCTGGCATATCTATACCTTGTTGTCTGATTTGATCTTTTTGCGGTATTCATTTGGCGAGCTACCCATGAGCTTGGTGAACATTCTTGAAAAATAATACTGATCATCGATACCCAAACTAATAGCTATGTTTTTGATAGACATGGTTGTAAAAGAAATATACTGACAAGCTTTTTGAATTTTTAACTGGTTAAAATATTCAATAGGCGAATAGCCTGTTTTTGACCTGAAGATGGCCGAGAAGTGTGAGCTTGATAAATTTGCAAAAGCCGAAAGATCATCAAGCCTGATTGTTTTATTGATGTTTTCCTGCATGAAACGGATAGTTTTCTCAACGATGTCATTACCCGTACCGGCTTCCAGGTGATTGAATTTATCTTCATATATCAATGATGATAAAAAATGCGAGAAGATCATGTTAACATAACGCAGGCTATCACCGCTATAGCCTTTTTCAAGATTGTAGTAAATATCCTCGAACAGTTTGATACGGTCTTCATTGTAGGATAAATAAGGTTTATAGTTTTCAGAGTTCTTCAGGATCAGGTCAATGATAAATGCCGAGGTTTCGCCCTTAAAATGTATCCAGTAAATGGTCCATGGCTTATCCATATTGGCTGCATATTTATGCGGTGTATTAGCCGGGATAGCAATAAACTGAGATGGCGACACTTCCACCTTTTTTTTATTGATCTCCAGCCAGCCATAACCCTCAGTGCAATAAATGATGATGTGCTGGTTTATTCCGCCCGGGCGTTCCGCGTAATGGTGGCTGGCTTTTGGGTAGTAGCCTATATCTGTTATATATATTTGCCTGGTAACCGGATCCTTACTTAAAAAATTGGTGATGATCTTTTTGGGTAACACAATAAGCTTCTGCCCGTCAAAGCCATCTCTTTTACGTAAAATTGTGTTTTTTACCATTTTTTATGTAAGAGTATAATTTATATTATGGTGATGCTGCCTAATTAGAGAAAAACCAATATGCCAATATAACAATGATTGACATGTGTTTAAAGCAAATTCTGAGGTGTTTTAAAGCCACAGTCAGCTGGTTTTCTACAGTCCGTTTTGATATGCCTAAACGGCCGGCAATTTCCTGGTTCGATAGTTGGTTTACCCGGCTCATGTAAAATATTTCCTGGCAACGCCTGGGTAACTGATCAAGATACTGATTTAATTCCTGCTGTAATTCCTGATCCTTGATATGGCTTTCGCCGTTATTATGATCCAGCAGATCAAATACTTCCACATCGGTTATGCTTAAATCTACAGGAGGTTTAACAGCCCGCATCCGGTTATAAACCTGGTACCTGACAGCGGTTAACAAAAAGTTAGGTACCGATTCAATCTCGAGGTGCAACCTGCGGTCCCAGATATTCAAAAAAACATCATGTACCACTTCTTCGGCTGCCTCATGGTCTTTCAGATAGCGTAAAGCGGTTTTATACAGCCGTACCCAGTACCGGTCAAAAAGCATAGTAAATGCAGATTCGTCATTACAACGGATAGCATTCCATAGTTCAACATCACTTAGTAGGGACTTAAGCATATAACTGGGTGGGTAAAATTATGAAAAGCAAGGTGATAAGTCAATCATTTATGTGTAACAAATAAATTATTAAAAAAATGTATGTGTGTGCCCATGCATAATTTACACCTATAGAATATAAACCTGTAATATAAATCTTAATGGTAGCCAAAGAAGAGTTTCTGACTTTGTACGAAAAGTACATTAACGGACAATGCACCCATGCTGAAAAAGAGCTGATGGATTCATACCGCGATGAAATGAAATTATTGGATGATGGCTGGGAGGATGAGTTTGTTAAGGAGGATGACGTGCGTACGCGCGTATGGCAACGGTTAAGTGATAGCCGTAAAATTGCTAAAATAGCGCCTCGCCAATTTAACAAATACCGATGGATGGAGGTAGCAGCAGTTTTGCTGGTTGTCTTATTTGCAGGTTTGTTTTTTATAAAAAAGGTACAGTCGCCGGTGTTAACAAAACTTGATCATAAAAATATACTTCCCGGTGGTAATAAAGCCTATCTGACCCTGGCCAATGGTTCACGTATTGTACTGGATGATGCTAAAAAAGGTGATCTGGCCAGTAAATCAGGTATCAGCGTAAGTAAAACCGGTAATGGTATATTGGTATACCATTTTAATAAAACCACAGGCAACACAACCGAAAACGCTGCACCTGAATTTAATACCATAACCACGCCACGTGGGGGGCAATACCAGGTTGTATTGGAGGATGGAACAAAGATCTGGTTAAACGCGGCATCATCTATCAGGTTTCCGCAGGCATTTACCGGGAAAGACAGGCAGGTTGAGTTAACTGGCGAGGCCTATTTTGAAGTTGCAAAAAATAAAACCAAACCATTTATAGTACAGGCAAACGGCACGCAGGTGCAGGTGTTAGGTACGCATTTTAACATTAATGCCTACAGTGATGATGCCGATGTAACCACCACCTTGTTAGAAGGGTCAGTGCGTATGGCCAGCGGAAACTCCGCGGTGATGCTTACCCCCGGACAGCAGGGAATTGCCAATAAAAACGGCCAGCCTATTCAGGTTAGTAAAGCCGATGTAGAAGAAATTACGGCCTGGAAAAACGGCTTTTTTGTGTTTCATGATGAAAACATCATGAATATCATGAAACAGGTAAGCCGGTGGTATGATGTTGATGTAGAATATCAGAACAATGTGCAGAACAGTGAATTTGGCGGTACCATATCCAAATACAAAAATATAACGGAGTTGCTGGATATTATGGCGCTAACGCGTACCATTCATTATAAAATAGAGGGAAGGAGGGTTATCATTATGAAGTAGATGTTTCCTCTTTAATAATGTGTAACCTGTTTATAACCAGGAGCGTTCGCTGCGCCCCTGGTATAAAGCTTTGAAAAGCTGTCAGGTAATGCTAATGATCATATTTCTCATAACCAATTATTTAACCCAACATTCAAATGTATAAAATTTATACTGCAATAAGATGCGGGAAGCTTTCCTGCGTTTCAGCTAAATTATTTCTGATTATGAAATTGTCATTCTTTTTTTGTGTGGTTTCTATACTGCAGGTTAGTGCCGCCACTACCTTTGCACAAAGAATAAGCCTCGACAAAAACAATGCCTCTCTTTCTGAAACATTAAAGGAAATTCACCGGCAAAGTGGCTTCAGTGTTTTCTATGACGCAAAAATGCTAAAAAAGGCCGTACCCGTAAATGTGCACCTGATAGGGGCCCAGCTTGATGAGGCTTTGAAACAATGTTTCCAGGATCAGCCGTTTACCTATGTGATCAACAATACTACTATTGTAGTTACGCCAAGGCAACCTGACGGCCGTCCTGTTCAGGACATTATTGTTACCGGACATGTAACAGACGAAAAAGGCGAACCCCTGCCAGGCGTAACCGTTAAAGTAAAAGGTAGCACTATAGGTGCCCAAACCGGTATTGATGGTGCTTACAAGGTATCAGTAAACAATAGCAGCGATGTGCTGGTTTTTAGTTATTTAGGTTTTGCGCCCAGAGAGGTGGTGGTAGGTGCCCAAACTAAAATTGATATTGTTCTTAAAGAGCAGGCATCGGCATTGAATGAAATTGTAGTGGTAGGTTACGGCACACAGAAAAAGGTAAACCTGACAGGCGCGGTATCAACCGTAAGCGGTAATGACCTGAATAAACGCCCGGTTGTTAATCCAGCCTCCATGCTTCAGGGATTGGCTCCCGGTGTAGCGGTAAATGTGGGTTCTGGTGAACCGGGTAACGAGAGTGTATCTATCCGTATCCGCGGTAATAGTACATTTAGCGGTGCAGGTTCAGATCCATTGGTATTGATCGATGGCGTCCCTGGCAGCTTTAGCGATATTAATCCAACTGATATAGAAAGCGTATCTGTATTGAAAGATGCGGCTTCGGCATCTATATATGGCTCAAGAGCGGCCAATGGTGTTGTGCTGGTTACCACCAAGCAAGGTAAAGCCGGACAAATGTCAGTTAGCTACGATGGCAACGTGGGTTTTAACAGCCCTACCAAAATGTTTAAACTGGTAACCAACTCGGCCCAATACATGGAGCTGTTTAACCAGGCCCGTATAAACAGCGGTACAACAGACCCCAGCTCGCTTTATCCGCAGGATCAAATTGATCTTTACCGCAACAGCACAGATAAGCTGCACTATCCTAACACCGATTGGCTAAGTCTGATATTCAGAACCGCTGTAACACAAAATCATAACCTGACATTTAGCGGCGGTAATGATAAAACTACCTACAATGTTTCATTAGGTTACGTTGATCAAAATGGTATTGAAAGAGGTTTTGATTATAAACGCTACAATGCCCGTATCAATTTAACGTCGAAGATTAACGATCATATTAAATTCGGTACCAATGTATTACTAAAAACAGGTACAAGAGATGCTGTAGCAGGTAGTCCTTCATCACCCAGCCAGGGGGATGGTTCTTCCATGGACCTTTTTCTTTCGGCCATGTCACAAGCGCCTACCTATGGTCCTTACCTGACTGATGGCAGCGGACGTTATACCTACAAGGCCTATGACTTTGAGTATAACAATAAGAACCCGATAGCCGAACTGGATCAAAACTATACCCGGGTTACAAATGATTATGCCGTAAATGCACAAGGCTGGTTCGAAGTGCAGTTTAATAAGGATTTTTCATGGTATACCAAAGGCGCTGTGAACTTTAATATGGATAAGTACAAAGATTTTAAAGCAACGCTGGATGAGTACAATTTTAAGACCAATCAACTGGAAACCACGTTGGACCTGGGCAAAGGTTTAACCGACCAGGACGAACAAACCGTTTACACCAATTTATATAGCTACTTAAATTATGCGCATAACTTTCACGGAAATAATATTAAGGCGCAATTTGGTTACAGTATTGAACAAAGTAAATATCAATATCTACAGGGCTACAGAAAGAATTTTCCTGACCTGGATTTGCAGGAACTAAACGCTGGTGGTTCAGACATACAAAATGCTTCTGGTACCTCCAATCAATGGGCCTTAATGTCATACTTCGGCCGTGTAGATTATGATTACAAAGGCCGCTATTTGCTGGAAGGCAATATTCGTGATGACGGAAGTTCGAAATTTTCGGGTAGTAATAAGTGGGGTGTATTTCCGTCGTTTTCAGGAGGTTGGCGTGCCACCGAGGAGCCATTTGTAAAAGCAATGAATTTAACCTGGCTTGATAATTTTAAGCTAAGAGGATCATGGGGAAAGTTGGGTAATCAGAACATTGTGATCGGTGGATATGGTTCCAATTATCCATACCAGGCCCTATTGAATTTTACCGGTAGTTACTCTTTTGATAACTCAAATCTTACAACAGGCGTGGCCCAGCAAAACCTGAACAACCCTGTTATTAAATGGGAAACCACTACCATGACCGATATTGGTTTAGATGTTAGCATTTTCAAAAACTTTACTTTAACTGCAGATTGGTATAATAAAACCACGTCTGATATTTTAAGGCAGGCTCAGGTTACCGCGGTTGTGGGCTTAAGCGCTCCTACTATTAATGATGGTGTGGTGAACAACCGTGGTATTGAGCTTGGCTTATCATACAATAACGTTATACGTGACGGTGCTTTAGGCGGCTTTGCCTACAATTTAGGAGTTAATGTTGATCATAACCGTAATAAACTGGTTCAATTTGGCCAGCAGGAAATTAACAGTAACGGTTACGCCATTAACCAAAACGGACAACCCTGGAACTCCTTTTATATGTTACAGGTGATCGGAATATTTCAGTCGGCAGCTGAGGTGGCCAATTCACCCAAGCAATTCTCTGACTCTACCTTGCCGGGCGATTTGAAATATAAGGATGTTAACGGCGATGGCAAGATTGACCAGAATGACCGTACCATTGTTGGCGGAGTTTATCCTAAATTAAATTACTCATTTAATCTATCGGCCAGTTTCAAAGGCTTTGACCTGTCGGCCATGATGCAGGGGGTATACGGCGTTAAATCATACGTATCTGGCTGGGGAACTATCCCGTTTGTTCAGGGTGCTTCGCCAACCACAGATTGGTTAAATGCCTGGACTCCTGAACATCCTTCAACCACCATGCCGCGTATTTATTTCGGGCAGAGCGCGCCGGATAAGATCGGTCGTCCATCTACATTCTTCCTGCAGGATGCATCTTATTTAAGGCTTAAAAACCTGGTATTTGGTTATACCATTCCGGCCCGGATCACTAAAAAAATAGGTGTCAATAAGGTAAGGTTTTATTTTGCCGGCGATAATTTATTAACCATAACCAAGTTTAAAGGCCTTGATCCTGAGCGTTATGGTAGCGGAGACATAGTGCAGTACCCGCAAAATAAAATATACTCCTTTGGTTTAAACGTTACCTTTTAATTAGCCCTACATGAAAAATCGAATTATAATAACCATCATAATCATTACATCACTGTTTTTAGATGCATGTAAAAAAACGTTGGATCTGAATCCGTTAGACCAGATTGCTACGTCTACTTTCTATAAGTCAAAAGCTGATTTTGACGAGGCTCTTGCCGCCGTTTACGGTTCCCTGCAACCAGAGGAGTTTGCCGTAGGCATCGGCTTTAGGGATTGTTTTACCGATAACGGATATAACCAGTTTAACTCCGGTAGTTCTAAGGATTTTGTTCAGGGTAATTTTAACCCCACTACCGGTGGTTACGAAACTGGTATTTACAATGACAGTTATATAGGTATTGGCCGTGTAAATTTGTTTTTGCAGAACCTTGGTAATTACAAAGGGGCCGATGTTTCTGATGCGCAGAGAAAAGTGTACGAAGGCGAAGTAAGGTTTATCAGGGCTTTTTTCTATTTCCAGTTATATAGTATTTATGGCGATGTACCCCTGGTGCTGCAGCCGCTTGATCTGAGTAACCAAAAGCAACCCAAAGTGCCAGCCTCGCAGGTACTCACCCAAATAACAACTGATCTGGACTACAGTATTGCTAATTTGAACACCGCCGCTTATTATGCCAATGGCGGCCATGCGGCGGCATCTTCGGCTAAAGCTTTAAAAGCCCGGGTATTGTTATTTGCCGCCTTTGGTAATACCGGTACACCTGATCCAACTATACTTACGCAGGTAAGGGACTTATGTCAGGACCTGATGGGGCAGTACAAGCTGAGCACCAATTTTGAGGATATATTCAGGGATGCCACACAAAAGAATAATACCGAAATCATCTTTTCGATCAACTTTTTAGCGCCAAATAATACAACTCCATGGGATTTGTATTATGGCGATTATGATGCTTGCGCCCCGCTGCAAAACATGGTTGATGCTTTTGAATGTACCGATGGCTTACCTTTCGGTACAACACCTGGTTCATCACCACTTTCGGATACCACTAAAAAGGGAGTTTTTCATAACCGCGACCCACGGATGGCAAAAACAATATATGCCGATTCTGTTAATTTCGGACCAGGGAAAGTATATCATCCGTCAAACCTGAGGCCTACCGGTTTCGGTACCATTAAGTTCCTGGAACCTAATAATATGCCTTATGGTTTTTCCACTTTGAGTCAGCAAGATGCCGTTATATTACGTTTAGGCGAAGTGATGTTAATGTATGCCGAAGCTCAAAATGAGATCGCTGGTCCTGACGCTACCGTTTATAAAGCGATGACCGATCTGCGTGCACGTGTAAGTATGCCTGCCTACCCGGCTGGATACACACAAGCGCAAATGCGTGAGCGTATTAGGCATGAGCGCCGTATTGAGCTTGCTTTTGAAGGCTTACGTCATTATGATTTGTTAAGATGGCATATTGCCGGGCCGGTACTTAATGCGGTAAAAACCTCCCTCATCAATTATCATTTTGAAGATAAGTTTTACAAGTGGCCTCTGCCGCAAACCGAGATTGATAAAAGTGGTGGTGTGTTAATCCAAAACCCGGATTACAAATAATCCGTAATGGGTTATATACTCCATAGTAAAAAGGAAAAGGCCGCCTCACAAATGGAGGGCACTGAAAAAGTCCTTTTAATTTAAAGCGGTAGCTTTACAAGTAAAAGGGAGTTGCTGAGAATCGTCTGTACGAAAATGCTCTCCACCACTTATTCGAATACATCAAAGAAAAGGGGCTGATTTCAATATTGAAATCAGCCCCTTTTGATAAATAGCCACTTTTTCAGTGCCCTCCATTTGTGAGGAGGCCTTTTCCTTTTTAAGGTTTTTAAACAGCTTTTTTAGAATATCATTATTTTGATCGTAGGCTATCAGCTGGTTCACGTTGCCATAATATAGTCCATCATTATCGTAATAATAGCTATTTTTTAATCTCGTTTAATCCGTGAGATTTACATCATAACCAATTAACACATTATTGATATTTTTAAAGAGCGCCTATGCTGTTCCATTTAAAGGGATAAACACCATTAAATGAACAGCTATACCTTCAGCTCTTTACTAACGAAATAATTTACCGGTATAATGATGATGAATATATTTTCCCGTTTAACTGTAGTTTTTATTTTGCTGTTGAGCAGCACTTTTTTGTCTGCGCAGGAACTTCATAAAACGGTTGATAAAATAGAGATAACAACCGCGCAGGTAATCATCACTGCCGATCTGAAAAATGGTACCATCAATTATTTATTTGCAAACGGTATCAGGTTAGACAATACGGTAGCCTATTTAAATGACCTGCACGCAGGCAACGTTTCAACTGCCGATTTTTCGACACATAACTATACCGAAACAGCAATAAATGATAGTTTAGGTGCGGGTACAAAACTTATGATTACCCATACCGACGCTAAATACCCCTTTATTTTGGTGCAAAACATTACCAGGTATAAGGGTAAACCCTATATTTTGGTTGATTTAGTGGCTAAAAATAAGGAAACGCGCAATGCAGTTTTAGAAACCCGCGATATCAGCCCCATTGCTGTTTTGCCAAAATATCATGGCAAATTGTTTATTCCGGGTACTGAGCCGCGTATACTGGATGTGCCCTTTGATAACGACGATTGGACACCCACCTTAGAACGGAGCTGGCCAAAAACTGGCGTGCTAAAAAACTCAGGTATCAGTTATGAGTTCGCGGCAATTTATGACCAACTAAAAAACTCAGGACTGGTGATAGGAAGCGTAAAACACAATTTCTGGAAAACCGGCCTGGCTTATCAAACTGCTAATAAATTGGGTTATGTTGATTCATTAAAAGTTTTTGGCGGAGCTTCTACGCCTGATGATCCGAAACTAAAACCGGCCTATGGCGGTAATGACGGTACGCATGATGTGATGGAGCATGGCACCATGACTGGGCAATCGGTGAGCTCGCCGTTGATTTATGTAGGCGCGGGGGAAAGTGTTCATGAAGCACTTGTTCAGTATGGCCAGGTAAATTCGGCAATAAACGGTAAACAGACCTGGCAGGGTTATGCCCCGGTATACTGGAATAGTTTTGGGGTAGAAGGCGTGCTGGGTTACGAAGGCGTAATGATGCCGCCCGCTGTTAAACAGATCTCTGATTTTTTGCATACGCTTAACAATTTTAGCAGTTATGCCAAGCCGGTAATGAGTATTGATTCCTATGATCAGGGTATTTACTCGACGGAAGTATTGGCCAATCTGGGTAAATACGCTGCAAAAAATAACCAGCAAATGGGTTTTTACTTTATCCCTTTTGCCATGTGGAGCTGGAAAGACGACATCAACGGTAAAAAAATACCAGGTTCCGATTACCAGTTAAAAGATGTACTGCTGCATGATAAAGATGGCAAACCCATCATGTATAAAGATGGTAAATGGGGCGCTTACGCTATGGACCCCACGCACCCGGCCATCCGCCTGTATATTATACAACAGTTAAAAAAGGCAAAGGCTATTAATGCTAAATTCCTGAAGATCGATTTCCTGACTGCCGGGGCACTGGAAACCTCCCGGCGTTATAACCCCAATATACGCACCGGGATGCAGGCCTATGATTACGGCATGAAAACCCTGCGACACCTGGTCGATTCGATATTAGGGAAAGATATATTTATAACGCAGGCTATATCACCCATGTTCCCGCACCAGTACGCGCATACCCGGTTTATATCAACTGATGTATACTCGCATCTGCGCGACGACCAACAGGGCTTTCCGCATTATGGCAGTACAGAATCATCATTGGCCACAGGCTCATACATGGGTTGGGTGCAGGGTACCTTGTTCCCATATACCAACCTGGATGTAAGCATCATGAAAAACTTCCAGAAAAACCCCGATCTAACCGAGCAGGACATAAAGGTAAGGTTGTATGCCATGATGGTAATGGGCAGTATCCTTGGTGATGGCTCCGATTACAGGAACCCGATAGCAGCATCCCGGGCACAGGCGTTTTTAAACAATAAGCAGATAGCGGCGTTTTTTAGTCAGCCTAAGGCGTTCATCCCCCTAAAAACCGCCGATGGCGAAACATTTGATCAGCAGCTGTCATTTTACCTGCCCGGTAATAATACGCTGCTATCCTTATTTAATTTTGACAAAGAGAAAGCTTTTGAGCAAACCTTTACCCGGCAAATTCTGCACCTTGACACCCGTAAAGCTTACCAGTTTAAGGATATGCTGAGCGATACCGTAGTTGGCGAACTGAAAAAAGGCGCGCCCGATTTTAAACTAAGCGCCGGCCCGGCCAACGCGGTAATGATCAAACTGGTGGAGGTAAAAGACGATACCCCGGCAAAATAAAAGATATGACAAATACAGTAAATACGATCTGCAGAAAATGAGCAATTCAAAAACGTTTAACAGCCGGTACATTATCGGTATCTCCTTTATTTCGGCCCTGGGCGGATACCTCTTCGGGTTCGATTTTGCCGTAATATCCGGGGCTCTTCCCTTTTTACGTACGCAATTTACGCTTACCCCAGCCTGGGAAGGATTTTTAACCGGTTCATTGGCATTGGGCTGCATAGCAGGCTGTCTGATAGCCGGTAACCTGGCCGACCGTTACGGCCGCAAACCCGGACTAATGTTGGCTGCATTGATCTTTGCGATATCCTCCATCGGGATAGCATTTTCACCCAATTTAACGTACTTCCTGGTATTACGTTTTGCCGCAGGTATTGGAGTGGGTATGGCATCGATGCTTTGCCCCATGTACATAGCCGAGGTCTCGCCGGCTGAAGTTAGGGGGCGTAACGTAGCCATTAACCAGCTCACGGTGGTTATTGGTATACTGGTCACCAATCTGGTCAACTATTTTTTAGCCGATCACGGTGTTGATGCCTGGCGCTGGATGTTTGGTTTGGGCGTAGTTCCGTCAGCTGTTTTCCTGATCGGGGTATTGTGGTTACCCGAAAGCCCAAGATGGCTCATGAAATCGGGTCAGACGGCAAAAGCCCAGTTGGTACTCAATAAAATAGGTTCAGCCGATTTTGTAGATACCACCCTGAAAGCTATCGAAAAGTCGCTGATAGGTTCTACCAGGCAATCGTATAAAATGGTATTTGAAAAAGCGGTGCGCCCGGCTGTGGTGGTTGGCATAACGCTGGCCGTTTTTCAACAGTTTTGCGGCATCAATGTGGTGTTTAACTATACCTCCACCATATTTGAATCCGTTGGGGCCAATTTAAACCGGCAGCTACTCGAAACCGTTTCCATCGGTGTGGTTAACCTGGTATTTACCCTGCTGGCCATGTGGCAGGTTGATAAGCTTGGTCGCCGCCCGTTGATGCTGGTTGGGTCGCTGGGTTTATCCATATTGTATATTGTATTGGCGGTTGCGCTGCAAAACCATTTCCCGGCAGGGTTGGTATCCATATTCGTACTGTTGGCTATCAGCACTTATGCCATTTCGCTTGCCCCGGTTACCTGGGTGCTTATTTCAGAGATCTTTCCGAATAAGATCAGAGGGGTAGCCTCATCAGTAGCCATCGTTTCGTTATGGGGTGCTTATTTTATATTGGTTTTTACCTTCCCTATACTGGCCCAAAAACTGGGTGCTTACGGACCTTTTTATCTGTATGCGGGCATCTGCCTGTTGGGTTTCTGGTTTGTAAAAGCCAGTGTTAAGGAAACCAAAGGCCAAACCCTGGAAGAGTTGGAAGAAAATTTAATCAGACATTAATAGAATAAGCTATATGCATCAGTCAAATGTATCCGTTTGGGAAGAAAAGGTGATCATCCCTACGTATGGTGTTGGTAAGCCCGATAAAAACCCCATGTTTTTTGAAAAACGAGTTTACCAGGGCAGCAGCGGCGTGGTTTATCCAAACCCGGTGATTGAAAAGATCGCGGATGAAAAAGAAGATAAAGAATACACCGGTTTGTTCCTCGAGAATAAATACCTGAAAATAATGATCCTGCCCGAGCTGGGCGGCCGCATCCAGATGGCATTTGACAAGATCAAACAGCGTCATTTTATTTATTATAATCAGGTGATAAAACCGGCGCTGGTGGGTTTAACCGGTCCGTGGATTTCGGGTGGTATTGAATTTAACTGGCCACAGCATCATCGCCCAAGCACCTTTGATCCGGTTGATTATAAGCTGGAAGAGCATGCCGATGGCAGCAAAACTGTTTGGGTAAACGAGGTGGAGCGTATGTTCCACACCAAAGGTATGGCTGGCTTTACGTTACATCCGGATACGGCATATATCGAAATAAAAGCAAAACTGTTTAACCGCTCGGCCCTGCCGCAAACTTTTTTATGGTGGGCAAACCCGGCCGTAAAAGTGAATGATCATTATCAATCGGTGTTTCCGCCTGATGTGAACGCGGTATTTGATCATGGTAAGCGTGATGTATCCGATTTTCCAATAGCTACTGGTACTTATTATAAGGTTGATTATTCGCCGGGGACTGATATATCGATGTATAAGAACATTCCGGTGCCTACCTCATACATGGCTATCAATTCCGACTATGATTTTGTAGGCGGATATGAGCATGATAGCCAGGGTGGATTATTACACGTGGCCAATCACCATGTATCGCCCGGTAAAAAACAATGGACCTGGGGTCACAGTGATTTCGGTCAGGCCTGGGATCGCAACCTTACTGATGAGGACGGCCCATACATTGAACTGATGACCGGCGTATTTACCGATAACCAGCCCGATTTTAGTTGGCTGATGCCTTACGAAGAGAAAACATTTACCCAATACTTTTTGCCTTATCGCGAATTGGGCATGGTAAAAAATGCCAGTAAAGATATCCTGTTGGCTTTGGCAAAAAACGGAACCACGTTACAGCTTAAAATACAGGTAACATCTGAGCAGTCAGGATTAAATATCCAGCTAAGCTATAAAGGAGAGAACTTATTCACAGACCATACAAGTATCGCCCCTGAAAATGTATTTACAAAGGAATTGAGTGTTGATGCTGATCTGAACGAAAATGAACTACTGCTTATCATCAGCAACAGCAATGGGCAGGAATTACTGCGTTACGAGCCAGCGAAGAACAAGCAAAACGAGTTACCTACCGCAGCCAAACCAGCTTTGGAGCCTGCCGATGTAGAAAGTGTGGAGCAGTTGTTTTTAACCGCCCAGCACCTGGAGCAATATCGTCATGCTACCTATAGCCCGATACCTTATTATGAAGAGGCATTACGCCGCGAACCAACGGATATTCGCAATAATAACGCGCTGGGTAAATTATATCTGCGTAAAGGCCAGTTTGCCAAAGCCGAACCTTATTTGCGTAAAGCGGTAGAAACCAGCATTCAGCGCAACCCTAATCCTTACGATAGCGAACCTTGTTATAACCTGGGTTTATGTTTAAAATATTTAGGCAGGGCCGATGAGGCTTACACCGTATTCTACAAATCAACCTGGAGCAATGCCTGGAAGGACACCGGCTTTTTTGCCGTAGCACAGATAGATATGGCTCGTGGACATTATGGGCTGGCGCTTGATCATATCACCCAATCGTTGGACAGGAACGCCAATAACAGCAAGGCTTACGTGATCAAAGCGGCGGCTTACCGTAAGCTTGGTCAGCCGGAAAAAGCTTTAACTACTGCTGGGCAAGCATTGGAAAGAGATGGGTTTAATCTTGGGGTGTTTTTTGAAAAAGCATTGGTTCACAAATTAAAAGGCGAACAGCTGGAAGCCGATGAAACCCTGAACAAACTGCTAATACTTTCGCGAAAAGAAGACCAAAACTTTATTGAATATGCCCTTGATTATGCAACCGCCGGTTTATATAACGAAGCTGCCCAACTGTTGCAATTGGTTGTAAAACCGGAGGATTCAAACCCGATTGTTTACTACACCCTGGGTTGGTTAAGCCATCAGAGCGGCAGGCAGGTTGAAGCTGCTGAGTGGTTTAAAAAAGCTGCCGCAGCTAATCTGTACCTGTGTTTTCCTAATCGTTTGGAGGAGATTGGTATATTACAACTGGCAGCTGAAATTAATCCTGCGGATGCTAAAGCGCCATATTATCTGGGCAATCTGTTTTATGATAAGCGTCAGTATACCGATGCCATAAGCTGGTGGGAACGTTCGGCAAAGCTGGATAATACCTTCCCAACCGTGTTCCGGAATTTAGGCATTGCTTATTTCAACAAGCAAAACAATGCCCAAAAAGCGCTGGAATATTTTGAAAAAGCATTTGCGCTGGACAAAACTGATGCCCGCGTTTTAATGGAGCTCGACCAGTTATATAAAAGGCTGAACAGATTGCCTGAAGAGCGCCTCAAGTTTATAGAGGAGAATTTGGAAGTAGCCAATCAGCGTGATGATATTTATTTAGAAAGACTAACACTGTATAACCTGTTAGGTAATTACGAAACGGCTTTGAATCTGCTTAATACCCGCCAGTTCCATCCCTGGGAGGGCGGTGAGGGTAAGGCATCGGGACAATATGTGTTCAGCTTGGTTCAACTGGCCAAAAAGCATATCGAAGATGGGGAGCACGAAAAAGCCATCAATAATTTAAATGCCGCTAAAAGCTATCCGCATAACCTGGGCGAGGGTAAGTTATATGGCACCCAGGAAAATGACATTGATTACTGGCTGGGACGCGCTTACGAGGCATCAAATCAACCTGGGCTGACCAAGCTATATTTTGAGCAGGCAACTGTAGGATTGGATGAACCATCGGCCGCGGTATTTTATAACGATCAGCAACCTGATAAAATATTTTACCAGGGCCTGGCCTGGAAAAAACTGGGCAATCAGGATCAGGCTAATCGCATATTTAAAAAGCTGGTTGATTATGGTGCAAAGCACGCCGATGATGAGGTAAAGATTGATTATTTCGCCGTGTCGCTGCCAAACCTGTTGATCTTTGATGATGATTTGAATTTAAGGAACAACACCCACACTCGCTTTTTGCAGGGTTTAGGGTTATTGGGTCTGCAGGAGTTTGATGCTGCTCAAAAAATGCTCGACGAGGTGTTAGCACTTGATGCTGCACATGCAGGTGCACAGGTGCATTTGAATATGACAAAACAAGCTTTAAGCATTCAGTAGCATATCAATGAGCAAAAGCACTGCGAAAATATCCTACAAATCATGGGGCGAGTATATCGGTCAGCCGGTATATCTTTTTAAAATAGAGAATCCTAACGGCGCTTATGTGGAGCTAACCAATTATGGGGCCACGCTGATTTCGGCGATTGTTCCTGATGCTCATGGACTTTATGGTAATGTGGTGTTAGGCTTTTCATCTTTACAAGCCTATATTGACGATAAGTGCTACATCGGTTCAACAATAGGGCGTTACGCCAATAGGATAGGGGGGGCTAAATTTGTGTTGGATGGAACTACTTATCTTCTGGAAAATAACGATGGTCAAAACACCAATCACGGAGGTAACAGTGGCTTTAATTCCAAAGTTTTTGATTATGCTATTACCGATGATCGTATATGTTTTAGCTTGCTGAGTAAAGATGGAGATGGCGGATATCCGGGTAACCTTGATCTGACAGTAAATTACCAGTTTACAGATCTGAACGAATTGATTATTACCTATCAGGCATCAACAGATAAAAAAACGGTGGCCAATTTTACCAATCATGCCTATTTTAACTTGTCAAATGAAGGCTGTAGAATATTTGATCATTCGCTTACGATTTATGCAGATCAAGTGCTGGAAAGTGATGCTGCGTACATCCCAACCGGAGTGATCAAACCAACCGGCGATATCACATTCACCGGTTCATCCATCAGGGATAAAATGAGCATACAGGACGACGGTATTACCGGTTTAAATGAGTGTTATATACTCCATGAACAAGGTAATACTCCCTATAAGCCAGCAGCAGAATTGATTGAAAAAAATTCAGGGAGAAAGCTGGAAGTATTTACTTCCTATCCCGCAATGATGGTTTATACTGCCGATTATCTTCAAAGCAAGCACCCGGGTCATCATTTGCAAGCCTATGGTGCGTTTGATGGCCTGTGCCTGGAATGTCAGTATTATCCTGATAGCCCTAATCGTCCCCATTTTCCAACAACGGTACTGGATGCAGGGGCAGTATATCAGGAAACCATCGTTTATAAATTTGGTATTGTTGCGCAGACGTAAGTGAATAGAAGGTAACTTAGTCATTAAATTAATCAACATCGTATGAGTAATCACCTAACGGCAGAAACAGATAAGCTGCTTATAGCTAATACCTTCCTCACCTCTTTAAGAAGTAGCGATTGGGATACCATGGAATCAATCATAGCTCCGGAAGCTACCTGGACATTACCTGGCACAAGTCTGCTTTCGGGTAAAGCTACTGGTGTTGATGCCATCATTCACAGGGCACAGGAACTGAAACGTTTTGGTGTCCAGTTTCAATTGAAGCATATTTTATACGGACTCAGTGGAGTTGCCCTGTCGTTGCATAATACAGCAAGTCGCGGCGATTTGCTGCTGGATGAACAGGTAGCCATAGTATGTGAAATAAAAGATGGTAAGATTGTAACAATGACCACCTATCTTTCTGACGTGGCTGGTATTAATGCTTTCTTTATTGCAGGGATATAAACTATCTTGCTAAAAAATATACCTATGGCAGATTACAAACTTGAGGCGGCAAAAGCGGCTTTTAAATTTATTAAAGCAGGCCAAACCATTGGTTTGGGTGCCGGAACAACCGTTTTTCATTTGGTCGATATGATTAGCCAGAATGCCGACCTTGCCCGGTCTGTGGTGCTGGTTTCATCCTCATTTAAAACAAACGCTTACCTGCTGCAGCATGATCTGAATGTGAAAACATCTGCAATGATAAAACATCTGGATATTTATTTTGACGGATGCGATCAGTTTGATCAGGAGTTAAATGCGTTGAAGAGTGGAGGGGGGATCCATACGTCCGAAAAAATACTGGCATCAATGGCTCAGGAATTTATTTTAATGGGCGATGATGCTAAGTTTACACCCAAGCTGGATCATACTTACCCGCTGGTGGTCGAAGTTTTACCGCAAGCCCTGCAGATCGTACTTGACCGATTAACATCAGCATATCCGGATGCTGTCATAAAACTCAGAATGAGCAATCAAAAGGATGGCGCTGTTATTTCCGAAAACGGAAACCTGCTTGCCGATATCCAATTTACCAGTTTACCCGAACTGCAACAATTAAACATACAGGTAAAAATGATCCCGGGCATAGTAGAGCATTCCCTGTTTTACAAAATGGCCACCAAAGCTGTAATAGCCGGCGAAAATGGGGTAAGGGTGATTGAGTCGGTGCGGTAATATCCCGATATATAGTGATTGAACTATTTATAAAAAAGTAAAGGTACCTGCCAGTTCAAGCGAAGGACGCTTGAACTGGCAAAAGGTGGAATCGTGATTGATGGCTGACTTGTGACTTCAAGCTCTGCCAGTTTAAGCGTCCTTCGCTTGAACTTGTACGGACGTAAGCGTCCACGCTTACACAATATTAAAATAAGCGTGGACGCTTACCCAAGACTTAATTCAAGCGAAGGACGCTTGAACATGCAAAAAGTAATGATCTGTTGGCCGTAATGCTTTATACAAAAAATATTATCTTTAGCTTCCTCAACCTAAAAGAAGTAAAATGATATCCCTGGTAAAATCAAAACACTTTTGTTTACAATTGCTTGCCCTGGTATTTTTAATTTCCGGCGTTAAAGCAAAAAGCCCTGTTCATAAGCAAGACCCTTTATTAAAGCAGGATTACGTATTAAATATTATGCATAAAGTTGCCGACTGGCAGCTGAATGATTGGAGTACCAACGGTTTTAAACATCCCAAAGTCGATTGGACAAACGCTGCCTGCTATACAGGTATTTATGCATTAGGAAGTATCAAAAACAACGAAAAATATTTGACCTCGCTGGTTAATATTGGCAATGATTTAAACTGGAACACCGGCCGCGATCGTTTTATGGCCGACGACTATTGCATAGGGCAAACCTATTCTTTATTATACACTACTTATAAAGACAAAAAGATGATAGCCCCATTCACCTTACTGGCCGACAGCATTGTGAACAATCCGCATGATGAATCGCTGGAGTGGAAAAATCATATAGCATCAAGGGAGTGGGCCTGGTGCGATGCTTTGTTTATGGGGCCTACTGCTTTGAGCTATCTGAGCACTGCTACAAAAGATCCTAGATACCTGAACACAGCTGTCAAACTCTGGTGGAAAACCACCGATTATTTATACGATCCGTCAGAACAGCTTTATTTTAGAGATGGCAGCTACCTGGATAAAAAAGAAAAGAACGGTAAGAAGATATTCTGGGCCAGGGGCAATGGCTGGGTATTGGCTGGGTTGGTAAGGGTAATGGAAAACATGCCGGCCAATCATCCCGAAAAAAAGAAATTTGAAAAGTTGTACCGCGATATGGCCGCCAGAATAGCTTCGTTACAGCAACCTGATGGCAGCTGGCATGCCTCATTGCTTGATCCGGAAAGTTATCCCGTTAAAGAAACAAGTGGTACCGGTTTCTACTGCTACGCTTTGCTATGGGGACTTAATCATGGCTTGTTAGATAATAAAACATACTGGCCGGTGGTTAAAAAGGCATGGGCCGCACTGGCTACCTCGGTTCATCCCGATGGTATGCTGGGTTATGTACAGCGTATAGGTGCCAGTCCGGATGCGGTTACTGAAAACAGTACCGAGGTATATGGTGTTGGGGCGTTTTTACTTACAGGTACGCAGCTGTACCAGTATTTGGATAAGCATCCTCAATAAAATAGATCATAAACTGATAAAACGGGCATGAAGCTTAAGCTCCATGCCCGTTTGTTTTTTGTATGGCCCCGGCAATAGGATATTTAAAATAACCGAAAGTTTTCACAAAAAAGGTTAGTCAGACGCTTAAAGCCGGTGGTTTTTTTGGTGTATCGATTACACTAACAATTTTCCTTTGAGTTAACCATATTGTATTTGTTGATGTATTATTGTGATGATTGTATTTTGATTTAAATATCTAATTATCAGTTGTTTGTATTTATTTAAAATGGCAAATTTTATAGATATTTGTGTTGTTTATTCATTATTACGAAAACGATTTCGTATTTTAAGTAAGTTTATTATTTTTATATATCTTTTTATATCTACTTTAGTTTCATCCAATTATAACTGAGGGTATTAACTAAATATTATTCCAGTTTTACACTAATTATTACACGCCATTAATAGTATTTGCAATATTTTAATAGTATTGCTTTCGGCGTTACTTTTTGAGACAAAAAATGATCATGAATTTAAGAACTGCATTAACAGGCGGTAGGGCATTGTTATGTCTTTTAATACCTGTGCCAATTATTTTATGTTGCTATGGATGCAAGCCTGCAGACCATATAAAACGTCCGTTTTCAGTATCGAGGGCTGGAGCGCTGGATACCTATATCAGCCAAATAAAGGCGGCTTTGCCTATACCGGGTTTGGCTATAGTGGTGATCAGCAATGATTCTGTTTATTATAATGCTGCAGGTATAGCAGATGCTCAGAATGACCCGCTTACCAGTACCTTACCCATGTCGGCAGGTAGTATTTCAGAGCCTATGCTGGCTACGGCGGTAATGAAACTGGTTGAATCGGGTAAGCTAAAATTAGATGATCCTGTTGCTAAATACCTACCCTATTTTAAAATGGCAGGCAAGGTAAATAACAAAGTTTTGATCAGGCACCTGCTGGCTCATTCGTCGGGCATACAGCATTACAACGTGATGTGGGATACACCCAACAATACGGCTGGTGCGCTTGAAGTAACCACCCGTAGCATCGCGGAGCAGCAGCCCAAATTTCCGGTTCCGGGATCGCGTATTGTACGGTCGCCCTATAACTATGATATCTTGGCAGACCTGATCTCTAAGGCAATGGGCCGGCCTTTTGAAGATTATGTAAAAGATGCTGTTTTTAAACCGCTGGGAATGGATGCTTCATCATTTAACAAACCTGCTATAACCGCGATGTCTTTTAGCATCAATAACTGGCTGTCATATACTACCCGACAGGACAGTTTATACCCTTACAATCGTGAAAATGGCGGCAGTAATGGCCTGCATACCACACCCAAGGATATATCATCATGGATGTATATGCTGCTGAACAATGGGAAGGTAGCTAAAAACGCATTTGTAAAAGCGGATGTTTTTGAGGAGTTTTTTGCACCACAATATAAAACGGGGAATGAGGCATCCGTAGGGTTTGGATGGGAGATCAATGGCGGGGAGGGCGAAGAACAATATTTTAAGACCAGTACCATCACAGATTTTAGCAGCCAGGTAACGCTGATCCCCGGTAAAAATATAGGGGTGGCTGTTTTTAGCAACATTGCCGGCGAGTTTAATACCGCCGAGATTACCCGGCAGCTTATTTTATGGTTAAATGGTAATAAGCTTCAGCAACCCAAAACCCCGGTGGGTATGGCAATGGGCAAAAAGCTGCATGAAACAGGCAGTCTTGACTCTGCCTTTAAAGTTTATATCCATTTAAAGCACGACAGTCCGGACCGGTATGATGTGAGCGAGGCGGCACTAAACCATTTTGGTAATAACCTTATCCGTCACTTTAAGGATTATGAAAAAGCAACGGAGGTATTTAAATTCTGCACCGTTCAATACCCTCAATCGGCCCTTGGTTATCTGAACCTGGCCAGCGCCTATCTGCTTAATAAAAAGTATACCTACGCCATGGATGCATTAGCCAAATCCAAGCCTTTTCAGCAAAGTAATGATGACAGGAATTATGCTAAAGACCTGCAGCATAGTATTGATGAAAAGACTAAAGACCAGGATCCTGGATAAAAAAAAAGCAATTAACCAATTCACTATAATCAATTAACAAACCAATTAACAAAAATGAAAATTACCTACATCACGAGGCTGGCGGCATTAGTAATGCTGACGGCCAGTTTCGCCTCCTGCAAAAAAGACGAAACACCACAGGTTGTTGACGAAGATGCTACTGCAGCACGTGCAACCTATTCCAGCAGATCGGCAAATTTTACGTATGGCGATGGCGCTTACAGTCTGTCAACCGCCGAAGCTGATCTTGGGGATGTCCAGGGGAGCTGGCAATCGCAAAATGTGGACATTTTTAGTAACCAGGTACGGGTACGGATTCCTGCAAATTCCATATCCTCACAACCAGCCTCAAGCGGCAGCGGTAACACGGTACAAATTGACGTACCCGATGGTTCTGAGTACACCGTATCATACAAAGTACGTTTTGGGCCAAACTTTCAATGGAGCCGGGGCGGTAAAACTGGTTTTGGTTTCCTGATTGGCGATGGTAATACCGGTTGTGATAAAGCCGATGATGGCAACGGCGGCAGCGCGCGTTTGATGTGGTATAACCCGACCAACCAAAAGGATAATACAGGTTCAGATAATCCGTATTTCAGGCCGTATGTGTACTATAAGGATATGCCAGATCAATGTGGCGATAATTTCGGTAAACAAAGTGCTATAGCTAAAAATACCTGGTATACCATAACCATTCGTGTAAAAAGCAACACCGGATCAAACTCAGATGGGGAGGTTTTTTACTCCGTTAATGGCACAACTTTGTTAAGCAAAACCAATATCCGCTGGACAACCAATACCTCCAAACGCCTCATCAATCGCATTTCGTTCCACACCTTCCGTGGTGGCAGCGACCCTTATTGGGGATCAACTTCTGATGGTTTAATTTATTACGATGATCTGTCCTGGAACAGAATAGCAAGCTAAATAATTAAAAAAATGAAAATCACCTACATCACAAGGCTGGCGGCATTGGTAATGCTGACAGCTAGTTTCGCATCCTGCAAGAAAGACGAAACACCACAGGTTGTTGACGAAGACGCTACTGCGGCACGCGCAACTTATTCAAGCAGATCAGCAAGTTTTACGCATGGCGACGGCGCTTACAGCCTATCAACCGCCGAGTCTGATCTCGGGGATATTGCCGGGAGCTGGCAATCGCAAAATGTGGATATTTATAGTAATCAGGTACGGGTACGGATACCTGCAAATTCCATATCCTCACAGCCGGCTTCGGACGGCAGTGGTAACACGGTACGAATTGATGTGCCTGATGGCTCTGAATACACCTTAACATTTAAAGTGAGGTTTGGGCCAAACTTTCAATGGAGCCGTGGCGGTAAAACTGGTTTTGGGTTCCTGATTGGCGAAGGCAATACAGGTTGTGACAAAGCCGATGATGGCAATGGCGGCAGCGCCCGTCTGATGTGGTATAACCCAACCAATCAAAAGGACAACAACGGATCAGACGATCCGCATTTTAAGCCGTATGTGTATTATAAGGACATGCCCGATCAGTGCGGCGATGGCTTTGATAAACACAGCGTGGAGCTTTCTAAAAACACCTGGTATACCATTACTATCCGTGTAAAAAGCAATACGGGCTCAAGTTCAAACGGCGAGGTCTTTTACTCGGTTAACGGTACCACATTGTTAAGCAAAACTAATATCCGCTGGACAACCAATACCTCTAAGCGTTTAATCAACCAGATCTCGTTTGCTACTTTCCGTGGTGGCAGTGATCCTTATTGGGGATCAACCACCGATGGCTTTATTTATTATGATGACTTGTCCTGGAACAGGATAGCCAGTTAAAAAACATAAGGGTTATAGCCTCACCCCAACCCCTCTCCAAAGGAGAGGGGCTTTTAAAGAAAGTCTCCCCCTTTGGGGGAGATTTAGAGGGGGCTTGGCAACCCTTATTATCTCTCTTTATGCGCAATATTTATCTTTTATGCTTATTCCTGTTTGTTCCGTTTTATGGTTTGCTTGCTCAAACCATCCAAAAAACTGATGCAGACCGTAAACTCATTATTTCCCTGGCAGGTGGTTATGCTGCCGAAGATCTGAATTGGTCAATTGCGGGTAATGCCGCGGGTAGAAATCCTAATGTTTTATCAGAGCTTATCTGGAAAGATCTGAAAGGGCCAAGCCTCAATCTGAATGTTAAATATAAGTTTTGGCGTCAGCTATTTTTTGAGGGAAGTTTTTCTTCAAAATTTACTACCTCAGGACATGTGAGCGATACTGATTATGGCGAGGATAACCGGAATGCGCAATCGTTCAGAGTTGTTTTAAATAGTAATACCGGTAAGCGGCTATTGTCAACCGCTGCATTAGGATATAATTTACCGGTTGTTGAAAAACTGATAGCGGCTCTTTCTGTTGGTTATTTCATCAACAAGCAATTGTTATACTTAAAAGACTATAATCAATCCGTAGATGATCCGGTTAACAGTTCTTATAAAACAAAGTGGACGGGTGTTTTTTTTAAAGTCGAACCCTCGTATCAGCTATCGCGTTTAGTAGGTTTGGCTGCATCGTTTAAATATTACCAGGCCAATTACAATGCAAAGGGCGACTGGAATTTAATAACAGATTTTCAGCACCCGGTTAGTTACACGCATGTGGCCAATGGCTATGGAATTGAAACAGCGCTGAAAGTAAACTATCACCTGACCAGAAACCTCTCCGTTTTTGTAGTTGCAAACTATTTAAAATGGGATACCGGTAAGGGGACAGATAAATTGTATCAAACAAACGGGCAGACACCCGAAACACAATTGAACGGGGTAAACAGTAAAGGTTACGGTTTTAACGCCGGTTTAAATATGTTGTTTTAATGTACTCAGGCCTGTATTAAAACTTTTATGGGTAATTATTGTACTCTATCTGTATAACCCTATTACACATCCCATGAGCCCTAACCATAAACATTCTGCCGAAAGTGGAACAGAAAAGGAATTATCCTATATTCAAAAAGTATGGCATACAGTTGCTATAGTGGCCTTACTGGTAGTTGTTATTTTGATAGCCCGTGTTGCCTTTAACGTGTTGCTGATGGTATTGGCCGGAGTGCTTGTATCTGTTTATTTTCACGGCCTGGGCGATATCATTCAGCGCAAAACCAAATGGAGGAGGCGCGTTTGTATGATCATTTCTGTGGCGGGCTCATTTATTATATTGGTGGCTTTATTTTGGTTTATGGGCGCTAAAATCACTAATCAAGTAGCCATATTAAGCGATAAACTGCCAAATACCATCAATACGGCTAAACTAAAAATAGCGGAAATACCTTTGGGCAACAAAGTGCTGGAGTATTTATCAGATGATAACTCAGACAAGATATTTGCTACCGCGAAACAGTTTTTTAATACCAGCTTTGGCGTTTTGGGCAATATTTATATCATTTTGTTCCTGGCCATTTTTTTTACCACAAGCCCTGATCTGTATAAAGACGGTATCATTAAACTGATACCTGAGGACAATAAGTATTTAGGGAAGCAGGTTATTGACCGCATTAGCCAGGCGCTTAAAGGATGGTTAAAGGGTATGATGCTATCCATGGTTCTGGTATTTATTTTACTTACTGTTGGGCTAAGCATTATGAGCATACCTGTGGCCTTGGTACTGGCCCTGCTTACCGGCTTGTTAAAGCTTATACCTAACTTTGGCTCCGCAGCGGCTATGGTGCCGGGAGTATTGCTTGCGCTTACCATCAGCACCAATACAGCTATCATTGTAGCCCTGATGTATATTGTTACGCAAACTATTGTAAGCTACATTGTAACCCCGCTTATCCAGAAAAAAATGATTGACCTGCCACCGGCACTTACTATATTGGCGCAGGTGCTTATGGGCACTTTATCAGGAGTTTTAGGGGTTATACTCGCCGTACCATTGCTGGCTATTTTAATGATACTGGTTGATGAGTTGTACGTTAAGAAGATCAATAAAACGGCTTAATATGGATACGATTATTTAATCGTATCTAACTGTTTCATCAAAGCCGGTTCGTCGGTTCCCCTCCAATGTTTTGTGGTTTTTCTGTTTTCAATTTTCTCAATATTAATCTGATTAGCTCCAGTTAACTGAAGTTTGCAACTTCGAAAGGATCAGAAAAATAGCATATCCGTTCGCTATACCCTGAGCTTTACAGCAAAATAATATTGAGCCATACAGCAAACCACCAAAATTCATTAATACAGACCTTTGAACGCTATCTGATCAATTGAAGGTTTTAGCTTAACTATTGCTAAAAATAATTTCAATATGATATAGGGTTAAACAAGTTTGACCTGACTATATCTAAAAATAATTTCATCGTGGGAGTAAGGGTAAACCAACTTTAGCGTGTTTCTAAAGAAATTAATAATAAAAAAGAACGTTTAGCTAAGCGTTGTGGAGGATCCACTCAATGCTGGCTTAACAAAAAAAATTAACAATAAATAAAAAAACGACAACACCCCCACAACATGAAAACAAGAGTATTGTATTTAATAGCGATAGTTTTAGTATCGTTTAAATTATCAACGCAGGCCCAGGAAAGCACACCGGTTGAGCAAAGCGCACAAATTCCAGCATCAGCTATCCAGTTGGGCTCATTTCAAACAGATTATACCTATTCGCCATTTAAAATTAATGGTAAGAGCATGAATATACAACAGGTTAACGCTAACCTTGCATTACCCTTATATAAAAATCTGCACGATGGCAAGCTTGATTTTTTTCTGGTAGGAGTTGGATACAGCGGCCTGTTTCTTTCAGGTACAGGTGATGAATTTGGCGGAACAAAATTTCAATCCATTTCGGTACCCCTTACTTTCCAGAAAGCATTTTCGCCTAAGTATGCATTGATCGTTTCGGTTGTACCCACAATATCATCTGACCTTAAAGATGTTTCAGGCGATGATATGATCTATTCGGGCGCTGCTATGCTAAGGATCAGAAAATCGGCTACGTTTTCTTATTCGATAGGGGTTGCTTACTCCAAACAGTTTTTTGGATCTGTACTGGTACCGATATTTGGTATCGACTGGAAAATCTCTGATAAGCTAAGCTATTCAGGTACACTACCTGTTGCCGACAAACTAAACTATCAGCTATCGGCTAAAAGCGCTTTTGGTCTTAAAAATGGATTTGGTATTGGCGGAGGCTCTTATCGCTTATCCAAAAAAATGAATTCAGACTATTTTCAGGTTCAGCAATTCAGAAGCATGTTATTCTACAACTACGCGCTGGCCAAAAACTTCTCTATAGAGGTAAGTGGAGGATACAACTTTGTACAGAAATTAGATCTGTATGATAAAGATCAAAAAGTAAACTGGGTACCCTTTAATAACCTGGATAAAAGAGGAGATCCTTTGACTGAATTAAAGAAAACAGGTATTGCTGTGCAAGCCGGTATTAACTACCGGTTTTAATAAAAAGATTGAACAGTTTGGGGTTACCGGGGGAACCTGTTGCATCTACGTCCTGAAATGTAACTGGCGGTAAACCCCAAACTGTAAATCAGCAGAAAATTAAAACGTTAAATATTATCAATAATTGGAGACTGCCAACGCAGTATTAAATGATGGTCAAGGAAACCTATTCAACAACAATAATGGCTGGTAAAATGGTTGAAGTTTTTAAAACAGATGTTCGGCATACTGATCAGTCAATGATGCTTGTCCGGAAATTGAAGACTCGTTTACCGGGTTGCTGTATAAATTTTGATCTGGAAGATTGCGATAATGTTTTGCGGGTTGAAGGCGAAAAGTTCTCGACCGAAGGTGTTATCCGGGTACTCAATAGCTGCGGTTTTCATTGTGAGGTACTTGCTTATTAGTTCGGGAGCTTAAAAACTAACCGTAAAGTTGTGGTATGGTGTCTGAAAGCTATAGTTGAGCGAAAAGTTAAAGCTTTCGCAGATCTGTCTGGATATGGTTAGCCCCAGACCACTGCCTTCAGAATGTGATGATTTATGGAAACGGGTAAATATCTGCTCTTCCTGTAAAGCAGCCATTTCGCCAGTATTTTCAACTGTTAAACTTTGGGCCGTAAGGTTTACCCTGACCTCTCCACCGGTGTGGTTATGCCTGATGGCGTTACTTAATAAATTGTTCAGCAGAATTTCGATCAGATACCGGCTGGCATAAATTTGCTTTTCGTCAAGATGATAAGACAACCTGATGCCCTTATCCTGAAATATCTCTTCAAACTGTGTAAGCATTTCTTTTGTAAGCAGGTGCAGATCAATCTGCTGGTCGTCTTTTAATAACCTGTTTTCAATTTTTACAAGTAATAACAGGGATTGATTTAAGCGGCTCAACCTGTTTACAGCCCCATACAAATCACTTAATAGTTGACTTTGCCTGTCGCTAAAGTTTTCAGTTTGTATAAGCGTGTCCAACTTGGAATTAATAACGGCTATGGGGGTAAGCAACTCATGCGATGCATTTTCTGTAAATGTTTTCAGATCCTTATAGTCATGTTTAACCCGTTCGGCCATGGCCGTCACTTCGTTGTGCAGCTCATTAAACTCATCTATTGATGTGGTGAGTTGTGGTATTTCGCGGGTATCGGTTACATTAAATAATTTAAGCTCACTCAGGATACCGTAAAATGGGCGCCAAAGTCTGCTCAGTATAAGCCGGTTAGTTACAACCAACACCAGTACCAGCAACAGGATAACACCAATGGTAATCCCAAAAATGATCTGGATCAGGTCCTCCGTTTCTACCTTTGATTCAACGATCAGTATTTTATAGTAAGCTCCACCTACTAAAATGGAGCTGATTAACCCACGACCAGATTCTGATTCATCATTTTTTTTATAATATTTTGTATTGATAAACTCGCGTTTTACGGAGTTTTTGGGTACGACTGTAAAGGTGATCTGCTGATCCTGCGATTTAAAAACCTGGGGCAAATGATGGTTAAGGTTTACGTAGTCAAAAACCTCATTCTCTTCAACTACCAGCGACTGATCTTTCTGGTTAGTTAAAATGATGCTGATGGTTTGATAATAAATGGCCCCTGTTATCAGCATGATCACCATGGTGGCTATTAAATTAACCCGGTTGTATCTTTCCGAAAGTTTCATTGATCAGTAAACTTATAGCCCATGCCATAGGCAGCCTGAATATAATCATTGCAACCGGCCTCTATCAATTTTTTACGGATGTTTTTGATGTGCGAATAAATGAAATCAAAATTATCGGCCATATCAATGCCGTCGCCCCATAAGTGCTCAGCAATGGCGTTTTTGGAAACAACCTTACCCTTATTGGCTATAAAATAAATTAGCAAGGCAAACTCCTTAGGGGTAAATTTTACAGCTTTATCATCAACCTTCACTGTTTTGGCCTGCAGATCAATCGTGATCTCGTTGAATTGTAAAAGATTGCTGCCATTGTACATCTTACGCCTGATGATAGCCGATACCCTGGCCTTAAGTTCTGATAAATGGAACGGCTTTACCAGGTAATCATCGGCCCCCAGATCAAGACCCTGTAAACGGTCGTCGAGTGAGTTTTTTGCAGATATGATGAGTACTCCATCAGTATAATTATTAGCCTTCAACGTTTTAAGTATACTGATGCCACTGCCACCCGGCAGGGTAATATCCAGCAGTATGCAATCATAGCGGTATAGCTCAACCTTGGTTAGGGCTGCCTGATAGCTGTTGGCGGTTTCGCAAATGCTGCCGGCTTCGGTAAAGTATTCTTCAATGCTTTCACGTAGGCCTTCTTCGTCTTCAATAATCAGTATTTTCAAATCTTTTTTTATTAAAATTACGTATTCAATTTGTATACATTCTGGATTTGTTGTTAAAACTGACCAATAATCAGCTACCAGGTAATTAAAAAGCTACAGAATAAATTCAGAATTTGGGTTTATTATTGCCGGCTACACAGAGTTTTATCAAAATTTTTATTCTGCACAATGTTCTATAAAAAACTAGTTCTGCTTTTAATATCCATTATACCATTGGGCTCCTTTGCTCAGGATACTGTAAAAACCGATACAGGAAGTATTGCGAAAAGCAATAATTTAATTGTTCATCATAGGTCCGGATCTTTGGTGGCTTTTATTCCGCCGGCTGTTTTTGTTACTTATGGTGTTCTTTCGTTCTCCGTTAAAGGAATCAGGCAAATTGATTATAATATTTATAATGATATGCAAAAAGATCATCCGGGGTTTAAAACAAAGCTTGATACCTATCTCCAGTTTGCCCCGGCAGTTGCGGTGTATGGTTTAAACCTTGCGGGTGTACAAGGCAAGCACAATTTTGTTGATCGCACGGCGCTTTATGTTTTATCAGAGGGCATATTTGCCGGTTCAACATTTTTTACAAAAAGAATCAGTAAGCGTACGCGGCCAAGTGATGCCGATAAATACTCGTTCCCTTCGGGCCATACCGGTAACGCCTTTGCTGCTGCCGAATTCCTGACCCAGGAATATGGCGATGTTTCGCCCTGGTATGGTATTGCGGGGTATTCTATTGCAGCTACCACCGGGATATTAAGGGTTTACAACAATGCCCATTGGTTTAGCGATGTGGTAGCGGGGGCAGGAGTGGGAATATTATCAACCAAAGTTGCCTACTTGATATATCCACTTCTTAAAGAAAAACTGGGCCATGGTAGTGATAAAAGTGTTTTGGTTATTCCTACCTATCAGAACTCCATGTTTGGCTTTACCATGGTAAAAAACCTTTAACTGATCTTAATATTTAGCCTGTAATGGCAGCAAACAAAAAAGCCCTTCTTTTTATAGAAGGGCTTTTGAGCGAAAGACGAGATTCGAACTCGCGACCCCGACCTTGGCAAGGTCGTGCTCTACCAACTGAGCTACTTTCGCATTGGGAGTGCAAATATAGACAGAATTGGATATTCTGCAAGAGAAAAAATAAATTTGATATAGTTATACTAAAAGCCCTGTGTTTTCGCACAAGGGCTTTTCATATTATAAAGAGAAATTATGCTAAACCTCTTTTGGCTTGGATACTATCCGCTCTTCCAGATTAATGGTAACAGTATCGCCAACATCTTTCCCTATGGTTTTACATAGGTCGGCTTTTATGGGTAACTTATGGGAACCATCGCCCAGTGCCATAAATGAACTTTGAAATAGTTGTCCGTCAACCGTGGCCCGTACTTTTACAAGGCCCCTGGTACCAAAAAATTGAACCGAATCGGGCCATATCAGGTAGGTCCAGCCACCCTTGTTTGGGCTTTTTAACAGCGTTGCTGTAAATTGTTTATTTAAGGTGCTCATATTGATTATTAATTTGAGTGTATACAAAGTTATATCCATTTTATAGCGCCCGTTAGGTGTAAGTGCGACTATTAAAGGTAGTTATGCGACAGTATATTCAATAGGAAAATATATGTCTGATAAGGCTGGTTATATAAAACAACAAAGCCCGATGTTTTAGCATCGGGCTTTGTTAAAAGCGTGAATGATGAAGTTTGCAACACGTTTTAAATGCAATCCATGTTCAGTTTTGGAAATAGGAATAAATAGAATGTAATTACTATTTTTAGATGCTTATTCCTTAGAAAATGAAATACCTATACTTCATTGTTTCGCTATTTTTAATTACAACCGCTGTTAATGCACAAGTTAAACCCGTTGATAGTTGGACGGGTGGTAAATATGTTAACGTTAACGGGGCTAAGCTCTGGGTAGTAACCGTAGGCGAGGGCGATCCTATCATTTTTATTGCAGGCGGTCCCGGAGGTACACATGTTGGCTTGCGCGATTTTGATACTTTAGCCAATAGTCATCACCAGTTGATATATTTTGATGCTTTGGGCCGTGGTAAATCCGACTCGGCTAAAAACGTAACTGAATATACTTTGGCACGCGATATTGAGGATATTGAAGCCTTACGTGTGGCTTTAAAGCTTGATCGTATTACAGTTTTAGGGCACTCTTACGGTGGTGTGGTTGCCCAGGGCTATGCCATTAAGTACCCGGCACATTTAAGTCATTTAATACTGGCAGATACTTTCCACAGCTTTATCATGTGGCAGGAGAACGATGATAACTCCAACCACGAAATAAAAACCAATTATCCCGAAGTTTGGGCCGAACTGATGAAGATCCGTGAGGCTGGTGCTGTTTCGAGCGATGAGGCTCATCAGGAAATATATGGCAGGGTTCCGTATGGCTTTTTATATGCCTATAATCCATCACGATTCGAGGTGAGGCGTAAACCATACCCTAATCCAAACCAAAGTAAAATATATTACCAGATGGTGGGTAAAGATGGCGACTTTATTGTAGGTAGCGATATTGGCAACTTCGATTATCGTAAGCAATTGAAAGATTTGAAAATGCCTATACTGATAGTAACCGGCCGTTATGACCGTGTAGCTGTACCATGGATGGCGGTGAAATACAAAGAATACTGTCCGCAGGCCCAGTTCGTGATCTTCGAAAAATCAGGCCATAACCCGCAATATGAAGAACCCGAAAAGGAGTTCAAGATTATCAACGAATTTTTGACCAAGTAAATATTAAACCTAACCTAAGTATTATGATTTGAAAAACACCCGGGCTCATAAAAATGTATATCATAGATAATCAACGGAGGATATTTATGAAACAGCAAGTAATTGAAGATGTAAACATTATGCCTCAATTAGATAAAGCTTGTGGTCTTGACATGCATAAGGATAAGATCGTGGGTTTTATTTCCGGTAAAGATGGCAGCAATCAAGAGTTCAGGGAATTCGGTACTTACACCTGTGAACTCAAAGAGATCAGGGACTGGCTACAGGAGAATGATATTCACCATTGCCTGATGGAAAGTACTGGCATTTATTGGATGAGTTTATACGCCATACTTACCGAAGCAGGTATTGAAGTCATCGTGGCAAATCCGGTTCATATCAAGCAGATGCCGAAGCGGAAAACTGACCGCAAAGATGCTAAGTGGCTTTGTGCGTTGTTATTGCACGGGTTAGTAAGGCCAAGCTTTATGCCAGACAATACACAACGGATTATCAGAGATTATTGCCGGAATCGTTTATTTTATACCTGGCAACTCAACCGGATTCGGAACCGTTTGCTTAAGATATGGGAAAGCAACAATATCAAACTTCCGTTCTGTCATAAGTTCGATCCATACTTTATCAGCTATGGATATGATAAGACTATTGGCGAAAGGTGTAACAGATCAGGAACAGTTGCTTAGTTGTGCCAGAGGCAAAATAATTAAAAAGAAAGAGCAGTTGATCAAAGCACTAGATGGCACACTGCAAACCTATCACCATACTCAACTGCAAATGTTATTGGAAGATTACGATCATGTTCAAAAACAAGTCGATTTTTTAGATAAATCAATTGCTGAAATAATCAGTGAGCATTATGCACAGGCATTCGAATGCCTCGATAGCATCAGTGGTATAGGTATTAAATCGGCAGAAATCATTATCAGCGAAGCCGGAAAAGATATGAGCCGTTTTCCATCGGCAGACCATTTTACAGCATGGTGCGGTATTGCGCCGGGAAACAATGAAAGTGCTGGTAAACGGAAAAATACTTCGATTAAAAAAGGCAATAGTTATTTACGTGTTGCCATTGTTGGCGCGGCATGGGCCGCTGTTCGTATGAAAGATTCCTATTGGCATGCTTTATTCGATAAGCTACGTAAGCGCATGAAGGCGCAAAAGGCAATTGTAGCTGTCGCACGAAGATTGCTTAAAGTCGTTTACAACACATTAGAAACACTAACTATTTACAAAGAAAAGGGTATTGCTCACTTTGTGGACTTGCAGGCTAAAGCGGCATTGTATCATAACTCAAAACTGTCGTGGCCTCAAACTTATAATGACTAAAAATACCAAAAGGACGGAAAAGGTAATAGAATAAAGAGTCTGAAACCTAAGCTGCCAAAACTGTAGATAGCACCCAGGCTTGTTCCAAGAGAACGTAGAGGAAACTTATTTTTAAATATCAAATAACAACTAACTATCTACAACCCCAAGAAATGCTTTTAAAATTAGTCGTCAGATGTTTAATTCTAAAATAATCACCTAAAGAAGCGAGCTGTTTTTTCTTTGGTTATTTTTTGTTCTTTTTATTTTTTAATGATTATAAAAACGATTTAGCGATAATGGTGTAATTTAAAGCTTGCGACAGAATGATTGTATATACCGCTGATATTGACCATCTGATTCCAGCGGAAGGAATGATTTTATTTTCAAAAATCGCCAACGGTGTCAAGTTGTTGATGTTGTTAAAAGCTAGAGCTAAAGAAATAAATAATACATAGTAAAGTCATTTTATTCCGTTTCCCAATACCATTTAGTAACTGGGTCAAGCCAGTCTTTGTAACCTTTAAATAAAAATCCGTGGCTCAAGCCTGTGTTAAGAACAATCTCTTGGAACCTGCTGACCTTAGGCCTCGAATTAAATATAGCACTGCATGTGCCATGCGGATCGCTTTTTTCAATAATGGAAAGAAAACGCCCTTCTAACGTTAGACCCAGATAGCTTTTATAAGTATCAGGCCAGCATGCGCCCATGATGATATATTTCATACGCTTGGTTTTTAATGCTGAGGCAACATTGAGAGTAATGGCCGCGCCAGAAGATGCACCAACGATCATCACATGGTTAATTGGAACTCCATTTTGTAATAACGAATCTACCTGCCTAACAATCTTGTTTACATAAAGACTGTCGTCAACACCCGGTCTCCTCCTTTCGCTAACGACCGTAAATCCCCTATTGCGCAGTGAATCTAAAATATTCAGGTATTCATAACGTCCCCACTGCGGCATGGCTTTGGTCATTCCATTGTTACCTTCGTCAGTAACTACGCCTCCGTGAAGGTAAAACAAAAAATTTCCATTTGGATTAACTATGGCCGGAAGCGCTGAAGATATGGTTTGCCCATAGCCGGGACTACTGATGATCAATACAGCAACTCCTATGATCAGTCGGACTTGTTTCATTCTTTTTACTTTTTATTTAAAGATACTGTTAGTTCTTTCAGCCATCATTTTTTATTGAAAGTAACAATAGATTTTAAATTGACAATAAAGCGATTTCGTGGGCCTCGTACCGTATTTCAACAGTATATTTTATCAATAAATAAGTATTTTTATGTTTTAGTATTTAAAGTACCGGATGATAATTTTTACACTCTCTCATGGAATTTAAAATCGTTAAGGCACAAGAAACGGAAATAGAGCAACACCGTCAATTATTTCTCGCAGAGACTAAATTTCAATTCATTTATAATAAATGTCATGGGGCAGGATGGGTGGATAATTACCTTTTTGAGTTTAAAGAACGTCCTATTGGTTATGGGTCAGTATGGGGGAAGGATAAGCGTGAAGATCGGGATACAATATGTGAGTTTTTTTTAGACCAGCCTTTTAGAAAATATGGCAGGCGGATATTTGACCAATTTATAATAGCGGCAAATGCCATTTTCGTAGAGTGCCAGACCAATGATAATATGCTTGCCAGTATGGCATTTGAGTCAGCAAAAAACATCAACGCTGAAGCCATACTATTCGAAGATGCTTTTGAAACAGCGTTTACCATAGACGGTGCAAAATTTGTAAAAACCAGAAATTCAGATGAATGGGATGCTTATTCTATACAAAAAAATGAAGACGTTGTCGCCACCGGTGGTTTTATCTGGAACTATAATTTCCCTTACATTGATATATATTATGAGGTGAAGGAAAATTTCAGAAAGCAGGGATATGGTGTTTTGATCATGCAGGAACTAAAAAAGGAAGCCTACAAGTTAAATAGGCTTCCCGCCGCTAGATGTAATGTTAATAATCAAGCGTCTAAGGCACTTTTGTTAAAAGCAGGAATGCGGGTATGTGGCCATATTATAATAGGAGAAATCATTACAGTAATCAGTCCCGGCTAAGCAAGCTTATCAATTTTTATTTTTAGAGAAACCTTATCAATAACATGTCACCAAATAAACGATTAAAAGTAGGCCAGGGTCAGATCAGCGGATACATATCCATTTTCTTGGCCATATTAGTGCTGCTAGGCATATTATGTTTCCGGTATCCGGAGCAACTCACCACACCGGAGTTCAGGGAGATCTATACCAAAGAAAGCATGCAGATACTCATGGCTGCCGGTATTATAGCTTCCTTCTTTTTTGCTTTATTAAGCTTAATACTCAGCAAGAAAATTAAATGGGCCTTAACCGGTTCGACCATTGCCGGGGTAGCTATTTTGTTTGGCGCTTTTACCGTGGAGGGGCGGAATGTTGAAAAGGTAAGCTGGCATTTTGGTTTAGACTGGATGTTACTCGACCTGTTGTTGATGACGGCGATATTTATACCGCTTGAATTATTTTTCCCGAAGAATAAATCACAAACCAAATTTCATGAAGAATGGCGAACCGATCTGATGTATTTTGTGATCAGTCATTTATTTATCCAGTTTTTTGGTATTGTTACCCAGAAGCCAGCTGTATTGTTTTTCGGCTGGATAGGGCTGGATAAAATTCATTTATGGATACAAAGCCTGCCTTTTATTGCGGCACTGTTCCTGGCTTTTTTTACTACAGATCTGTTTCAGTATTGGGCGCACCGTTTTTTTCATACCCGGGTTTATCTGTGGCGCTTTCACTCCATACATCACTCCACCAAAAGTATGGATTGGCTTGCGGGCAGCCGTACCCATTTTATGGATATATTTTTTACCAGGGCCATGACCTTTATCCCGCTGTATGTGCTAGGTTTTTCAACCACGGTTTTTAACGTGTATATTATTTTTATAGCTATACACGCGGTGCTGATACATGCCAATACCCGTGTTAATTTTGGCTTTTTAAAATATATTTTCACCACACCGCAATACCATCACTGGCACCATTGCGAGGACCCTAAATACTACGGTCACAACTTCGCTTCGATATTTCCTTTTATCGATTGGATCTTTGGTACTTATTATTTGCCAGGTAAAAAATGGCCCGCAGGCACAGGAGTACATGAAGCCCAGTATCCTAAAGGTTTCCTTAAGCAATCGGTTTATCCATTTACAAAAAGCCCTTTTGATACGGATCTGAATATGGATGAGCGGAGTGACAGATGATCGTAGCTTGAAAGACTGTAAGTAGCACCCACATTTGTTATAGAAAAGTAATTAAGCCAACTTCATTTTATAAATGAATGAATATTCATTTATATTTGTATCGATATATAATTATGCGTACAAGAGATATAGATAAAGAGCAACTGGTAAAGCAAAAAGCCATTGAAAGTATAGTGAAAAGTGGTTTCGAAGGTTTTAGTATGAACAAGCTGGCTAAAGCGTGCCATATCTCGGTTGCAACGCTGTATATCTATTATAAAGATCGCGATGATCTGATCATTAAGATAGCCCAGGAAGAGGGTTTGCGAATGGCCGAAACCATGCTTCAGAATTTTGACACAGAAGCCTCATTTGAAGCAGGCTTGCGGGTGCAATGGGAAAACCGCTTTAACTATATGATGAATAACCCATTGATCAGTGTGTTTTTTGAGCAGTTAAGGAGTTCAACCTACCATGCTCAGTTTATGGAAACGTTCAAGGCCCATTTTGAACCGGCTATCAAACAATTTATGCATAATGCGCTGGATAGAGGAGAAATTAACAGAATGTCGTTAGAGGTATACTGGTCAATAGCGTTTGCACCGCTTTACGCGCTTATCCGTTTTCATAACGAAGGGCAAAGTATAGGTGGCATACCTTTTAAAATTTCGGACGAGATACTATGGGCCACGTTTGATTATGTTGTTAAAGCGCTAAAAAAATAGCGTGTTTTTTTGATCAGTTAAATAAGTGAGTATTTATTTATTAATGGAAAATTTTGATCACATCTTATTATTTAAAACAAACTGCAAAACAACTGCAGATAAACAACTGCTGCAATCTTTACTGAAAAAGCAGGAAGGGGTTGATGAGTGGAACCTTGACCTGGAAGATTGTGATTGTGTACTGAGGATAATTACTTATACACTCAATCAGGAATGTATCATTGAATTACTAAACAATAACGGCTACGAGTGCTGTAAACTAATATAAAAAAATGGAAAAGCAGGAAATTACACCTTTTACAGGTTACCAAAAACTGGTTATACTTATTTTGACCCTTACACAATTTACGGTGATACTTGATTTTATGATCATGTCACCTTTGGGAGATATGCTGATGAAATCAATGAACCTTAAGCCATCGGCATTTGGTATAGCCGTATCAGCTTATGCTTTTAGCGCAGGTATCTCCGGATTGCTTACCGCCGGTTTTGCCGATAAGTTCGATCGTAAAAAATTATTATTATTCTTTTACATCGGCTTTATAGCAGGCACTGTATTATGCGGAATGGCACATACTTATCCGCTGCTTTTGGCCGCCCGTATCATTACCGGTTTGTTTGGTGGTGTTATCGGCTCCATATCAATGGCTATCATTACAGATCTGTTTGCTTTGCAGCAACGCGGACGTGTAATGGGTTTTGTACAGATGGGTTTTGGAGCAAGCCAGGTATTGGGTATACCCATAGGTTTATATTTGGCTAACCACTGGGGCTGGGAAACTCCTTTCTTTTTAACTGCCGGAGTAGCAGGCATCATTGCCATAGTTATCATAGCAAGACTTAAGCCCCTTACGGCTCATTTGTTGGTGCAGCATGACCGGTCGGCATTTAAACATTTATGGCATACGGTTGCCAAACAAGATTACCGGATTGGTTTCGCGGCTACCGCGTTACTTTCCATAGGTGGTTTTATGATGATGCCCTTTGGCAGCGCTTTCGCTATTAATAACCTGCATGTATCTAACCAGCAATTACCGTTATTGTTTATGATCTCAGGCGTTAGCTCATTGGTTGTTATGCCGTTAATAGGTCGCCTGAGCGATAAGATTAGTAAGTTTAAACTATTTACCATTGCCTCAATCTGGATGGTGGTAATGTGTGTACTATATACCAACCTGTCTGTAACACCATTCTTTCTGGTAGTCATATTTAATATATTAATGATGATGGGTGTCATGAGCCGGATGATCCCTTCCTCCGCTTTAACCAGCGGCGTTCCTGAAATGGAGGATCGTGGGGCGTTTATGAGCATTAATGCTTCCATGCAGCAAATTGCCGGTGGGGTAGCCGCTGCCGCCGCCGGAATGATCGTTGTACAGCAAAGCAAATATAGCCCGTTAGAACATTATGATACTGTGGGATATGTGATTGTGGTGATAACTGTGTGTAGTATTTTGCTCATGAAAAGGGTAAGTGATATGGTTGATAGAAAAGCAAAAGCAAATCCCGCTATTATTAAGCAGGATGAGGTAGTTATCAGTGAAGGGTTTTAACAATTTGTTATAATTTGACGGATAGAACTTAATGGGCTTACGGGCAGCATGCTTGCGAATTAATTGATAGTATTGCTCAATTGTTTTGACTGGTTTTAAATAATGTTGTTTAGAATCATTTTAAATAATACTTTTGCGACAAATCTCTAAAAAGTAAGCTATGATTAAAAAACTACCCTATGGCATCCTGCTGTTCTTATTTTCTGCTTCTGTGTCATTTGCGCAAACCGGCAGTATCAGCGGTTCTGTTAAAACGGCTGACGGTAAGCCTGCCGATTTAGTAAGTATTGCCGTTAAAGGCACAGCTAAAGGATCGTTGACCAACAAAAGCGGCGCTTTCCTGATCAAAAATATCCAGGCAGGTTCACGTACGGTAGTAGCTACTTTTATAGGGCTCGAAAAGCAGGAGCAAACGGTTGTAGTAAAAGCCGGTGACACCGTAACTGTTAATTTTATGCTGAAAGAAAATTCGTCACAGTTACAAGAGGTTATTGTATCCACTAAAAAATCAAATAAATTAAATACTGTAGTGGCCAAAATGCCACTTAAAAACCTGGAAAACGCACAGGTTTACAATACGGTTTCGTCCGAAATAATAAAGCAACAGGGTATTACCACTTATGATGACGCGTTGCGTAACGTTCCTGGAATCACTAAAACATGGCCTTCAACCGGCAGAGCAACTGATGGCGGTGCTTATTTTGCGCTGCGGGGTTTTGATGCTCAACCATTGCTGGTCAATGGCTTACCGGGATTAACCAGCGGTACCCTTGACCTTGCCGATGTGGAAGAAATTCAGGTGATTAAAGGTCCTTCGGCTACCTTGTTTGGTGGAAGTACCTATAGTTATGGTGGTATGATTAATACCATTACCAAGAAGCCTTATTTTACAACAGGTGGCGAAGTAAGTTATAATATTGGCAGTTTTGGTTTAAACCGGGTTACTGCCGATGTTAACACCCCTTTAAGCAAAACAGAAAAAATAGCATTGCGGGTAAATACAGCTTATCATACCGAAAATAGTTTTCAGGATGCCGGGTTTAAAAAATCATTTTTTATAGCGCCCGCCCTTGTTTACGAAGTTAATGATAAGCTTACTTTTAATGTTTTGGCCGAAATTATGGAAGAAACACGAGCTGTGGCTCCGGTATTTTTTCAATCAAACCGGATAGATCCGCTTGCTTTTACTACCGTACAAGCGCTTAACCTGGATCCTAAGCTCTCTTTTACCAGTAATGATCTGACAATAAAAAATCCGAGGTTTAATTTGCAGGCACAAATGACCTACAAAATATCCAGTCAGTGGACTTCACAAACTATCCTTTCCAGAGGGTCAGTAAAATCAGACGGGATATATACTTATATTTATGGTAATAAGGCCGGCGACAATTATTTTAACCAAATCTTCCACAAAGAAAATCAAACAACTAACACTACCGATATTCAACAAAACTTCAACGGCGATTTCAAGATAGGCAACATGAGGAACCGTTTACTGGTAGGGCTTGATTATTTTAGCCGTAATGTTATTAATAATGGTTCGGGATACGCGTTTGGCCGAAGTGTAACCCCGCAGGGCGCAGTAAATTACCTTGATCCTAGTTCCGGAGCTCCCCGTAACCCGGTGTATTTAACCATGGCTTCTGTTGATAGCTTATTAGCAGGTACCGAGCCAGCTAAAATTAACACTACTAATAGTTCATACAGCGCTTACGCATCTGACGTTATTAATTTTACGCCCGGATTAATGGCTATGCTAAGTTTAAGAGCCGATCATTTTGTAGCACAAGGTGATAAAAGTGATCCAACAGCCAACTTTAATCAAAATGCTTTATCGCAAAAACTGGGTTTGGTTTATCAGCCTGTGATTGATAAGGTGTCGCTTTTTGTAAACTATATGAATGCGTTCATCAATGTGGCACCATCTGCAATAACTGATGCCAGTGGCACCACTACAGGTGTGCAGGCATTTAAACCAGAGCACGCCAACCAGCTGGAGTTTGGTGTTAAAACAAATTTAATTAACGATAAGCTAAACATCACCGCATCCTATTATGATATTAAAGTGGGCAACAGGGTATATACTGATGCAAATAACAACTCCATTCAGGGTGGAAAGCTAAGCAGTAAAGGTTTTGAGCTGGATATGAACGCTAACCCTGCTCCGGGACTAAATATTTTGGCCGGCTATAGTCATAATTCATCAAAAGTGATTGAAGGGGCCGGAACCGATTTTTATAACCAGCCCGGTAAACAGACGGGTGGCAATGGTCCGCAGGATCTGGCAAACCTTTGGGCAACGTATAAGTTTACCAAGGGCAATTTAAAAAACTTTGGGCTTGGCGTTGGCGGTAATTATGCTGGTGTATATAAAGTAATTGATAGCGATATAACAGGATCCTTTAATCTGCCAGCTTATACCCTGGTAAACGCCAGTTTGTTTTATAATGCTGATACTTATAGGGTGACATTTAACCTCAATAACATTACCAATAAACAATATTATACCGGTTATTGGTCAATTAATCCGCAACGATTAAGAAATTTTGCCCTAAGCTTTGCTTATAAGTTTTAAACAGGAGCTGTTAAATCAAACCATTAAGAAAGGCCCGGTATTTTCATATCGGGCCTTTCTTGTTTCTAAATATCTAATGTCCTGCTGCCTGGTTCATTGATCTCACATACATCATCTCTAAAGCCTTTTGCTGTACCTATAGCCCCAGATTGGGTTTTACGCTTCATATCACGTAAAATTACGGTACTAGTTTACGTAGATATCCCGCTTAATTTTTCTTGTTAGTTATACAATTTTGCCACTTGTTAAGGATGTAGCTGCTGTAGCCTGCGAGTCTGATAAATGCTCCTCCTTTGATACCTTAATTATTTAACTGCGTGAAAAAAATTGATTACCTATTGTTTGTAATTGCTTCAGTTCTTTTAACCGTTGCTATTCTTTTGGCTACAGGTTGCAAAAAAGATGAAAAGAGGATAGATCGATCCGGGACATTTTATGGATCCGTTGTTCAGCTTGGTCAGGGTACTGTCCGTTCTTTTATAACATTGAATACTTCAGGGAATCCCGAAACCATAGGCATGAAATTCTCTGCCTCTTCATTAATTGCGTTACCTACCGATACCACCAAAGAGTGGGAATACATGCTTGAACTGCCCGAGCAGGCTGTGGCCACAGGCTTTAACCATCTTGCGGTTGACTGGAACCCGGTGGGCCATGATCCAAAACCCATTTACGGTTCGCCTCACTTTGACTTTCATTTTTACAGGATAACAAAAGAAGAGCAGGCAGAGGTGATTCCCGGACCTGATACCGTGTCAGTTCTTGCTGATTATATTCCGCAGGATTATATTTCGGGTGTAATTGCCGTTCCGGGTATGGATGATCATTGGGTTGATTCAAAAGCGCCTGAGTTTAACGGTCAGAAATTCACTAACACTTTTATTTATGGCTTTTATCGTGGTCAGTTAACTTTCATGGAACCCATGGCTTCACTGGCATGGTTGCGGACCAAGCCTGATGTCAGGATCAATATCAAACAACCAAATTATTTTCAGAAAGAGGGTTATTATCCTACGGTTTCACATATCTGGTATGATGCAAGTACAAAGGAATACATCATGGCTCTTGAAGGCTTACAATGGGAAGATGCTTATGAAGGCGATAATAATGATTAAATATTTCTGATTTAGGATACATTATATGGCCTTCTTAGTTTGATAGAACTATAAAGCCTGATGTAAACGGATCAGGCTTTGTTGTTTTTTTTGTTACCTGTTGCTTGCTTGAGCTGCCCCATTTTTTCATAAAATAAAATACCTGGATTTTTATCATTTAAACGTTAAATCTCTATCACTTTTATCTATAACAGATAGGAATTAATGATTTTTTTCATGCACTAAATGCCTCTACATTTGGGCTCATCATAACAAAATCATATGCGTTTTAAACTTTCTTCTATCTTATTTTTTTCATTATTTACGGGTGTTGTTTATGCCCAGCAAAAGCCGCTAACTACCAACGGAGGTGCCCCGGTTGGTGATAACCAAAATTCAAAAACTGTGGGGAACAATGGCCCCGTATTATTGGAAGATGTTAATTTAATAGAAAAACTGGCTTCTTTTGACAGGGAGCGTATCCCCGAGCGTGTAGTACATCCCAGAGGTGCAGGTGCATATGGCGAATTTATAAGCGCCGGTGATTTCTCGGCTTATACTAAAGCTTCACTTTTTTCAGCAAAAGGGAAAACTACACTTGTATTCACCCGCTTCTCCACGGTAATCAATAGCAAGGGTTCGCCCGAAACGTTAAGAGATCCGCGCGGATTTGCTGTGAAGTTTTATACAGACCAGGGTAATTATGATATTGTAGGCAATAATCTTCCTATATTTTTTATTCGTGATGCTATTAAGTTTCCTGATATGGTGCATTCATTAAAACCATCGCCAATAACCAACAGACAGGATGCTACCCGTTATTTTGATTTCTTTTCCAATGTACCCGAATCAACCCACATGATAACCCGCCTTTATACCAATCTTGGTATCCCGGCCAATTATCGTCAGATGGACGGATCAAGTGTACACGCGTTTAAATGGATTAATGAGAAAGGTGAAGTTACCTATGTAAAATATACCTGGAAAAGTATGCAGGGCGTAAAGGGCCTTACTAGCGAAGAGGCTGCAGCGGTACAGGCAAAAGACTTTCAGAGTGCAACACATGATCTTTATGACAATATCCAGAAAGCAAATTTCCCGTCGTGGGAATTGTATGTGCAGATGCTTAAACCTGCAGATTTTGAAAAACTGGACTTTAACCCGCTTGATCCTACCAAAATATGGCCCGAGAAAGATGTTAAAATGGTGCTGATTGGTAAAATGACCTTGAATAAATGGCCCGGTAACTTTTTTGAAGAAGTAGAACAGTCTGCATTTTCTCCGGGTACACTGGTACCGGGTATTGAACCATCAGAAGATAAACTGTTGCAGGGGCGTCTTTTTGCTTATTTTGATACCCAGCGTTATCGTATCGGCGCAAATTTTCAATCACTGCCTGTTAATGCGCCAAAAGTACCTGTAAATTCTTATAACCAGGATGGGGTAATGAGTAACAGGCAAAAAGCCACAGATGTGAATTACCAGCCAAGCATCGTTGAAAAAGAATACAAAGACAATAGTAACTACAAATACTCATCAGCAAATTACAACAATGCCAGTACCGTACAGCATAAGATTGATAAGTCAAACGACTTTAAGCAAGCCGGCGATTTTTACCGGTCATTGCCTGAAACCGAGAAAGTAAATTTAGTAAAGAACCTTAGCGATGATCTGGCTGGTGTAACTAACCGGGACATTGTAATAAAAATGATAAGCCACTTTTATATGGCTGATACTGATTTTGGCAAAAGACTGGCTGCTACACTAAAAGTAACACGGGAAGAAGCTGAGGCTGCTTACAACAGCAAGTAATTATAAATAATAATCACTCAGGAGGGGCATCCTCCTCCTGAGCTATTTTAAAAAAGATGATTACTGTTATCTCCCTTAATTTTCAAAGATCAGACCTCGCTATACGTTCCTCTTTTCAATTTAACCATGAAGAGCTGAACTATATTTACGCGGATTTGAAAAACAAAGACGGGCTACGCGGGGTGGTTATTCTTACTACCTGTAACCGTACTGAGGTTTATATGCACCATGATAGCCGCATATCTGCCTGTGATATGCTCAAACAGTTGCAAGCCTTTAAACATACCAATATCCCATTAGCCCGGTTTGATATTACCTGCAAGCCGCATCAGGCTGTTGAATATATGATTGAAGTTGCTAACGGTTTAAACTCCATGGTTTTGGGCGATAAACAAATTTTAAGTCAGCTTAAAACTGCCTTTCGGCTCAGTCAGCAACATGGTTTTGTTTCAGGAGAAATAGAAAGGATATTCCAGGCCATGTTTCGCTCGCACAAAAGAATCTCCAACCAAACAACATTTCATAAAGGCTCCAGGTCGGTTAGTCACCTGGCCATTAACATTATCATAAAAAAATATAGTAACAGGGATATGCCTGTACTGGTAATTGGAGCTGGTGAAATTGCAACCGACCTGCTTAAATATTTGTCGGCCGCAAAATTTACTAATGTGGTGTTGGTTAACAGAACTTATAACAAGGCAGCTATACTTGCCCGGCAGTATAACTATGCAGCCGTAGAGTTTAGTAATGATGCGGAGTTTATAAACCGCTTTCAGGTTATTATATCCTGCGCGGCTGCTCATCAAATTTTAACAATACCGGCACAGGTTACTGATCAGCTTTTTATTGATCTCACAACTCATCATAGTTTTATCCAGCCTGCAGGTTTTGACAGGAATAGCCTGGTAACACTCGATTATTTTAATAATTTAAAAGGACTGCCAGATAAAAACCAGCTGCAGGATATGGATAGGGTAAAGTCAATTATACGGGAAGAAGCCCATATCTTTTTCAGTTGGATAAAAAAACGGAGCGAATTTAATCATCAACGCGCTATAACAAAAGCCGCTTAAAAAAACACATGAACAAAATAATAACATTACTACTGCTGCTATCGCTTTCGACCACTGTTTTTTCACAGGATATTTTTGATGCAGCACGCTCAAATGATACTACCGCCCTGCTGCAGTTTTTAAAAACAGCAAACAGGATAGATACTGCAGACAGCAGAGGCTCAACACCCCTGATTATTGCGGTTTACAACAATAATGAGGCTGCAACAAAGCTATTGTTAGTTAAAGGAGCCAATGTTGATGCAAAAGATAAGGCGGGTAATACCGCTCTGATGGGCGCTTGCTTTAAAGGTTATATCAATATGGTTCATTTTTTAGTTGACGATAAAGCCGATATAAATCAACAGAATTTTAATGGAGCAACAGCCTTAGTCTTCGCCTCGACTTTTGGGCATGCCGATGTGATAAAATATCTTTTGGAGAAAAAGGTCAATACGGAAATAAAAGATCGTTGGGGTAAAACCGCGCTTGATTATGCCATTAACCAGGAGAATAATTTAATCATACAACTGCTGAAAAAATAATGGGGATAATTAAAGGCTGGGAAAGGTGGTGATTTTAATTTATGCCAGATAGTTAATATTATGCCTGGTAAGTACGTGATTTTTCATTTACATTAGTTTTATCAACCATTTAACTATGAAAAATAAGTATCTGCTTTACCTGGTTTTTCCGCTATTTATACTTTCATGCAATAGTGTTAAAACTGCGCAAAAAACTAAGCCCGAAGCATTTAAATATAATTATTGCATGCCTACGGTTCCGTATCTTCAAACACAGGGTTTGTTTAAAGATTCATCGGCCGTAGATCTTTCCAAATCAGGTTTGCCCATTTCGGCACATGATCAGTTGCTTTGCAAAATTCTGGGTATTAGTTACGATGTAAAGCAGCTTTGGGGGTTAAAACAAGGTAGTTTAAAGGATAATTCATTGGCCCTTTTAGTACTGAAACAGAAAATTAACAGCAGGATACTATTGGCGCAATCGCAATTAAGCGCGGTAGCTGCGGAGCTTGATTGCGAAGGTGAACGCTCTGACATGGCGGCCACCTATCTGGATGGCCTTAACAGTAAAAGAAACACGCGTTTAACCATTAGTTCGGCATTGATGGGGGCGTTAACTATAGTGGCTACGGCGGTTACTAAAAATGGCACACAAACCGGTATTGGCGTTGGAGGCGGGATTTTAAGCGCCGGACTTGGCGCTATGACCATAAATCCAAAGGGTAAAACAATTGAATTTTACCATGAGCACAATTTACTGCGAACAATTTGGAAACAACCGGCAGAGAATACCGATTATCCTGATTTTGTTTGGAAAGTGCTTCACGAAAAACAATTTAGCAACAAAGGTGATATTTCGCTAGTGCAAAGTATAAAAAACAGGTGGTTGCAGTTTGAATTTAGCGATGGTATTGATCCTGATCAGGAGAAATTACTATTTGGTGCCGGAGGATTTTACCACTCAGACGATTTGCATACCCGCTCTGCCATGATCAACCAGTTGCAATCAACCATCAGATCTATACATCAGGATTTTATAAGTTTGATGGGGTTTATTGAGGCGATGTGATTTTTATATCTCCGCCAGTTCAAGCGTCCTTCGCTTGAACTTATATAAATGTAAGCGTCCACGCTTACACTACATCGAAATTTTAACCCAGGGCATTATTTAAGCGGAAGACACTTGAATAGGCGGAGCGGCTAAAGTTTACGCATATAACAGAGCAATATTAGGAAGAAAAAAAATTGCTGTATCATGCTATTTTACGACGCGTGAAAAAGTAAGTTTATCATGCTAGTCTGGAATAAAGTAGTCCGTGAGTTCCGGATTATATACATATATAGCAGTTAAGTAACTGTAAATCTTTGTGTTGTAAATAAAATTAGCTCTGGAATAATCTGAAATTTGTTAGTGTAATAATTACACTAAGATGAAAAATCATGTTAACTAAAACCTCATCTTTGCGGTGAAAAATAGGACGTCGATTTATAACCCCAGGGTTAACAGTATCGGGTTAAAATTGGCCCCGTTTTTTGGTTGTATTTAAAAACAGAAATACAATTAATTGACATCACAATAAAAAAAATAGAACAATGAAAACCAAAATTTTATCCGTAATCACAATGTTTGTTGTTGTGTTAGGATTAACAAAATCGACCTATGCCAACACATTAACAAACGATGCCTTCACTGTATTAAATGATATAAGTGCAATAAGTAAAATTGAAGTTCATGGAAATGTAGAGCTTTATATTTCTGATGCAACCTCAGACCAGGTAAAGGTTTATAACAAATACTACGCTGAAAGCGCATTGGTTCAAAGCAAAAATGGTGTTTTGCGTATTTCCTCTTACAAAGCCGATAAACTGGTTGTGTGGGTAAGCGCGAAAGATCTTCGTTCCGTTTCGGTATTTGACAATTCAACAGTAAAATCATTCGGTAAACTATCGAAAATTGAGTTTAACGTTGATCTTCATGATAATGCCGTAGCAAATCTGAATTTGGATGCTTTTAACATCACCTTAGCCGTTAAAGATAGCGCAAAGGTTGAGTTGAAAGGCCTTGCCGAAGAATTAAACCTGAACAGGAATATAGAGTCGAACGTTAAGACTAATGACTTTGCTGTAGCTCATTTAATTGAAAACAAAACCGTTTTTACAGCAGATCTTGGCAACAAGGTTATTGGTATGTAAGTCTGACTTTTGCAAAAGTTCATCATATATTACGGAAGCTATCTGGTAAAACAGGTAGCTTTTTTGTTTCCGGGTATTTTTATCAATCTAAAAAGCACAAGTCATCCTTTGCTTATATTCCACAACGCAAGACCTGCGCTTCGCCAGTTCAAGCGTCCTTCGCTTGAACTTATACAAGTGTAAGCGTTCAGGCCTACACTACATTGAAATTAAACGTGGACGCTTAACTCAGGACATTATTCAAGCGGAGGACGCTTGAATAGGCGAAGAGGATGTGATTTTAAGAACCGCCCCAACAAATCACAAAATCACCTTTTCTGTCCTGCTTTCCTTGTGGGTAAGGCCCCAATGTTCCAATTGTTGCCACACGGGTATAAGGGATTGGGCGCTGTTGGTTAGCCGGTAATCTACCCTTGGTGGCACTTCGGCATAAACAGTTCTGTCAATTAGTCCGTCTCGCTCCAATTCCTGCAGGTGCAATGTCAGCATACGGTCTGTAATACCCGGAATTATTTTTTTTAATTCACTGAAACGCAGGGGCTTTTTCCCCAGTTTGTAAAGGATTATTAATTTCCATCTTCCGGCCAGCAGATCAACGGCATACATCATCCCGCAAAAGTCTATCAGTTTTTCCCGGTTAATATTATTTGTGGATGTGGTTTTTCTCGTGCTCATTACTTACATTTTTGTGTGCCTCATACAATTAGCTGCACATCCACAAATTTAATGATTAACGGATAGTTTTGCCCCGGGTTTATCTGAAAACACAATCATTATCAATATGAAGATCCTTATTATATACGCACATCCCGAATCGCAGAGCATGAATGGGGCCATGTTCACTACTGCTGTAAATACCCTGACGGATGCTGGCCATGAGGTACAGATATCCGATTTGTATGCTATGCGGTTTAATCCTGTTTCTGACAGGGTTAACTTTACAACGATAAATAATCCCAACTATTTCAAACAACAAGGTGAAGAAGTCTATGCAAGCCAGATCAAGGGTTTTGCAACATTCATTGAGGAAGAACAACAAAAGGTTGAGTGGTGCGACCTGATGATATGGCAATTTCCATTGTGGTGGTTTAGTGTACCAGCGATTTTGAAGGGATGGGTAGATCGTGTTTTTGCCATGGGGCGCTTTTACGGAAATGGCAGAATTTATGAAAATGGTGTTTTTCGGGGTAAAAAAGCATTCCTCTCCCTTACTACAGGCGGGCCGGAAGCCAACTATATTAAGGAGAGATATGGCGACCTTGCCGGAATACTGCACCCCTTGCAGAGAGGTATTTTAGAATTCACCGGGTTTTCTGTTCTGCGACCCCACGTAATTTATGGAACAGAAAGGCAGTCGGCCGAGGAGCTTACCCAGGAACTGAAGGCCTGGAAAACCAGACTGGCCGATATTTTTGACGAATCTCCTATCGCTGCCGGAGCTTATTAAGTCTAAGCTTATGGACGATGTTATCATCGCACCATAAACATACCTATACTGAGATACGTACCACGCGTAGACCGGTATAGGTTAAATGTTTTGTACATACTCGAGCAGGCTGCTTTTTTTATAAGTAGTCATTACCTCCATATTCCATTCCTTATCGTGTTCACAATCTGCTTATGTTAAATTAATTACATTAAAATATTAAATTTGTATAGTATTAGTAAACATTAAGTTTAGTATTTATATTTGTGTGTATAAACTTGCTACATGAAAAAAAGAGTACTGCGATTTGGTCAAATACTATTCTTTTCGAGCTTTCTTACAATGCTATTATCCATTCCGGTGTATGCGCAATATGATGCCAACTGGAACAGTCTTGATAAACGCCCTGTTCCGGAGTGGTTTAAGGATGCAAAATTTGGCATCTTCATTACCTGGGGCATATATTCTGTTCCAGCATATGCGCCAAAAGGGCAATATGCCGAGTGGTACCAGTACTGGCTGCAAACCAATGCTTTTAATGGAGATGTGGCTAAATATCATAAACGGGTATTTGGTGATAGAACCTACTATGATTTGGCAAAGGATTTTAAAGCAGAACTATTTAATCCTGATGAATGGGCACAGCTTATTGAAAAGTCGGGTGCAAAATATGTAATCCCTGTAGCCAAACATCATGATGGTTTTTGCTGGTGGCCCAATAAATATGCCACTGAAGCCTGGGGATTTCCGTGGACTGCCATGGATGTGGGGCCTAAACGCGATCTGCTGGGTGAGCTGTTTACTGCCATCAAAAAAACACAGGTAAAGGCGGGCGTTTATTTTTCATGGTACGAGTGGTTTAATCCACTATATAAATCAAACCCGGAGCAGTATGCTTTGCAGCATGCCATACCCCAGGCTAAGGATTTAATCGAAAGGTATAAACCAGCCGTTTTCTGGACAGATGGTGATTGGAATGATAGTGATACCACCTGGCATTCGACCGAGTTTTTAAGCTGGTTATATAACGAGAGCGCTGTGAAAAAGGATATTGTTACCTATGATCGCTATGGTAAAGGTGTAAGATTTAAGCATGGTAATGTGTACACACCTGAATATCAGCCCGACATGGAGTTTGGTGGTCATTACTTTGAGGAGAGCCGGGGCATTGGATTTTCATACAGTTATAATAAAATGGAAGATGCCTGGGATTACAATTCGCCTCAAATATTGGTGCTGCTATTAAGCGATCTGGTTAGCCGGGGTGGAAACCTGCTGCTTGATATTGGTCCGGATGCTTCGGGGAAAATTCCGCCTATTATGCAGGAGCGATTGCTGCAGATGGGTGATTGGCTTAAAATAAATGGAAAGGCAATTTACAGCACACGTAAATGGATCAGGCCATGCCAGTGGAGTGAGGGTAAAAGAGACTATAAACCTAAAAGAACCGAAGGAGATTTTAAAGCAAACGGCGATTTTATGCTCAAGCTGACGGTAGACCCCGATCCCGGTTATGCAGTAAAAGAATGCTTTTTTACCACCAATCCAAGTACCAAAGAAGTGTTTGCCATATTACCGAAATGGCCGGTTAATAACCGGTTTACGATAAAAGATATACAGGTAAAACCAGGAGCCATGATCAGGCTCATAGAAACGGGCGAAGTTTTAAAATGGAAACAACTGGGCAAAAATGTAGTGCTGACTTTCCCTGCATTTGATCCGGTTAAGTATAAAAGCCAGTATGCATATGCCTTAAGTATATTATAAGTGATCTTTTAAATATAAATGAGATGGATAGAAAAGAATTTATAGCAAAAAGCGGACTTGCAGGTGGCATATTGTTATTTGCCCGTTATCCGGAATTACAACCACAAAGTAAAAAGGTCAGGTTTGGTGTTATTACCGACCTGCATCATGACATTATGTATGACGGATTAGAGCGTTTATCGGCATTTATAGATGAAATGAATATGGATGCGCCGGATTTTATTATTCAGATGGGCGATTTATGTTATCCCAAAAAAGAAAACCTTCCATTGATGGATGTTTGGAGTAAATTTAAAGGACCCAAATATCATGTTATTGGCAACCATGATACCGATGGCGGATACACCCGCGAACAGGTGGTTGAATTCTGGAAAGCGAAGGCAAAATATTATTCTTTTGATGTCAATGGTTTTCACTTTGTGGTTTTGGATGGTAATGAGCATAACCCATCGCCAGACAGACCTGCAGGATACGCGCGTTTTATTTCTCCAAGTCAATTGGAATGGTTAAAAAAAGATCTGGACGAAACTGTCTTGCCTACCATTATATGCTGCCACCAGGGTTTGGATAATGATGCCGGAGGGCTGGAGAATGGCACCCTGATGCGTTACACGCTTGAGCAAGCTAATCAAAAAAATAAACATAAAGTTATATTGGTATTAACCGGTCATCATCATCAGGACTATTATAATCTTATTAATGGTATACACTACGTGCAGATAAATAGTGCTTCGTACCAATGGCTTGGTGATAAGTACCAAGAGATCCGTTATTCGAAAGAAGTGGATAAGGTTCGTCCTTATATAAAATATACGGTACCCTATAAAGATCCCATATGGGCAATGGTGGAGATCGATCAAAAAGGAACCATCAATATTAAGGGAAAACAATCTGTTTTCGTTGGGTCATCCCCTGAAAAACTGGGCGTAAATCAGATCGATTACATCTACCCAATAGTGCCTTATATTTCTGATAGAAAGCTTAAAATGGAGCATCAGATCGTGTAGCAAGTGAAATACATAAATACTTAGCATAATTAACATAAACTAAAATTCAGAATGAAAAAAGTACCCATTTTATTGCTGTTTGCATTTTTAATAGCAGGAACTGTTTTTGCCCAAAATAATAAGGCAGAAAACATCATTATTGTATCTATTGACGGCCTGCGGTGGCATGAGGTTTTTCAGGGAGCCGAAAAAGAACTGATCATCAACAAAAAATATAATTCCCAGGACTCCGCTCAACGAATAAAAAAATACTGGGCTGATGATCAGCAGGAGCGAAGGGCCAAACTGATGCCCTTTGTTTGGGGTACAATAGCAAAGAGTGGGCAGCTATATGGCAATCGCGAATTGGGAAGTAAGGTAAATGTTAAAAACCCGTATTGGTTTTCATATCCAGGGCGTAACGAAAACTTAACAGGCTATGCGGATATCAAAGTGAACTCTAATGATTACCCGGACAATCCCAACAAGAATGTACTGGAATTTATTGACCAGCAGAAAGGCTATAAAGGTAAGGTAGTAGCATTTGCATCATGGGATGCTGTAGCCAGAATTATTAACCGTAACCGGAATGGTTTAATGGTGAATAATCCATTTGAAGATATTAAAGGAGATAACCTTACCGAAGCCGAAAAACTGGCTAATGAAATTCAACATTATGAACCCCAAATATGGGGTGATGGAGAGCGTTTAGATGCCACCACCTATGCTCTGGCCAAATCATACATTATAGCCAAGCACCCGAAGGTAGTTTACCTTGACCTGGCCGATACTGACGATCATGCACACGGAGGTAACTATGACCTCTATTTGGATGCTATTCACAACATTGATACAATGATTGGCAACCTGTGGAATTATATGCAAAATGATCCCTTTTACAAAGGCAACACGACTATAATAATTATGCCCGATCATGGCAGGGGAGAAGGAAAGCAATGGACAAGTCATGGTTCGGGGACTCCACATTCAAACGATACCTGGTTAATGGCTATAGGGCCGAAGATAAAACCTTTGGGAGAGGTAAAAAACAACGGACAGATTTACCAGGATCAATATGCAAAAACTATTGCCAGGTTATTAGGGTTTAATTTTACTTCAGTTAACCCTATTGGTGAAGCTATCGACAGTGTGGTAAAATAAATTCCAATTTCCACAATCGAAACTTGATGTCTTATTGTTAAAAGCAGCAGGTTTCGATTGTGAAATTTTGATTACTTTTGGTCGAAAGATCAAATTATGCAAGACGATATTATCCTGAAGATCAGTTACCGGATAAAAGAAATAAGAAAAGAAAAACGTATAACCATACAGGAACTGGCAGACAGAGCTGGTGTAAGTAAAGGTCTCATATCGCAAATTGAAAATAATCGCACCATTCCATCTCTGCCGGTATTGATGAACATTGTACAATCACTTGATTTAGACCTTACTAGTTTTTTTAAAGATCTTACCGGTGATAATCAGCAGGAAAAAGTTTTTGTAATTCGCTCATCCGAATATAGCCCACTTCAAAAAGAAGTTGCGAAAGGATTTAATTATCAAAGAATATTAGCACGTAATATTCAAAGTGGGCCGGTTGACTTTGTGTTGCTGGAACTAAAAAAAGGTGCCCGCCGTAATAAAATGGTTGTAACCGATGCTTTTGAATATAAATATCTGATCAAAGGAAAGATCGATTACCTGATTGAAGACAAGAACTATATTTTAGAAGAAGGTGATTCTATTTTCTTTGACGGACGCCTGGGTCATAACCTCTCAAACATTGGCGACTCGAATGCCTTGATGCTGGTGGTTTACTATTTTATTTCTAACGGTTAATTTTTGTCTCAAATTTCCCACTTTTTAACGCTGTTTACATGCCATTAATGTAAAAAACAGGCGTTATTCCCGCAGTTTTAAGCAGATTTTTGTCTGATATATACTCCTTTTTGCCAGGTATAGTGCCTTTTGGAGGCCGTTTATTGCATAATTTTAGCCTGTTTTGCACCATTTAACTTGTTATTTTAAACATAAAAACCGCACTAATAATGCGGTTTTTATGTTGATGATATTTATTTAGTATTACTAAACAATTTATAGAATGTTTAATAGTGATGAAATTGTTATTTATGGTAGATTATAATAACATAACGCAAACGTTTGTGTTAATAAATTATTCATAATATATTAATTTACAATAATATGTGAGATTGTTTTTTAAAGGTACTGTGATTTTAAGGTATTCACAATTGTGAAAAAAAGTTTAGTATTTATTTACTTTTGTTTATAAAAAGTATTTATATTTGATACAAATACTAAACAAAAAACCTAAAATTTAAACCGTTAAAGTATGAAGATTTTTTACTTGCTAAAAAAACGAAGCCTGCTCACAATGCTGATGTGGCTGCTCACTTTGGGCTTAACTTATGCGCAAAGTACGGTTACCGGAACCGTGGTTGATGAGAACAACCAGCCTTTGCCGGGTGCGTCTGTAAAAATTAAAGGTGGTAGTGGCACTACTACCAATACTACTGGAAAGTTCAGTTTAACTGCTCCTTCAAATTCTATTTTGGTGTTTAGTTTTGTTGGTTATAAATCTAAAGAAGTTGCTATAGGTTCCAAAAGCCATATTGATGTAAGGCTGGAGTCTGATGGAGCCTTAAAAGAAGTGGTGGTAACAGCTTTAGGCATCAAAAAAGAAAAAAATGCTGTAGGTTATGCGATCCAGGAAGTAAAAGGCGAAGCCCTGACAAAAGCCAGGGAGCCAAATCCTGTTATCTCTTTAACAGGTAAAGTTGCGGGGTTGCTGGTTACACCAAGTTCCAATCTTTTTGGAAATCCCGGAATTTCCCTGCGCGGCCAAACGGGAGTACTTTTTGTGGTGGATGGTACGCCCGTTAGTACAGATTCCTGGAATTTGAGCGGTGACGATATTGAAAGTTACTCTGTGCTAAAAGGCGCAAATGCTGCCGCTTTATATGGTAGCAGGGGGGCCAATGGTGCAATTATCATTACAACCAAGAAAGGTACAGGTTCCAAACAAAAATCATTATCCGTTGAGCTGAATTCCAGCACCCAGTTACAGCTTGGTTATAATGCCATACCCAAAATACAAACCAGTTACGGGCCCGGTGATGGTTTTGAATATGCGTTCAAAGATGGCAAAGGCGGCGGAACTAATGATAATGATTATGATATTTGGGGACCCAGATTTGAAGGTCAGTTAATACCTCAGTATAACAGTCCTGTTGATCCGAAGACCGGTAACCTGGTTCCTATACCATGGCTGGCGAGAGGAAAGAATAATCTTCAAAATTTTTTACAAAACGGATTAATAAGTACCAATAATGTGGCCATTGCTTCTCAAAGCGACCTTGGTAGTTTGAGAATGTCGGTTTCTGATACTTACCAGCGGGGTACTATACCGAATACACAACTTAATATCACTAATTTTTCTATGAATGGTTCAATAAATGCAAGCAAAAAAGTAAAATTTGAAGCAGGCATTAACTATGACAGGCAAATTTCTCCCAACTACCCAATTTCCGGATATGGCCCGGCAAGCCCGGTTTATTTGATGACGGTTTGGGGTAGTGCAGATTACGATGTACGGGATCTGCGAAATTACTGGCAACCTGGTAAAGAGGGTATCCAGCAATACTCCAGGGAGTATACTATTTATAATAATCCATACTTTGTTTCGTATGAAAACTTACAAATCTATAAAAAGGATGACCTATACGGACATGTGCAGATGGATTATGATATAACCAGTAAACTTAAATTTAACTTACGTACCGATGTAAGTACCTGGTCTTCAAACTATGCGGTCGATATTCCGGTTTCTGGTAACTTTTACCAATATGGTAGTTATAATCAGATTGGCGGGTATATTAATCAGAATTCTAAATTCTGGGAAAACAATACCCAGGCTTCCTTCAGTTACGCTGACAAATACAGATCATTTGGATATAAAGCGTCGGTTTTTGCCAATATACGAACTGTCAATGCGCAGGAAGTTGATGCCAGCACAAATGGTGGCTTACTGGTACCGGGGGTATATACCCTGGGTAATTCTGTTCTTCCATCTGTGCCCAAAAACTATTCTGCCCAGCGCCAGGTAAATAGCGCTTATGGCTTGATCGATTTGAATTACAAAACGTTTGTTTACTTGAATCTAACCGGACGTTTTGATAAATCATCTACTTTGCCTGCAAGTCATGACACTTATTTTTACCCCTCAGCTTCGCTCAGCGTCGTATTATCTGAGTTTATACACCTACCCAAAGCTATATCCTACTTAAAGGTTAGGGGATCTTATGCAAATATTGCCCGGGACGTAGTTGATGAAAATTACCAGTACGATATTTACAAGCAAATACGAACCTATACCACAAACACCCTGCGATGGAACAATAATACAGGTGTTAATTATAGCACCACGCTATACAACCCAGACATACAGGCTGCAAGGGTAAAAACTTCTGAAGTTGGTTTAGAGGGGCGTTTTCTAAATAATCGCTTAGGCTTTGATGCCGCTTACTACCGTAATATTGAAGGCCCCGGAATTGTAAATGTTGCTGAATCGCCTACCTCTGGTGTTACTTCTTATCAGCAGAACGCATTTACCTATACCCGTAAAGGAGCAGAACTAACCATTGACGGAAGCCCTGTAAAAACAACTGATTTTTCATGGAACATAGCCGGTAACTGGTCTTTCAATCATAAATGGCTTGATAAAATTGATGGTGTGCAAACGCGTAATGGCATGATAAAATTAGGAGACCGTGCAGATGGTTATTTTATTTATGATTTTCAAAGAGATCAGCAGGGGAATATCATTGTAAAATCAAATGGATTGCCGGCTTTAAACCCTTATCGAACTAAAGCAGGTAATACAGACAATAATTTTGTTGCCGGTATCAATAACACTTTTAAATACAAATCATTCGGCTTGAGTTTTCAACTGGATGGTCGTTTTGGTGGCAAGGTTCAAAATTATGTTGATTATAAGCAATGGCAGGCTGGTGCTGCGCCAGGCTCAGATTCGCCGCAACGTTTGGCAGATTGGAATAACAGAAATAACGCCGACTGGAAAGGTACTGTGATGACCAATGGATCAAAGATAGTAAGTGGTTTTTTAAACACAGACCAGGATGGTAAGGTGATTTCAGATACACGGGTTTTTGCACCTAATAATGTACCGGTTCTTTATCAAAACTGGGCAACCAGCTTTTATACCTCTGATTATGAAATTACAAGGAGCGCAACATATGTTAAGCTTAGAGAAGTGATATTGACCTATAACTTTTCTAAAACCCTGTTGGATCGCACCCGATTTATAAAAACAGCTAGTGTTTCCTTCGTAGCCAGAAACTTACTCTACTTTACAGGAAAAGGTACACAAAATATGGATCTGGATCAATTTACCGGTAGTAGTACCAATTTGCAAACTCCTACAGTTAAGAGTATCGGATTAAATTTAAATGCAACATTTTAAGATATTAAGAAGCTAACAATATGAAAGCTATAAAAATAACAGGCCTTTTTTTACTTTTTTTAAGTATGGCCCAATTATCATGCAAGAAATTTGATGATTTGCGCAAAGATCCTTCCGCCATTATCAATGCAGCGCCAAAATTGGTGTTTACAGGTATTTTGTTAAATATTTCTTCTTCTGATGGCCCATGGTCAACGGATCAACGAAATAACCAATATATGACACAAAATGATGCTTATTATACAGGGCAAAATTACGACTGGACAACCAACAATTATAATAACTATACCTATTTGCAAAATGTTGTACGTCTGGAAACAGAAGCGCAAAAAACAGGTGCAGCAGGCGCTCCTTACCTGGTGCTCGCTAAATTTTTCAGAGCTTACTTTTTTGTTAACATGACTACCATGTTTGGCGATATTCCAATGAGCGAAGCCCTGAATGGGGCAACCAGTAAGGTTTTTACGCCAAAGTATGATACCCAACATGATGTATACGTGCAATGTATAAAGTTATTGGACGACGCTAATACCCAGCTTGCATCCCTGGTGAAAAGTAATGCCAAAGTTGATGGTGATTTCTTTTACAATGGCGATCTTTCCAAATGGCAAAAACTGGTTAATTCTTTCCGTTTACGGGTACTGATCAGCTTGAGTAAAAGGGCTGACGATAATCCAGACCTGAATATAAAACAACAATTTGCCAGTATAGTAAGCAACCCTGCGCAATATCCATTGATTTTAACCAATGCTGATAATTTTCAATTGGTGTATAACACGTCAGACGTGTCCAATAATTATCCCTTGTGGCCAAGCAATGGCATTGTTTTATACAAGGATGTAAGAAATACGCTTGGATCTACTTATGTTAATATCATACAAAAAACAAAGGATCCGCGTATTTTTGTAATTGCCTTACCTACAGACTCGGCAAAGGCAAGCGGTGATCCTAACTATGCAACCGAGTTCACCTCTTTCAGAGGCGGAAAAACGGGCGATCTGCAGTCTACCCTAAAAAATCAATCTGTAGCGGGCTTATTGAGTCAAATTAATTTTTACTATTGGGAAGCCGGTCCGGCAGGAATTCCGTTTGTGGAAGTAGGTGCATCTGAAACAAACTTTAGCATTGCCGAAGCAATCAATCGTGGATGGGTTTCTGGTGATGCTTCTATTTATTATAACCAGGGCATTTCAGAATCCATGAAATTCTATGGGATCACGAATACAACCACCATTAATAATTTTACTACCCAAAATGCTTATGCCGGGAATACACCAACCGGGCTTACGCAAATATTGGAACAAAAATACGTGGCTTTTTTTGAGAATTCAGGACGGGAGGCTTATTACAATTTTCGCAGAACAGGGGTGCCTAAATTTGATATTGGGCCATCTAATGCTAATAGTAATACTATTCCTACACGCTGGGCTTATCCGGTAGGTGAATACACCACGAATACAGTAAATGTAAAAGCAGCTATTCAAAGTCAGTTTAGCGGCGCTGATACACAGAATGGGGTAACATGGCAGATAAAATAGAAGACCTTGGTTAATTAATTAAAGGGTTAATTAATTATAGTTGATGTGTTTTGCTTAAGGGCCGTAGCGGTGCGGCCCTTTTTTACCATTTTAATAAATTAAAACATGGATTTAGAATGAAGAAAGTTATTGTCACATTTTTGTTTTCTTTCTACTGCTCAATAGCGGTATTTGCGCAGTCACCTTATATCCCTTCCGAAAGTAACATCAAAAACCGAGAGTGGTTTGAAAAGACCAGGTTGGGCATGTTTATTCATTTTGGTGTTTATACCCAGTTGGATGACGCTGATGAAGCCTGGGCGATGAGAAAATATACCATAGCACAATATGAAAAATTTGCGGATCAGTTTGATCCCAGGAACTTTAATGCAAAAGAGTGGGTAGCTACGGCCAAACAATTAGGGTTTAAATACATTACCATTACCACCAAGCATCATGATGGCTTTTGCCTGTTTGATTCAAAATATACCGATTGGACAATTATGCATCACGGCAAATACCGGCATGATATCATTAGAGCTATTGCAGATGAATGCCATAAACAGGGACTAAAGCTGTGGCTATATTATTCACTACTTGACTGGCATCACCCTGATTTTGTATTTCGTAAAGATGAGGGAGGAACTTATAAGTATCAGTTGTCTAACCCGAACAGAGATGAGCAAAAATACATCCAATACATGAAAAACCAGCTTACCGAGTTGTTGACCAATTATGGGACAGTTGATGGAATATGGTTTGACGGATATTGGTCAAAAGACACCAGTAGATACCCGTTCCATGAAATTTATGGCCTGATCCATCAACTACAATCAGCCTGCATGATCATTAATAATCATGATATGTTCTATATTCCAGGTGAAGATGCTATGGTATATGCTTTATATGATCCATTTCCACAAGTTGCTTATGATGGTGATCCCCGTTTAAAACAGATACCGCTTCAGGCTATGGATATGAGCAGTAACAAATGGGGATATTACTCAAAACAAATATATAAGCCAGTTGATACCCTCATTCATAACATAGAAAAAGTATCACAAAAACATGCATCGTTCGTGTTGAATACAGGCCCATTACCGGATGGAAAAATAGACATGCATTTTATTGATAGCATGAAAGTAGTAAATAAACGAATTGAAAATCGTAATTAAATCAACATATAATACCCAAAATAAAACAATATATAATGAATACTATCTCAACAAAATCATTCACAGCCAATGGTATAACTTATACTCCACTAGCAAAACCTATTGTGGTTATCTGTATGGATGGCTCGGCCGATGAATACCTTGATACCACGCTGGCTCATGATCGTATGCCAAATCTTAAAAAAATGGCGTTGCAGGGTTACAGGGGTATGGTGCGTGGCGCGCTGCCTTCGTTCACCAATGTAAACAACTCCTCTATAGTAACCGGTGTTAGTCCGGCGGTGCACGGCATTTGTGGTAACTTTTTTTACGACGCAGCAAAAGATCAGGAGGTGATGATGAACTCATCCGAATACCTTCGGGCCGAAACCTTGCTGGCCGCGGCGGCCAATGCCGGGCGTAAAGTAGCCGTAGTAACTGCCAAAGAAAAACTGCGGGATATCCTTTCCTACAAACTAAACGGCATAGCCTTCTCTGCTGAAAAAGCTGATCAGGTGAAATTGGATACGCATGGTATTGAAAAGGCCGAAGAAGTGATCGGTCATAAAACCCCGGCCATTTATAGTGCCGATGCCAGTCTGTTTGTACTACGTGCTGGTGTGGCATTGATTGAAAAAGGCATGGCCGATTTTCTGTACCTGTCATTAACCGATTATATGCAGCACACTTACGCGCCAGATACCGAAGAATCATTGGCATTTTACGAGGCACAGGATGTGGAATTAGGTAAAATGCTAAAACTCGGAGCCATCATTGGGGCTACAGCCGACCATGGTATGAACGCTAAAGTAAAAGCCGACGGAACACCAAACGTATTATTTATTGAAACCATGCTTACCGAAAAGTTTGGTGCGGGTTTCCGGGTTATTTGCCCTATTACTGATCCTTATGTAAAACATCACGGGGCTTTGGGGTCATATGTAGTAGTTCACATGGATGATACATCAAACATTAACGAAGTGAAAAACTGGCTGGCCCTGCAACCTGGTATTACCGAGGTATATGATAAAGAAACAGGTTGTCGTATCCTGGAGCAACCGGCTGATCGTACTGGTGATTTGTTTGTACTATCAGCTCGCGATGTGGTGGTTGGTCGTACTGCCGCCAATCACGATTTAAAAGCCCTTGACGGTACATTGCGCTCACACGGTGGCCGGTATGAGGAAATGGTGCCATTGGTGGTGTCACACCCATTAAATGCAACTTATAAAATGAAAACACAAGGTGATCCCCGCAATTTTGATGTATTTGATTTTGCAATTAATGGAACCCATTAATTGCGGGGAATATGGTATGAATAAATGCGGTATAAACTGCATTAAATTGTAAACTGAAAATGAAAGAAGAAAAGCTAAGTGTTAATGAAAATATATTAAAATTAACATCCCTTATCGGCGGTAAACCCGTATCGTCCGGGAAACAATTGGCGGTTACCAGCCCTTATGACGGGCGTTTAGTTGGTACTGTTGAAATGGCTGGTTTGAGCGATACCCTGGCCGCTATTGATACTGCTTTAAAGGGTGGGAGGGTGTTAACCCGCTACGAAAGATACAGCGTTTTGGATAAAGCGAGAACGTTATTGCTGGAAAGAAAAGAAGAATTTGCACAAGTGATTACAGCCGAGTCGGGTTTATGCATTACCGAAGCCCGTTATGAGATAGGCCGTGCTCATGACGTGCTACTGTTTGCCTCAATGGAGTGTTTAAAAGATGATGGACAAGTATTCTCCTGCGACATATCGCCCAGTGGTAAACAACGCAAAATATTTAGCCTCCGTGAACCACTAAAACTGGCGGTTGCCATTACTCCATTTAATCATCCTTTAAATCAGGTGGCTCATAAAATTGCACCTGCTTTGGCTGCCGGGACTCCAGTAATACTGAAACCGTCAGAAAAAACACCGCTGACGGCTATCCGCTTTGTAGAATTATTGTATGAGGCAGGCTTACCAACTTATATGCTGAGTGTTCTTTTAGGAGATACCAAAAATGTTGCCGAAGCATTAGTGCAGGCCCCAGAAGTTGATCTGGTATCATTTACCGGGAGTGTGGCGGTAGGTAAACGGATTGCCCAAACGGCAGGCTATAAAAAAGTAATCTTAGAACTTGGAGGTAATGATCCACTAATCGTTTTGGAAGATGCGAACCTTGATCTGGCTGTGCAACTGGCTGCCGAGGGAGCGTTCCGGAATTCGGGTCAGCGTTGTACTGCCGTGAAACGAATTCTGGTACATGAAAATATTGCCGAAGAATTTACCAAACGTTTTGTTGAAAAGGCAAAAGAATACACCTGTGGTGATCCTGCGGATCCAAAAACCAAGGTAGGGACCGTGATTGATGAACAATCGGCTAAATACCTGGAAGATGTAGTTGATAAAGCAGTATCACGAGGTGCAAAAGTTTTGCTTGGTGGTAAACGCACTGGCGCATTATTGGAACCCACTGTAATTGTAGATGTACCAAGAGATGCACAGATGGTGGTACAGGAATCATTTGGTCCGCTGGCACCCATACTTACTTTTAAAGATATTGACGACGCGATAGCTTTGTCTAATTCTACAGCTTTTGGCTTATCATCCGGCGTTGTTACCAACAATATGGAACACGCTATTCGTTTTGTAAAAGAATTGAAAGTAGGTACGGTTAATATTAATGAAGTACCCGGCTACCGGATAGAAAATTCTCCATTTGGAGGCATTAAAGATTCCGGCCTCGGAATAAAAGAAGGCGTAATAGAAGCCATCAAATGCTTCACTTATGTAAAAACATTTTCAATGCCTTGGTAAAAATAAAAAAAATGAAAAATTCAACATATGATTTAGTAGTGGTTGGCTCGGGTATATTAGGCACATTTCATGCTATACACGCGGCCCGTTTAGGTAAAAAGGTGCTACTGACTGAGAAAGATCAGTATCCTATTAGTGCAACCGTCAGAAACTTTGGCCAGGTAGTAACCTCGGGAATGTCATCAGATTGGCTTCCTTATGCTATAAGAACGGCAGAATTGTATAAAGAAATTCAGCAGGAGTTTGATATCAGTGTTCGCAACAATGGAAGTGTTTATCTGGCATCTGATCAGGAGGAATTACAATTGGCATACGAATTAAAAGATCGTATGGATGCGTTTGGGTACCAGGCTGAGTTATTATCTGCAAAAGAATGCCTGGCAAAATGGCCTGCATTAAAAAATGAATATTGTAAAGGCAGTATTTTCTTCCCTCAGGAATTAAGCGTTGAACCTGATAAGCTGATCTACCGGTTAATTGAGTACGCAGCAAAAAAGTATCCCAATCTTACCTATAAACCGGCTACGGCCATTGTTGATTGCGAAGTGATTGGTGATCATGTTGAACTAACCACTTCTTCCAAACAAAAATTCACAGCCGAAAAAGTGATCGTATGCAGCGGTGGCGAATTCAAGCTGTTGTTTGCCGATCTGTTTAGGGATAGCGGTATTATCCTCTGTAAGCTGCAAATGCTGAGAACTGTTCCGATGCCGGAGGTGCAGTTAGAAGGAAATATCTTAACCGGGCTATCTATACGCAGGTATGAATCATTCCAGGAATGTCCTTCCTATACAAAACTCACTACACCGGAGCATTATGCGGAATTAAAGAAATGGGGAGTACACCTTTTATTCAAAAAAGCCGTGGATGGTTCTATTATCATTGGCGATTCACACGAATACGCAGATGTAAATCATACCGATGACCTGGGTTTTGATATTAACAGCTATATCAACGAGTTGATGCTGAAAGAGGCCCAAAACATAGTGAAATTCGACGTTACTAAAATCGCATCTACCTGGGCAGGTTTTTATCCCCAGCATAACAGCAAACACGTTGTTGAAGCTGATTTGGAGGGTAGGATACACATTCGTACTGCCATAGGAGGTAAAGGCATGACCTGTGCCGCCGGCTATGCGGAAGCCAGTATAAAAGAAATTTATAACTGATCTTTCTAACAGTTTAGTAATCAATCCGGATGAACCAATTAAACAAACTACTTACCCAATCAAAAGTATTCTTTGTATTCTGGTGTATGTTGGCCGCTTTTGGTACCTACTTTTGTATGTATGCCTTCAGAAAGCCATTCACCAGTGGCACCTATACCGGATTAACCCTTTGGGATATCGACTATAAAGCTGTTTTAATTATTGCCCAGGTACTGGGTTATATGGTATCAAAATTTATAGGTATCAAAGTAATTTCAGAGCTTAAGGCATCGGGTAGGGTAAAGCTCATTATTTGGCTTATTCTTTTTGCCGAAATTTCACTTTTACTGTTTGGTCTTGTACCTTATCCGTACAACTTTTTCTTTTTGTTTTTAAATGGCTTGCCATTAGGTATGGTATGGGGTATTGTTTTTAGCTACCTGGAAGGCCGGCGTTTTACCGAAATGCTGGCCATGGGGTTAAGCATCAGTTTAATTGTATCATCCGGAATTTTAAAAACCATTTACTTTATGGTACATGAATGGTTTCCTGCGATCTCAGAGTTTTGGATGCCCTGTGTTATTGGCCTGTTATTCTTACCGCTGTTCCTCACCTTTGTCTGGATGCTTTCGGTAATACCAGAACCAACAGAAGCTGATAAATTACTAAGAGTGGAACGTGTGGCCATGACCTCTGCTGACAGACAACTTGTTTTAAAAGAGTATGGCTTTGGTATCGTATGTATCGGCTTAATTTATACCATATTAGCAACCATGAGAGATTTCAGGGATAATTTTTCCGTAGAAATATGGAATGAAATTGAGCCTCACTGGGATAAAACTATTTTTTCAACAACCGAAGCCATTTCGGGTGTCATTGTATTAGCAGCTATTGGTTGTATTTCACTTACACGTAATAATATCAAAGGTTTCTGGGGGACACAATATCTAATTGGCCTGGGTTTGTTAGTAAGCGGTGGCAGTACGTTGCTTTTTCATCTGCATGTACTAAGTCCATTTTGGTGGATGCTTTTAGTAGGGATGGGCATGTTTTTAGCTTATACACCCATCCAGGTGGTTTTATTTGAACGGATGATCGCTTTGTTTAAAATAAAAGCCAATGCAGGTTTCTTTGTCTACATATGTGATGCTTTTGGTTATTTGGGCAGTGTTGGCCTGTTGCTTTATAAAGAGTTTTTTATGAAAAATTTGAGCTGGGCAAAAATGCTGATGCAGTTTAGTTATCTGCTTACAATTATTTGTATAGTATTACTGGCTTTCGCAGCTGTCTTTTTTAACCGGAAAATAGGGGTTAAAGGGCCAATTACAGGAATACTGGACAGAAATATATAACCCAGGAGTATTTATTACATTGCTGAATGTTTAATATCCATAGCATGATCATACTATTGTAAATCCTATAATCGTTGGGCTAAGTCTTGTCAAAAAATATCACTAATTTTAATGCCATAAAATAAAAATGCAATTCCTGTTATTATTGAATTTTTAAATCAAGTTAATAAATCTAAATTAGGTTTTATAGTCGTTTTATATATGAAAAGATATGTTTTAGTGCTTTTTTTATTCCTTTCTTATTCAGGTTATTCACAAAATACCATTAACAATTACAAATATGTGGTGGTGCCCGAAAAGTTTAGTTTCCAAAAGCAAGATGATCAGTATTCATTAAACAACCTGACCAAAGTCCTTTTGCAGGATAAAGGTTTTACAGTTTATTTTGATAATGCTGAATTACCTAGTGAGATCGCTAACAATAAATGTCGCGCATTGAGTGCTGACGTATTGGAAAAAAACGGAATGTTTACCACCAGCCTTACACTCTTATTAAAGGATTGCCAGGGTAATATTGTTTTTAAAAGTAAAGAGGGTAAAAGCCGGGAGAAAGATTATAAAGTTGCTTATAATATGGCTTTAAGGGATGCTTTTACATCCTTAGACCAGGTTTCATATGCCTATAACGGAGCAACCAATGAGCCAGCTAAGTCAATGGCTACAACAACAGCTTCAGCGGCACCTGAAAAGCAAATAACTACAACAACTACTTCTACAGTGCCAGTAAAATCAGCAGCAGTAGCTTCAACTGCAGCTTTACCAACACCTGCAACAACAACGGAGGTGGTAGCCAATCAGCCGGCAGGAACATTATATGCCCAGGCAATAGCCAACGGATATCAATTGATTGATACCACACCGAAAATAGTTTTAACCCTCCTGAAAACCTCGGCCGAAAATTATTTTATAGCCAGTAATGCCACTGCTAACGGAATAGTTCTGAAAAAAAACGAAGGTTGGTTTTTCGAATACTATAAGGATGGTAAGCTTGTTTCTGAAAGGCTACAAGTTAAATTTTAACCTTTTTAAAGAAATAGGTTTAGTAAATGTCTTGCCAAATAGCAATTCGGCCTATGGATGATGTTGTAACCCCGTAGTAATAATTTGTTGTTTACTGAACTATTTTAAGGGAATGCTCAGGAGGCGTATGAGTGACACACGATCTGAAATATTTGCAATTGGATGTCAATGTAACTCACCAGGCAAAGCCTGCAATACTTAATTCAAAGTACTATAACCCGTATCGTAGCAAATACTATTTATTTGAGGAATATGGGTAAATCACTGATATAAAACTCGAACCATTTAACACTAACAACGGCGTAAACGATATTTAACGGAATCAGCTTTTACTTAAACTTTGTGATTCTTCTCCGTTTTTCATATTTTGGTATTGTTTCCACAAACAAATGCATCCGCTTATACAACACATTCAAAAAATTACTTCCAGCACCGAGATAAAGGGCGACGCTATATTGCCCTTTTTTGAAACTAAAACATTTAAGAAAAAGGAGATTTTACAGGAAGAAGACAAGCGTTGTTTGTTGTATTTTTTTGTGCTAAAAGGGTGCCTTCGTTTGTACTTTACAGATTATAATGGCGCTGAACAAACGCTGCAATTTGCATTAGAAAACTGGTGGATGACAGATTTAAATGCTTTTCGATCCGGACAGAGATCCGCATATACAATCCAGGCGTTGGAAGCAACGGAGGTATTGGCTATTACAGCCCCAAATTATGAATTGATGCTGGCGAAATTCCCGGTCATCGAAAACTATTTTCGATTGGTATACGAGCGGGCATATGCAGCGTCGTTACTTCGGATCCGAATGATTTCAAGAATGCCCAAGGATGAATTTTATGAACTGTTTCAATCTAAGTACCCTGAATTTATTCAACGGATCCCACAGAAGATACTGGCCTCCTTTTTAGGCTTTACACCTGAGTATCTGAGCGAATTGCGAAAAAATAAAGTAAAAAGGAAAAATAAATCATGATTGAACAACTATATCGCCACATTCAAAAACTCGTTTCCGGTTTTACCATAGAGCAGGAAAAAATAGCACTGTTCTTTGAAACAAAAACGGTAAAAAAGGAGGAATTGCTTTTGAGCGAAAAGGAGATTTGCGATACTATTTACTTCGTTAATAAAGGTTGCCTGTACTTGTTTTATGAAAATAATAAAGAAAAGCAGGTGGTACATTTTGCATTGGAAAACTGGTGGATAACCGACTATAAGACCTTTCCCGATGGTAAACCTGCTGTTTATTCAATTGCAGCGATGGAAAATTCGGAAATTATCTGCATGAGCAGGAAAAACTACGAAACCCTGCTATTACAATTTCCCTTGTTGGCATTATATTTCAATAAAATTCATGAACGAGCCTATGGAGCGGCCTTATTTAAACAAAAAACATTTGCTACCGTAGCTAAAGAAGATTTCTATCGCTATTTCAGAAATACCTATCCTGAATTGATCAAAAGGATTCCAGATCCCGTTTTTGCCAGTTATATGGGTGTTTCGTTAGAAATTTTAAAGACCTTTCAGGACATGTATATTTCTTAAACCAGCTTAAGTTTTCGCGGGCGTACTGTGTTCATCTTTGTAATATATAATTAACCTTAAATATTACAGATCATGAAAATAGTAGTTATCGGCGGTACCGGCCTTATTGGTAGCCAAACAGTAAATCAATTACAGCACAGCGGCCACGAGGTGATTGTCGCTTCGCCCAACAACGGTGTAAATACACTTACCGGCGAAGGTTTGAAAGAGGTGCTGCAAGGCGCGAATGTGGTGGTGGATGTATCTAACTCACCTTCCTTTGCAGATGATGATGTGATGCACTTTTTTAAAACCGCTAATGAAAACCTGTTACCCGTAGAAAAGGCAGCAGGGGTGCAGCATCATATTGCCCTATCGGTAGTAGGTACTCAAAAATTACAGGCCAGCGGTTATTTCCGTGCAAAACAAGTGCAGGAAGATCTGATCAGGGCATCGGGTATCCCTTATACCATTGTTCATGCAACACAGTTCTTTGAGTTTGCAGGAGGTATTGTTCAAATGGGTATGGCCGACGGAAAAGTAATAGTGCCGGCAGCCAACATTCAGCCTATCGCGAGCAAAGATGTGGCAGCTTTTATGGCCGAAACAGCACTAGAAAAACCTGCAAATAAGATCCTGGAAATAGGAGGACCTGAAAAATTTGACATGGCGGTATGGGTAAAACAATATTTGCAGGCAACTCATAAAAACTATGAGGTAGTAGCCGATACCCATGCCCTATATTCAGGAGCTCCACTTACTGCTGATACTTTAGCGCCAAAAAAAGCTGTTTCTCTGGGCAAAACAAAATACGCGGAGTGGATTGCAATACCCCAAAATCAGCGGTAAGAGAGCGATATAAATTCGCGGTAGCAATACTTTACCGGCATTTGTACCCATCGCTGGAGTTGAATCGATACAGTCAAAAACAAAAAACCCGATACGGACATGTATCGGGTTTTTTTGTACTCATGGTGTTTGTTACCGCACGCGGCGACAGCGAAGAGAAAAATTGGAGAATTTTAATTCGATGAAAAGTCATCTATCATGTTAAATGTTGGTACAAAATACAAACTACCTGTTTTTGGTGTGCTGAAATCTAATATCCTATCATAATTTCCTTCAGGAGAACCAATAAACATATTATTCAGCATTTTTTGAACAGTACTGAATGTGCTTGCGTAAGCTATAAAATAAGTACCCATTTCATTGGTAGACATATTGCCAAAAGGCATGTTATCACGAACAATTTTAAGCTCGTCGCCAACATTGGCCAAAGCTATATGTGAATTTGATGGTTTTACATCGTCAGCCATTTCTATGTCATTCGATTTATACCTTCCAATCACTTTCTCCTGTTGTTCGGTAGTAAGTCCTTTCCATGCCGATAAATTGTGGATGTATTTTTGTACAAAAAGATAACTTCCGCCTTTATAAACAGGGTCATTATCCCCCACCATACTAAAAAACTCCCTATCCTGCCCATGAGGATTTTCTGTACCATCAACAAAACCTAAAATGGAACGGCTGTCCCAATACCTGAAACCATGAATTTCTTCTGTGCTGATGGCCACCGGGGCTAAAATATCTGATATTGTGGATGCCATGTCATAACATATACTCGAGTTATCGGCCCTTATATGGAAATGTAAGTGTCCTTTGGAGGAAACGGCAGTGTGTTTCTCACCAACGATGGGAGCAAAGTTTACCAGTTCTTTAGGCAATGGCACGGGGAGCTGCAGCCGGAGCCAGGCATCATATCCGATCCCCATTACGCAGCTTGCTTTGGAAACAGGGAAACGGACATTAGCGGAATTATTAAGGTTGATAATCAGCTTGCAAAGCTTGCTGAAAGCCTCCCTAACCTCTAAATTATCCTTAAAATTCCAGACCATAAATATGGTATTGTTATTGGTGTAGTCTGTTACATTCTGTGAATCTGGATTCATATGCTTATAATATATACCTGTCGCGGGTTACTAAAATAAACAAAATTGTCAATTGTATTAATGTAAGGTGTTAATTCTGATCCTGAATATTGATTTGTCGTATTTCCTATTTTATTTGCCTAATAACCGAAAGTCCGGCGATATTTCTGGTTGGTTTAGAAAAACAGCACTTATTTATGTCTTCATCTGCTGTTTATACTCCGAAGGTTTTTTGCCGGTGATTAACTTGAAAAATTTATTAAAATTGGTGAGGTTATTATATCCGCATTGGTAACAAACATCTGCAATGGAGTTCTCCTCATCCTGTAATAACTTACAGGCATGTCCCACGCGCAATTCATTTGTAAATTGTGTGAATGATTTTTGAGTGCGGCTTTTAAAAAATCTGCAAAATGAATTGGTGGTCATATGACATAGATCGGCTACTTCCTTGAGCTCAATATCGCGTTGGAAATTTAACATTAAAAACTGGTACACATCATTGATCCGTTTGGTATCCTTTTCGTCGTATAAATTTTTAAAGGAGAAACTTGCCAGATAATCAAACTCCTGCGAAACCGATAAAAGTTCAACGGCTTGCAGAAAGTGAATTATTTTTTTTAAGCCCTCCTTTTGCGATATCCCGGAAAGAATTTTTGTTACCTTTTTATTGGTTTCGCCATAAAACCTTAATCCTCTTGCTGATCGTTTGATAAGATCCGCTGTTGGATCTGAAATATTTTGCTCATCCGTTAAGTTCAACAAAAAATCAGGAGAGAAGTAAATAACGGTAGACCTGACATTGTTATCTTTTATTTCGCGCTGAAATATTTCATCATTCTGCCAAATATGAGGCAGATTTGGCCCCATTAATACCAGATCACCATCTTCAAAATTGTCTATATGGTCGCCAACTATACGTTTACCGTAACTCTTCTCAATCCATACCAGTTCACACAGATGGTGAAAATGCACTGGGGATGTTAGATAAGAGGTTTCTAATTTTTTTATCCTGATCGTTTTACTGTCGGATAGGTTTATATCAATTAATTGTGGTTTCATGGAGGGGCTAAAGGGTATATGCTTCTGTGTCAACAAAACTAAATTAACCATTATTTCAAAATGAAAATTATTTTATGGTAAAATAGTTTATAAAGTTGCTAAATGACTTTTAGAAAATTGGTTGATACAGGCACTATATTTATCGGAAGTAAAATTGAAATATAGCGCAACAGATATGATAAATAGCGATACCAAACAAAAGTACTGGAATAACGACGACGAACTTTTTCAACTTGTGCGTAACGAGCTTTATACAGCTGTAGTAGGGGATATTATGGATAAGTTGGGTTTGCTACAACAGTTTTTACCGCCTCAAATAACACCGCTGAACGATGACCTGTTTATTGTTGGCAGGGCTATGACGGTATTAGAGGCAGATGTTGTTTCTGAAAAAAGTGAATATAACCCTATATTAAACAAACCATTTGGACTGATGCTTGAGGCGCTTGACGACCTGAAAAAGGATGAAGTATATATCTGTACAGGAGCATCGCCCCATTATGCGCTTTGGGGCGAGCTGATGAGCGTGAGGGCAAAAAAATTAGGAGCTGCCGGAGCAGTAGTTGATGGCTATTCGAGGGATACCAATGGCATTCGTAATATTAAGTTCCCGGTGTTTTCGTATGGGTGTTATGCCCAGGATCAGGCACCACGAGGTAAGGTGATTGACTTTCGGGTACCCATTAATATAAAAGGGGTAATTATTAAACCCGGCGATATTGTTTTGGGCGATATTGATGGTGTTTGTATTGTGCCGTGGGAAAGAGAAACGGAAATATTTATGTTGGCTATTGAAAAAGCCCGGGGAGAAAAACTGGTACAAAAAAAGATAGAAGAAGGCATGACTGCCAAAGCGGCCTTTGAATTGTACGGCATTATGTAATAAGGTTTGTAAATTGTTAATTATCAATAAATAATAATGATTAAAAATATATCTATATCTAAATTCTGCATACTTCTTTTATCATTAGTTTGGACAGGCTATTCTTTTGGCCAAAGCCGGATTAATGGATTTGATATTCCACGGATTTCGCCAATTCCAGCCACTGTTTCAGCGGTACAACAAGCACAGATTTCGCTAAATGGTAAATGGGATTTTCAGGTTTTAGGAAGTAATACCAAACACAACATTAATGTACCGGGCGAATGGGAAATGCAGGGATTTACCGTAAATGAGGGCGAAACAGCTGTATATAGCTTGAAGCTTGATATCCCTGCTGATTGGAAAGGTCAGCGAGTAAAAATACGCTTTGATGGTGTTAGCTCGCATGCGTTAATAAGAGTTAACAACATAAAGGTGGGTGAACACGAGGGAAGTTTTGTGCCGTTTGAAGTGGATATTACCGACGCGCTTAAACCCAGTGATAATTTATTGCAGGTAGAAGTGCAGGCATTAACTATTAGCGACCGGCTCGCCTGTACTTCGCAATATGCGGCGCATACTGTTGGCGGTTTGTTGCGCAAAGTGATTCTGTTTACTTTACCCCAAACAAATATAGCATCAACAGTAACTACAACAACATTTGATCCGCAGTTTAAAAATGCCGTTTTAAAAATACGATCAGAGATTGCTAACGAATCAGTATCCTCCTCCTCATTTCAACTACAATACGTTTTAACAGATGCAATGGGTAAGGTGATCTTTCAAAAGTTATCTGCGATCGAAAAAAATGTGACTCCCAACAGTATAGCAAACGTGGAAACAGCTGTTGAAGTAAAACAGCCGGAACAATGGAATCCGGAGCACCCCTATCTTTATCACCTGAAAAGTAGCTTACTGATAAATGGCAAAGCTGTTCAATCAATAATGCAAAATATTGGTTTCAGGCAGGTTAAGGTGATAGGCAACCAGCTATTGGTAAACGGAAAGGCAGTAAAGCTGCATGGTGTAAACAGGCATTCCATACATCCGTTAACCGGCCGAAGTGTTAGTCCGGAGTTGGATCGGAAAGATGCGGAACTATTTCGTGATGCCAATTGTAACTATATCCGCACTTCACATTATCCGCCGTCCGAAGAGTTTTTAAACGCGGCAGATGAGCTGGGGTTATTTGTAGAAAGCGAGGCTTCCCTTTGCTGGATAAACCATGGTGCAGCACCCATCTGGAAAAAATGGGATTATAGAGATGAACGGTTTTTACCCTATATGGTTAATGCCGATGTTGGGAATATATTAGCTGGCCGTAACCATCCATCCATCATCATCTGGTCGCTGGGGAATGAATCGGGATGGAGCCCATTATGGGGAAAAGTATTAGCAGTTGTAAAAACGCTTGATCCGTCGCGCCCAACAACCTTTCATGACCAATGCTGGGGGGGCTATAATAACGCACACAGCAAGGCAGATATCGCGGTGTACCATTATCCCGGCATCAATGGGCCCGCTGCAAGCGATACCATGAAGCGGCCGGTTCTTTTTGGCGAATACGCGCACATCTCCTGCTATAATCGGCGCGAGCTGTTAACCGACCCGGGTATACGCAGTAGCTACGGCAAACCATTGGAAACGATGTGCGATTCCATGTATTATCACAAGGGATGCCTCGGCGGCGCTATATGGAGCGGCATCGATGATACTTTCCATATGCCCGACGGAAGAATAATAGGTTACGGTCCCTGGGGGCCGATAGATGGCTGGCGCAGGCCGAAGCCTGAGTATTTTGGTATGAAGAAAGCTTATTCCGCCATAAAAGTAAAACATATCAACTGGCCATCAGCTGGTAAAAAATATATAGAATTAAGTGTGGAGAACCGGTACGATTTTACATCATTAAAAGAAGTAAATATCACCGCTATTATCAATGGGGTTTCGCAAACGATTAAAAGTGATATTGCTCCACGCAGTAGTGGAATTATCAGAATTTCTGGCGACCACGTAAAAACGCTTGAACTTACATTTAAAGATCCACGGGGTTTTATTGCTGATGAAGAAAAATATGAAACAACTATTGATACACCAGCGCCAACTGGTCAAAATATTGAAGTATCATACACCGAAAATGAAGCTGCTTATAAGGTGAAACAGGGCGGTGTGCAATACATCATCAGTAAAAACACAGGTATCATCATCTCGGCCCGAAAAGGTGATACCGAGATATTAAAACAAGGCCCGGTATTTAGCATGGTAGCCATGAATAGCGAGGATGGCGGCAAACCAAATGTAGCGGGCGAAACCTATCAGAATAATATTTACCCACTTAAAAATTATCCTTTGTACACCTTATTTGCCAGTAATCTTGTAGCGCAAAAAGTTGACTCCGGGCTAAAATTTTCTATGGATGTTTCTTACGCTGATTGTAAGGGCAAACAAAGCTATTTATTCACCAACGATGGAAAACTGATAACCGAATATGAGGTTCAATATACAAAGGCTGATATATCGCCGTATCAATATGGACTCATGCTGCAACTACCAAAATCATTCGATCAGCTTAATTGGAAACGAAAAGCAGAGTTTACTGCTTATCCGGCGAATGATATTGCACGCGCGGAAGGCATGGCTACATTGAATGCCAAACATGCTGAGGCTGTGGAGGAGTGGGGTGTTGTACCAAAAGGCGATTGGAAAGATGACGCGGATGATCTGGGAAGTAATGATTTCAGGTCAACCAAACGGTATATTCAAAAGGCATCGTTACAAAATAATAATGGGGACACAGTTAATGTACTTTCTGATGCAACGCAGGCTTCGCGAACCTGGTTACAGGACGGACAGGTGAACTGGCTGATAGCAGATTACTGTAATAATGGGTCCGAACCATTTTATGGCTCCCCACACTCGGCCGGAAGAATAAAAGTAAAAGATAATGTTTTAAAAGGGAAATTAGTACTGATATTGAAATAGATCCCGAAAACAATACATAACTGTTATCAAAGGAAAAATGAAAATTACAGAAGTAAAAGTCTGGTTGGTTGAAGGGGTAAAATATAACTGGACACTATTGAAAATATATACCGACACCGGGCATACTGGTGTTGGCGAAGCCACCAACTGGCCGGGCAGTCCTATAGTTTACAACGCGGCAAAACACGTTGGGGAACGCATCATTGGGCTTGACCCTATGCGGACAGATTTTATCTGGACAAAACTTTATCGTGACCTGAACTGGATAGGACCTTTTGGCGCCAGCATGTGCGCTATCAGCGGGATTGATATGGCGTTGCTCGATTTGAAAGGGAAAATACTTAACACACCTTGTTACGAGTTACTGGGCGGGGCATTCCGTAAAGATATTTTACTTTATGCCAACTATTGGTTCACCGGCGGAGGGCATAATGCAGCCGATTATGCGGCGCAGGCAAAAAAGGTAAAAGAGGCGGGTTTTACCGGTTTAAAATTTGACCCTTTTGCGCATACCAATTATTTATATGGCGAAGATTTGTCAAGCAACCTTACCCTTACCGCGGGTCAGCAGGATTTGGCATTTAATGTCAGTAAAGCCGTACGTGATGCAGTAGGGCCCGATTTTGATATCATGATTGAAACGCATGCTATGCTCAATTATCGGGTGGCTGTAAAAATGGCTCAGCGGTTAGCCGAATTGGATATTACCTGGTATGAAGAACCGGCCGGCCCCGAGAGCGCTGATACTTTAAGGGCCATGCGCGAGCGTATCCCATCTAATGTATCTATTTGTGTTGGTGAGCGTCATTATACCCGTCATGGTATTCGTCCGGTATTGGAGAAAAATATTTGCGATATCATGATGCCGGATATTACCCGTTGCGGTGGCCCGTCTGAAATGAAACGCATGGCAACCATGATGGAAGCGTACAATGTATTATTGGCTCCGCATAATCCCAACGGGCCGCTGTCTACATTAGCATCTGCGCATGTATGCGCCTCGGTACCCAATTTTTTCAGACAGGAATTTATGTTCAATGATGTGGCCTGGCGCGATACCGTGATTACTCATCCCATCAAAAACATGATCAAAGATGGACATTTGCACCTAAGTGACCGCCCCGGTTTAGGAGTTGACCTGGTTGAAGCCGAAATGGAAAAACATCCGGGTGTATTGCAACCCCGGGCAGGGTTTTATATATGATAACCATATATTCGGGTAATGAAAAATATTAAACGCCGGGATTTTTTAAGGAATACTGGTATTATCACCGCTGGTTTGCTGGCTTCCCGTATGCCGGTAATGGCAATGCCTGCGGCGCGATGGGTTGCAGAAAATGGCCCTTTGCAATTAGATAAAAACCTGGATCCCGAATGGATAAAGTCGTTATATAAAAGGGGGACGGTTACTACTTATCTCAAAAGCAAAAACGAACTTCAATATATCGGTATGCCAGTAGGGGGTATTAATTGTGGTACCGTATATTTAGGGGGTGACGGTGGTTTATGGCTCTGGGATATCTTTAATAAAAACCAGGAAGGAATTGAACCCAAAGTTGTGGAATGGAGCGCAGATGCTCAGATTCCACCTGTAAAAATACGTCCACGTGATGGGGCCTGTTATGTGCAACCATCAACCAATATCCGCCCGCTGGAACAAGGGTTTGCTATCAAAATTAAATACCAGGGGAATACCATTATTAAACGTTTCCACCAGGATGATTGGGACGAGATCAGGTTTGAGGCTACTTATCCCGTAGCCGTTATCCATTATTTGGATAAAAAATTACCCCTAACAATTAAGCTGACCGCGTTTTCTCCGTTTATTCCGCTGGATGAAGACAATTCGAATATTCCGGTAACCATCCAGTCGTTCGAAATAAAAAATACAGGTACAGCTATCATTGAAACAGAGATTGTTAGCTGGCTTGAGAACGCGGTCTGCAAGTTTTCGGCAACAGCCAGTACCGATGGAAAAAGAATAAATAAGGTGATCAGCAAAACAGATCATGTGTCGGTGTTCGCCACATTTGAACCGGGAGATAAGACAAAGTTTATTGACGCTGGTGATACCGGTTCAATGTGTTTATCTTTTATCGGGAAAAATGCTGCCGGTATTTCCTCTTTTCAGCTTCCTGTTTCTGCGGCATCTTTTTCCTCAAAAACCACCGATGAAAATGTTGTTAATGCAGATGAAAAACTAATTGCTGGTATAGTTTCATCACAGCAAATTTTACCCAGGAAAACTATAAAGAAAGAATTTGCCATCAGCTGGCATTTTCCGAATGTAGGCAAACGTATTGATGTACCCGATGCCAGAACCGGGCATTACTACCTGAACAAATATACGGATGCCTTAGCGGTTGTAGATGATGTGGCTGATCGCTTTTCCTATTTATCATCACAAACAAAACTGTGGAGTGCAACCTGGTACGATTCCAGCTTACCTCATTGGTTCATGGAACGAACTTTTTTAAATATCTCGGCATTGGCCACTACCACTTCACATCGTTTTAAAACGGGGCGTTCATGGGCCTGGGAGGGTGTGGGGGCTTGCGAAGGGAATTGCACGCATGTATGGCAATATGCGCAGGCCATCGGCCGGATATTCCCGGCTATTGAACGGGATAACCGCCAGCGGGTTGACCTGGGGATCTCTTTGCAGGAGGATGGCGGTATATGGTTCAGGGGTGAGTATGATAAACGACCCGCTATTGATGGCCAGGCCGGCAGGGTATTGGGTTGCCTGCGCGAGCACCAGATGAGTGCCGATGATACTTTTTTAAAAAATAACTGGACCCATATCAAAAAAGCCACCCAATTTATCATTAATCAGGACCGGAATGGTGACGGCATGACCGATACCCCACTGGAAAATACATTGGATGCTGTATGGGATGGTGAAATTGCCTGGATCGTTGGTTTATGTATTGCCGCTGTAAAAGCAGGAGGAATGATGGCTGGGGAAATGAATGATGCAGCCTTTGCTATCCAGTGCAATGAGTACGTAGTGAAAGGGACTCAAAATATGGATGATCTTTTATTCAATGGCGAGTATTACATCCATCGTCCGGATGCGGTGAAGGGGAGAAAAGGTATTGGCTCCTATAACACTTGCCATATTGACCAGGTAATGGGCCAAAGCTGGGCATGGCAGCTAGGGTTGGGCAGGATCAACAATAAAGAAAAGACAGTGTCGGCGCTGCATGCTTTGTGGAAATACAATTTCACTACAGATGTTGGCCCGTATATAAAAAGGCATATAGGGGGCCGGCCATATGCCTTACCAGGCGAAGGTGGTATGATCATGAATACGAACCCCAAAAATGAGCCCAAACCATATGGCGAGGATGTGACCTGGCAGGCGGGCTATTTTAATGAGTGTATGACGGGCTTTGAACACCAGGTGGCTAGCCATTTGATGGCCGAAGGCATGATAGATGAGGCATTGATTTTAACAAGAACGGTACATGACAGGTATCATGCTTTTAAACGAAACCCATTTAATGAAATTGAATGCAGCGACCATTATGGCCGGGCCATGGCCAGCTATGGCACCTTTATTACCGCTTGTGGTTTTGAGTACCACGGCCCAAATGGATTTATCCGTTTTACACCAAAATGGGATAAAGAAAATTTTAAAACACCATTTACCGCAGCACAGGGCTGGGGAACTTATATGCAAACGAAAACCGGGAGCAAGCAGGAGCATCGTTTGAAATTAAAATATGGTTCATTACAATTACAAAAAATCAGTCTGGAGAAAATGGATGGCCGGCTAGTGAGCAGTATCCTGGTAGTTGCGGGTAATCAAAAGATTGTCGCTAATTTCCAGCAAGAGGGTACATCCATTTTAATAACATTATCAAAACGGGTAAATTTACCAACCAACCAATCAATAATAGTTACTATATCATAACGGATGTTTCAGATAGACCTTACCGGTAAAACCGTATTAATAACCGGCGCTTCGTCAGGTATTGGATTGGGTGCAGCCAAAATGTTTGCCAAAGCAGGTGCAAATGTTTCGGGCTGCGGTTTGGAAAAAAACGGCAACGAGTTTATAAAAACAGTTCAGGAGCAGGGTGCACAGGCATTATACATTACCTGTGATGTGACGAATAGAGAAGAACTGGGTAAACTAGTTCAGCATACCATTGAAAAATTCAACAGTATTGATATTTTGATATCAAATGCGGGCGGAAATATGTTTGAAGGCGCTGAAAATTGCGATGATGAACACTGGCAGCAAAATATTAATCTGAACCTGGCATCGCACTGGCAACTGGCCAAATTGTGTAAACCCTATCTCGAGCAGTATCATGGTGTTATTATCATCATGACCTCCAATCACGCATTTAGTACCATGTCTGGATGTTTTCCGTATAATATTACCAAAACCGCGCTGACCGGCCTGGTAAGGAGCCTGGCTATAGAATGGGGGCCTTCCATACGAACGGTTGGCTTGGCTCCTGGTTTTATTGATACACCTGGTAACCAGCAATGGTTTAATTCATTTCCTGACCCGGCAAAAGAGCGGGCAAAAACCATTAATCAGCACCTTGTTAAAAGGATTGGAACACCCGAAGAGGTAGGTGCCTGGTGCGTGTTCCTGGCAAGTGATCACGCCGCTTTTGCCTCGGGAACAACCTATTTACTGGACGGGGGACGAAGCTCCCTAATGCAGGATAGCTAAACTACTATAACTCAAATTCAACTTATAACTGATGCAAACCTGGAACGCGGAATTACTTTATAAAACGGAACTCATACTAGGCGAAGGCCCGCACTGGCACCCTGGTTGGAAAAAGTTCTTATACGTTGATATTGAAGGCAGGAAGGTAGGGCGCATTGATCCGGTTACCAAAATCACGGAAGAAAGGGCCACCGGTAAAAGAGTAGGAACGGTTGTGCCGGCAAATGATCATAGACTTATTATTGCTTTGGAAGATGCCATAGAAGAATTGGATTTTGAAACCGGTGCACGGAAGGAACTGATGAAAATTGAAGCAGATAAACCCGGCAACCGCAGTAACGATGGTAAATGTGACGCAGCCGGCCGTTTATGGGTTGGTACCATGAGCATGAACGAGGAGCTAAAACAGGGTGCATTGTATTGTTTTGATGGTTCCCTGCAACAAAAGTTAAGTGATATCAGTATATCAAATGGCATCTGCTGGTCAAGAGATAATCGTACCATGTATTTTATTGATTCACTGGATTATCATATTAAGGCCTATGATTTTGAAGTGAGTACCGGCAATATTTCCAATGAACGGATCATAGTAGAGGTAAAAGAACCCGGTCATACACCTGATGGCATGACCATCGACCAGGAAGGCATGTTATGGGTGGCGATGTGGGGAGGGGCCTGCATCCATCGTTATGATCCTGCATCAGGGAAACTGATTGGTAAAGTTGAAGTGCCAGCACCGTATGTTACCGCCTGCGCGTTTGGCGGGGAAAATATGCAGACATTATTCATTACCACTGCCAGGATTGGTTTGAGTAAAGATCAGTTGCAGCAATACCCGTTGAGTGGTTCGTTGTTTTATATAAACATTAATATAAAAGGAAGCGAAATGAATCGGTTTATTTTAAAAGAAAATTCAGGTTCATGAACATATAAAGTGAATTTTATATATAAGTAGTACGGTAAAAACACCAGTTTTAGGCTGAAGGCTTAATAACCTCATTTATTCAAGTTGCCTTAAACTGCATCATTATTTTGGGATGTTATTATTGCCACCTTTCTTTACTTCTGCGTTTATAAATTCTTCAGTTATAACCTGGAAAGTTAATCGGAAATCGTTTTAACAATCTTGAAGTTAAAAATCATGGTGTTGATTTTCAATCTGTTATATTTTATTTTTTATTAAATTTTGGCAGTCATTGGATTTTTAGCTTAATTTGTCTACTTAATCTATGGAATTAATAGATAAACATCACATCATGCACTTATCATTACAACAACAAAAAGTATTCCCTGTAAACAAACCTGATTTCCACAGTTCGGTGAAATCCATTATTGCGAGTTCATTTATACAATTTACCACCCGCAGCGGCTGTTGTTAAAATCGACATCGTTTTTACATTCAATTTTATTGATGATCCATTTCGGCGCTGTCTAAGGCGTTTCCGGGTCTTCCTGTTTTAATCTTTCCCTAATTTATTATTTATGAAACTTTTTTACACCAAAGGGGTGTACCTGCTTATCTGTGTGCTTTGGGCCCAACTGGCCACAGCGCAAACAGGCATACAGCCAACCATCCAATCCAAACTTAATGGTATTGTACTTGATGCAACCACCAAATTGGCGCTGCCCGGAGCAGTGATTAAGATAAAAGGAACCACACATTCGGTATCTACAGATGCGGATGGGAAATTTTCCTTCATTACGGGTCAAAAATTCCCTTATACGTTGATTGTGACATTTATTGGCTATATCCGCCAGGAAGTTACAGCCAATGGTAGCCCCGTCGAGATCATCTTAAAAGAAAATATTAACCAGCTAAATGATGTAGTGATAACCGGTTACAGTACACAAGAACGCAAGTACATAGCCGGGTCAATTACCAGTGTGAGCGGCGACGCTATAAAAGACCAGCCTGCCGCCGGGTTCAATCAATTGCTGCAGGGCAAGGCAACCGGGGTTCAGGTATTAAGTAACTCCGGGGTACCTGGGGGAGGCGTAACTTTCCGGGTGAGGGGAAATAACTCCATCAATGCTTCTGTTGATCCGCTTTACATTATCGATGGTGTATTTGTAAGTAATAACGACCCCATACAAACCGGGTTGGGCAATCAGCAGGGATCAAACCCAATAGCCGACCTGAACCCTGCAGATATTGAAAATATACAAATATTAAGGGATGCAAATGCAACCGCTATCTATGGTTCTTTGGGTGCAAATGGGGTAATTATTGTGACCACCAAGCGCGGTAAAAGAAATACAAGCGCAAAGATCAATTTAAACACCTACCAGGGCTGGTCAAACGCGATCAATAAGTTTAAAGTAGCAACCGGTCCGGAAACTGCCTTACTGACTAACGAATCAAGGATCAATACTGCTGTTGACAATGGATTAGATCCTTCGTCGGTGGTGTTACCTTTTCCAAATCCGGATACGCTGCCTACGTATGACCGTATAAAGGATATTTTCCGGACAGCACGGACCTCCAGCTATGATCTATCTACACAAGGAGGGACAGATAAAAGTACCTATTACATAGGCCTGGGTTACCTGAACCAGGAATCTATTGTTAAGCCTTCGGGATATAACCGTTATACCGCGAGGCTTAATTATGATAATTATCTTACATCTAAATTAAAAGTAGGTACCAGTATTAACTTGGCACGATCACAAAGAAATGTAAGCGGGAGTGATAATAATCCGCAAGGAGTTATCAATTCAGCCTTATTTCCGCGTTCCTATCTCCCCATATTCAAACCTGATGGAACTTATGCGCGGTACGGGAGTTTTGATAACCACATAGCGCTTATTAATAACCTGAACAACGATGCCGTAGGCTGGAGAACGATCGGCAACATATTTGGAGAGTATACCATTATCCCTGGCTTAAAATTACGGAGCAGCTGGAGTATTGATAACAGCAGCGAGTATGAAAATAATTATGCCAATACACTGATCAGCGCCGGTATTGCTACCAACGGATCAGCCTCTTCTTATGAAACTAAAAACCTGGTTTTAACGAATGAGCAGGTATTGAATTACATAAAATCGTTTGGTAAAGACAGTAAGCATAATATCAACGCTTTGATAGGTAATACTATTAATACCGTACTTGGTCAGGGAACTTCGGCATTTGGTACTGGCTTTGCTGCAAACAGCCTTACCGCTGTTGGAGTTGCTGCTACCACATCTGGTTCTTCCTATAGGAATGAATCAAAACTGTTGTCCTATTTTGCCAAGGTAAGTTATACCTATGATGATAAGTACACCATTGATGGAAGTATCAGGGCTGATGGATCCTCAAAATTTGGAGTGAATAATCAATGGGGATATTTTCCATCAGGCGGTGTGGCTTGGCGCGCAGGGCAGGAGGATTTTATTAAGAAACTGAATTTATTTGATGAATTAAAATTCAGGGCCAGTATTGGTTTATCAGGTAACCAGAATGGTATAGGCGCATATGCGGCCCAGGGTTTATGGTCATCAGGAGCCAATTACCTCGAACAACCTGGAATTGCCCCAACGCAGCTGGCCAATCCTGATCTTACCTGGGAAACCACCCGCCAGATAGACTTTGGAACGGAATTCAGTTTCCTGAAGAACAGGCTGAGCTTTGTTATTGATTATTATAATAAGTACACCTATAACCTGCTCTTGAATGTTCCTGTGCCTTACCGTTCCGGTTTTGCATCTTATCTTCAAAATTATGGCGCGGTACGTAATAAAGGATTTGAGATTGCGATTAACTCGGTTAATTTTCAATCTGAAAGTTTTAGATGGACAACAAGTTTTAATGTTTCCTTTAATAAAAACAAGATTGAAAAGCTGGCTTCGGATATAAGCTTGGGTGCATCCGGTAGGAATATTTCTATTTTAAGACAAGGATATTCCGTTAATTCATTCCAACTGTACAAACAACTTTATGTTGACCCGCAAACAGGAAATGCGGTTTATGATGATGTCAATAAGGACGGGAAGATCACCTCTGCCGACCGGCAAATAGTAGGTAATGCACTACCTAATTATACTGGCGGATTAACCAATAACCTCACTTACAAAAATTTCGACCTGAATTTCTTCTTTTATTTTCAGCATGGCAACAAGATCATGAACATGAATGATTTCTTTATGGTTCACGGCGGGGCCCAGGCAAACATCGGATTTTTACCAAGACAACTGGAACGCTGGCAAAAACCCGGAGACGTTACTGATATCCCCAGATTAACCACCTACAGCGGCAATCCCAGCCAAAACGACGGACCTGCTAACAATTACGGCGGCAATGTGGCTAATTTAAGTTCAAGATACCTGCAAGACGGGTCTTTTATCAGGTTAAAGACGCTGACATTCGGATACAGTCTGCCATCTGCTACTTCACAAAAAATAGGTATCAGTAAAATAAGGATCTATGCCCAGGCTACAAATTTACTCACGTTTACCAAGTACGACGGGCTTGATCCGGAGGTAAGTTCACAAAGTAACAACCAGAACACAGCAGGTTATGACTGGGCGACTGTTCCGCAGCCGCGTACTTTCCAGATAGGTGCCAGCGTCACATTCTAATTATTAAAAGACATAACAATGAAAACAACATTTTTTCAATATACATTTATGATCGCCGCGCTTTTAGCGTCGTCATCATGCAAAAAATACCTGACTGAAATACCCAATAATGCACTGCCTACTACAAGCGCCATTACGGATGCAAATACGGCAAGAGCAGCCATTATTGGCGCTTATGACCGGGTACAAGGATATTATGCATCCAGTTTCCCTACATTGGGAACAATTACAACAGATAATGTCATTTTTAACGGAACTTTAAGCGAATACCTGCAATTGGATCAAAATGCGGTACCCACTGATAACGTAATCACTGTCGCTGCTTATCAGGGTATTTACCGGGCCATTAATTCGGCTAATAGCGTACTGGCTTATGTACCGGCAGTAAATGATCCGTTATTGGTTTCGGCTGAAAAAAACAAAATATTGGGCGAAGCCTATTTTATACGTGCCCTGGGTTATTTTGACCTGGCACGGGGCTGGGGCGGTGTTCAGCTGCAAGTAAAACCAACTACTGATCTGTCGGTTTTAAAAGGCATTAAACGGAGTACCTTAGATCAAACCTATGATCAGGTACTTGCCGATCTGAACCAGGCAGAGCAATTATTGCCAGAGGATGGAACAGTACGTAACCGTGCACAAAAAAGTGCAGCAAGGGCACTTCGGGCAAGGCTGCACCTGTATCGCAGCCAATGGGCCGATGCAGAGAGCGACGCGACACAGGTTATTGGCAATTCAAAATATACCCTGGTTAAACCTTACAAAACCTTTTTTACCGCACCTTTCCAAAGTGCTGAATCGGTACTGGAACTGGCCTATTCTGTAAATGACAAAAATAGTTACTGGAACCTTTGGTATCCCAGCTCAGCAGGCGGGCAGTATACTTTAAAACCTTCAGATGCGCTGGTTGCTAAACTAAACAATCCTGCTATCGGAGGTACAAGAAACACCCTCATTGCCGGTAGCGGGAGTATGGTATACGGCGTACTGTATAATACCACATCAACCAGTACCGACCCATCTTACCTGATCAGGATTGCCGAACTTTATTTGATCAGGGCCGAAGCAAGGGCACAGCAAAATAACCTGACCGAGGCTGCAGCAGATCTGAATGCCGTTAGAGCAAGAGCTGATGTGGCACCGACCAATGCCGCTACGCAAGCAGCCTTATTACAGGCTATAGAAGACGAGAATAGTGTGGAATTTGCATTTGAGGCACATCGTTGGTTTGATCTGGTAAGAACCGAAAGGGCGGGAGCGGTGCTGGGCTTGACGAACAGAAATTATTGGTTGTTCCCGATCCCTTATTCTGATATTCAGTCAGATCCTGATGTTACTCAAAATCCGGGTTATTAAATTTTACAAAATTCATTTATACGCAGATGAAAAAATATTATAAGATCAGTTTTGCACTTGTTGCACTCTTGTTGAGTGTATCATCATACCTATCAGCACAGAACAATTATTATTTCCCTAAAGCAGGGACGCTGGATAACAAAATACCATCACCCGAACAGTTTCTTGGATACCCCATAGGCTCCTTTTTTACCCGCCATGAGCAGGTAGTAGCCTATTTGAGGGAACTGGCTCGCATAAGCGATCGCGTACACGTACAAACCATCGGTAAAACATATGAGCAGCGAGAGCAAATCATCGTGACTGTTACTGCACCCGCTAATTACAGCAGGCTGGAACAAATCAGGCAGGAACATATCAATCAAGTTGATCCGTCAAAGCCGGCACTCGGCAGTAACGCACCTGTTATTATACAGCTGGGATATGGTGTTCATGGCAATGAAACATCCAGTACAGAGGCGAGTTTGCTTGCCGCTTATTACCTGGCTGCGAGCCAGGATGCAGAAACGCAAAAATGGCTGAATGAGGCGGTGATCTTTATTGATCCATCACTTAATCCCGATGGTAGGGACAGGGCGGCTAACTGGCATAACGCTTACCATTCATTTCCACCTGTAGCAGATCCTATTGATAAGGAACATCAGGAGGGCTGGCCAAATGGCAGAACCAATCATTATTTTACAGATCTTAACCGCGATTGGCTAAACCTGGTTCAGATAGAGAGCCGAAACAGGGTGGAGTTTTTTCATAAATGGTATCCCAATGTACAGATCGATTTTCATGAGCAGGGTACCAATGCCACTTATTATTTTGAACCTACACCAAGGCGGCATGAAAGCCCTATTGTTCCGCAGTTTTTGTATGAATTTAATGTGATCCTGGCTAAATATCATGCAAAAGCGCTTGATGATATTGGCTCTTTTTATTTTACCAAAGAGAATTATGATAATCTTTCGCCCATCTATGGTTCTACTTATCCCAAATTTTTTGGATCAGTAGCTGCCACCTTTGAGCAGGCCAGCTCACGCGGAATTGTTCAGGAATCAAGCAACGGCCCGGTTACCTTTGCTTTTACCATCCGCAATCATTTAACAACCAGCTTTTCGACCATAAGAGGATCAGTAGCAGAGAAAGTGGGGCTTTTTAAAGTGCAAAAGGACTTTTTTAAATATGCGCTGGAGCAGGGACAAAAAAGCCCGGATAAAGCATTTGTATTTGGTGATAGTAAGGATGTTACCCTTACCCAGAAATTTTTGAACCTCCTGTTGCAGCATCGCATTAAAGTTTATGAACTGAATGATAACCTTAACCAGGAGGGTAAACAGTTTGAAAAAGGTAAGGCGTATGTGGTTCCTTCGGCCCAGCCAAACTTTTTGCTGGTGCATTCCATTTTTGAGGAAAACATATTAAAAGATAGTATTTACTATGACAATACCGGCTGGAGCATTATTCAGGCTTACGGTTTAAAATACGCAAAGATAACCGGAGTAGTTTCAAAAGGAAACGAGGTGCAAAACCTGAATTTAACCAAAGGTAACGTAGAGGGAGGCAGATCGGCATATGCTTATTTGTTAAGTTATACTGATTATAATGCCAGTAAGGCGCTTTATCAACTATTGGTAAAGAATTTACTGGTTAAAACAGCCTTTAAATCATTTACGGCAAATACGGTAAACGGGAAAAAAGGATACAGTCCCGGGGCGCTGGTTATACCTGTGGCTGCCCAAAATATTTCGTCAGACTCTTTATACAAAGCCTTACAGGAAATAGCGGTTAATACAAATACGATCATAACACCTGTAGCCAGTGGTTTTAGCGCAGAGGGTATTGATCTGGGCAGTAGTAATATTAAATCGGTAAGGAAACCCGAAGTGGCATTGGCCTTTGGGCAGGGAGTAACCGCCGGGGAGGCCGGGCAAGTTTGGTTTCTGCTCAATCAGCAACTGAACCTGCCTGTTACAAAGATAGATCTGAGTAGTTTTGCCCGTGCATCGCTGAAAAGATATAATACACTCGTTTTGCCGGGTGGAAATTACAGTGCGTTGGATAAGGCAACAGTGGATAAGATAAAGGCCTGGGTTAATGACGGTGGCACACTGATTACTTTTCAAACCGCTACAGCTTGGGCGATACAGCAGGAAATTGTAAAAGAAAAGCTTTCGGAAACAGATAAATTCCCTCGTAGGGGTAGTGATGAATCTCCGACAATAGTGAGTATAAAACAGCCGGATAAAGGAGATAGTAATCATCAACAAATATCTGCAGGTAAAACGAAGGATGGACAAAAAAATGATACTACAAAACAGGCAAAACCTGAAAATGAAAGACTGGATTACGCGAGGCAGGAAGATGTGGAAGGGGCCAAGAGGATCAATGGCGCTATTTTTCAGGCCGATCTGGATATTACTCACCCTATTGCTTTTGGTGTAAGCAGCCGGAAGTTATTCATCAATAAAAACGGCCCCACTTTGTTAGTGCCCAGCGCTGATAAGTATGCCACTGTGGCTCAATACACTAAAAACCCTTTTGTAAATGGTTATTCCTCTAAGAAGAATATTACTAAGGTTGCTGGTTCTGCAGCTATTATTGCTGTAAACAATGGAAGAGGAGAAGTGGTGCTTTTTGCAGATGATCCAACTTACCGGGGATATTGGCCGGGAACAGACAGGTTGTTTCTGAATGCCATCTTTTTTGCCAATTTATTGGGAGGTGGGTTTAACTAAGATTAGATAAAAACGGTGGACTTGTAACTATTGCAGGTTCACCTTAAGGCGGGGTGGCCGAGTGGTTTAGGCGGAGGTCTGCAAAACCTTTTACGACGGTTCGAATCCGTCCCCACGCCTCTGATAGTGTAGAATGGTAAAGATTTGCTTATTATTATATATAAAATAATTTTGTATGTACGCTACTCAAAAACAACCATATGTAAATAGCGTAGTAAGCTGTTTTAGTTATAAAAGCTTTAAAGGTTTTGCAGTATTCATCATAGTGCTTTGGCTTATACCAGTAATAGCAGTAAGCCAAACCACTTCTGCAAAAAAAGATCAGGGTTTAATTCAACTGTCATTAAATGAAAATCCTTATGGACCTTCGCCGGCTGTGGCTCCGGCTATTAAAAAAGAGATCGCCAATATTGCAAGATACACGGGACAGGAGGGAGATGAACTTATTGCAGCTATTGCCAGCCATGAAGGCGTGGATAAAGACCAGATCATCCCTGGAGAAATTTTAGAGTTATTAGGTGTTTACCTTGGGCTGAAGGAGGGGCAGGGTAGTGAGTTTATTTATACAGTACCCGGTTATCCGGCGTTGGTGGATGCCGCGGCCCGGGTGGGTGGTGTAGTTATATCTGTTCCGTTGAATGATGGGTTGGAAAATGATCTCCCGGCAATAGCCTCTAAGATTGGCCCCAAAACCAGGGCGATCTTTCTGGTAAATCCGCATAACCCATCAGGTACTGTAAACGAGGATAAACAGTTTCACGAATTTCTGCATGAGGCATCTCAACGAGCGCTGGTTATTGTTGATGAAGCTTATCTGGAGTTTTCGGACAATTTTACCCTCCGCACCGCAGTCAAAAATATTAAAGCAGGAGATAATGTAATTGTTTTCAGAACTTTTGCCAAAGCTTATGGTTTAGCAGGTTTATCAATAGGATATGCCGTTGCCCCAAAGGCGCTGGCAGATTATTTGAAAAAGCAGGGGCTTGGAGGTTTGCATGATTTAAACCGGCTGTCAATAGCGGCAGCTCAAGCATCACTGGCAGATAAAAACTATATCCCTTTGGTACATGATAAGGTTGCCACCGAACGTACTAAATGGAATGTTATTTTGGATAACCTCCACTTAAAACATACTGATTCACAGGCGAACTTTGTATATTTTGACATTAAAAAACCATACGCTGAAGTGGCTGCAAAATTTAAAGAAAACGGAATTACCATTGGCCGCTCATTCGCACCGTACAATACCTGGGTACGTATAACCATAGGCCTGCCTGAAGAAAATATTAAAGCACAAGGCATTACTAGGCAGATTGTTCAATAGTTAATTTATTGATAGGCGAAATTAATAATGCTGGACAGCTTTCTCTCGAATGGTCAGGTGCACGCCCGTAATTGTAAAGAGACTCATGACAGGCAAAGTAGATACTTTAATCACATAATTTCTAATTCGGCTTTGCCTTGCGGCATATAAAATGAGAGCTCTATCATTAATTCTTCCTGTGTGGTTTTATTGAGTAATGCCAATGCCGATTCGCCATTAAGCTTTTTCAGGGCTGCAACTTTCCCCAGGGCATAAACATGTACCACGGCATTTGGTGTAATAGGTTCAACCTTAAAACCAGATTCAAAATCTATAATTAAATCATTTACTCTATCGGCTGATTCTTTTGGACTCAGATACATGGCGGTTGCTATAACTTTTTCACGATTAGCCATAACTTTTTTAAACTGCTCATAATCCTTTCTGTCAATGATATCTGCCACCCGCTGATAAGCAGCCTTTACTTTTGCATTAAGATCATCAATTGATTTTAGATCGATACCATTTTGGTAGGCTTGAATAGTATAAGGCACTTCTGCATTAAAAGACGCATCATATACTAATACCGGATGCGGTATTGATGCATCAACCGGCGGAAACTGGTAGCCTGGAAGTTGTTCTTTGAATTGAAAATCATTGGTTACATCAAAAACTTTAATATCATATTTAAATTCAGCTTTTGGTGATACGGTATGCTCGCCTGCAAGCGGCAATACCCTTATGTTTATTTGTTGCTTGCCACTTTGTAAAATAGCCAGATTGATTGGTATTAAGGTAGACGTTTGTCCTTCAACATTCAGGGTAAATACCAAAATATCGTTTACCCGGAGTTCGAAGAGGCAGGCTGATGCGCTAAAATCTACCTGATAATATGGTTGTGCCATGTTAAGTTAAAATTTGTAGTTATTGTTTTTTGCTTGATATATCCGTCAAACTCCAGCGTTTCTTTAAATGCTCGGCCAAGGCATCAATCTGCTTAGCGAAACCATCAGACCATACTATAAACAGGTAATTGTCTTTTTCTAAATAACGGGAACCTTTTTCGCGATGCAGTTTTAATTGCTCCTTATCCAGCATCTGTTTTGATTTATATTGAATAATATACACTTCCAGTGCATTTTCCGAGTGCTTTCCTGGCACATAAGCCGCAACGTATACCTTGCTGATGGTACTTACATCTATTTTATTATAAATGTTTGCAATCAGTTTTTTATCTGTCACAATTCCCCGATTAGCAGATATACTAAGTGATTTCTCTTCCTTTGTGAAAGGTCCGGCAACCATAAATCCAGGTGGGATGTCTGCTTTTGATAATTTATAAGGAAAGTTTGTTTTAGCCTGGCCGTAACCCATAACTGTTATACAAACCAGCCCACACAGAAGGGCGATTTTTTTAATTCCTGTAACCTTTGGTAACATAAGTTTAATTATAACTATTGCATGAATATTAAACAGCGAATTTTAGTATTGCTTCTATATCCGTTTATGGAGTATAAGTTTTTATTACCCTATCCAACACTGTTTTAAAATTGGTTTCATAACTTGGTTTTGCGTCATTGTTTATGAGTACCAAATCTGTACTCTCAACTGGTTTTCCCTCTTCAAAAACATAACTTTTTGATAATAATAATGATACGCCTGGCCGTATGTTTCTCCACAAGAAAGCAGAGCTGCTTGGATAAGGTTTATTATGGCTATCCCTTTCCTGGGTTTCGCGTTGAAGTGTTACAGGTTTGCCGTACTTTTGAAATATATATTTATATATTGCTTTTGATTCGGGTATAGTTTTAAATCCGACAATAAGTCCTACCAGTTTTTTTTCCTCGATAGAATTGAGCAAAAACGAAACAAAACAATGCTCCGTTAATGCAACTGGGCCAAAGTTATACCCCGCAATGTCGTAGGTAGTGTACGCTGGTAACGAGGTCAATGGCTCTGTGCGGTCGGCAGATTTTTTATGATTTTTAACAATAACCCTTGGATCTTCTTTAAAAGTCAGTTTTTCTAAATCCACTTTTTCTTGCGCATTACATGAATAGCCCATAAAAGCCGTCAATAAAAATATCACTAATCTTGTCATAAATATTTGCTTAATCGTTTTTAATTAACATAAAGTTTGCACTGATACCCGACACTTCTTCTAAACTTTTGATTACATCAAACTTGGGTATCAACCCCTTATACTCGCCTTTGTTTTCATAAAACTTATGCTCTTCAGTTGTTTTTACAACTTTTTTTGATGAAATACCTGCTTTTACCAGAATAATATACTCTACATCCAGACCGTCAAAACCAAGTATTGGCCTATAGTAAACACCATCCTCCACACATTGCAAGCTATGCCCAAAGGTAACCGAACCGCTGCCCTTGGCACTCATTTCAAAATAACCATTAGCCGTTACAACAACTAATTGTACCTGGGCCTTAGCATACATTCCGGCTTTAATTTCAGCCTTAAGTTTGGCTGTGGTTTCCAAATTTACCTTAGTATCCGATCCATCGCTTACAGTATTGAACGAAAAATTGATATGATCGAGGTTAATTACACTGCTAATAACCAGGTCGATATATACATCGGCTTGCACTTTAACCCCAAAATCATCATCACCAGCGTCAACACCCTTGTTCATCACATCTTTAATTTTTTGATAAAGCTGCAATGCCGGTTTTGAGGCTGCTCCTTCAGAAACGGCCCCCGCTACAGCCGCTACAGCCAGCCCCAGTAAATCAATGGTCATTTCAAGCCCTATCAATGGTGTTGCTGAAATGTTAAATTCAATCTGGGTACCTATTTTTTCGATCGCTGTTTTTTTATGATGAGCGCGTTTTAAATACCATATAGCTTCTACATTTAAGTTAGGTGGCTTTATCTCAAAAGTAACCGGTGCATCTTTAAACCCAATATTTCTGACGAAGCCTTTTGTTTTATTAGTAATGCCATCTGCCAGATTACCTATCGAAGCAAACAGATCATAAAACTTTTTAAACTTGAAATTAACGTCTTTGGTTTCATAAAGCTTTTTTTTGCTGGCTTTATTCCATTCACTTTTGAGGCTCATTTTCCAGGAAGCCTCCTTTTGTTCCCATCTTCTTTCTGCACCTAATTTTCCTGCTTTTTTTTGCAGATCCTTCAATTGGTCTTTCGATAGGTTTTGTCCTTTGATACTTAAATCATTGGTAAGGTTTAAATTAAAGCCGAAAGTCCACTTAATGTCGGGATAGGCTTTAACTAATATGCTTGGCTTACTCTTGTCGGTATAATAACGGCAGGAATTAACGTAGTACAAGAAATTGTTAGTAGAATTATAAATGGGCCATATATATTTAAAAGGTACCAACTGTACGTTATCCAGGTTGGAATATACTTTGGGCGACATGATATTGCCATGCATATCAATAGAGGGTTCCGGTTTTTCTTTATCTGAAGCTGATGTGTGGGTAACAATCCTTATCTTTTTATTATCATGCACTTTGGGTGTGCCTTTAAACAGACATCCGGCTACATTAAAATCCTGTATGGTGAAATCCAGCTGCTTTTTTTGAGTAGCATCAGGTGAAATTGTTTCGTACACCAGGCTCTGCGCATCGTTTTCAAATATCTTAAACTTAATGGTGGTACGCCTGTTTGTCTGGTGTTGCTCTTCGGTAAGGTTATCACCTTTTATGAGTAGCATTGTTTTGCCGTATCCCTTTGCCGTGATCCGGTTGGCAGATATACCTTTCGCAATAAGATAATCAACTGCCGCCTTTGCCCGTTTCTCAGATAGGTCCATATTATAAGCATCACTGCCCCTTACATCAGTATGAGCACCTAACTCAACCGGAACATAAGGCGATTCAAGCAAAAAATCGCCTATCTTATTCAAAATTGGCTTGGCATCAGCTCTGATAGCCGACTTGTCAAGATCATAATGTATTTCTTCAGACATGGCAAAGTCGCGCTTAACCTCGCCCTGTAATTTGAGCTTTCCTTCATCAAAAAGTACAATCCGGTCCTCGTCATCCTTAACTTCTATCCGGGTAAACCCACATGGGTCAAAACGTTTAATATTTAAATCGTTGGTGCCTAATCTTACCGGTGTTAAATTTTTAGGATTAGCTACTTTGGGTGTATTAAGAGCTTTGTTTTTTGCTCTTAAAAAGCGGGCATGGTTTGTATCGCCATGTGGCGTATTGTCCTTAATAAGCCCGTTAATTTCCGGTGCCTTTATGGTAATATAAAATTCGTTCTCGTCAGCTTCATATTTCATTTTGGCATACCAGGAATAGGTATCTTGTATCAGTAAGTTAACCTGGCCATTATTGCATTCTACCCCTGTATAGGTGGTTACCAGTAAGTCTGTTCCCCATTTACGACTATATATATCAATAGTGAATTTACTTCCGCACAGACCTTCTGTTTCAACATGCAGAATAATATCATCACCATAAGATATGGGATTATCTTTGGTAATAGGCTTGCCATCAGCAAGGGTCCATTTTGAGCTTACTACTACAGGATTACAATATCCCCTGATAAATAAACCACTATCACTGGTTCTGTCTATTTGACCGGATAGGTTTGCTTCCAGGTAATACACATTATAAGTACCGCACATGGCAGGTGGAATGCTTAACTGATGAACTTGCGGACCTCTGTCGCCAAACTGTAACAGTATCTGGTTTCTTTTGCCGTCTTCAAGTAACCACTTGACCGCATTTTTATCTTTATCTGTTGTGGCATCCAACCATTCAGAAACTTCAAATGTGTTTTTTTCGTTGGCGGCTATTACCAGGCATTTACCATTACCCATTTTTGGATAATAGTTACCACCGGTGTGTTTTATGTTTTTTACTCCTTTATTTGGCATGGTAATTATTCAAAAATGATACCCTGGGCGCTGTTTGTTTGATCCATATTCTTAATATCTACCATGGGGTTTAAGGCATTTGTAACTGCTGGATTTGCATTTTCGAAGTTTTGTTTGCCTAAATCGGCTGTTTGTCCGTGTAGTAAAATTTTTATACAACCGTTACCACCAACGGGGCAGGTACCTTTACTGGTTTCCAGTAATATTTTACCTCCATTACTAAGCGTCACGTTTTCATATACGTTTTTCCACTCGGTAACAACTGCTGTACAGGCCCTGTTATTTTGTTTGCTGCAGGAGCCAAATGTGTTTTTTTCAAAGGTTGATCCGATATCTTTTGTACTTGCAATGAGTTTAACAGCGCCATCTTTATCGTTCGCGTATTCTTTTGCGTGAGTTAAAACCTTTAACTTATCTGGTGCTGAGCCAAAATTACATTGACAAGTAGCACCCTGTACCACTAAATGTTCTTCTGCCATGATTAAATTATTTAATATGTTCCTGCTATTGAAACGGTTAGATGCCTTAAAATAAATTCACTTTTTCAGAGCTCTGGATATTAACTTTTTTTGCTGATACTAATTCCATATCCTCATTTGTACTGTTAGTGGTTACTTTTTGAGCAATAGTTTCTGATTTTTTTGACCGGTGGGTTGAATTTTCGTCGGCTGTGGTTGTAATATCTTTAGCGGTAACTATATGGCTTTTTGCGGCACTTTCACTCAACGTATCCCCGGCAGATGTGTAAACATTTTTACCCGCAGAGCTTGTAAGGTTTTCATGTGCATTAATATTAATGTTTTTTGCTGTAAAAGTTATTGTTTCAAGCGCGGTAATGGTAATATTGTTACCTGCAGTATCAATTTTTATCACATTATTATTCCGGTCAGTTATCGTGATGCCCTGGGTGCCAGCGCTATCATCAAAACCTATTACGTGTCCGCTGCGGGTTGCTATGCTTTTTAAATGGTTGTTAACCTGATGCTCGCTATCGCCATTTGCATTATGATAAATGCTGCCCATAATTACCGGCCGGGCAACATTGCCCTCTTCAAATCCTATCAAAACCTGATCGCCAATTTCAGGTATGGCAATAAATCCCCGGTTGTTGGCTCCCTGGTCGTCATTTCCGGCGCTGGGAGTTACAACTCTAAGCCATTCTGTAGGGTCATTGGCGGTACACTGCCATTTAAACTGTGCCTTTATACGCCCCTGTTTATCAGGGTCATTATTATCAAGTACGGTGGCCAGCTGCATATCAGGATGGGGTTTTTCAACTGCTGTTACCGGTAAACGTTCGGTATCGGCAGTTACCCCTTCAAAAGTGTTTTGATAATGGCCAACACCATCAATTTGATGATTAACTGCTGTTACCAAAAACTTGCCAAAATCCTGAAGCTCAAAACCGCTGGCACCTCGTAAACTCATGCTGATGTTAAGTATCTTTCCCAAGCCTACCAGCGGGTTATCACCAATGCCTATAATGTTCACCAGGTCAGACACGAGCGCCTTTTGTTCGTTATTTACAAAATCGTCAATTTCTTTTTTGCTGTTTACCCTTATTGCCAGGGGTTGGTTATAAACCTTGCTATAAACCTTATTAGAGGCATCGATAGCATGTGACACATCGGGCGTGCCTCCCGTTATTTCTTGCGGCTGTGCGGTAAGCAGGTTGTCTTGTTTAGGATTATAAGCAAACTTGTTTTGTTTTAGCGGAGCTATTTGCATAGCGTATTCTACGCTGGTAAGATCACGACCATAAATAAGAGTTACTTCATCCAACTTGTTAGGTTTTCCAAAGTTTAATTTAGCTCCATCATAGTAAAACCATTCATGATACTCGGCAGAAAGGCGGTTGATAAAATCAAAATCACTTTCGCGGTATTGGATAATGTAATCTATCGGTGTACTGTTAGTGGGGTTTATATTAAACTGAAGATCATTTTGCGGTGCATCCTGTGTAGCGAGCTGGATAATGCTCTTCAGGTTTTTATTGAGATATGATCCCAGATCTGGCCCACGGTCTATCAATATATCCGGACTAAAGCCACTGATCAAAATATCGCCATGAAAACCATGCCTTTGTGCTAAGCCTACTTTAGTTATTATACCACTGAATCTATTGTCGCCACTATCAGCTGTTCCAAACTGTATTGTGATGTTCTTGCCTATAAAGTCTTTTGATTTTTCAAGGGTGATAGCATTATATTCTTCCACCATATCGTGGTTAAAGCGCAGTTGAAAGGTATGATGCTCATTAAAACGTTGATCAAGGGTAAAGGTTGAAAAATAGGTTATCTGAGTACCTTCAATATTGATATCTACTTTTAGTTTAGTTTTCATATAATAGTTAATAGCGACAAGGGTAAAGGTTATTTTGTTATTGGAAACCTAATTAATATAGAAGTTAAAGTTATATTCTTTGATTAAATATCACACTGATTAACGATAATATCTCCCGATTGTTTTTTAATTAAGATAAGTTGTGCCATAAATAATATCTATACATCTTTGATTAACTCTTATTGTGGTATTTTAAATTAAACAATCATTTTTATTTATATAATTACAGCTTATTTATCTGAACCTGCTACTTGGCTGCCAGTTAAATGAGGAGTTTGTTTTTGGTTTTTCCACTAAATAAGAAGTAGTCATTAGTAAAGAAATTGTATTAAATACGTGTTTTACTGATGCTTTTGAACATAACATAAGGTACTAATAGTTATAATTATTAATTCGGCTACATGGGAGCAGTAGATAGTGGGTCAAATAAGCGAGCAATATTTTCGGACAAGTTTTCATTGTTATTAGAGTTAGTGCCTCCTAACTTTAGTAAAAGCTATGGTTATTTACTTACTATTAAGAATGCAGCGCAAGAAAATACCATTAAATATGAAGTGGATATTGCCTATGTTAAAACCATACCTGAAAAAGCCAGGCTGTTTAGCATAAATAAAAGTTCTAAAACCTATCTTAATGATACAGAACCTGATTTGCTGGTTGATAAAATGGCCAACGAAGCGGGTTCTGTTTTATACCCTTTAATTATAGAGGTTGATTTTAACGGCCGGTTTTTAACCGTTCATAATTATAAGGAGATCTTAGAACGGTGGAAGACAAAAAGGGTCGAGATAAAAAATTATTATACAGGTGATCAAGCTGAGAAATATTGTGAATTAATGGATCAAACCATTACATCCGAAAATTTATTAAACTGGAGTGTTCAAAAAGATTTCCTGATTGCAACATATTTTACAGCTATCTATAAATCATATACGCCTTCGCTTAAAATTGAAGAGGAGGCAGCTTATCCGCTTGTTGGTAAGTCATTACCTGTTACATTTAGTATTATACAGCAAGTACAAGAGTATTTAAATGATTTAGATGCTATTGAGTTACATCATGCAGGAGTGGCAATTGACGAAAGAAGCATAAATGATATTGAACAAGAGCAAAATTTTGCATTAAGTAAATCTATTGATCCCGAATCAAAACCGGTGGATGGCAAATATACGGCTCGCTATATGCTGCATGCACAAACCAAAGCTATCCGTTCAATTGATGCCGAATGGATATTAAATAAAGAACAAATTATCCGGGTAAGTTTACACGAAACAGTTGTGGATGCAGAAGTCTTATTAGCCACGAATAATAATTACCCAACCAGTATAATTATATTAGATAAAGAACACGAACGCCCCAATATATTGGGTAATATTTGGAAATCACTGTTTGGGTAATAAAAACTCAATGGGTTAGTAAAATAATCCTCACCTAATTCTGAACCGTGAGCTATTAAATTCTATGCCGGTTTATGTGGATAGCTTTTTGTTATACCCTTAAGATGGCTTTGTAGTGTATCCATCGGGTTGTTGATTTAAGGTTAATGGAGTAATTGGGCCGAGGTTCCGGAATCAGGTAGTCAATGATTCCGTAAGGTTCACTTTGTTTGATTTTAAATTGTTACCTCCGCTTTTGACAAATGTATATGGCGTAAAATGCCCTCATATTTGTCACGATCGCCCCTTGTGCATATATCTCGTCCGTTTTAACTTAGTATAAACATAAACTAACCGAAAACAAAATGAGAAAGATCAGGATCTTTGAACATATCTCGCTCGACGGCGTGATAGAACACGATGGAGACTATACCTATGGCGCATGGACCACACCCTATCGAAGCCCTGCCGGGGCGGCAATGCTCTTTGAGGCATACGGGCCAAACTTTGACCTGCTGCTTGGCCGCCAAACCTACGATATATTTAGTGGCTTTTGGCCTAATGCCGGGGATTTCCCAATGGCAAATGCTATAAACGCTGCAACAAAACACATCGCAACCCATAGGCCCGACAGCCTGGAATGGGGTCCGGTAACAGATTTGGGTCAGGACGTTATAAAGGCGATTCGCGATCTCAAGTCAACGGACGGCCCCGATCTGATCGTCGTGGGAAGTTCGACGCTAACGTCCGTGTTGCTTGACCAGGGGCTGGCTGACGAGGTTGTGCTCATTACCTACCCAGTTTTGCTTGGCCGAGGAAAACGCCTATTGTCGGACAGTATTGACGCTCGGGAACTTGCTTTTGTTGACTCGAAGACCACGCCCACGGGATTGCTCGTCAACACTTATCGACACGTAGGGCCGCTGAAAAGCTAATCTTTCGCCGACGAGGGCGGCTGAGCGGGTGCCGGCATAAGGGGGAAATGTTCATGGTGTTCACGATTCGATGATCAATAAAAAAGCAACAAAAAGCGGGAGCCGGATAAATGTCAAGGCCGAAAAGCCGCTAAAAACAAAAGTGACTGCCCGCTTTTATCACCTCGATTTCATAATGACTAGTCTCGCTAATATATATTTTGCTTGCGGCGAAGCAAAATATATATTACTTTAGTGTTGACCTCCCTTACCATGCAATTTAAACGGTTACTTTTTTTACTGCTGACATTTATTAGCCTTAAAGCACATAGTCAGGACGTAGAGTTTCACTTAAGTTCTCATATCTTACCTGGAAAAAATATTTTAAAAGTTAAGCGCGACTTTCGTGATCCATATTTATGGGTTCTTGCACAAAACAATGAGGTTTACCGTGTTAACAGTACCACACTTGCTGTTGACGATTATACCAGCAGATTTGCCGCCTACAGCGGTTTACAATTTATTGATATTGCAGGCCGAAGCCAGGATACGGTGTTTATTGCTACCAATTCTACTAATGTTATTGAATACAAAAAGGGTGTTAATAAAGTAATAAATGCCGCAAACGGCATTGTTACTACCGTTAATTCTGTTGGTATAGCTAAAAATCAAACGTATGGCAGTGTTACTGACCCACATTCGGTATTGATTGGATCTGACAAGGGCTTTTACACCTATGATATAGTTAATGAAAAGATACAGGCAGATAATGAAATTTCTTCCAGTAAGATTTATGAAGCAACCTATCGCGACTTGGTTTATAAAGATAGCTCAGCAACTTACCCGGATTGGGATGGAAGGAAATACGTGCCTGTAATGATAAATGGCGAGTCCACATTCTTTCAATATTACATGTCTGAAAGTGATATTATAGGCCATAACATCAATACAGGTTATCAGGCTTTTGCTTCTATGTACGAGTATGATATGCTCGTTAGCTACACCGCGCTTTTCTGGGGCACGCGTAACGGTATGTTCCAGGTTAATGGTGACCTAAGTTACTTTATTAACCTTCCTTATAAACACTATTTAGATGGCATTAACGTGAATAAGATAACCGCCATGTTTGGCCTTACCGCGTTTGGTAGTGGCCACTGGTATGATGATCGCGGCCTTATTAAACAAACTATGTTAATAGGCTCCGACAAAGGTTTATACTTCAGTAATTCAATTTATCAGCAGGTGCGTGACACACGCCAGATTGATCTTTTTCATTTTGACGCATTAGGCAATACTGTTATCCATGATATTTGTGTTAATACGGCATCTGCAGCGGAGCCAGTTTGTGATGATGGCGCATGGATAGCAGCTCAGGATGGACTTTATCTTATAAAACCAGATTACGGCAAATATCTTACCTCAACATCACTAAATGCCGTACAATTTACCGGACAGGACGCTACAATTTCGGAAATGCAAATATGTTCAGGCAGCAGTATAAGCGCCACCGTTAATAACAGAATTTATACCGGCCACACCATACAATGGTATAAAGACGGAGTAGAATTACCTGGTGAAAGTAACAGCACATTAACCATTAAAGCTGCCGGAAATTACAGTGCTGTTGTATACGATCCGTGCGGAAATCTTCATTTAAATACAAATAGCCTTAAAGTAACGGTTATTACAGCGCCAACTGTAAATCTTAATTACCCGGATAAAAGTTTTTATTGCAATGGAAGTACGGCAACTTTTGAGGTTGATGCCAATGCCAACTATAAATATCGCTGGTATACGGATGGCGTATTAAATGGTAATACCTCCAATATTATAAATGTAACACAAAGCGGAAAATATAAAGTAGAGGTCAGCGCCTGCTCAGATACGTGGGTAACTTCAAAAGAAATTGAAGCAGAATTTGTAAAGTTACCGCCCCTGGTGCTTAAAACGAATAAAATCGCTTACTGTATAGGTGATGAGGCCACCCTTTCAATTAACGTTCCGGTAGATGCCGGCTCTTACACCATTAATTGGTTGCGCGACGGTACTATATTAAATAGCAACACTAACAAAACAAGCTTAACAACCAACATTGCCGGCAATTATTTGGTTACTATCAGTAGCAATAAAATAACCTGCTCAGAAAGTTCTCCGTTGTTGCCGGTTATATTTAATCCCATGCCCACAATTAGCCTGGAAAAAATTGTGAACACCACGCTTTGCAGCGGGCAGGCGGTTGATCTTAAAGCCACTTTTTCTAACGGCACGGTTAAATGGTCAACAGGAGAAACAGGCAGCCAGATCAGTGTGAAAAATCCGGGAAATTATACGGCCACGGTAACATCTGCTTCTGGTTGTATCGATAGTCGTAGTATAAATGTGCAGTTTTTCAGCAACCCTGTTTTAAGCTTGCCCGATGCAACACTATGTCAGTTTACCCGGCAGCAAATTACCTTAAATGCACCACCGGGCTTTACCAAATATGAGTGGAACGGAAAACAAGGTGGAGATTCATTTACAACTGGTTCACTTGGAAAAGTTGAACTCAAGGTAACCGATCTTAACGGTTGTACAGCGTCACAAACCATAATTATTACCAGTTTTTGTACTGAAATAAAAATGGGTAATACATTTACACCTAATGCCGATGGTGCAAATGACACCTGGGTTATTGAAGGTCTTGATAATAGCGCAACTGTAAAAATTTACAATCGTTTAGGAAGTCTTTTATTTAACAGTCGCGGTTATACCGAACCCTGGGATGGCATCTATAAAGGCAGTAAATTGCCTGCGGGTACGTATTACTACATCATCAATGCCAAAGCCGGAACACAGGTTTTAAGCGGATGGGTATGCATTATTTATTAACCATACGCTTGCCCTCCGCATCTCAATCGGCTAGCGGGGCTTCTTTTTTACAAGCTATAAAACTTGCAAAATCTTTTTTCAAATCAATTCAAGATATTTTTTATTGAAAAACAGAAGCATAACAACAATGCTATATGAAATATCGAACACCTTTTCTGTCTGTAAAAACTATAGCTAATGGATTTATAATCAAAAAACTAACTGCATAAAAAGAGGGGACATACAATTATGTGCGTTTCCTTAAGTTCCCAACGATACAACTATCCGGACGTTTTTAGTCTAATTATATTACCTTGAAGACCAAAAATCTTATTTGCAAAAAGATTCGATTTTACAAGGACTAATAGGCTTCTAAAAGAAAAGGTATTGGTTGAAAAAAATGTTACGGAAGAGTATGTTGACTTTCTAGAAACAATATGTTTCGGAATAACATTGGATATTCGACAGGTTTTTTTAAGGCCTAGTAAAGCCATATGAGAATAAATGAAAAAAGTTCGCAAGTGTCTCGGTACTTGCGAACTTTTTACACAAAGCCGTACTAATATCGAACCAATTTATGGACGATTTAAAGCGAATTGCTGTTTTAAGTGATTCTGAGGCATATTAAGGATAATCAAAACCGAATAAGGTCCAACCACAGCACCTCAATTTAACCCGGTATTAAAGTGTTTCAAATCCGCTAATTTAAATTATTTAGCTATACATGTTATTGCTGCCCCTTTTTACCCTTAAAGTCTTTTAACGGTCTTTCCATCATAACGATACACTCCACCTTCAGCTCCAAACCAAATACTTCCATCGTTAGCTTCCAAGATCCCCAAAAAAGCTGGTGGTCCTGACATAATTTCGGTTACAGTGGGCTTTTTATTGTACAAGGACTTTGCATCATAACGGGACAGTGCCCATATCTTCCCAATGGGAGGATTTACTACACCAGTAGTCCAGATGTTTCCTTTTTTATCTTCGATTATAGCATAAACACCTCTCTGCGATACCTTAATAAAGGTTCTGCCGTCATAGCGCCAAAGGCCGTTGTCACCGAACCAAATATTGCCTTTTCTATCTTCGATTATCGACCAAACGTTGTTAAAGCCTTTGCCGTCTTTATTTGTGAGCGTGGTAAATGTTTTTCCATCATAAATGAAGGCCTCGCCCCTTGTGCCAAACCATAATTTCCCGGTTTTGTCTTCCATAATAGTAGTAATATTATTCCTGGGTAGTCCTTCTTTAATTGTAAAATTTCGAAAAGATTTTCCATCGTAACGGCTTACTCCACCTCCGGTGCCGAACCAAATAATGCCGGCCCTATCTTCATAAATAGAAAAAGCCCCATTATTGGCGAGCCCCTCCCTGGTTGTAAAATGCTGAAAGGATTTCCCATTGTATTGATAAACACCTGAATCAATAGAAGCGAACCAAAGATTTCCGCGTCGATCTTCCAGGACATCCCAGAATCTGTGCGAACCTACTTTACTTGTGAGATTATTAAAAGACTTTCCATCGTATCGAAAAACATCACCAAATGATGTGCTGTTTGAGCCAGCCATCAAAATGGTGCAATTTCTGCCTTTTTTTATATTACGAACCATTTGTTGGGTAGGCCCGTGGGAAGTGACTATGTCTTTTGTTTCGTACTTGATATTATCTTTAGGTACGTTTGTTTGGTTTTGTTCACAGGAAGTGTGACAAACAAGCCTCAAGAACAAAACATATACAAGTATGTATCTCATAATTTATTTATTTAATATTGGTAATAGCTGCAGGGTTCCAATAGCCAAAGGGGAGTCGGGTGTTCGATATTCTTCTTGTTGATTATTTTCAGCATCCACCACTCACTGCCGCAGCATACAATACATTACCGGAAACATATATTCTAAATACTTTTTTAGGCTTACTGGAAGGAATATTCCATATTGTTAAAAATTTAAACTCGTTTTTATCAACACCAGGATGAACTCTATTCCAGGTTTTACCCATGTCAGATGACCGAAATATACCATCCGGATGACCACATATTAAATATTTACCCATTTGTTTAATCGATGAAATGGACGAAGAAGGCGGAAGTCCTTCATCAATAGCTTGCCAGGTTTTTCCGCTATCTAATGAAATACGTATCCTTCTGGATTTCGTTTCTGTATTATAGGATATAGCAGCAAATCCACCTTGTATATGTTCAATAGCTATACCCACGCCACCCTCGCTTATTACCCATTCCCAGTGTTCACCATTATCTGTCGAACGCCTGATACCTTTTTGGCCTGTCGCAATTATGACCCCTTCGGACTTCACGATATTACTCTCTGACACAGGCCGCTCAATTTCAGGTGGCGCTTCGCTAGTTTCCTGCCATGTTTGTCCGTCATCAGTAGATTTGAAAACGGTGTTTACAAGCCCTAATTTATTTCTAATTACTTTGGCCGCTTCCTTTTCTTTTAGCACAAAAGAATTTAATAGAAATAATACCAAGAGGATAGCCGGAACAAACACAAATAATCTTTTCATTTTTTTTAATTTTAAGTAAAACATATGTTTCATAATCTATTTTATGATCCTATCAGAATTGATGCAGCAAAATTACTTTGATATATTTCAGCGTGGAGAGCTTGAATTGTAAATAAAAATGTAAACTTTGTAAAATAAAATCTTGACACTATGTTAGATAGCAGAATTGTCCTCTCCGGAAAACGCAAGTACCTGTTCGGATTGATATTACTCCTGTTTATCTCTATAATCAGCTTGACTTTCAGCATGAAGGGAAGTGACGACTTTGATATCGCCAGAAGGGAAGTTTTACTCCGGAGGATAGGAGATGAATTACTCACACAGTCGGGCGACCTTACATCAAGGGTGCTTCCGGTAAAAAAGATTGCAGAAAATGAGTACCAGATCAGGTTTGAGAATGAGCTTACTTTTCAACCAGACTCCCTGGTGAACACTACTCAGCGTTTGTTAGCCAAAGACCCGCTCACACGTGATTATGTTGTTAATGTTCTGAACAGTGGTAACGCCAGTGTAGCCTATGGATTTGCTATATCCGGGAATAAAAAAGATGATATTGTAGCATGTAAAGGAAGGAAGCAACCGAAAGCATCTTATATGATCAGTATTACATTCAAACCGACAGGCATAAATACAGCAAAGAATGGATATCTTCTGGGCAGCCTGCCATTTTTAGCATTTGTTGGTTTCATTTTTTTGAGAGCTGTTAAGCCGCGTAAATCGCTACCTGACGGTCAGAATACTGGCATGGTAACTTTAGGCGCGGTGTTGTTCGATGCGAAGAATCGGAAGCTGATAATAAACGGAAAAACAATGGACTTGACCGGAACGGAAACACGTGTACTGCTCATTTTCGCGTTGTCTCCTAACGAGACGATAGAGAGAAGCCGGCTGCAAAAAGAGATATGGGAAGATGAAGGTGTTATTGTGGGGCGCAGTCTGGATATGTTCATATCAAAACTTAGAAAAAAATTAGAATTTGATCCCAATATCAACATCGTTGTTATACGCGGCAAAGGATATAAGCTTGAAATTAGTTCTTAAGAAGAATCTTTCCGCTCCGAACTAATCTTATTAGAATTCAATTTGACATTTGTAAAACTCTATCGTGAGTTACTAATATGGTATCATTAAAAGAATTATCCTTACCGGAGATTGAACCAAAAACAATGCTTTCCGAGCGATAAAGCCATATTAAATATTTCCTAAAAACTAAAAAAACTCTCTACGCAATGCAAAGAGGGTTTGTACTCCTAAGGATACAAATTTCGAACCATTTTTTAGAGGATTTGCAAATTTTAATGCATTTAACTGCTTGAAATGAGGCTTTTACATAAGGTGACTAGCGATTTATCGAATGGTTTCTGCGATCCCTTCCAGTCGGCGTTTGTGTTTGTTAGTAAGTGAATACCCTGTGGAACATGCTGTTAATGGATGCGTTAACAACAAATTATCGCCTTCAAGAAGAACGCTCTTACTTCTCCTTTCGAATATCAAGCTTTACAGGGCCAAGTAAACCGGATACTCGTAATGAAGCATCTTTGCTTGGCCCGGATATGGTCCACGTTTTACGTTTGTCTATTGGTTGACCTGCGTCGAAAACAAGGCGATTGAACCAGGTACCCGTCACCTCCACGCTTAGGGTGTTTTTGCCTGGTTTAATGAAATGTTTTAAATCGATACGGTAGGGTGGTGCCCATAATTTACCTGCTTGTTGGCCGTTGATAGCAACAACCGCAGCCATGTCAACGTTTCCCAGGTCGAGAATATATTGCAGGCCGGGTTCTATACTGTCAAGGTTAAATGAGTTCGTATAGGTCGCAGTGCCCGAAAATGCCTTACCTTCAGCAGCAATATCAAGATCCTTCCATGGCTTCAATGCTGATAATTCTATTACATCCGGAGCCCCCCAACCTATAGGGAAAGCCAGCTTCCAAGGTCCTGAGATGGGCAGCGTAGTAACCGCTTTGTGCGCTTTGAACTTGGTTGCCACGTTTAAATTTTCCTTTTGCCTGAAAACGATAAAGCATGACCCGCCTTTTGCCAGATTAAGCTTAATGCTTGTACGTTCACCATTCCGCTGGCTTTCTACAGGTCCGGAAGTCCCGGTAACGGCATCCCAAAGTTCCGCATGACCTGTGGCCCGAAAACTAAGTTCACCCGTAAATCCATGCCCCCTTGGTGCAGTCACAAAATACCAATCGGCGCCTTCAGTACGCCGGTGTACCCATAAGGCATCGCCTCCGGTAACATCAGGTTTTATTTTTAATGCGGCTAATGCCTGTGCTATTGTTAAACCGGAAATCACATAGCCTTTTCCAACCTTTCTCAAACCTGTGCCGGCCGTACCCCAGATATCCTTTACGGCGGCGTTAAAACGTTGTCCTGCGGCATTGCCTCCGGAAAGCGTAGCCAAACCCAAAGGTGGCTGGCCAACAATGGTTGCCCCGCTGCGCAGCAATGACCGAATTTTCTCCAGTGTTTGAGGCAGCATGCGCGGAACATCAGGCAACCACAGTACGCGGTAGCGGATTCCTTCAGGTGTTGTTATCATGCCATTTTCAGCTTTCAATCGGTTTAGCAACGCATCAGGATTACAATAGTCGTACTTAAACCCTTCCGGAAAAGCTGCATTTTGGTCTGGTTTATGATTGATCTCATCTCCAAGATACCATAATACATCAGACACCGGTTTCCCCCTTTCGAGGAGGTAAGTACAACGTGACAAATAGGCTGTAAAATCAGGCATGTACCGCCACCAGGTTTGACCCCTTAGAAAAGGGGTGCCGATTCCCGCACCAAAGGAACTGCCTGGAGCCAGAAAAGGGGTTTGTGGGTTGTGCGTATACGTATGAAATACAAAATGACTAACCCCCTGCACGCTATTGATGTTGGCAACTTCTTTAAGCATATCGAGATGTTCATCCCAACTCAGCGATATGTTGGTAAATGACTCTGCGGCAACACGTGGCTTTCCGTACATTCTTGCCGCGGATGCCGTGGGCTTGATCGGTTTGAAGTTGATCGAGCCCACAAACCCATCACTCATCGGCTGCCAGAACTCACACATGGGTATGTCTGCAAATTTGAAATACTCCATAATATCAGCAGGAACAACATCTCCCGGGCCCGTTTCATAGGTAACCGATAGTCCGTTTCCTTTTGCCAGCGATGCCATGCGACCGTAATAGTTATTGACCAACAGATCGTTGAGGGTTTTGCGCCAGTCTGTTAAAAAACGTGCGGTCGTCTCATGATCTTTGATCACATAGCCAAATAAAGTAGGAAGCCATTTCCGTAGCTGATAACCGGAAATCCGCTTAAATTCCTGCTCCATTTCAGGTGTCCAGCTTTGGGTATGACATTCCCAACTATCAATCAGCATACCATTTAGTAGTCCTCCGGCGAGCGGCCCGTTAGGCCCGGAAAGCCGCCCTATGTAGCCCGCAAAATGTGCTTCTGCACCCGACTTAGCAAACTTATTTGCTTCCCATCCTGTCCCTTCCGCAGGTGCCGGGCCATTTTTCTTTCCGGCATTGACATGACCCAGGCGCAGGATGGTCCAATTGCCTTTGGGAGCCGGCCAGTTCAGTTTTCCGTCTGCAGTCATCCTATCCGAAATGTCCAGGATCTGGCCGGGCTTGATAAATGCTTCCGGCGACTGTTTAGGGTGCTGACCAGCACGTTCGATACTCCTCAATGTCCAGGCTGCTTCCGATTCCCAACTGTTTTTCCGTGCAGCAGAAAACAAGCGGAGCGAACTTAGGGCCATATCATATTTATTGGAAATAGAAATGCGGTATTTTTTTACGCCGGCAAGTTCAGAACAGGCGAATGTAATCGGCCGGTCGTCCTGCCAGTTTGCCTGCGGCATTTCAGCATGCAGGATATCCTTTATCTTTCCGTCGGGCAAGATTCCTTATATGGCTATCGTCACCCCGGGCTCGTAAGACTGACTATGATTGAAGCCTTGGATGCTGGAAAATTCCACACTGCGAAGGACAATAGCATCAGGAAAGGTCACCTCTACCCAATAGGGTTTATTGGGAGCAGTAGGTGACAAGTGAATTGGCTCTTTAGCGGCTCCGGACAAATAAGGTTCCCATTTAAAACTGGTATTGCTGTTAATCAGCTGTGGTATAAGCGGCTTTCCGGTATCTCCAACCGGTGTTGGAAAAGCAAGTACGGTGATGTCTTTATAGTCCCGCCACTCTTCACTGTTTGGCTCGGGTATTGGCAATACCTGGTTGATGAGTTTGCCACCAACTACATCAGTCCGGTTCCATATCAAGTTACGCATTGCATTGGAAGGGGTAATCCATGGACCTCCTGAAGTGGCCCATCCCGGACAGTTGTTCATAGAAAACCGAAGGCCCAAACGGCGGCATTCCAGTGCTGTATGTCTTACTGCATCGTCCCAATTGGCACTAAGACTCGTGATTTGTGGCTCAACTCCAGGCCATGGACCTCCAAATTGTCCGTGAAACAGCTGAACTCCCGAAATGCCGGCTTTTGCTATGGCTTCCAGATCTCTTGTAATCCCTTCTTTGGAGACATTCCCGCCAATGTAGTGGAACCAGGTTTCCGGATGATATACTTTTGAGGGATCACGAAATGATGTCTCATCATACTTGCCAAATGGGCGGTTAATTTCCCCCGGCGAAGGCACGAAAGGGACCTTAGCCAATTGAGCGGTCGCAAAAATCGGATACATGACTGAAAGGATGATTCCGATGAAAAAAGTTTTATATAAATAGTAATATTTCACGTAATAGCAAGTAGTTAATTCCTTAACAGTTAAACCATACTAATTTATTGATTATTAATTGCGATTTTCCTAATTGCCCACACCATTCGGTATTTCAAAGCGCACGGAACAGCCTGGTAAAACTTCCCGGAATATCCGCCTTTGTAGCAGAGTTTTGTTTTTAGCTATTGTCCAGAAGAGATTACTTCATCTCTAATACAGATCTCATGTGACTGAAAGTCTGGAAACTATATTGTCCGTGATATTTACCTATTCCCGAGGTTCCTACACCGCCAAAGGGTAAAAAGTGGACACCTACATGCACTATAGTGCTGTTGATTTCAGCATCACCACTTGAGGTCCTGCTCAAAACATCTTCTGCAAAATCTTTATCCTCAGAGAATACATATAATGCTAGGGGCTTAGGTCGGGAATTGATCTCATCAAGAACCACATCAATGTCGGAGTAAACTAAAAATGGAAGAATCGGACCAAATATTTCCTGTTGCATTACCGCGTCCTCCCAGACAACATTATCCATTAATGTCGCCTCAAAATAACGGGTTTCCAGATCATACTTACCACCATACACCACTTTGTCTTTCGCTGCATCCAAATAACCCGCGAGATTCCTCACCTGTTGCTGTGAAACAATCTTACCAATCTTGCCCATTGAATTACCATCGTAGGTCTTCTGGAGATGGATCTTAAGTCTCTGAATCAACTCTTCCTTTATCGATTCGTGTACATAAACATAATCAGGGGCTACACAGGTCTGGCCACAGTTCATCCACTTGCCTCTTGCAATCCTTTCAACTGCCTTGTCAAGGTTGGCATCTTTATGCACAATGGTCGGCGATTTTCCGCCCAGTTCCAATGTTAATGGGATTAGCTGCTCGGCGGCCGCCCTCATTACGATCTTTCCTACGTTAGGACTTCCTGTAAAGAAGATATAATCAAATTTAAAGCTTAACAAAAGCGTATTTTCCTCGATTGAGCCCTGTATCACCGATACATAGTCAGGAGAAAATGCATCCCTCACTATCTCTTCGATAACGGCAGCGACGCTTGGTGTATTCTCTGACGGCTTAATGATGGCGGTATTTCCACCCATTATAGCACCCAATAAAGGACTAAATGTCAATTGAATAGGATAGTTGAAAGGGCCTACAATATAGCTAACCCCATACGGTTGAAAGGTTACCTTACTTACAATTTCGCCACCTGATGCATGTTTACTTGAAGGCATTTGAAGGGGCTTAGCCCAGCTTTCAAGATTTTCTAGGCAGTAGTCCAGTTCATCCAAAACTAATTTTATTTCAGCATACTCGGTTTCTGATTTGCTTTTCCCCAGATCTGTGAACATGGCATCGCAAATTGCATCATTATGCGCTATAAACGATTTTTTTAAACGCTCTAACTGCTGAATCCTGAAAGCAACTGGTTGGGTTTTCCGTGTTGCAAAAAACTTTTTTTGGCTTTCAAATACCCCTGTTATGTACTCTTTTTGATTTGTATCCATTTCTATTTTCTGGCTTAAACTATTTGATATCACCCAGATAGCTCTAAGGTGATAACGAACAAAGTCAACAATTAATTACTGCTTTTGTTGCCTGTTAGCATTTTATTTACTTATCGATAATTTTATTGCTTTTATAAACTATAAAGTTACAAAATGTCATTCTTATTTCTCGGTGACTCTTTATTAGCAAGTTGCCTATCTTAGTGATACCTAATATGAAATACTCAATAGTAAATACTCAAAGAGTTGAATCCTTTTCTGGCGGCAAAAGCATTTGTATCTGTTGCAAACAATACATCAATTGCTTACGCTGGCAAGCTCTACCACGAAAATCTTAATTAAACAAACAAAACACAAGTTTCCATGACGCTGATGATTGTAAATAACACACTTATCTAAAATGCATGCTATCGGATTGTTAAAATTAACTACATTGTGCTTAATTTCATTTTTTTTTAAGTTAACATGGCTGAAAATATTGTTAGTATTCATGAGGATCATAACACTACAATATGGCTTGCCTTTAAAGAAGGAAGCTGGGAAGCATATACCCAATTATACAATCAAAACTTTAAGCTTTTAAATAATTATGGCTATAAATTCACTAAAGATGTAAACTTAATTGAAGATGCGGTGCATGATCTGTTTATTAAGTTGTGGACAAACAGAACTAACTTAAGCACACCGGCATCAGTAAAAAATTACTTATATAAGGCACTAAGAAATATTATTTTCAGGAAAATGCAATCGCAGTCGCGCTTTACTGAAATAGAAGATGACTGCCCTTTTTCATTCGAAGTATCTTTCGATCATGTGGTAATCGCCAACGAAGAGGAAAGGGCGTTACAAAACCAAATTAAATCAGTAATAGCAACTTTGCCTCACCGACAGCAGGAAATTATATTTTTACGCTTTTATGAAGATTTTAGCTATGTGGAAATTGCCGATATTATGGAAATTAACGTAAATTCTGCTTATAAGCTCCTTTATAAGGCGCTAAATAGCATGGAAAATATATTAAAAGTGTCAAAACTGGTCATTATTTTAGCTTTATTTTCTGAAATAAGAGTAAATGTGAGAGTTTAATAAAAAAACTTACCCAATGAAGGGATAATTTGGATATCTCTGTGTATATAAGTAGTGTTTAAAACACACTTAATATATGGATGTAAATAAATATTCTTCGTATACGTTTAAAGAATTTTTAGAAGATGACGATTTTATCACTTGGGTGCTTAACCCAACTGATGAACAAAATATTTTTTGGAATAATTTTTCAGAACGCTTTCCCGATAAAAAAGAGGATATATCACGGGCTTCCAGCGTAATTCTTACCTATCGTAAACAAGATACTTTTTTTAATGAAGATAGGATAACCGATGTATGGAAACGCATAGAGGTCAAAGTCGGACCTGCTGCTAAGCAAGCTAAGGTTTTCAGGTTACCACAGTTCCTCCGCGTTGCGGCTGCCATATTGCTGATTGCACTGGCGGCTATTATTTACAAGTATAATCAACCGAAAAATTTTCAAACTGCATTTGGCGAGATAAAAACAATTGTAATGCCAGACGGTACAATCGTTTTGCTGAACGGAAACTCCACCCTCACCTATGAACACGGGTGGGGAAAAAACTCCAGGGAAGTATGGTTAAAAGGCGAGGGCTTCTTTAATGTTACCCATCTTAATCAGGACCCCGCGCATATTAAAAAAAGCGAACGCTTTGTAGTGCATTGTAACGATTTGAATATTGAAGTTTTAGGAACAACTTTTAATGTTAAGAACAGGCATGATAAAGTGAATGTTGGTTTGGTTACCGGTAAAATCAGGCTTACAACCAATCTGGTTAAAAAAATATTGTCCCCCGGAGATTATGCTGAATATGCTGCCAAAAATATTTCCTTAAAAAGTAAGCTTACCCATCCCGAAAAGTTGATGAGCTGGTCAAAGAGACAATTCATATTTAGTAATGTTAAGCTGGGAGATATATTACGAACGCTTGAAGATTCCTACGGTTACCAGATTAAATATACGAACCCATCTTCAAGGGATCTGGAAATTGAGGGTGAGATCAGTGTTACTGGCGTGAAAGAGCTGCTGGAAACCATTTCTACTTCTTTACATGTAAATGTTTATCAGAATGATCATCAAATAACTATTAATTAATCCCTATTTAAATCACCCTATTAAATTAAAACGTATGCGAAACTTCGACTCAACGAGTTGCTTAAGATGTTGTACACTGTTGCTATTGTTGTTAATAAATGGCGTATCAAGTAACGCTCAGTTAGCCATGGCCAGTAAAACCGCCAGAAAAAGCCTGGGATACACCCTCTCTGCAGAACAACAGGTAACGGAATCAAAAAAAAGTTTAAAGGATGCCGTAGAAAACCTCAAGTTGCAATACCATATCCAGATTGCTTTTAAAGAAGGCTTGTTAAATAATAAGTTTGTTTCGGCTGTACCGGATTCTGTTGGCCGTACGCAGGATGTTGAAGGTAAGCTGACCCAATTATTAACAGCGTTTGATTTAGGATTTAAAAAAATAAACCCGAAACAGTACGTTATTTATGAGACTACTAGCATAAAGGAAGAGGCAGATGATCATGTAAAGGGAAAAGTGGTTTTCGGCGATGATGAAACGGGCGTACCTGGAGCAACGGTCACATTAAAAGATAACCCGCAGATAGGAGCAACTACTGATACTAACGGAAACTTTGATTTAAAAATACCTTCAACCTATAAAGGCCAACCTGTTATTATTGTTGTTGCTTTTGTTGGTTATGCTACAACCGAACTGAATATAACAGACAGATCGGCTTTGGTAACTGTTAAACTTTCAAAGAATAATCAAACACTGAATGAAGTGGTGGTAACCGCTTTAGGCATCAGTAAAGAAAAGAAATCACTGGGCTATGCTGTATCAGAAGTTAAAGGTTCAGAACTGACACAAGCACGTGAAAACAATGTAGTTAATGCCCTTACAGGTAAGGTTGCAGGCGTGAATGTTGCAGGTTTGTCAACCGGACCGGGCGGCTCAAGCCGTGTTATTATTCGTGGTAATGGCTCACTATCGGGCAATAATCAGCCGTTATATGTTATTAACGGTATGCCTATTGATAACTCAGTACCCGGAGATGCGGCAACATCCAGTGGTGGTGGCTCAAACGTTGACCGCGGCGATGGCATAGCCGCTATTAACCCAGATGATATTGAGTCTGTTACGGTTCTTAAAGGCGGAACTGCTGCTGCCCTTTATGGTTCAAGAGCTGCTAACGGAGCCATCCTCATCACTACTAAAAAAGGCAAGGCACAAAAGGGTATTGGGGTGGAGTTTACCTCTACCGGAACTATGGAAAAAATAGCCACACTGCCTGATTTTCAATACGAATACGGTCAGGGAGATGGTGGTGTAAAACCAACTACTTTGGCTGCGGCACAGGCTACAGGTCGCCGGTCATGGGGAGCTAAAATTGATGGTTCAACAGACTATGTAGGGGTTGATGGCCTGACCCATCCATACATTGCGCAAAAGGATAACCTTAAAAACTATTATCAAACCGGGAGCACCTACACCAATACCCTCGCGCTATCCGGCGGTTCAGATGCTATTGTGTACCGTTTTTCATTGGCTGATCTGAGCAGTAAAGGTATATTACCCGGAACCACTTATGATCGTAAAACAGCCAACGTTTCATTAAATGGCAAATTAAGTTCAAAATTAAGGTTTGAGGCCCTGGCACAATATAACCTCGAAAAAGCTCATAACAGGAGCAGTGCCGGCGATGCTACCGCTAACCCCAACTGGTCGCCTTATATGATAGCCAATACGGCTGATGTACGCTGGTTAAAACCCGGGTATGATGCCAACGGTAACGAAACTGTTTGGAATGATGCCAGCGTGGCCACTAATGGTTACTTTGTGATTAATAAATTTAAAGAGGACGACCGTAAAAACCGATTTTTAGGTCAGGGATCCATCAGTTATGAAATTTTTAAAGACTTTGTTATCAAAGGAAGCGTAAGTCAGGATCATTTTGATTATAATTATACCTATATCACCCCAACGGGTACTTTATATGCTTTAACCGGGCAGTACAACGGTATTAAGTCTGACGTTACCGAAACCAATGGCCTGGCAACGATATCTTATAAAAAGCAGGTAAAAGATTTCGATATGTCATTTTTGGCTGGTGTTAACAAACGACATTCAGAAAATAATGAATTTGATTTTTCAGGTACCGGCTATACCATTCCTTATTTTTACAGCTATAACAACCTTGCCTCACCAACTTCCTTAAATAAATCACTGCGTCAGGAAGTTAATTCAGTATTCGGCTCGGCAGATTTTAGTTATAAAAGTCTGGTATATGTAACAGTAACCGGCCGTAACGACTGGTTTTCTACCCTGAGCCCACAGAACAACAGTATATTTTACCCGAGCGTAAACAGCAGTTTGATTTTATCTGAATTGCTGCACTTACCGGAGTCCTTTAACCTGCTGAAGTTAAAAGGCGCCTATGCACAGGTGGGTGGTGGCGCGCCAGACCCTTATGCTATCAAGCTTACTTACAGTAATGTACCAAGTTCTGGCCAGCCGTTACAAAACGTGAGCAGTAACACAATTGGCTCGGGTATAAGCGGCATAACTAACCCTAACCTTAAACCTTATACATCTACCACTTCCGAAGGCGGTATTGAAGGGCAAATGTTTGGCAACAGGTTAAGCTTTGATTTAACTTATTATAACCGGATGACAAAAAATGATATTGTGAATGCCACTGTCTCGTCAACAGCAGGTTACAACAGTGTTTACTTAAACACGGGAAATATGCGTAACCGTGGTGTGGAAGGCCTGGTAAGCGGTACGCCTGTAAAAACCAAAGACTTTTCATGGAGTACCAGTTATAACGTGTCCTATAATGATAACAAAGTGTTAAGCCTTACGCCTGGTATAACCTCCATGAATTTAGCCACCACGGTAGGTAACTGGGGAAATATCAATAATATAGTAGGCCAATCGGCTTTTGAAATTGTAGGCACTAAAATATTAAAGGACGCTAATGGGAACACCGTTTTTAATGCATCCAGCGGCTATCCGGTAGCAACCGGCCTGGTACCTTTGGGTAAAAGTGTTGCCCCGCTAACCATGGGCTATACCAACGAGTTCAGGTATAAAAGATTTTCGTTAAATGTGTTGCTTGATGGTAAATTCGGGAATAAGATATTCTCTATCAGTGAGGTATATGAAACCCGTTTAGGTTTATTAAAATCAACCCTGCCGGGCCGCGAAAATGGCCTGACACTAACCGGAGTTAACCAAGCCGGAGCAGCTTACAGCCGTGTGGTGCCGGTAAGCGACCTGCGTACTTATTATGATAACTATAAAAATTATTCTGAATTGTTTTTACATGATGGCAGCTTTATAAAACTTCGTCAGGTTATTTTCTCATACAGTTTACCGGTAGCTAATTTACAAGCGTTGAAAATCCAATCGGCCAATATTTCATTTGTTGCACGTAACCTGTTCACGCTAATGAAACATACTGATTTTGATCCGGAGCAAAGCTATAGCAATAGTAATTTTCAGGGTTTCGAGTCAATTGGCTTACCTCGTACACGGTCATTTGGCTTAAATCTTTCAGTTAAATTTTAACTATAAAAATTAGAACGATGAACAAACTCATACACACCTATAAATTTCTTGCAGTTTTTGGCCTGATGGCTTTAATATCCTGTACAAAAAACTTTGCAGATCTGAATACCAACCCCAACGCGGTAAGCGATCCAACGCCTCAATTTGTTTTCACCAAGGCCCAGTATGATGGGGTAGCCAATATGCTAAACCTGTTGTTAGGCACTATGCAGTATACTACCAGCTACAATGATGTTTCGGGCTTTGGGTCAAAATATGTAGCCAGCCAGGTAAATACTACGTCGGCCTCTTTCACTAGCGCTTATCCAAATGCCTTAAATGAGCTGGCAGTGGTGATCAGTGCCGTGCAGGCCGACCCGGTAAAAGTGAACCTGCTGGCCGAGGCCCGTATATGGAGAGTATACTGCTACAGCAGGTTAACAGATCTGTATGGTGATATTCCTTACTCACAGGCAGTACAAGGCTACACAGGCAGTAATTTTACGCCTGCTTATGATGCCCAGAAAGATATTTACGCTAACATGCTTACCGAGCTTGAACAGGCAGCTACAAGTCTGGATGCTACCAAGGCCACCTTTGGAACAGGCGACCTGATGTATGGTGGAAATACCACCCAATGGAAAAAGTTTGCTTATTCGCTGATGTTAAGGTTAGGGATGAGGCTTACCAAAGTGGATGTGGCTGCTGCCCAAATCTGGGTAACCAAAGCCATTGCTGGTGGTGTAATTACGGCAGATGCTGATGTTGCCAAAGTAAGCTACATAACCGGTGGCCAGGATATCAATAAAAATCCTTTGGCATTAAATCTGTACAATAATGATTATATAGCAGCTAACGGAAATACGAACCAGGAAGGGGGAAAATACCAGGATGTATTTATCAACTACCTTAAACAGACCCATGATCCGCGTTTAGGCATCATATCAATAGTATATACTGGCGGAGTGCCAGATACTACTTTCGCAAAACAACAAGGTATGCCGGCTACTTTAAGCGCTAAGCCAGCCAACTTTGCCACACTTAGTGAACCAAATCCCAAAACATTGCTGCTGTTAAACTCCCCCAGGTTAATATTTACAGCTGCCGAATCGTATTATTTATTGGCCGAAGCCGCGCTAAGAGGATGGTACAGCGGAGCAACTGCAAGTACATCATATTCAAATGGTGTTGCTGCAGCCTTGCGGCAATGGTCGGCCATTGGTTTAGGTTCAAGCGACGGAACTTTATCAACCGCCCAGATCAACACCTATGTTAATAATAACCAGCTTACCGCAGGTACCTTCGATCAGCAAATGCAGCAAATATATACCCAGTTTTGGGTGAGTATATTTCCGGATGCCCAGGAAGTTTTTGCCAGTTACCGACGTACTGGCTACCCTGCATTGACGCCTAATAATTATCCGGGCAATGCCACCGGGGGTAAAATTTTCCGCAGGATGTTATACCCTGTTTCTGAGCAGAATCTGAATGCTAAATCTTACGCTGCGGCCATCGCCAGGCAAGGTCCGGATGATCTTTTAACGCGTATTTATTGGGATAAACAATAGCATCTGCCATATATAGTTTAAACAGCTTTATCTCAGGAAGAACCTTGGTTCTTCCTGATTATTTTAACCCCTCATAATGATGATAAAAAAAGTATTTACATTTTTGACATTAATACTTTGCCTTAACAATGTATTTGCCCAGAATGATGTTGTGAAAGATGACAAAGCCAGCGATTATAACCTGAATAAGCCTGAAAGGGAATTATGGCTTAAAAATACCGGTTTAGGTTTATTTATCCATTTTAGTATGGATAGCCAGTTAGGCGTGGTGATCAGCCACTCGTTGGTGGGTGCTAGTGATGATTATGTGAACCGGTATTTTAATGAGTTACCCAAAACTTTTGACCCGGCGAAGTTTGATCCGCACCAGATAGCTGTATTAGCTAAACTGGCAGGCATGAAGTATATTGTATTTACCACAAAACACCACTCCGGCTTTTGTATGTGGGATACCCAAACAACCGATTTTAACATCACCCATACCCCTTATAAAAAAGATCTGCTCAAAGAATTTGTAGATGCTACACGGGAAGCAGGGTTACAGGTAGGTTTTTATTTCTCGCCCGAGGATTTTAATTTTCTTCGTGACCACCACATACCCATTAGCCGCACCGATGTAAAAATGGATGGAGCTACGCGCAAGGCTTATGATGATTATACCCGGCGGCAATGTGAGGAGTTAATGACCAAATATGGCAAAATAGATGTGCTTTTTATTGATGGCGAGCCTAAAGAGGTGGTTAAGCAAACCTGCTGGAAATTACAGCCAGATTTGCTCATTACCCGTGGTGCCATCAAAACCCCTGAACAAATTATGCCCGGCGCCATGATCAACGAACCGTGGTTATCATGCATTACCATGGGTACGGCATGGGGATACCAGCCCACCAATGAACGCTACAAGTCAGGCAACCAGTTAATTGGTTTGCTGATAGAGGCGCGTTCAAAAGGCGGTTCGTTATTACTGAATGTTGGCCCTAAACCCAATGGCGAACTACCAATTGAACAGGAGGAGCGCTTGCGCGAAATGTCGGCATGGTATTTTGTTAACCGCGAATGTATTGATAGCGCACGTAGTTGGGTAGTGAGTAAAGAGGGTAATATCTTATTCACTGCCAAGGGCGGTCATACCCTTTATGCAATTGTTACGGATGTTCATGATTGGAAAGAAGGCACCCGTAAAACTTTTCTTATACATTCAGCCCTTGGCAAAGCCAATACCCGGGTGAGCGTTTTAGGTCAGAACAGTCAGGTAATTGAATATAAAAATGACGATATAAGTTGCAGATATAAACAAATGGATAAGGGTTTAGAGGTTTCCGTTGTAAAGGCTCAACGCATTTATGATGATCATCGCTGGCCCAATCCGGTGGTTATAAAGCTTGAAAATGTTGATCCCTCGTTTAATGAAGCCGTAATGGTTGAAACAGGCGGAGCTATACCAATTACCGGCGGCGCAATTTTAAAGGGGCGAATTGTGAACTACAAAAACAAAACGGTAATACGGGCGCATTTTTATTACCGGCGCTATAATGGCCAGGTAGAAACTTTATATGCAGATAAATGGCAAGTTGGAAATTGGGTGAATATTCAGGCAGATGGGAACTTTCAGGACACTATTAAACCTTTAAAAGGAAGTTATGAATATAAGGCTGTAGTAGAACAGGGCCAAGTAGAAATTGAAGGAGAAAACAATCTCTTTAAACAATAGGCAGGCTCTTTTAGACCGATATTTAAATATGTTTTTATGTTTCAGGAGTTTAGTGGGAACGTATCTTAAAATAGATATATCAAAAAGTACAAAAAAAAAGCCATCAAGTAATAACAGCCCCAATGGCATTCCATATACATTTGAGATTGTAAACCAATTTCAAAACCTAAATGAAAAATGAATTGTCGCCGCAGGATATTGCGCAATACCGCCGTAATGGCTTTTTAGTTATAGAAGATTTCCTCTCGCCAGATGAACTTGCCTTTTGGCGAACAGCCCTTGATGAAGCAATGGCCAAACGAAATGGCAACAAAATGCCCGACCGTAAAGAGGTTTACGGTAAAGGCGATGATGCCGATAAATCATACTATGACAATGTTTTTGATCAGCTAATTAACCTTTGGCTCGATAATGAAAAAATTAAACAGGTAATACTGGATGAACGGTTGGGTAAAATGGCAGCCGAATTATCGGGTACAAATGGAATAAGGGTGTGGCATGACCAGGCTCTTATTAAAAAACCGTGGGCCAACCCCACATCCTGGCACCTGGACACGCCCTACTGGTCATTTAGCGACCGCCGGGCACTATCTATATGGGTAGCGCTTGATGATGCCACGTATGAAAATGGCTGTCTGTTCTTTATACCCGCATCTTACCATAAAACTACCTTTGAAAACCCCGGCATTGGCAAAAATATGGGAGCTATTTTTACAACATACCCCGAATTTAAAACAAGTAAAGCCATAGCGGCGCCTATGAAAGCAGGTAGTTGCTCGTTTCACAATGGACTTACCATTCACGGAGCCCATGCAAACATGACACCCGGCTACAGAAGGGCCATGACCTGTGCTTACATGCCCGATGGAAGTACCTTTAACGGCATACAAAACATTTTAAACGATGAAATATTTGCGCGTCTTAAAATAGGCGATGTGCTAAATAATAATGAACAAAATCCCTTAATTTACCACAAGGCTCCATAAATATTTAACTTTATCTGATACGCCCTTTATCGTCCAATTAAACAACCAACCTATGTTTACCAAAAGAGTATACACGCTATTATATTTTTTAGCTGTGCTGTTGCCATTAACCGGAGTAGCAGTACCAGCTCACAAAATAGTAGCTGATGAGCCAAAAACAGTCACTATCAGTACACCCAAACTCAGTATGGTGCTTGATTATGATAACAAAGCCAGTATTATATCGCTGGTGATCAACGGCAAAAAGGTTATTGGCAGCGCTGATGGTATCTATACATCGATAAAAGTAGGTGGGGTAACCTATTCGTCACTGCATTTAAAAGGTACTCCGGTATTCGTTAAAACTGCGGGCACTTTCAAGATAAACGGAATTAGTTATGGTGATAAAGGATTAACTATCAACGAGAGTTGGACCTTTCTTAAAAAAGACAAATCTATAAAATGGCTCATTGAAAGAACTTTTTCAAAACAGGTTAAAGTAGATGAAGCCGCGATGCCCGTTTTTAATTTTGACGATATCAATACCTGGGATGGCGCTTACCAGGGTTATGGCGGACTTGCCTGGTTTTACTTGTTTAATGAACCATTGTGTACCTATGGAGTTCATACCAAGTCGTCCAGCTTTTGGAACAGCAAAAGCGATATAGGGTTAAATATAACGGTTGATGCTCCGGGCAAAGAGGTAGCTATGAAATATACCCGCACCAATGAAAACAGACTGACTTATACGGTTACGGTTTCTAACCAGGAAATGCTGCCAAGCGCCGACAGCGGTACCAACAGGCGTCGTTTTATACGAAAAGCGACTGATGTTTGGGCTCCCTTTAATATACCTGCGGGTAACAGTTCGCAAAGTTTAACATTCACTTATTTTGATTATAACGATAAGTATGGCCGGGGGAAGTTTACAGGCATTAACGGCGACCAAGTAAATGCCGTACTCAGTACCATTGCCCGTATTGGTGTAATTGATTCGCTGCATTTTGGGGGTAACAGCTGGCATACACCTTACGGGCCTATCTGCCTGCACGAACAATACATTGCCCAGCTTGGTTTAGGCATCAATGATCCTGATTATTTAAGAGGGTATAAAAGCTGCCTTGATTTTTACCGTGACCATGCCATAAAACCCGACGGACGAGTGTATCCGAGATGGGCATATACCAATGAGGATGCTATGCCAGGACAGTTTAATAAAGATGGTTTTTACGAGGCACAATGGGGAATACTCATGGATTCGAACCCTGACTTTGTAACCAACGTTGCTGAACTTTATGATATGACGGGAGACAAAAACTGGGTAAAAACCCACCAACTGTCCTGCGAGAAAGCGCTGGACTGGATACTTAAACGAGACAGCAACAATAACGGCCTTGTTGAAATGATGACCGATAATCAGGCGCAAAAAAAGAGCAGCGACTGGATAGATATTATCTGGGCATCGTATGAAAATGCTTTTGTTAACGCAAACCTTTACCACGCGCTGGTTAAATGGGCCGATATAGAACATCAGCTGAATAACAATACCAAAGCAAAATATTATGCAGACTTTGCGGCCAAATTGAAAGCAAGCTTCAATAAACCAACAACCGAGGGCGGTTTTTGGGATGAGGAGAACAAATGTTACGTTCACTGGCGGGATAAGGACGGAAGCATACACGGCCGCAACATGGTTACACCGGTTAATTTCATGGCCATTGCCTATGATATTTGCGACGATGATAGCAGGAAAAAGCTGATCCTTGATAATATTGAGGCACAGATGCAGAAGGAAAAACTTTTCTTTTGGCCCCTTGCCATGACATCATATGCTCCCGGCGAAGGAAAAGAATGGCAGTGGCCCTTCCCGGGTTATGAAAATGGCGATCTGTTTTTGTCATGGGGATCTGTAGGGGTTAAAGCCTATGCGAGTTATAATCCAACATTGGCCGTTAAGTATGTTAAAAACGTCCTGGATCGTTATAGTAAAGATGGGCTTGCTTATCAACGCTATGGCCGCATGAAGCAAGATGGCCTGGGCGATGATATATTATCGGGCAATAGCCTGTCAATAGTGGGATTATTTCAGGCTATATACGGTGTAAATCCGTTGTATAATCGTTTTTATCTTGATCCGCATATCACTCCGGAGCTTGCAGGTACCGCATTGAATTATATTTTCAGAGACCAGCGCTTAATCATCAACCTTGATAAAGATAGCTACGCGGTATCAAATCAGCGGTTCAAAATTATTTGCAATAAAAACTTTGGCTTTAATGCCAGCCAAAACCAACTAAGCTATTTCAATAGCAGCAATGCAATAGCTTCTTTACAAATTACAACAGACAACCCGCTAACTATTAAATTAAATAACTGGGATGCCGGGAAAATGGAATGGCAACAAATCCTTACCAAACCTTCAGTAAAGGTATTAACATATCTTGTTAAGCAATTAAAGTCAAATGCAAATTATATAGTTTCTGTTAACGGGAAAGTTGTTCAAAAGGTAAAGAGTGATGAAAAAGGCAATATTTCAATAACCCATCATATTGCCGGGACTTCAGAAAAAATGAGTATTGACTATGGAGATTAAGATACTTAGCCCGTTATGGGGACATGAGCATCTGGCGCTGAAAGTGTTTTTGGATAAGATAAAAACAGCCGGCTATGACGGGATAGATACCTGGGTGCCAGATAACCTGAATGATAAGCGGGTTCTGTTTGATTATTTACAGCAGCATGAAATGTATATTGTAACTCATCAGCATAGCGCGAAAGGCTGTACCTTTAATGAATTCAAAGAATCGTTTATTAAAAACCTTTATAAATGCGCTGAGCCTCGTCCGCTGCTGATCAACTCCCATACCGGCAGGGATTACTTTTCATTACAGCAAAACCTGGAGCTTGTAGATGCAGCACAAGAGTTTTCGGAAAAAACGGGCATCAATGTTGCACATGAAACGCACCGTGGGCGGGTGGGGTATTCTCCGCAAATGATCAGTACGTTATTTGAAATGCGAAGTGCTTTTCAAATAACGGCAGATTTTTCACACTGGGTATGCGTCACAGAAAGCATGCTGGAAAACTTTACAGCCACTGTTGATGAAGCCATTAAACGAAGCCGCCATATTCATGCACGCGTTGGATTTGAGCAAGGGCCGCAGGTTGCAGATCCCCGGGCACCTGAATGGAAATATGCCTTAAATAAATTTCTTGGCTGGTGGGATAAAATTGTAGTCGTCAATACGCAAATTAATACTAAGATATTGCCTGTTACCACCGAGTTTGGGCCGGTACCATACATGCCTACTATTCCTTTTACCAGTAAGCCAGTAGCCGATCAGTTTACCATTAATAACTTTATGAAGGACTTATTAAATAACAGATATAGGTTAATATGATTGGTCGATGCTTTTACGGAAGGCATTCGGCGAAACACCATTTTTCTTTTTAAACAATTTTGAAAAATAAAAAACGGATTCAAACCCGGTTTGATATGCTATTTCATTGATATTTAAAACTGTAGAAGTAAGCAGGTCTTTAGCCCTGGAAAGCCGTAAGTTTAAATGATACTGATTGGGTGATTCACCTGTTATCCGTTTAAATGCCTTACGAAAAGAAGAATAGCCCATGGGTAGCTCCATGGCCAGTTTCTCCATGTCGAGCGCATCTTCAAATGATTCCTGGATAATAAACATTGCCTTTGATATTAATTTTCCTATCGGGTCATTATTATACTCCTGGTGATGATGGGCTATATTATTGATGAGGCCCAAAGTTTGCATGATAATACCCGCAATATACTGAGGATAACCCGTTAATGATGCCTGAACTGCTTCAATTAAATTACGGAACATAATCAGTATATCTTTATTCAAGTCTAAAAAAACAAACGGGTTCTGTTTATCAAAAAAACCATTGGCCATTAATTGTTCTATATAAAAACCGTTAAATCCAACCCAGTATTCCTCCCAGCCCGATTTAGGATCGGGCTTATAGCGGTGCCATACGCCGGGATACAGGAAAAAGCATGTACCGGCAGCAACATCAGTTGGTTCCGTTAATGCTGAGCCATAGACACCCTTCCCTTTCGAAATAAAAACAATATAATAATCATTTAATATACGCCCACGGTTCCAGGTTAAATGATGGCTTTGTGGATGAACCTGATTAGGGTAATTATCATTGGGTTCAACTTTTGAATAACCCACAGCCGTAACAAACAGACCCCAACGCTCTTCAACTGGCGTAATGTTTAAATATTTAAAGTAATTATGTAGCATCCGTGTTTTATTAGGAATTTACACAATGATGTGTATCCTATTTTGACAATTAATTATCTGGATTAAAATAACTAATAAATAGCAAATAAAGTAATATTGCTCGGGGAGGGGGCACAGTCCATTGGTGCTGAGGTTATCCCGTGCACTTTTGGGGAGCTTTCACATACCATCTGTAGAGTCAAACACAGGCACTGTGATAGGTAATGAGATAGTTTAGCTATACCGGTGCTCGTAATCTATTCAGATCATACAATGGAGGCTCCTCATTCTTTCAATTTGCCATTGAATTTTACCATTAAAATCTATGGCAAACACATTTTTAGTTATATTTAGTATCTCCCAAATATCTAAAAGAACAATTATTTTATTATTGAAATGTAAGCGTCTTAATCCTTGCTTGGATTAAAATGTCACATATTAAAGAAATGGCGTTATACTTTTCTGGTATCAGCGGAAGGATGCCGAAAAGTACATAAAATATTAGAATTGTCTACTCCGTTGGTAAAGGTCACAGATACCAGCATCTCATTGGTAATATAGTAAGGTCCAGGTTCAGTTTTTTTACGTTAACTTTAGTGGAATTAAAAATTCCAAGTACACACGTATAAGCGTACTATCCATGACTGTTAAGGGAACCAATAAACCACCAAAGAAAAGTATCTGGAAATGGCTGACTGTTTTAGGGCCTGGCCTAACCACGGGTGCAGCAGATGATGATCCGTCTGGTATAGCCACCTATTCACAAACGGGTGCCCAGTTTGGTTACGGACAGTTATGGACAGCATTATATATGCTGCCTTTTATGACGGCTGTACAGGAGGCTTGTGCAAGAATTGGTTTGGTAACCGGTAAAGGCATAGCTGCGGTAGTAAAAGAACATTATAGCCGCCCAGTACTATACGGTGTTGTTGGTTTGGTGGTTGTGGCAAATACGATCAATATCGGTGCTGATATAGGCGCGATGGCTGCTGCTGCGCAATTATTGATACCCGTCCCTTTTGTTATTCTTACTTTGGTATTTACGGCTGGTATTCTTTTGCTGGAGATATTTACCAATTATAAGGTTTATTCCCGGATTTTAAAATGGCTGGCGCTGGCTTTACTATCCTATCCCATCACTGTTTTTATTGTTCATCAGGATTGGGGAACGGTACTCAAAGCAACGGTAATACCACATGTTGAATTTAGTTTCGCTTTCCTATTCATCATCACCGGAGTTTTTGGTACGACCATTACTCCTTATATGTTTTTTTGGGAAGCCTCTCAGGAAGTTGAAGAAGAGAAAGCAAAGGGATTGTTCAGGAAAGGTAAACCCGCAATCAGCTGGCTGCACATTAAAGCTATGCGGCAAGATAATACTATAGGTATGATCATCTCAGAAATAACAACCTGGTGCATACTTTTAGTTGGAGCGTCTGTATTACATCAAAGTGGTGTAAAAGACATTAAGAATGCGGCCGATGCAGCTAAAGCGCTGGAACCTTTAGTTCATTCTTTCCCAAATTCCGGATTTCTCGCTAAACTCATTTTTTCAATAGGGATTATTGGACTTGGATTATTGGCTGTTCCTGTACTGTCAGGTTCTGCTGCTTATGCGGTTTCCGAAGCTTTTGACTGGAAAGCAAGTCTTAATCTGAAATTGAGGCGGGCACATGGCTTTTATGGTGTAATCACTATTGCTACCTTAATTGGCCTGATCATTAATTTTGTAGGAATTGACCCGGTTAAAGCGCTTGTATATACCGCGGTATTAAATGGTGTTGCAGCTGTACCGCTTTTGTTTTTGATCATCAAAATTGCGGCTAGCGAAAAAATTATGGATCAATATAAAAGCGGCTGGTTATCTAAAACTTTGCTGTGGTTTACTTTTGTAACAATGGGTGCTGCTGCTGTAGCTATGTTTTTTGCTATATAATATCCACGGCTTATTTATTTTTCCGATGGTATTTCTATCTGGTTAACAGAAAAAAATAGCGCTTTTAGAATCTTATCTTTATACTATCAATTATTAATTCAACGGTTCAGTAGGGTTAATAGCTGGCAATAATTATAAAATATGGATCAATGATAGAAACCCAGAAAGATCTGAAATTAGCTGTCTTAATTGATGCGGACAATGTACCCTATGCCAACGTGAAAGAGATGTTCGAAGAGATAGCTAAATACGGCACACCTACCTTTAAAAGGATTTATGCCGATTGGACGAAACCAACTGTTTCCGGCTGGAAGAATGTATTATTAGAAAATGCAATTACTCCTATCCAGCAATACAGCTATTCAACAGGAAAGAATGCATCGGATAGCGCACTTATTATAGATGCTATGGATATCCTATATACCGGAAAGGTAGATGGCTTTTGTATTGTATCCAGTGACAGTGATTTTACAAGACTGGCCACCAGGCTGCGTGAAGCAGGTATGAAAGTTATTGGGATAGGTGAAAAGAAAACATTGAATCCTTTTATAACTGCTTGTGATAAGTTTATCTATATCGAAATTCTAAAAAAGGAGACTGCCACTCAAACCGAAAGCGAATATAGATCAGCTTCCAAAAAAGCAAAAAAAGCGTTAGATACACCATTAAGCAGGATCGATCCGGAAACCATCAAATTATTTACAGCAAGTATTACTGACCTTGGTGATGACAATGGCTGGGCTTATTTAGGAGACTTGGGTAATTTAATGCTGAAAAAGAAACCGGACTTCGACCCCCGAAATTATGGCTTTTCCAAGATGTTACCTTTAATCAAAAGCATGAATAAATTTGAGATTGATGAACGGGAAACAGGTAAAAATAATACCAAGCATATCTATATCAGAAAAAAATGATATATGCCTGTAAACAATAATCATTATCCCTGCTGGTTTTGAGCCCGCTGCAAATTTTAAAATATGGAAAGCATATGTTTTTTATCGACCGATCCAAAACGCTGTACCCTTGCTTTTAAATAGGCTACTATTTCCTTATCTGAGTCAAAACGATCGCCAACGTTTACAACGTGTTTTGCTAAAAGATCATAACGTTTGCTCAATAAATACATGGAAACCATCATAAAATCAATTTTGCAAAAAACTACTGCATTATTACTGCTGTAATCGGTGATCGTATCCCGAAAATATTGAGGATGTTCTGCCCAATGCATTTCTGGGGGGCCTTTGTTCATATTGCCATTATAAAAACAGTCTGGTTCTAAATCTTATACACATTTCCATAAGGTGTCATGGTTCCGACTAATAGGATAGACTTTCTGTCGATACGAATTACCTTTTTGTCGGATACTCTTATAGTAGGCATTTACTTTGTTTGCCATTTCTCATTCAGATAAAGCGATCAATTATTGTTTTTGAACAACCATTGATCTGATAAATGTATAAACCTCAATAACCGCTGATTCCCAGATAAATAAAGAATCAGCTTAAAGATATGGCAGCAAATAAATATTCCCCACCGCCTATTACTGATCAGTTCAAAGAATATGTCAAAACCCGTTTCTTGCTTACCAAATATAAAGCTATTGAAAAAGGCACATTCATGGCTTCTGAGATCATTGTAGGCCTGATGATAATCGTATGTATCCTATTGTTTTTTTTGTTTGTAGGCATTACACTGGCATGTCTATTAACGCAATTAATGAGCTCCTCCTGGGCAGGCTTTGGTTGTATAATGATACTTTATCTTATCATTGGGGTATCAAGCTTGATTTTCAAGAAAAGAGTTAAATTATTCGCCATTAATATGCTGATCAAAAGAATGAAAAATGGATAATAATGAAATATTAAAATCTCTATTGACAATTAAAAACCTTACGGAATACATAACTGCTTGAAATTGGTTCAGAATTTGCTCGGCTAATTAATAAAGCTTTAACTCGGCAAGCGATCTCCTGATTTTGCCTGGTTGTCCAATTAAAGTCGTTACAAACACATTCAAATGATAATCAACTGTATAATTACTGATGACGACCCCATTGTATTAAGCCTTCTCCAGGATTTTGCTCTTCAAACACCGTTTTTGAATTTAATAGCTGCGTATTCGAAAGCAGCAGATGCCCTGAAGGCTTTAGAAAATGGAAACGTTCAGCTCATGTTTCTTGATATTCACATGCCGGATATTAATGGCATGACCCTGGCTAAAACGCTGCACGCACATTACTTACAGAGGGCCCCAAGAATTATTTTCGTCAGCGGATCTAAAGAATTTGCGCTTGAAAGTTACAAAGTCGACGCGCTTGATTATTTACTGAAGCCCGTTTCTTATGAAGATTTTTTCGGGGCGGCTTATAAGGCTAAATTATATTTCGAAGGAATCGAAAAGCCAGTGAAAAATGAAATACAGCTATCGGCCCATGATTTTATTATATTAAAGGTGGATCATGAGCTGATTCGGGTCCAATTAAGTAATATCCTGTATATAGAAGGTGATAAGGACTATGCCAAGGTGTATATCAATGAAAATAATTTCATTAAAGCGCTGACAACCATGAAAGATATTGAAAAACGATTACCTAATACATCATTCATGCGGGTACATCGCTCCTTTATCGTATCTCTTGACAAGATCGTGGCCATACAGAATTATAATATCAGGATCGGAAAAATAAGTATACCTGTAACCGAGCAATATAAATCCAGTTTCAAAGATGTTTTGGAACAATGGCTTAAATAATATGCAGCAATATTCGGCCAAATCCTATGGCAGGGAAGGAAGATTTAATCGTTAACTACCCGGGTTGCACTAAATCTTATACGCCGCCTCTTTAGCCTGTTTGCCTCCGACGGATGGGTAAGGTTTTCTGTCGATCCAGATCTGCTTTACGTCGGATATCCTTATAGCAGGCATGTCATTTGTTTACTTGTCGTTAATTAAGGCAATGGAATAACTCGTTGCTCAAAACTGAAAAATAACGACATATTAAAAGAAAATGACTTACAAATCAAATTTAAAAAGAGCTACACTACTACTAACAGGACTAATGGTAGGTGGTAAATTATTTGCACAAACCCCTGACAGTACGTCTTTAGGTACTGATTACGTAAAACCATTTTCAAGTGGTGGACTGCGCACCTGGTCAGTAGGTGTTCATGGTGGTATGCTAACTCCTTACACTATTTTCGGTACTAATAGCAGGCAAGATTTTAAAAACCCAACCGAACAGATAGGGTACGGTGGATATATTAAAGCCCAAATTTTACCATCATTCGGCATACAAGCCGATTTCTTGCGCGGTAAAGTAAAAGGTAATAATAGCGCTCAGGTAGACGCATCGGGCAATTCTATTTATAGCTCATTTAGTACCAATATTAACTGGTCGGCCGCATTAAGCGCCAACATTACACTGGCTAATATTAACTGGCGCCATGACAAACCATTTGTACAGCCTTATTTAACTGTGGGTGGTGGGTATATGAGCTACACTCAAAAAATTACGAATGCAGGCGGTCAGGAAACTAATTTCAGAGCAGACGGAAAAGCCACCAAAGAAGTTTTTATTCCGGTTGGTCTTGGTTTGAAATTTGACCTTGCTCCAGGTGTAAATCTTGATTTAGGTTACCAGGTTAACTTTGTTCAATCTGACAATTTTGATAGTAATAACTACGGATCAACTAATGACCGGTTTTCTTATGCGCACATTGGTTTAGAGTTTGCTTTGGGTAGCCGTAAAAAGCCACAAATGGCAACACACAACCCGGTGTCGTCCATGCGTAAAGAATATTTATGGCAAAATCAACAAACAAAAACCTTATTACAACAACAAATTGACGCAGAAAAAGCTAAAAATGATGAGTTAAGAAATGATTTGAACACTACTAATGCAAATTTGGCTAAATTAACAACAGACAGCGATGGTGACGGAGTTGTTGATGTTAATGACAAGTGCCCTAACACTCCTCCAAATACAAAAGTAGATGGTTCAGGTTGCCCGCTTGCTAAACCAGTTATCTATGTAACTGAAGAAGACAGAAAAGTTGTTAAAGACGCGATCAAAAACCTGGAATTTGATTTAGGTAAATCAACTATCCGTGCGCACTCTTTACCAAGTTTAGACAGGGTTGCTTCATTACTTGTAGAGAAAAACTTTAGCTTGAAATTAGCAGGACATACTGATAACACTGGTTCAAAAGATTTGAACATGCGTTTATCAAAAGACCGTGCAGAGTCAATCAAATCTTACTTAGTGAGTAAAGGCGCTAATGCATCACGTATTGAGGCTACCGGTTATGGTCAAAACCAACCTATTGCAACTAACAAAACGTCAGCAGGTCGTCAGGCTAACCGTAGGGTTGAATTCACTTTATATTAATCATCAATCATTGCCAGGGCATCCCTATAGGACTGCCCTGGCTTTTTAATCTACCTAATTTAATCAACCATTATAATACAGGATATGAAAAAATCACTTCTTTTAGCTTTCGTTGCAATAATTGCACTAAAGTTTTCTGCCCATGCTCAAATTCAAAAAGGCAATGTATTAGTCGGCGGAAATTTCGCAAACCTCAACCTGGGCCTGGACGGTTCGAAAGTGTTTAGCGTAGACCTGACACCTAAAGCGGCCTGGTTTGTACAGGATAATGTAGCGCTTGGTGCTTATGCCAACCTGGGCATCCAGACTGCTAAAGGTTCCAGTACTACCACCAATTATGGTGTAGGCGCATTAGGACGTTACTATACCGGCAAGGATGTAGAAATTTTACGCCATGGACGTTTCTTTGGAGAAGCGACAGTAGGTGTTGGGGGCACCAATGTGAGCGATGGAGGAGGGCATACCAATGGCCTTAATCTGGGCTTCGGCCCCGGCTTTGCTTATTTTATTACACCAAGTATTGGATTGGAAACGCTGCTTAAGTACAATGGCGTGGCAGGTTTTGGAAACGTCGGTTATCAAAGTAACCTGAATCTTTCCTTCGGGTTCCAGATCTATTTGCCGGGAAAAAGTACCGCAAATAGAGTCAAAAATGATGCTCGATAGTGCAACTGACATATTAACCTATATATAACTATTGTTTTACAGTAAGGCCGGTTGAAATGACCGGCCCTATTTATAAAGCTATTTACGATCGAAATGAAATCAAAACATTTAAATATCCTTTTAATATTATTAATGTGTTTTTTGAACAGCTGCACAATAATCGGCAGAATTTTCAAAGCCGGAGCTGTTGTGGGGGTAACCGCCGTGGTAATTGTGATCGCCCTCATTATATGGATCATTTTCCTGTTCCGTGGTAGAAATTAATAAATTCAACTTTAATAATATGGATATCCGACAGTTCAAGGCATTGCCTTTTTATATCAAATTAGCCTGCGTGCTTTTTATCTTAATCGCGTTATGTTATATCGTTATCGTGGCTAAAGAGATTCTCTCTCCATTAATTTTTTCCTGTCTTTTCTCTATTCTGTTATTGCCTTTAGCTGCATTTTTAGAGAATAAAGTCAGGTTGCCCAGAAGTGCGGCATCTATGCTTTCTGTTGTGATCTTACTGGGATCAATCGGGATCGTTTTATATGTGATTGGTTCCCAGGTTTCCGGACTTGCCCAGGACTGGCCACAATTCCAACAGCAACTAGGTAAATCCATCAACACGATACAGGATTGGGTAGCGAATACCGTGCATATTGATGCAACTAAGCAGCTAACCTATGTGCATTCTGCTACTAATAAAATGATGTCTTCAGGAACAGCCGTAGTCAGTGCCACGCTATTGTCCTTGTCTTCGATGTTGCTCTTTTTTGTGTTCACCTTTATCTATACTTTTTTCTTTTTATTATATCGGAGATTGATCATGAAGTTCCTGGAATCCGTATTCCTGGATGAGAATAAAAAAATAGTCCATGATATTATTGAACAGGTACAATATATCATCAGGAAGTACATTATTGGATTACTCATTGAAATGGCTATTGTTGCCACTGTGGTATGCCTTGTCTTTTTAGCACTGGGTGTTAAATATGCAGTATTATTGGGTTTGATCACCGGCCTCTTTAATATCATTCCCTATATCGGCATATTCACTGCCTTAGTAATCAGTTCACTGATCACCTTTGCAACTGCTGCCGTGGCCAGTAAGGTGATATTCGTAATCGTTACCCTGATTGTGGTGCATTTGATTGATAGTAATGTGTTATTACCAGTAATTGTCGGATCAAAAGTCCGGATCAATGCACTGATCACTGTGCTCGGTGTAATTATAGGTGAGATGGTTTGGGGAATTCCGGGCATGTTTTTATCCATTCCGGTTATAGCAGTATTGAAGATTATATTTGACAGAGTAGAAAGCCTGAAATCCTGGGGGATTATTTTGGGCGATGAAGAACACAAACAAAACCGGTTGGCTAAAAAACTAACTGCCAGAAAGAGACCATCAACGTAATGGCAAATAGGGGTATTGTTATGTTGTTAGTTGATGAACGGGGGGCTGCATGGCAGCCCCTTATTTAGTTTACAGTATCTAAGCATATAATATATAAAGGCTGTGATTCACTAGTATATATTGGGATATTTTAATATATATCATTATGATAGTATTACTGAATATATTTACAGCCTGATTCCAGCATCGATTTTGATGCATTTTGAAGAAGAAATTTTTTAGAAGGATGCAGCGTTTATCTATGAATAAAAATTTAGCCATATCTGGGGTTGCTTCCAAAAGCATCCGCAATCTATTTATCATATTTCTACTCTTTACCTTTATTGTCACAACGGGTTCATTTATCTTAAAACATGTTATTGCTCAAAAGCTGGACAAGCTAAGTCTTCAGTTAATGAAATCTTCCCGGGAACCGGATATCGGGAACATTTTGCTGGAACTAAACAGTGCGGAAAATGACTTTCAGCAAGCTAGTTCGAATGGTGATGCCGGAAAACTGGATCTTTACAAGCGGAAAATTAACAACATCTTTCATCAGGTAGACACGTTACTAAAGAAATATCAGGCTGACAGTATACTACATTCTTCGGCTAGCAAACCACATATCGCAAGTTTATTGGAACAAAAACTTGCTGTTTCCCAAAACTTATTTGAACTGAGACATCGCTTTGATTCACTGTTAAATGTAACAAGTATTGATAACATTAACGCGTCACATCGGAACAAGGCGGCTATAGCCGCCAATCATAAAGGAAATAAAACTACAGTAGATACAACGGTGAGCACCAGGCGCGGAGTTAACAAAAGTGGGATGATCAGGCGTATTAGGGATGCGATTACTAATAGAACCCCGGTTAAGGTAATAACGATACATGAAAAACAAAACAAGGATTCGATAGCTTCGTCACTTATTAAGAATAATAAGTATGCACTTCAAAAATTACTAAAGCAGTTAAAACTACAAAATAGTTATATCCTGCGTTCTAATGAACAACTCATAGCGGCCAATCTAAGTTTGCTCGCGCAACTTCACCGGCTTTTACAGCAATTAAAGGATACCGATTTAATAGCCCGGGAAAAAAGCCGCGATGAAATCCTGCAACAATATCGGTCAACCACCGGCGATATGGATTCCTTTATAGGAGTTACAATCGTTCTGATCCTGTTATTTATTGTATTGCTTATTGTTTATATCCGTAAAGTTACGGAAGCGGAACAAAATTATTTAACTGAAAATGAAAGAGCAGTTACGCTGGCTGGGCAAAAATCCGAGCTACTGGCCATCATGAGCCACGAGATACGCAACAAACTGATGGGGATAACCGGAGCCGTCTATATGCTGAATAAAACCCATCTTTCAGCTGATCAGGAAAATAAAACGGCATCCATCAGTCTATCCACCACGATGTTGCTGGAAACACTCAACAATACCCTGGATATAAGCAAGTTGGAGTATGGTCAAAGCGAAGTGTTAATAAAGATTGAGTTTAATCCCTTTAAAGCAATAATGGATGCCATAGAAAGTATGAGGTTTATGGCCGAGCGGAAAGGAATCTCGTTGATCCCAGAGTTTACCGGTAATGAGGAAAAAACGGTTAGCGGAGATGCATTAAAACTGAAACAGATCATGCTTAATCTCTTGAGCAATGCGATCAAATATACCGATGAAGGTAGTGTTAAAGTTATGGTCATGGTAGATTCAGCTAATGAACAACAATCTGTAATGAAAGTTAGCATCAAAGACACCGGTATAGGTATTCCAAGGAAACAGCAGGCACGGTTGTTTACCCGTTATTATCAGGCGAATAGCACTCACGGGAAACCAGGAACAGGTTTAGGATTATATCTTTGCAAGCAATTAATTGAATTACAGGGAGGAAGTATTCAGGTAGAAAGCGAAGCACAGCGGGGCTGCACTATGCGGTTTAGTATACCTTATGACCATTGCAAAGATTAATTGTTTATCCTAAAGCCAATTGATTTTGATTCAGGATGTTTTATGGCCAGACCTTGAAGGTAAAGCTGACCCGCTTCAATGTTATATTCTATTGTCCGTTCATCAAGCGTAAAATTATCTTCTTTTAAAATTTCTTTAACCTTTTCTAACACTTCTTTTCTGTCGAAAATGGGACTGATTTTGAGATTGTCATTTACAGGCTCAAGCACAACGCCCTCAACCTTATAAGAAAATAATTTTGATTCCATCCTACAAAGATAGTTGGTTTACTAAATTAAAAAATAAGTGTATTTTCGACAATATTAAAGAGGGTTGGCGATCGCCGCCAATTTTCCATTACAAGATAACCAATTACCAGTTCGATGAAGTCAATTATTTTAAACCTGTTTTTGATACTGCTTTCTATAACTACATATGCGCAAACAGATGTTAATGCAAATAGCCCTGATGGTAAAGTAAAATTGAACATTAAAATTACTGACGGCACCCCCTACTACAATATTAGTTATGCCGGTAATGAGTTTCTGGGAAAATCGCCGCTTGGTTTAGTAAGTTCGGTGGGTGATTTTTCGAAAAACCTGAAACTGGTTAGCCATGTGATCCGCGGGGTAAAAGAATCATATACGCTTAACCGCTCCAAAATAGGCCGGGTTAACTACCAGGCTAATGAACTGAAATGTGGTTATGTTAATGCTGCGAATGATACCATTTTTGTCGTTTTCAGGCTAACAAATACAGACGCAGCATTTTCCTACCTGATCCCTCAAAATGGGAAAGGTAAAATTAGTTGCACTATTGAAAAAGAAACAACGGGCTTTAATTTGCCTGCCGGTACCACAACCTTTATCACTCCACAGGCAACAGCAGGGATTGGCTATGAACACTCCAAGCCTTCCTATGAAGAAGAATATACCCGTGAAGAACCGGTGGGTTCAAAGTCAACCTATGGATTGGGTTACACTTTTCCGGCATTATTTCATTTGGGTAATAAAAGGTTGGCTGCTGATATCGGAAACTGGGGTTGATTCAGGTTATGTGGGTACCAGATTATCTGATGGAGATAAAGGTTTATATACGATTGCTTTCCCTCAACCGGGAGAAAATAATAATATCGGGTTGGCCACGGCCATAGCAAAGTTACCAATGCAAACTTCGTGGAAAACAATTGCCCTCGGAAATACTTTAAAACCCATTGTGGAATCTACTGCTGCAACCGATGTGGTCAAACCATTGGTGACTTCTGCTAAGATATTTCCAACGGGTAGGGCTACCTGGAGTTGGATTGTATGGCAGGATGGCAGTTGCAACTATAACGACCAAGTTACCTATATTGACCTGGCAGCTGCTTTAAAGTGTGAGTTTGTTCTGATAGATGCTTTTTGGGATGCGAATATTGGAAAAGAGAAAATGGTCGATCTGGTGAATTATGCCAAATCTAAAAATGTCGGCATATTGCTCTGGTACAATTCCAACGGAAACTGGAACGGAACCCAGCAAACGCCAAAAGATAAAATGGACACTCATGATGCCCGCGTAAAAGAAATGGAATGGCTGCAACAGATTGGTGTGAAGGGCTTAAAAATAGATTTTTTCGGGGGCGATAAACAAGCCACGATGAAACTTTATCAGGATATCCTGACAGATGCCGCCACTTACGGTCTGAACGTCAATTTTCATGGCACTACGCTGCCACGGGGCTGGGAAAGAATGTATCCTAATTATGTGACCAGCGAAGCGGTGCTGGCCTCTGAAAACTTATATTTTCAGCAAGCTTTCAGTGACCGGTATCCATCTACGGCAACCATCTATCCCTTTACCCGTAATGCGGTGGCTTCTATGGATTTTGGGCCTGTTTTTTTGAACAGCCGCCTGAGCCGTACGCAAACTAAAGGCTCCATACGCCGCACAACCGACGCTTTTGAAATGGCTACTGCAGTGGTGTTTTTTTCGGCCGTACAGCATTGGGGCCTCACGCCTGATAACCTAAAAGACAAACCAGCATTTTTGTTTGATTACATCAAAACTGTACCAACTACCTGGGATGAAACCCGCTTTATAGATGGCTATCCGGGTAAATACTGCGTTATAGCCCGCCGTAAAGGAACGCGGTGGTATGTAGCAGCTATTAATGGTGAAAATAGTAACAAAGTAATTGAAGTAACACTCCCCATGCTTGCCGGTAAAATGGTGAACATTATTCAGGATGGTCAAGGTATTGATGCTGCTTATAATACCAAAAAAATTACGCAGAACACAAAATATACTATGACGCTGTCGGCCAACGGAGGCACCGTAATTTATACGCAGTAGCTACCATCAATGGGTGCTCGAAGATACTGTAAACAGCATTTACAAATGTAAATAGCGGTATGTATATGGATATTAATGATATTTTCACCACAAGTGTTCGGAAGATCAAAAGAAAGTATGGGCATGTGCGACTCCCTCCCAACGGGCTACTGTGTGTACACATCTTTTCAATATGCCCCGTAGGGGCTGAATGTCGGTAGAACCGGGATCAAAAGAAATTTCACGTGCCGTAGGTACGTCACTTTTTAACTTCGTAGGGTAAATAATAATGCCTTAATAACCATGAAGTCGGCTAGTCTAGTACCGATGGTACTAAAGAGAGGTAGGATTTCATTATTTCTACCGACATTTTGCTCCTCCGGAGCAGCTTTTTTAAATTATTAGTTCATTGAAAAGATGTGTACACACAGTAGCCCAACGGGAGGGGCAGGGAGGGGTTTATTGACATAAAAAAAGGAAACAACGACCATGTGTTGTTTCCTTAAGTACTCAGAGCGGGAATCGAGCCGTCCCTGTAAGGTTTTTATTTTCAATGTATTATAATGTGGTATTTAGACTACTCAATGAATCATTCAATAAACACATATCAATCGTTACCGATAACCTTATTAAAAAAGTTTTTGTGGTTAATTAATATTCCTAATAATTTAACCCGAAGCTATGGAGAGGATAGAGATATTCCTAAGCAACTAACGAGATCAGCAATCAGAACAGTTAAAATCCAAAATTTCGCTGGATGGAACACCCTGGTTTGGAAGAAAGGATAAAATGGCACTGATCAGACGGCGAGGACGCTCGCTATATAGTTGAGTGTTTTAGAATAGACATGTAATAGCCAAGTCAAACTTTTTGGAAGAAAGTAGCAAAGCACTGCAAGTGATGATCTGTATGTATGCAACAAGGAGAAAAACGGTTATCCGTCCTTTTTCTTTTACGGGAATCGTATAGAAGCATGACTTTATCAGTCTTTGCCGAAAATTTAAATTTTGGCGATGCTTTTATAGACCGCTCCATATCCTATTTTAAATCCGAACTTATTTTTTACCTTTAATCTATTTCTCTATTTTTAGGGGCTTATTATTGGTGCAATTGACCGGTCTTTGAATATAGCGTAATTGTTTAAGAAACTAATTTATGGTATCAACATATAAACCTTGACACCGACAAACGGACTTACGGATTTTGAATTGTTCGACTTATTAAAGGCAGATGACCGGGAAGCTTTCGCCGAAATCTATAACAGATATAAGTTCATATTGCACAACCATGCTTATAAGAAATTAGGGAACAGAGAAGAAGCGAAAGACCTTGTACAAGATGTTTTCTCCAATCTTTGGACAAAACGGTCAGTAATAAACCTCCATTCTACTTTATCGGGGTATTTATATACCTCATTAAAAAATGATATTCTGAATTTATTCGCTCACCAGGAAGTTAAAGATAAATATATTGTTTCAATGGAAGTATTTTCCCGAACGGGAGCTGTATTAACAGATTACCGGATACGTGAAAAGCAGTTTTCAGAGTTAATAGAAAACGAAATTCTAGCGCTACCAACCAAAATGCGTAAAGTATTTGAATTAAGCAGAAAATCTCATTTAAACCACAAGGATATTGCAGAACAATTAGATATTTCCGAAAAGACCGTTGACCGGCAAATATCCAACGCGCTTAAAATTTTAAGAACTAAACTGGGCCTACTGGGCTTTTTAATTTTTCTTATCAAATATTAAGCTACTCCATTTATTATTGTTTGAAAATTATTTTCATTTCATCTACATGTTGGGCCCTTTATTCCTGCCTTATCCTTTAACCAGTCATTTACAACCTGAAATAAGTGTATGCAGAAACAAAGGTTTTATCAATTATTTGATAAATATAAGGCGGGGGAATGTACTCCCGATGAGATTGCTTTTATGGAGAGCTGGTATTTCACCTATGAAGACCCGCAGAACGAAGATATTTCCTTGTCTGATCGTAAAGAGGATTTAGACGAAATATGGAATAATCTGAATGGGGTTCCGCACAGGAAGCAACGTCTTATTTGGCCCCGGATGGTTGCAGCAGCCTCGATTTTGATGTTTCTTTCCATCGGTGGCTATTACTTATTTCACAAATCAAATAACCAGGCACAGCTTACTCAAAATAAAATGGATGATATTACTCCTGGGAGTAATAAGGCTATTTTAACGTTATCGAATGGCCGGCAAATTCTATTAAACAATTCCCAATCCGGACAGCTTGCAAATCAAAACAACACCATTATTACCAATACTGTAAAAGGTCAGGTAGTTTATAAGGCAGGTACCGGAAATGCTGATTTGACTCCGGAACAGGTACTTTATAATATCATGACTACACCCAAGGGCGGCCAGTATCAGGTGATCCTGCCTGACGGCAGTAAAGTATTGCTCAATGCAGCTTCTTCTTTGCGTTATCCCGCGGCCTTTACCGGAAAAGAACGGAAGGTAGAATTAACTGGTGAGGCATATTTTGAGGTAATTCATAATGCAAAATCCCCTTTTAGAGTGATTACCGGCGGTCAGGTCGTGGAAGATATCGGTACACATTTCAATGTAAATGCTTATGATGATGAGCATTTGATTAAAACCACCCTGATAGAAGGTAGTGTTAAGCTTTCTGCTAAAGACCGGCAGGTCATACTTAAACCCGGACAACAGTCAAGATTAAATGTTGACTCAGCGGATCAAGGCATTAAGGTAATTGAAGATGCTAATGTAGAGGAAGCAATTGCCTGGAAGAATGGCTATTTCAGGTTCAATAATAATAAGATACCTGAAATAATGCGCCAGTTATCCCGCTGGTATGATGTCGATATTATTTACAAGGGACCCGTCACCAACGAGGGGTTAAATGGCAAAATATCACGATTTAAAAATATCAGCCAGGTTTTGCAGATGCTGGAATCTACCGGATTAGTTCATTTTAAAATACATGGAAAGGAGGTTACCATTATATAATAAAAACGCTTACTTAATCCCTGGCATAAAAGAGCCATTCCGGTTGGCGCCGGAATAGCCTAAGCCAGATTTAATCAAATAATTAACCAATTATTCTACCGCGGAATGCCCAAGTCAATCCTAATGAGCAGGCATCCGCATTAAATCATGACGTACAAATGTACAATAAAATTCACCCTAATTTTTATGTGGGGCTATACGGCCGTACAACCAATATTCTGTTGATCATGAAGTTGACCACGTTTTTGTTGCTCACAACAATCTTACAAGTAAGCGCAACTGCTTTTGCACAGAAAATAACTTTATCTGAAAAGAATATGCCTTTAAACCTGGTTTTTGAAAAGATCAGTAATCAAACCGGTTTTGATTTCCTTTATCCAACATCTATGCTAAATGAAGCCAGGCCAGTGACTATCCGGATGGAAAACGTGGAATTGAACGATGTTTTAAAAAAACTGTTTGACGGGCAACCTTTGACCTATACGATCATTAATAAATCGGTAGTGGTGTCAAAAAAACAACAACCCGTTTCCGATACAGCTAAGTCGGTAACTATCGCTGGACGTATTTTTGAGGCCAAAGATCCTCCGCTTCCGCTTCAGGGGGTTTTGATCAGGCTGGCTGGCTCCACCGTAGCGACAGTGACGGATGCCAATGGCTTTTTTAAACTTGACAACGTGCCGGTCAACGGCACTTTGCAAATAACCATGATTGGTTATAAAAGCCAGGATTATCTGGTAAGAAAGGGGAAGGCAGACCTTACGATTTCCCTTAGTCAATCCCTATCGGAGTTGGATCAGGTGATCGTTACGGGACTCGCGAAGCAAAAAGTACGGGAAATTGCCAGCTCCGTTACATCCATCAATATGGAAAACGTAAAAAACAAGCCCGTAGTGCAGCTTTCCCAGGCTTTACAAGGCGGCGGCACCGGCATTCAGGTTAGCCAGGGTAGTGGGTTGGTTGGCAGTGATCAGGCCAATATAACCATTCGGGGCGTTGCTACTGTTAATAGTACATCCCCTTTAGTATTGGTAGATGGTGTTCCATATGATATGAATAACCTGGACCCAAACACCGTCTCCAGTATTACGGTGTTAAAAGATGCCGCTGCCGCATCTATGTACGGCGCGCGCGGGGCAAACGGGGTAATTGTAATCACTACCAAGCGGGGAGTTGCGGGCACTATCAATGTTGAGTACAACGGTTACTATGGTATTCAACAACCTACCTATAAGCCAGATTTTGTGGATGCCCCTACTTATATGAAAATGATCAACCAGAGAAGCATCAATGCAGGCAGTACCCCTACATACAGCCAGGGAGCTATTGATTCGACTGCTTCGGGCCGTTACCCCATACAGTACCCCAATACAAACTGGACATCTTTGACCTTGCGGAACGCGATACCCATTCAGCAACATTCGCTGTTGGTTTCTGGTGGTAATACTGCTTCCCGGTTTATGATAAATGTCAATAATACCAGCCAATTGGGTCAGTTGCAAGAGCTTCAGAGCACCCCGTTGTCGAAATTCAGCCGTACCACCGTCCGGATAAACACTACGGTGGATTTAACAAAAAATTTCTTTGTGTACACGGACTTATTTGCCGCGCGGACCGATCAAACAGAACCCCATGTAGGTCAGGACGGTCGCAACACTTCCTATTTTTACAGCAGGTTATACCTTGCCCCGCCAAATGTAGAAGCAAAATATCCTGCCAAGCCGGCCAGTGAATTGCCGGCTTACATTCCTCCAGGTTATACTTTTTACGGACTTACAGGAGAAGGCTGGAACCCGGTCGCTTTACTTGAATTGGCGGGAAGCCAGAAAACCTCCTCCAATCTGGCCGTTATCAATATGCGGCCACAATGGAAAATATCGGACAATTTAACTTTTAACGGTCAGGCAAGCTACAACGTTGGCTCCGGTGTTACCAAGATAAACCAGGCCAGTCATACTTATTATAATTATTACAATTATTTATCTGAGGGTTCAGCAATACCTCTTGAACAAAATTCTTCTTTGAATGGGGGGCAAACCTATTTCTTATGGGGAGGAAATCTGGACTATAAGCGAAATTTTGAAAAACACTCTTTTAGCATCTTAGGTGGCTATACGCAAGAACTGTCGTCCAACCAATTGACAGATATAGCTTTACGATCTATGTTTGTGAAGTCGACCTATGTTTATGATGAACGTTATTTGGTGGAAGCAGGTATACGAAGGGATGGTTCATCGATTTTTGGCCCAGGCCATAAATGGGGCAATTTTCCTTCTATTGCCCTTGGATGGAACGTTGACAGGGAGCCTTTCTTTAAGGTAAATGAAATCAGCGCCTGGAAAATACGGGCTTCCTTTGGAAGCCTTGGCAATAATAATGTCAATCCTTACCAGTATCAAACTACGATTAACGGCGGCGGCCCGGAAAACAATATCGGCAACCCGGATATTCAATGGGAACGGACTAAAATGTTCAATTTCGGTACCGATATCAGTTTAAAATCAGGTTTTGATGTCACCATAGATTGGTTCAATAAAAGGACAAACGATATTTTATTTCAAACGCCACCACTATTAACAGGGGGAATTGGTACCGGAAATACCACTCCGTTAGTGAATTCCTTTAGCGCGAGGGTAGATGGATTGGAGGTCAATTTAAAATACCACAAAGCATTTTCCAAAGATTTTAGTTTCAATACAGGTGTGGGGTATACCCGACAAACAAGCCGGGTTATGCAATTGCTAAATAACAATGAACCTATCATTAACGGCAATACCATTTTATCCGTAGGCGGGCCTCTTTACGCGAATTACGGTTACCGGTCCAACGGGCTCTTGCAGCAGGGTGATATTGACAATCCTAAAATTGCAAAAATATCGGGCCAGCAGGCCGGCGATATAAAATATGTTGATACCAACGGCGACGGTATAATTAATTCAAGCGACAGGGTGCCCCTGGGGCCTACAAATCCTACCAATATCTTTTTTGCCAATCTAGGGTTCAATTATAAGGGATTTGATTTTGCTGCTCTCGTTTCCGGGCAATCCGGCTCTGATATATTTTATACCGGTCAATTGGCTAATCCCTTTAACGGGGGCGAGGAGACAACTCCCCAAAAATCACAGACTGATACCTGGACACCTCAAAACACCAACGCGCCATTGCCGAGGATAGTAGATGGGGGGAACTTAGACTTTTCCGATTTTTATAAGCATAATGGCGCTTTCCTAAGGGTTCGTTATATACAGGTAGGATACACATTTCCCCAGGACTGGTGTAATAAGATTAGCGTAAAATCACTCAGGATATATTTCAATGCACAAAATCCATTTACTTTTTCTTCGGTAAAACTGGTAGATCCTGAGTCACAAGGCAGCTTATATACAGTCCCTATCATGAAAATGTTTACATGCGGCCTCAATCTAAAATTTTAATCGGAATCTGAACATAAAAGACATAAAGATGAAATATATTATAAAATACATCATAGTTTTTATTTTGATTGTAACTGTGTTCGCCGGTTGCAAGAAGGACAATTTTTTAACCCGGGATAATCCGAGCGCCACGACCGACGCACAATTTTGGCAAACGCAGGAGCAGTTGAGCGGATACCTGGATCAGATTTACACGAACGCCATTCCAAGCGCTTCCTTAAGTAATTATGGTGCTCCCTGGCCGAATGCCCACATGGACATGTCAGGAATAACTGATGAAGTGGTGTATAGGTCAAATTATAGTGACTGGCAGAATTTTGTAAACGGAACAGCTACTTCTTCTATAGATATTGCTAACACTTTATACGGTCAAAATTATAGGGATATCAGAAATGCCTGCCGCATTTTGGAAAATTATAAGCGGATATATATCCAGGATACGGTGCTTAGAGAAAGGTATGCCGCCGAAGCGAGAGCCTTAAGGGCATACGCTCATTTGAAATTGTTCCAGTTTTATGGCCCCATCCCAATCGTTACAACAAGTTTGACGGTTAGCGCCGCCCAGAACACCCCGCGTAATACCCAGGATGAAGATGTAAACTTCATCTCAAAAGAACTGGATGCTGCTGCCACCTTGCTGCCTGCAACCTATAATAGTTCCGATGTAAAGCGCATTACCAAAGGCGCTTGTTATGCCATGCAGGTACAGTTGTACCTTGCCGTGAAAAATTATCCGAAAGTAATTGAATATACCCAGAAGCTGATCGGGTTAAGTGTATACCGGTTATACACCTCATCCACGCCGGGAGCCAATAGCTATTCCGAGTTGTTCGGCTACAATGCCTTGCTGAATAATGAGGAAATTCTGATCAATCCTCAAGGGGCTAATCAAGTGTTTTTCAGGTACGGCCCCGCCTCTGTAGGCTCGCAGGCTGTACTCAGCCCAACCGCGGCATTGGTCAATACCTATGAAACCCGGCAGGGGAAAACCTTGCAAGAACTAGGTAATGATAGTCTGATGGCCTATTGGAAAAATCCATTGTATCATAACAACAGGGATCCACGGTTGGTGGCGAGTGTTTTATGTCCCGGCCAAACTTTTGTGGGCCGTCTCCTGAATCCATTTAATACTTCTGGGGCAGATGCCATTGGAAGACCTCAGTCTACATTTACCGGCTATTGGTGCAGGAAATATCTGGACTCTACTGATGTATCAAGAGGTACAAGCGGCAATTTAAATTTTATGGTTATCCGATACCCGGAAATGCTATTAAGTTATGTAGAAGCCCTGGTGGAATCAGGAGACTGGGCAAATCCTGACATTAAACGCTATTTGAACATGATAAGAAATCGTGCAGGCATGCCTAATTACGACGAAACAGTGTATAACACGCAGGATAAAATACGTGAATTATATAGGAGAGAGCGGATGGTAGAGCTTGCTTTTGAAGGCACACGCCTGTTCGATATTCGACGTTGGGGTATTGGAGTACAGGTATTAAACGGACCGGCACAGGGGGCCATAAACCCGGCCACCGGACAACCTGTAACTGCAGAAACTCGAACATTTAATGCGAATAGGGATAATCTTTGGCCAATCCCATTAACAGAAATAAATGACAACAACGCCATGAAGCAAAACCCTAATTGGTAAAATTTGGAGATATGAAAATGGCGGAATAACCAAGCGCTGAATTGCGGCAGAGTTTTTTGCACGGGTTGGTTCCAACAGATCTGCCGCTGAAAATCATCAACAATTCAAGTGGCACCATAATACATTTTATCCGCTATGAAAATTATGTTGAATCGTTTTAAACTGCTTCTTAGAAGCAGTTTAAAACGATTACAAGAAAGCATAGAAGTTTAAATAAGAAGAAGATAAATTGGTGCCGTTCTGAGAATTTCTTCCTAATCAATGGGACTATCGAATGGCTGAAACAAATTTGGATCAAAAAATAATTAGTTAGTTTCTGGATCTGTCGGATCTGTTACCCATATCCCGTGAAGGATTTGTGGCCAGGAATATTTATGTTATCCCAGGGGCTCCGAATACTTGTAAGAATTATTTATCACCAAACCGTCGTGATTTTTATAAGATCATGTATGTTACTAAGGGTATTGGTGTCTTTACTTTAGGTTCGCATACCTATCATTGGATAAAAATTGGAACAGGAGAGGGGGAGATATCTCGTTCCGGAACGACCTTGACCGAAATAAAAAATAACAAATTAGGATTAAAACCATATAATTTATTCTCGATTTATAATTTTATTGAGAAATAATGCGAAATTGCAATTGGATAAGGGCCAATGTCAGTTTACAGCAAATATACCGAGCAGGAATTATTGTCTTTATTAAAGGCAGGTGATGAAATTGCTTTTACTGAAATTTATAACCGGCATTGGAAGTTCCTTTTCACTGCTGCCTATAATGCCCTGCGTCATAAAGCTGACAGCATGGATGTATGTCAAACCATTTTTCTTTGGATATGGGAAAATAGGCTGCAGATTAATGTAAAAACCAGTTTACAAGGCTACCTTTACACCGCCGCTAAATATAAAATCGCCAACCTTCTACGCCAGGGAAAAATACGGGAAACTTTATTGGACGATGTGCTGACTACCGACATTGTTGCTGAAGAAATTAAAGACCTTGAAATTAAAGAGCTCAAAAACTTTATTAAACAACTCATTGAAGAATTGCCTGAAAAGTGCCGGGAAGTTTTTTTGTTAAGTCGCGATGAACACCTCAGTCACCGACAGATATCAGAACGCTTAGGTATTTCAGAAAAAACCGTTGATGATCATATTACCCGTGCCCTAAAAAAACTGCGTATACCATTGAGCAGGATGGCCACCATTTTTCTTTCCTTTTAACGTGTGCTGATATAATTTCAGTCATTTACAATAAGGTAATAATTTTTTAACTTTTTTTATACCCGGGCAGGTGTTATGCTGGTTTTGTGTGCCTTACATATAACAGCGAATAAAGAATGGATAAAGTATCACTACAGGATTTAATCGAGAAGATAGATAAAGGCACAGCAACAGAGCATGAACTTGGGTTATACAATGCCTATATGAACCGTATTGCCCCAGGCAGTACCGATTGGGATCAGTTTAACCTGGATGATCAGGAACAAGTTCGGCTGGAACTTTGGGATCAGTTACAGGTTGTTATGCAAAAAACTCAACCTCGCAGGTTTGTTTTGTGGACGCGTATTTCAGGTGTTGCTGCTTTGGTTTTAATATGCCTTTCAATTACAGGGTATTTTTTGTTCAGTACCATCAATCAAAGTGGTAAGCACTCCCTTGCTCAGGTTAATCAGGATATATTACCGGGAGGCAATAAAGCAATTCTAACATTATCTAATGGTCATAGAATAGTTTTATCAGATGCAAAGCATGGGGTATTGGTTTCGAAAAATAATATCCGGGTCAACAAAAATAGTGACGGTCAATTAACTTATGAAGCAAAGAATGGCGATCATGTTTCTAATATAGCTTATGATACATTGACGACACCTACCGGAGGGATTTATAATATTGTATTGGCGGATGGGAGTAAAATATGGTTAAACTCAGCTACCTCAATCCGGTTCCCGGAAATATTTGGTTCAAAAGAAAGAAAAATTGAGCTGATCAGTGGAGAAGCTTATTTTGAAGTTATTCATAACCCCTTCGCTCCGTTTCGTGTAGCAACACCCCATGGAATAGTGGAAGATCTTGGCACTCATTTTAATATTAATACTTATGGCGACGAATCTGCTGAAAAGACTACTTTATTGGAAGGTAGTATAAGTGTTAAAAGTAAAAATCAAAAAGTTGTTTTGCAACCCGGCCAGCAAGCGCTTATCGATAATAAACGCGATGCTGATCCAATCGCGGTCTCCGCTGCCGACCTGGATGAGGCAATAGCGTGGAAAAATGGGTTGTTTTTGTTTAATAATGAGGATCTGGAAAGTATTATGCGTAAAATTTCGAGGTGGTACAATGTAAAAGTAGTGTATCAGGATCAAGCTGTTAAGAGGGAGATCTTTTTAGGAAGCGTATCAAAGTTGAAAAATGCCTCGGAAGTGATTAACATGCTGGAAAAGACCGGAAAAATTCATTTTGAAGTGAATGGATCGCTAATCATAGTGAAAGCAAAATAGATACCCCTAATAATAAAATAATCCCTAACAATTTAAATTAGATGATATATGAGAGACCCTTAATTATTCAATAACAGAGGGCTTTTAGAAAAGAAATCAGGAGTGCTCGAACACCCCTGATCCAAACTCTGATCGCGCCGGAAACTATTGCGGAAACAACAATTTATTCACTAAAATCAGAGAATCAAATGTATGAAACTTTTACCCAATGTTTAAGTGGGCCTAATTACTATTGCCAAAAAATAACCAGGGCCAATCCCCCGCACTCTATGGGGATTAACAGGTTATTTAAAAAGCGGTTGATCATGAATTTAAAACTAACCAGCATTTTATTACTATTACTTATTACGCGGGTTAGCGCAACGAGTTTTGCCCAGGAGATCACATTAAAGAGAAATAACATATCTCTTGAACAATTATTTAAAGAAATCAAGAAACAAACCGGTTATGATTTTTTGTTATCGGTTGATAACATTACTAACAAAGGTTTCATTAATGCAGATTTTAAGAATACACCTTTAAAAGACGTACTGGATAAGGTACTGGAGAACAAATCACTGACTTACACTATTGAAAATAAAACCATCCTGATTTCAGCAAAAGAAAAATCAGTTTTGGATAAGCTGATCGATTATTTTAAGGAAATCAACATCAAGGGCAGGGTTGTGGATTACGCAGGCCAGGGTTTGGTTGGTGCAAGTATTAAGCTTCAAACGGGGAACCAGGTAACGATTACCAATGTCAATGGCGAATTCTCTTTAAATGACGTTGATGAAAGAGATACCCTTGTTATTAGTTTTTTGGGATACCGAACCCGAAAAGTAGCGGTGAGGGCCAATCTGGGAAACATTTCCCTGATAGTGGCAAACGAATCATTAAAAGAAGTAATGGTAAGCACCGGTTATCAAAGCCTTTTAAAGGAAAGAGCGCCGGGATCTTTTGATCAGGTGGGGCAGGATGTATTATCAAAAAGGCCTGTGTCTAATCTGTCAACCGCGCTGCAGGGCATGGTAGCGGGAATGCAGGGTAAAGAAAATGCGGATGGAAGTGTCAGTTTCCTTATCCGGGGTAATACCTCCTTATATGCAGACCGGAATCCGCTCGTCGTTGTAGATGGTTTCCCGCTTGCTACCAGTGACTTTTCGACCATTAACCCGAATGATATTGAATCTGTCACCGTTCTAAAAGACGCAGCCGCGGCATCAATATGGGGAGCCCGATCAGCCAACGGCGTGGTTGTTATTGCTACAAAAAGAGCCAAGACGGGAGGAGGGCTCACGATTGATGCCAATGTATTCACCAGGATTTCGGCCCTAACAGATCTTAATCAGTTGCTGCCCACAGCCAGTTCTGCCAACCAGGTAAAATATGAGAAGCTGGCATTTAATAATAATTGGTTATTGGGCGGCAACCAGTACACCGGCGCTTTTCCTACTGATTTAAGCAATTCCTTAACCTTAGCCCAGGAATTGCTTTATGCCAATAAAAACGGCAAGATTAGTACAGCTGCGATGAACTCCGGGCTGGACAGTCTGAGTAAGATCAATAATCACCAACAGATCAGCGATCTGCTGCTCCGGCGGGCCGTGCTCAGCCAGTACAATGTGAGCTTTGCTGCGAGTACGGACCGCTCAAAATCATATGCTTCCCTGCTGTTTGAGGATAATAAAACACGTTATCAAGGTTCTGGCTATAATAAGTACGCCATGAACTTCAACAACGAATACAAAATAGCTAAGTTTTTAACCTTCAATTTTGGTCTTTATCTTCAATATAAGAAACAGGAAGCCAGTGGTGCTACACTTGCTGAATTGCAGCAACTATCGCCATATGAAACCCTCCTGGATCCCAACGGTAATTACTCTGTAAACCTGAATGGTAAAAACCGGGCAGTCCTATCGTCATTACCGCTAAGCAGCTTCCCTTATTCAGACTGGAACTACAATTTACTGAGAGAAGTAAGGGGACGAGATCTGACCAGCCAGGATTATAATGCAAGGATTCAAACCGGCTTTAATATAAAGTTGGCTCCCGGGTTAAGCTTTGATACCAAATTACAATATGAACGTGGAAAAACAGATTATGACGATTATTATAGTGACGATACCTATTATGTACGTAATATGGTTAACACCAACCTGGAATATAACAATACTACCAAAACAGTAGGCAGGGTATTTTTACCAAAGGGAGGTATTGACCAGGGTCAGGCACTGGATCCCACTAATCCCACTGTGCTGGTCAATGCGGTTAACACAGCAAGTTATGTTTTCAGGAACCAGTTAAATTTCACCAGGGACTTCGGAACAAAAAGCAGTATAAACGCGATAGCAGGTATGGAGGTTTCCCAGTACCGAACGGATACCAGGTCGAATCCATGGGAATATGGATATTATCCGGATAAGCTGCAATCAACAGTGCCCCTATATGGATATGGCAGTTCTGTTGACCAGTTTAAAACGGTTACCGGGGCAAATGCTACATTAGATGGGGGGGCAACTACATTGGGTTATAACCTAAATCGTTATGTGTCTTATTACGGCAATGCATCCTATACCTATGACCGCAAGTATACCATATCAGGTAGTATTAGGAGCGATGCGTCAAACTTTATTACCAGTATTCCATCATTAAGGTGGGAACCCCTCTGGTCTGTGGGCGGTTTATGGAATATTAAAGAGGAATCTTTTGCCAGTCAGATTACCTTTATTGACAGATTAAACCTGAGGGTAACCTACGGCCGGAATGGTAACGTGGAAAGAAGTACCTCAACAAATACGCTTTTATCCGTGTCAACAGCGCCAAATGTTAACACCGGTACCATAACGGCATCCATTTCAGATAATGGTAACCCAACACTTCGCTGGGAAAAAACAACCACAACAAACATAGGGACAGATTTTATACTTTTTAAAGGTAAACTCTCCGGTAAAATTGATGTTTACAACAAAGTTGGAACAGATATAACCGGTACCGTTGCACTAGCCGGAGCAACCGGTACAACCAGTCAGAAGTTTAATAATGCAGGCATCACCAATAAAGGGATAGAAGTTGAATTAGGTACTAATCTTAAAATACCGGGCATACCAGTGTTTTACAGTACCACATTCAATTATGCCTATAATAAAAACGTCATCAACAATCTGTACTATCCGGCCTTATATGCTAATCAGATGTTGAATATACCGAATGCTTATGTACAGGGCAAACCCGTTAACCCGGTATATTCCTTTACCTACCTGGGTACCATTAATGGTGTACCACAGGTGGCCGGCCCAAACGGGGTGCCCACAACTATGAATAGCGCCGCGCTTTATAATTCGGGCCAGGGCAAGCAGTTTTTAAATTATGAAGGCACCGCGACACCGCCGCACACGCTTGGCTGGTATAACAGTTTCAGGTACAAGGACATTAGCTTTTCGGTTTTATTTATCGGCAAATTGGGTGGCGTTTATCGCGATAACACCTTTAATTATGCCACATCTTACGTTGGTTCCAACAAAACCGTTGTCAATCAATATGTATCAGACGTATTTGCCGGGCGAACCGATATACCACCTTTTCCTAACGCCAACGAAACCCAGGAGTATTTATGGGACAGGTATGTACCTTATTTAAGTGGCCTGGTGGAAAGCTCATCCTATATCGAATGTAAGGAAATGATGCTGGATTACAGCTTACCGAAATCATTGGTGGATAAGACTAAATTCCGGAATATCAGAGTTTTTGCACAGGTAAGGGATTTGGGAATAGTGTGGGCCGCTAATAAGCATGGTTATGATCCGGATTGGCTCCCTGGAACGGATCGCCCGATGACTACTTATACGTTTGGCGTAAACCTTAATTTTTAAGGAAATCAGGGGTTAAAACGGGACTAAAACATCAATAAGTTAACTGGATTCAAAACATTCAACATAAAGATGATGAAAAAACTAAAAATGTATATGCTGATGCTGGCGTTCATCCCGCTGTCATCCTGTAAAAAATACCTGGAAAAAGAGCCAAAGATACAAACAGACATCCAAACGGCTGATCAACTGGAGGCTTTGATCAATAATGCCGCAGGCACCAGTTCCCTTAGCAGTAATAACTTTCCCTGTGACGGGAATAATAGTACTGCGGCCTTTTCAACTGATGATACGGAGATCACTACAGATCTGTATAAAAACAATCTGGCTGCGCTTACTCCCGACGTTCTTTATTATTATATTTTTGATGTTAACCAGATTGTCGGTGCAACGGCCGATGCCTTTTGGAACGGCGAGTACAAAAAGATCTTTACTGTTAATGTGATCCTGGAAAACGTAGATAAGGTGACCGGCGACCAGGCTCAAAAAAACAGGATCAAGGCTGACGCTTATTTCATCAGGGCATACTGTTACTGGAATCTGGTGAACTACTACTGTCAGCCATATGCTACCGGCAATATGCAGAGCATCGGTCTGCCATTGAAAAAGACCTCCAGTTACACAGAATCCTTAAAAAGGGCCACTTTGCAGGAGACTTACGATTTTATTCTTGCCGATATTTCGCAGGCTCAAAACCTGGTGGCATCCACAGACGTGCAGGCATCGTTAAGATGGCGCATCAGTAAACGCGCGATCGATGCCTTTTTAAGTCGTTATTATTTATTTATCGGCGATTATGACAAAAGTTTGCAAAATGCCAACAGTGCTTTAACATCTGCCGTGGCTAAACTGGTTGATTATAATAGCATGCAGACTGGTATTCCGGAATCGTACGTCAACCCTGCGACTACGCTAAATTACTCAATTCTCAATAACAGGAATCTCGTTCAGATTTTAAACTGGGATGAATTCTTTTATATGCGTGTTACCTATAACTCAAGGCAGTGGTTTATCCCCAGTAATAAGCTGCTTTCTCTTTACGATACCACAAATGATCTGCGATATAAACTTTTTATGATCCCGAATGGAGGCAGGCGTTTTGGAATTGTTACTCCTGCTACATTCCGTTATACCGTTTTTTATGACGGCTCCTATCTACCTACCGGGCCAACCGTTGCAGAAGTGTTATTAAACAAAGCAGAAGTCTCCGCCCGTAAGGGCGACGTGGCTACTGCGATGGCTGCTGTAAACCTGCTCCGGGCAAAACGTTTAAAAACATACGTGGCCCTAACAGCAACGGATAAAGCGGATGCGTTGACTAAAGTTTTGCAGGAGCGCAGAAGAGAGCTGCCGTTTTCTTTCCGTTGGTGGGATATACGCCGTTTCAGCGTAAATGATGATGCTTCTGACGATGTGGTTGTAACCCGTAATTTCTTCAAAATGGGTGTAGGTACGGTTGATGTCAACACCATACAAACCTATACTTTACCTGTAAAAAGCAACAGGTATATGGTGCCTATTAATGGTGTAGAAATCAATGCAAGTCAGGGACAAATTGAACAGAATACTTATTAAGAATCTTATTGTTGAATATTATAAACTAAAGCAAGATGTCAATTAAACTAAAAATCTTCAGAGTGGCACTAATCGTTGTATTGATCAGCACGCAGGCAACTCAAATTTTTGCGCAAAGTGCGAAACCGGTAATTGTAACTGACAAAGCAGAGTTGGAAAAGTTAAAACTAGCGGTAGAAGCCAATCCGGATAGCCTGAGCAAACACAAGGCGTATATAAATGCTATTGGGTTAGCAAACCCTGAGCTGGCAAAGCAATACGACCTATGGATCAAAAAATATCCAAAGATTGCTGTGGTTCCTTTTGCGCTTGGTCAGGCTTACGAGGATACGGAAAGTCCCAAAGCAAAACCATATTTATTAAAAACCGTAGCTATTGATCCTAAATATAGCGAAGCCTGGAGCGGTTTATGGATTGATGCAGAGCGCTGGGGCGACTTCAAGGCGAGCAGGGAATACCTGGCTAAGGCAGTAGCCGCCGACCCGTCAAACGCAAATTATGCGTTTTATTACGCGACATCGTTCGGCACGATTGACGTGGAAAAATACAGGGAACTGAGTCTGAGCGTTGCGAAAAAATTTCCCGACAGTGAGCGCGGCGCCCAAGCGCTGTACTGGCTCGGATCAAAATCAACTAATGATCAGGATAAGCTAAAATACCTTGAAATGCTGCGCACCAGCTACCCTCCGGCAAAATTTAGCTGGTCGGCATCAGGTATGAGCCTTTATTTCTCAGTTCTGCTTAAAACCGAGCCGGAAAAGGCAGTGGTTTTTGCTGCTGATATGGGAAAGGATGCGAAGGAAAAGGAGGCAAAAACATGGGCAAACCTGGCTATACAAGCTCAATATATTGCAGTCGCGAAAAAGCTGATGGAACAAAACAAAGCGAATGAAGCGCTAACCACGCTTGACAAAGTGAAGCTTTCAAAGTACGACAATTTTAACAAAAACCTGGTATTGCTCAAAGCCCAGGCAATTGACAAAACCGGTAACACTAAAGCCGCTTATGATAGTCTGATGCATGTGTTTGTTAAAACACCGACAATGATGTTCCAAAAGGCTTTATATGCCTATGGCGTAAAATTAGGCAAAGATGCCAGCCAGGTCAAGGGCGACATTTTGAAAAGTTTAGATGCCAATGCGAAAGAAGCTACTCCATTCACATTAAAAAAATATTTTGGCGAGGGCAATACCTCATTGTCTGATTATAAAGGGAAAGTAATTTTGCTGACCTATTGGTTTCCGGGATGCGGGCCATGCCGTGGTGAATTCCCACATTTTGAAGATGTGGTGAAACAATATAAAAACAAACCATTGGAATATGTGGGTATCAATATAGTTTCGGAACAAAATGACTATGTTATTCCGTTCATGAAAACCAGTGGTTATAGCTTTACTCCATTGGAAGATGTTAAAGGAAGGGTGAAAGGCAATCTGGACAACAGAAATGCAGCCCCTATGAATTTTATCATCGATCAGAGCGGGCATCTTATCTTCTCTAACTTCAGAATAAGTGAGGATAATGAGGATGATCTGAAGTTAATGATAGATCTGTTGCTTGGAGCACAAGCTTAAATTAACTGAATGAGGTAATATCTATATTAATGATGGTATTACCTCATTTTACCTACAACAAAATACTTAAAACAGATAACACCCTGTGGAACTAAAAAATAAAATAAAGAAACTACTAATCATCGGAGTATTATTACTGGTTACAACCTATGTTAAAGCGCAGATCGAAAACCCGGTGCGCTGGAGTTATGCAGCGAAAAAAATAAGTAAAACCGAAGCTGTATTGTTTCTTAAAGCGACCATTGATGAGGGATGGCATATTTATTCGCAAAAAAAAGTAGATAATGGGGGGCCTGTGCGAACAAGCTTTGTATTTACACCTTCGGCAAGTTATGCTATTGTAGGTACAACCATTGAACCAGAGCCAACAACCCGTTTTGAAGAATCATTTAGCATGAATGTGAGTTTCTTTGAGCATTCAGTGATCTTTCAGCAAAAGATAAAGCTTAAACCCATAGCCTCATCAACAACAGTAAAAGGAACACTGAACTTTATGGTTTGTAATGATGAAAAATGTTTACCACCAGATAATCTGAACTTTAGTATACAAGTCAAGTAGTGAGGTTTGTTAAATTGGATAGCGAACGCGATAGTCCCGTATTTTAAGTAATCCGAAAGGCGAAGAGTTAGACAAGAAGCTTCAGGAAATATTTCGGCGTTAAGGATAGTGACAAGGTAAATATAAATCAGGCAGTCGAAAAAACACACAATGATAATGATTGGAAAGCCTGACTGCCGAAAGATGGAAGCCAATGTATGGCCTGACAAGCAAGTTCATCAGCGGATTACTCAGGCCTATGTGCTGATCCAGCTTTATGTAGATGACAAAACTGATTTGGCAACAGCAGAACAAACCACTACACCCGAGGGGCGGCAGATAAAAACCATCGGTAATAAGTGGAGCTACCTGCAAACTTCTAAGTTTGGTTCAAACTCACAGCCATTTTACGTGTTACTTAATCCTGATACGCAGGAATCACTTGTTCCGCCC
>JAUCSE010000081.1 GCA_030445275.1 Mucilaginibacter sp.
CAGGTTCCAGCTTTTTATCATTGGACGAAGACGGTACCGTTTGCTCGGCTGATTATTACCTGCGCTTAACCGGCGATGGCGGTAGAATGCTGAAAGGGCAGATTGCCTTAACAGCAACGCGGCCAACCCATCCAACGCCTTAATAAACAATGGATTATTTATAATCACAGGTGAAAATCTTTTAGTGTCAATTATATCTAACTAAAGGCTAACTTTTAAAAGCTGGCCTTTAGTTATTTTTCAAACGTTTGTGTAAAGTTTTGGTTATTGCCTAATCAACTTTACCCATGTTTAAGATTACCTTTATAAGCGGAAAAATTAAATGACCCGTAAAAGCACATCGTGAAATTTAGAATAATAACCACCATTGCTGCTCTGTTTTGCAGCCTTACTGTTCTCGGGCAGCAAACAAAAAAAGTTGTATTTATTATTGCAGATGGTATACCTGCTGATGTAATTGAAAAACTGAATACACCTAACATTCAGAAAATGATTAAAGATGGTAGCTATACCCGAATGCATGTGGGAGGTAATAAATCAACGTATAGCGAAACACCAACCATTTCGGCTGTTGGCTATAATAGCTTGCTTACCGGTACGTGGTTAAATAAACACAATGTTAATGGCAATGATATAAAAGCACCGAACTACCATTACAAAAATATTTTCCGGGTTTTTAAAGACCAGTTTCCGCAAAAAAAGACCGCTATATTTTCGTCCTGGCTTGATAATCGTACCAAACTTGTAGAGGATCATTTGATAGCAAATGGAAAGCCGCTTTTAGATATTCATTTTGATGGTTATGAGTTGGATACCGTGCATTTTTCGCATGATAATAAACATGCCTATATGCATCAGATTGATGAAAAGGTTATTGATGAGGCATCGCGTACTATAAAAGATCAAAGCCCTGATCTGTCATGGATCTATCTGGAGTATACTGATGATATGGGCCATATGTATGGTGACAGTCCGCAATTTTATGATGCTGTGAAATTAATGGATGCACAGGTTGGGAAAGTATTGAATGCAATAGCCTATCGTAAAAAGAAATATAAGGAAGATTGGTTATTAATTTTAACTACAGATCATGGCCGTTCTGAAAAAGACGGCAAGGGGCATGGTGGTCAGTCTGTAAGGCAACGCAGCACTTGGATGGCAAGTAATTATCCTCATCTTAACAACTATGCGCAATACTACAATCCAGCAATAGTTGATATTTTTCCATCAATCGCCAATTTTATGGGAATGTCTATTCCAAAGGAGATTGCCCAGGAAATGGATGGTGTTCCGCTAATTGGTAAGGTATCTGTAGGTAACTTGGCTGTTAATTATTTTCAGGATCAATTAGATCTTACATGGAACGCTTTGCAGCCTACAGGTAAAGTAAAAGTATGGATAAGCACTACCAATAATTTTAAGGAAGGTAACCCGGATAATTATCAAATGATGGGCGAATATCCACTTAATCAAAAGCATGCTTTGATTGATGTTAAAAATCTGCCCTCATCATTTTATAAGGTAGTGCTAAGCGGTGCAGATAATTCCATTAATACCTGGATTGTCAAGGAGCCTGCAAAATAAAAGGCGGATACCTTCGTCTCATTAAAATTGTTTTCTCGGGCGTTTTTTCTTATCCGTATTTGTTCTGTCAATTTTAGTATAATGGTGCTCTGTGCTTTTTGCCCAGGGTTTGGGAGTATATACTTTGGGTTTAGCAGCTGGTTTATCCTCAGTTTGTTTTACACTGAGAAACCGATCGCCCATTGGAGTGCCATCAAGTGCTTCTATTGATCGGTCAGCCCCGGCTTGATCGGTCATTTCCAGAAAGGCGTAACCTTTACATTGACGGGTTTTCTTGTCCCTCACTATCTTAATAGTACTTACTGTGCCATGTAAGTTGAATATCTTAACAAGTTCTATTTCTGATATATCCAGAGGAAAACCGCCGACAAATAATTTCATGTTTAATGATGTTGCTTAATAGGTAAAGAACAAATATAAAAAATCGGCATTCATTTAATAGTGTTTTTTAGATTTCCTGATAAAAGTAATGAGTTTAAAAAATTTCTTTAAGCAGGATGCTTATTAAATAGTAATTAAAATCCCTGGTCATTGTCTATTTTATATATCAGGCTCATATTGAAGTTATACTCAATATCATCATAAAATATTATGAAATAATAAAACAAAAAATTCTTTCTGTTTAGTATTATCTATTAATCTTAGTTTGTATTGTAAATACTTGATTACGATAGTATTTAAGTAGTCTTGCTATGTTCAAATATTCTTATCAATAAATAAAAAAGAATAAACTGTGAGTTAATCGTATCGTTAAAATATTTTTTTATTGGTAATTATAATATTTTATTCGTAATCATACACTACAAAAGCACTACAGGTCTTGTGGTTAAGCCGTATTATGATATTTATAAGTCATTTATAATAAGATATTTATAAAATATTATATAGATTTACTTATATAAAATAGGCCCAAAACCTTTTATCACATCTGCCATAATATCCTATTTGATATTCATAAGTATCGCAAATGCCTGTTAATCGGTCGGCTTTCATTGATCAAAATTCAACTAATAATTAATAGATATATAATTAACCACCTAACCACTTAACTTATGAAATTAAATTTTAACTCTTATCTCCTTGCGGGAGTATGTGCAGTATTATTTGCTTTATCATCCTGTAAAAAGGATAACAGAGCCGATTTTGCATCTGCAAATGAAGCTGCTTCAAAAAACAATCAAACTACACATGCTGTAACCGCGGCCACATTTAAAGTAGTTGCCTATTTACCCAGCTGGGAGGGCGATGTAAATAGCGTGCAGTATAGTAAGCTAACACATATTATTTATGCTTTTCTTACTCCAAAAACTAATGGGGGATTAAATGCACTTGATAACGCATCAAAATTCACCAGTATGATATCTGCAGCGCATAATAACAATGTAAAGGCATTGATAGCTGTTGGCGGTGGCGGTGGGGGTGATGCTTTTCATACTATAGTGGCCAATGCAGGCCTACGCACCACTTTCGTTAATAATATGGTTAACTATGTGAACCAAAATAATGCCGATGGCGTGGATATTGATTGGGAGTTTCCAGCTGCGGGTACCGAAGCCAACAATTTCTTATTGATGATGCAGGAGCTGGCAACAGCCATGCACAATAACGGTAAGGTATGTACTGCCGCTGTTATTTCAAATGGGGCTACTTATGTAGTAAGCGGACTGTTTAGTGCGCTTGACTGGCTAAACATTATGGACTATGATGACAATAACTTCCAGCATTCCACTTATCAATCAGCCGTTGATTGCTTAAATTACTGGAGCGGCCGAGGACTACCTCTTGAAAAAACTGTTTTAGGTGTGCCTTTTTATGCCCGCGACAACAGGGTTGATTACGGCACATTAAATTACAATGATGTATTAGCCCAGGGAGGCAGCCCTAATTCAGATACATTTCAAAACTATGGCTATAATGGTATCCCTACTATAAAAAACAAAACCAACCTGGCTTTTGATAGGGGAATAGGTGGTATGATGATATGGGAACTGGCCGGTGATGCCACTGGTGCTAACTCCCTATTATCTGCTATTAACCAAATAATAGTCGCGCATGGCGGCACCACTCCTCCAACAGGTAGTAATCCTCCTATTGGTACAGTAATATCACTTAAAGGCTTTAATAATGCTTATGTAAGCGGTGAAAATGGTACTACGGCGATGACCTGTACCCGTACTACTGCCGGCGACACGGAACATTTTACCGTAATTGATGCAGGCGGCGGCAAAATATCATTACGCAGCAAGGGCAAATTTGTTTCATCAGAGAACGGAACCCAGGCTATTACCTGTACCCGTACTACCGCAAGCGACTGGGAAAAGTTTGACTGGATAACAACTGCCGATGGTAAGGTAACCTTACGTGGCAACAACGGCCTGTTTATTAGCAGCGAAAATGGGACAAAGGCTATGACCTGTACCCGTACCACAGCTTCGGGCTGGGAATCCTTTACTGTAGGTCAATAACTATTGTATTGATGGCAATTAACTAATTAACCAACCAATCAACTAATATATCATTAACCACTAAAACCAATTTATGAAAACAAATTTAAATTCCTTCCTGCTATCCTGTGTAGCAGTGGCGCTTTTAGGGCTCTCATCTTGTCGGAAAGACAATGGCATTTCACCCGCCGCACCAAACAATCCTTCGCCCGATAATTCCAGGTCCTTAGGAACATCAGCCATTCCCGCGGGCTTTAAGGTAGTTGGCTATCTGCCAAGCTGGGCCGGTGATGTTAACCAGGTTCAATACTCTAAACTAACCCATATTAACTACGCGTTTGTGATACCAACTTCATCAGGTGGTTTAGGCGCTATTGACAATGTTTCAAAACTACAAAGCCTGGTATCAACCGCTCATGCAAATGGGGTAAAGGTGTCCATATCAATAGGTGGCTGGAATAATGGCGACGACAGTGCTTTTGAGTCGTTGGCCGCAAATTCTGGTTCACGTACAAATTTTGTTAATAATATTATCAATATGGTTAATCAATACAATCTTGATGGGGCCGATATTGATTGGGAATATCCTGATGACGGTGGTTCATCAAATAATTATTCGGCTTTAATGTCATCATTGAGCACTGCTTTGCATAATCAGGGTAAGCTGTTAACCGCAGCGGTTGTATCTGATGGGGGTTCATCTATCAATGCAAATGTTTTTGGTTATGTTGATTTTTTAAACCTGATGGCTTATGACGGCGAAGGCTCAAATCACTCACCTTACTCGTTAGCTCAAACATCACTCAACTACTGGATTGGCAGAGGCTTACCCAAAGCTAAAGCCATATTAGGTGTGCCTTTTTATGGCAGGGAACCATATACTTCTTACAAAGATATAATTGCCGGCGGTGGCAGCCCTAACTCAGATACCTGGAATGGTATAGGCTACAACGGCATCCCTACTATTAAAAGTAAAACCACATTGGCTGTTAACCAAGGTGGTGGTATCATGATATGGGAATTATCACAAGATGCTACGGGAGCCAATTCTCTGCTTTCGGCTATTTATACGCAGCTGTCAGGCACTACTCCTCCAACAGGTAGTAATCCTCCTATTGGCAGTGTAATATCACTTAAAGGCTTTAATAACGCCTATGTAAGCGGCGAAAATGGTACTGTGGCTATGACCTGTACCCGTACTACTGCTGGCGACACAGAGCATTTTACCGTAATTGACGCAGGTGGTGGTAAAATATCATTACGCAGCAAGGGTAAATTCGTTTCATCTGAGAACGGAACCCAGGCCATTACTTGTAGCCGTACTGTTGCAAGCGATTGGGAAAAATTTGACTGGATAACAACTCCCGATGGTAAAGTTACGCTTCGTGGTAACAACGGCCTGTTTATCAGCAGTGAAAATGGTACGAAGGCCATGACTTGTACGCGCGCCACAGCATCAGGCTGGGAATCATTTACTGTAGGGCAATAAACTTAGTTTATACAGCCTATCAACAGCCGGTGCAACAACATGTACCGGCTGTTGTCTTTTGTATGTTTTTTATATCAAAATATCTGTTATCCATTACATTTTGATATAATTACAAGTAAATTAAGGCCATTAAACCCGCGGGTAATAAGTTATGCTAAAAGAAGAAAGACAAAATTTCATAATGAAGCAGATCAATCTGCATAACAAAGTATTATCATCTGATTTGTCAGTTAAATTAAATGTATCTGAAGACACGATAAGGCGGGATTTAAATGAGTTAGCCGGCAATGCCCAGGTAAAAAAAGTGTACGGTGGGGCCATGTCAAAATCATTCTCACACATGGCCGGGGTGACCGAAATTTATGCCAAAGAGGCAAAGAAAGCGATAGCTAAAAAGGCTTTAACACTTATTAATGACGGGATGGTTGTGCTTTTAGGTGGCGGCACTACTATCATTGAAATGAGCAGATTAGTGCCCAAAAATCTGCATTGCACATTTTTTACCATAAGCCCATTAGTAGCTATGGAGCTTATAGAATATTCAGATTGCGAGGTTATATTACTGGGTGGTAGCTTGTTACCCAACTCATATATAGTTACCGGCTCTATGGTTATTAATCAACTGGCTGATATCAAAGTTGATCTTTGTTTTTTAGGAGCCAATGCAATCTCCATTGAAAATGGCGTTACTGATTCTGACTGGGAGGTTGTACAACTTAAAAAGGCCATGATTAAATCGGCCAATAAAATGGCGATTGTTAGCATTGCCGAAAAACTAAATTCGGTTGAAAAAATGAAGGTATGTAACGTAAACGCTATCAGTTATTTAATTACTGATATTGACCCAACCGAAGAGGCCTTATCTGCTTATGTAAAAGTTTTGAATGTGCTTTAATTCGATTTAAACCCTATCAATAGTATGCGTATACTCACGGTATTTCTGATGTTTTTATTCAACACAAGCATTGTACTTGCCCAATCTGATTCGGTAAACTTTAAAAGAGCTGAGCAGGAAACAAAACGTATAGCCCCGGGAATTAAATTGAGACAGGTATGTTTCAGGGGTAAATCTCTATTTAAATCCAATCAGTTTATATCTATTTTAGAAATTAAGCCCTGGCGCAAAAACAAACTCAATATTGCTTACGAAGCCAAAATAAAAAGAGTTACCGATGATTTTGGTATTCAAAACCAGGCACTTGCTGCTATCAACGGAACTTTTTTCGATGTAAAAAATGGCGGATCTGTTGATTTTATCAGGGTAGGTGGCCAAATAATAAATGAAAACCGTCTGGAAAAGAATAACACCAGGGCGGGGCATCAGCGGGCAGCTCTGGTAATGAAGGATGGCGAGTTGCGTATCAACGGATGGGACGGCAGCTCGGATTGGGAACAAAAGCTGGATGGTCAGGACGTGATGTTAACGGGGCCATTGTTGTTGCATAATGATCAACAGGTTAAAATTGATTCCAACAGTTTTAGTGTTACCAGGCACCCCAGGTCGGCCATCGCCATAACTGATAATAACAGGATATTAATGATCACTGTTGATGGCAGGGATGCGAATTCGGCTGGAATGAGTTTGTTTGAATTGAGCAAGATACTGCATTGGTTGCATTGCAAGGATGGGGTGAATTTAGATGGAGGAGGATCAACAACCTTGTGGGTGAAAAACAAAGGGGTAGTGAATTATCCTTCTGACAATGGCAAGTGGGATCATCAGGGTGAGCGCAAAGTAGCGAACGTGATATTGGTTAAAAGAAACTAAGACATAATTTATTGAGATATAATAAGCTATTTTTATATCCCAATTGAACAATCTATAATGCAAAACAAATTTCTCTGCTTGATATCAGCGCTGTTTTTGTCATTAACAATAATGGCCCAACCTTCATCAAATAATAATGCAGGCATAAAAGAACGGGAATACCTGGTTAAATCCCTAGCACGTATTGCTGATCCTGTATTAATTGCCCTTAGTAAAAATAAGCTTAAACAAAAAATGCCAGTTGAAGCCAAAACCAATGATCGTAAAAGCTATACCTATCTGGAGGCATTTGGCCGTTTACTGGCTGGCATGGCCCCCTGGTTGGAGTTAGGCCCAGATCAAACCGTAGAAGGTTCACTTAGAATAAAGTATATAGAACTGGCCCGGATTGGACTTCACAACGCTACTGATCCGAATGCGCCTGATTTTATGAATTTTAATAAGGGCGGCCAACCCGTGGTGGATGCCGCTTTTTTAGCTCAGGCTCTGTTGCGTGCGCCGCATCAATTATGGGACCCATTAGATGATCAAACTAAAGCAAACATAATTACCGCCTTCAAATCATCGCGGGTTATTACGCCAGGTTACAATAATTGGCTGTTATTTAGCGCCACTATTGAGGCAGCATTATTAAAATTTGATCATTATGGTGATAGAATGCGTATGGATTATGCCATTAAACAGCACCAGTTATGGTATAAAGGGGATGGTATTTATGGCGATGGCCCAACTTTTCATTGGGATTATTATAATAGTTTTGTTATTCAACCCATGCTGTTAGATGTATTGCAAACGATAAAAGAGGCCGATAACGATCAAAAGTCGAATACTTACGAAGCTGCGTTGAAGCATGCACAACGTTATGCCGAAATTCAGGAAAGATTGATATCGCCCGAAGGTACCTATCCGCCAATAGGCCGTTCATTGGCTTATCGCTTTGGCGCTTTTCAGCTGTTATCAAAAGTAGCGTTAATACATGCGCTGCCTGATCATATAAAGCCACAACAGGTAAGGGCGGCTTTATATACCGTGATCAAAAGACAACTGGAAGCTCCCGGAACTTTTGATGATAAAGGCTGGTTACAGATCGGACTTTATGGCCATCAACCTGGTATTGGCGAGGGGTACATATCAACCGGCAGTCTTTATCTTTGTTCCGAAGCTTTCCTTATTTTAGGGTTACCGGTATCAGATGAGCTATGGCAAAAAGCTGACGAGGACTGGACCTCCAAAAAAATATGGAAAGGGGAGGATATTAGTACAGATCATGCTATTGGAAATTAGATTATGCCTTGCGTGTTGCCTGTTCAATGCTATCCCACATGGCATCAGGCACCATTTCAAGCCCATTAAACTGACCCGCACCCTGTAGCCATTCACCACCATCAATGGTAATCACTTCGCCATTGATATAGCCAGCGAAGTCAGATATCAGGAATGCAGCTAAATTAGCTAGTTCCTGATGTTCGCCTACGCGTTTAAGCGGAACCCTGTTTTTAAAATCGAACTTTTGCGCCATATCGCCGGGTAATAGACGTTCCCATGCTCCTTTGGTAGGGAATGGACCCGGTGCTATGGCATTGGTACGTATACCATGCCTGCCCCATTCAACAGCCAGAGATCGTGTCATGGCCAGTACACCACCCTTTGCACAAGCCGATGGTACCACATATCCCGAACCTGTAAAAGCATAAGTAGTAATAATATTGAGTATAGAACCAGGTATTTTATTAGCTATCCAGTATTTACCTAAGGCCAGTGAACAATTGACAGTACCTTTTAATACAATATCAATAACGGCTGAAAATGCATTGGCAGACAGGCGTTCGGTAGGCGAAATAAAGTTACCGGCTGCATTGTTCAGCAAACCATCAACCTGGCCAAAAGCAGTAATGGATTGCTCCAGCACCTTTTGAACATCATCATAATTCCGCACATCGCAGGTAATAGCCAGAACTTTGCCTCCGGTTTCCTTTTCCATCTCTGCGGCAGTTTTTTCTAATACATCCAACTTGCGACTGGTGATCACCAGGTTTGCCCCCAATTTTAAAAAATAGGTTCCCATGGCCTTGCCAAGTCCTGTGCCACCTCCGGTAATAATGATGGTTTTTCCCTTCAGGGTGTCATCCTTTAACATGCCTGTGGTTACTGCTGTACTATTGCTCATGATTATTGGGCTGTAGTTGATTTTGATTTTAAATTCTGGATAAGCATTTGTAAACCTTTGCGAGTTTCCGGGGCCCACCATTGTTCAAGCATATTGTTTAAAACCGCGGTTTGATCAGCACTGAGTTTGCTAATCAGTTCCTTACGCAGGTTTAATTTGCTTTGACTCCAGGTGATTGGGTTTAGCTGCATATAGGTTCTGATCTTTCTTTCGGCAGTTGTAAGTAAGCTTTCTGGTGCGCTTACTTCGTCTATCAAACCTGCTTCAAGTGCCTCATTTACCTTTAACAATTTACCTTCCATCAAAAACTGATAGGCTTTATGTTGACCCAGCCATAAGGCGTACAGGCTAAAAACGCTATCCGGCACTATAATACCTACCGGAATTTCATTTAAGCCTATAATAAATGCACCATCAGCCATTACACGATAGTCAGAACAAATAGCCAATACACATCCACCCGCAGGGCTATGGCCGCTTATAGCGGCTACAAATGGCTTTTTAAAGCTCACCAGCTTGCGTTGCAATAGCAGGAAATCGGTCCATAGGCCACGACTTTGCTCTTCATTATATTCATAAGCTTCGATCAAATCGATGCCTGATGAAAAGAAACCAGGTTTACCGGTAATAATTAAACCGCCTACACTATTGTCGTGCTCCAGAGATTCAATACATGTTGTCAGTTCTTTAACCATTTGATGGTTAATAGCATTGGATCGCCCGCGGTCAAGCATTACAATAGCCAGTCCGTAGTTTATGGTTAATTGAAATGTGCTCATATGATTTTTACAAGGTAGATGTTTAATGCACCAAGGAAGGGTTTTCAAATTCTTCGCCCGAATAGATCTTATCAATTTCGGCTTTATATTTTTCCGTGATCACTTTTCTTTTCATTTTACCGGTAGGGGTAAGTTCTCCGCTTTCTATTGACCACTCCTCAGACAACAACGTTACCTTCTTAACCTGTTCCACATGGTTAAATTCGGGATTAAAACTATCAACTATAGATTGGTAAAGTTCAATTACCCTGGGATCCTTTATAAGTTCTTTATTAGATGTGAATGGAATATCGTTTGTAGCACACCATGGTTTTAAATTGGTGTAAGATGGTACAATCAATGCTGCGGTAAATTTTCTTTCGGCACCAACAACCATCATTTGCTCAATAAAGTGATTTTCCTTCATCTTATTTTCAATAGGCATAGGCGCTACATATTTACCACCCGATGTTTTAAAGATCTCTTTTTTACGGTCAGTTATTTTCAGGAAGCCATCTTTATCCAGTTCCCCGATATCACCGGTGCAAAACCAGCCATCTTTAATTACTTCGGCTGTCAGTTCCGGATTTTTATAATAGCCTACAGTTATATTGGGGCCTTTGCAAAGTATCTCCCCATCTTCGGCTATTTTAACCTGTACATTCTTTATTAAAGGGCCAACGGTTCCAAATTTTCTTCTGTCCCCCAGGTAGCAATTAACCGCAATTACCGGCGAAGTTTCCGTAAGTCCATAGCCTTCCATAACCACCATGCCCGCGGCTGTAAATATCTTTTCCAACTTAACCGGGCAAGCAGAACTGCCGATAACAATTGCCTTTACATTGCCACCTATTGCTTCGCGCCATTTACTGTAAACCAGCTTGTCGGCAATGGCCAATTTTATTTTATACCAAAAGCTGGTATTGTTGATCTCAAACTGCTCAGCTACTTTAATTGACCATAAAAAGATCTTCTTTTTAATGCCAGTTAATTTTTGCCCTGCCACCATAATTTTCTCGAATACTTTTTCAAGCAATCGTGGCACAGCAGTAAAAATAAAGGGTTGAGCTTCTTTCATATTAGCACCTATGGTATCCATACTTTCCGCATAGAAAATAGAAAATCCGTAGAACAGATAAATATAGGTGCACATTTTTTCGAAAATGTGGTTCAGCGGCAAAAAGCTCAATGCGCGTTTTTGCTCTATAGGTATCTGGGCAAGTACTTCGCCAGAGTCAATAACGTTGCTTACAATATTTTTATGCGTAAGCATTACCCCTTTAGGCCTGCCGGTAGTACCCGAAGTGTAAATAATGGTTGTTACATCATCTTCGGTTATAGTTTTACTTATTGCGGTTATTCTTTCGCGATAGCCCTCGGGTAGGGGTTTAAGCAATACGGTCCAGTTGGGGCAATTGTCTATCTGGTCAAAAGTATAGACTGCTTTTAATGTGGGAATATTTGAAAATACCGCGTTTACTTTATCATACAGATCCTTGCTGCTAACAAACAGGTATTTTACTTCGGCCTCGTTCAGTATCTGCTCCAGTTCCTTAGGGTTGCTGTTGGGATATAAGGGTACTAATATAGCACCGGTTTGCTGTACAGCAAGATCAGTTATCAGCCATTCAGGTCGCCCGTTGCTGATAAGCCCTATTTTATCCCGTCCCTCCGTTGTGCTATCGCCGCCGGAAACACCCAGATCAAGCAGGGCTGTAGCCAACTGGTAGATCATGGTATGCGTTTCCTGTGTACTGTATGACCGCCAGGCGCCATTCTCCTTGGCACTCAATAAATCGGCTTTAGGTTCTTTTGCCTGGATCTCCATGCAATCAAACAGTCTCGTCGCTTTTTCCATGTTGCAGCAGTTTTAGAAAGTAAATTCGTTATAATAGTTCAAAAATTCCGGCTGCACCTTGTCCGGTACCTACGCACATGGTAACCATGCCGTATTTTTTATCCCTGCGTTTCATTTCATTAAAGAGCTGTACGGATAGTTTAGCTCCGGTACAACCCAGGGGGTGGCCAAGCGCTATGGCACCACCATTTACGTTGATACGTTCAGGGTCAAGATCCAGGCCTCTTATAACAGCTAATGATTGGGATGCAAAGGCTTCATTTAGTTCAATCAAGTCGATATCCTGTTGTTTCATGCCAGCCAGTTTTAATGCTTTTGGTATAGCAATCAGAGGGCCAATACCCATAATGCGTGGCGGTACACCGGCAACCGCATAATTGACCAGTCGTGCAATTGGTTTTAAGTTATTGGCTTTTAAAAAGCGCTCACTAACCACCATTACAAAGGCTGCGCCATCGCTTGTTTGCGATGAGTTACCGGCAGTTACTACACCTTTAGCATTAAATACCGGTTTCAATTTGGCCAATGCATCCAGCGAAGTATCGGCACGTGGCCCTTCGTCGGTATCAACCTTAAATTCCCGGTTCTTCTTTTTGCCGCTTTCATCAATATAGGTTTCCGTAATACTTACCGGTACTATCTCATCCTTAAACTTGCCCTCTTTTATAGCTTTTATAGCCTTTTGATGCGAGTTGTAAGCAAACTGATCCTGATCCTCACGACTAACCTTATATTCCTGAGCCACCGCCTCGGCAGTTAAACCCATACCCCAGTAATAATCGGGGTGTGAAAGGGCGATATCAACATTGGGTACAATGCGCCAGCCGCCCATAGGCAACAGGCTCATACTTTCCACACCGCCGGCAATAATACAATCGGCAATGCCGCTGTGTATCTTTGCAGAGGCTATGGCTATAGTTTCCAGGCCCGAAGCACAATAACGATTCACCGTCATGCCCGGTACTTTATCAGTATCTAAAGCCATTAATGAAATTAGCCTGGCAACATTTAAGCCCTGTTCGGCCTCGGGAGTTGCATTACCTACAATCACATCTTCAATCTGTTCCTTATCTACATTAGGTACGGATGCCAGCAAATGTTTAATAACATCTGCAGCAAGGGTATCTGGTCGGGTAAACCTGAAGCCTCCCCGGGTAGCTTTTCCAACTGCGCTGCGGCTGCCCGCCACTATATATGCATTCATCTTGTTTAGCTTAAATTTTAATTAATTCCTTAACACTTTACCACCTGTTATTATAGATTGGATGCGTTCAAGCGTTTTACGCTCGGCACACAGGGAAACAAAGGCTTCCCGCTCCAAACCCAGTAAATATTCCTCGCTCACCAATGATGGTTGCGATAGGTCGCCACCGGCCAATACATAAGCCAGCTTTTGCGAGATCTTTACATCATGCTCGCTGATATAATTGCCACTGAACATCGTATTGGCGCCTATATAACCCAGGCCCAACGCCTGTTTGCCCAGTACCCTGATATCGGTACGCTGAACAGGCTGTACATAACCCTCATTGGCCAGTTGCAGGCAATGTTGCTTTGCTTCGGCCAGCAGGCGGTTCTGTGATACTACCACCACATCGCGGCCTTTCTTAAGGTAGCCAAATTCAAAAGCTTCGTAAGCAGAGGTAGATACCTTTGCCTGGCCAATGGTTAAAAAGCGGTCGCGGAAATTATTCAGTTCTATATCACCATCCTGTAGTTCGTCTGAAAGACGTAAGGCAAACTCCTTGGTGCCGCCACCACCGGGAATCAGGCCAACGCCAAATTCCACCAGACCCATGTATAATTCGGCATGTGCCACTACCTTATCGGCATGTAAACACAGCTCACAGCCACCACCTAAAGCCATTTGGTGCGGAGCTGCCACCACCGGGATAGAGGAATAACGGATACGCATCATAGCTGTCTGGAAAGCTTTGATAACCACATTAAGTTCATCAAATTCCTGTTCAACCGCCATCATAAATATCATACCCACGTTGGCACCAGCGCTGAAATTGGCTCCCTCATTTGAGATCACCAGCCCTTTATAACTTTTCTCGGCAAGGGTGATAGCTTTATTAATACCCTCTATCACATCGCCTCCAATGGTGTTCATTTTGGTATGGAACTCCAGGTTGATAATGCCATCGCCAATATCAGTTATGGTAGTACCTGTGTTTTTCCAGATGGTATTTGCTTCGCGGATATTGCTAAGCAGGATAAAGTTTTCGGTACCCGGAATTACCTTATAGGTTTTTGAGGCAATGTCATAATACTGGCGTTTACCACCTGTTATTTTATAAAAACTATCGGCACCTGAAACAAGCATATCATATACCCATTGTGCAGGTTTATTGCCCATGGCTTCCATTGCTTTTACGGTATCGGCTACGCCTAAGGCATCCCATTTTTCAAAGGGACCCATTTCCCAGCCAAAACCGGCATTAACGGCCGCATCAATTTTGTAAAGCTCATCGGCAATTTCAGGGATGCGGTTGCTGGCATAGGCAAAAAGCTGGTAGAAGGTAGTGCGATAAAAATCGCCTGCCTTATCCTTTGCTGCAACCAGGATTTTTAGCCTTTCCTTTAAGCTATCAACTGTTTTAGTAGTTTCCAGCGATGCAAATTTTACCTTTTGCGATGGTTTGTATTCCAGGGTTTTAAGATCGAGTGCAAAGAATTGATTTACACCGTCTACCTTTTCTTTTTTATAAAATCCCTGTCCGGTTTTGCTGCCCAGCCAGTTATTTTTAAGCATACCGTTTACAAATTCTGGAATTTTGAACAAATCCTTCGCCTCATCATCAGGTGCGTTTTTACTCAAGCCATTGGCTACATGAACCATGGTATCCAAACCAACCACATCATTGGTGCGGAATGTTGCCGATTTGGGGTGACCAATAACCGGGCCGGTCAATTTATCAACCTCTTCCACGGTCATACCGTTTTTTTCAACATAGTGCAGTACACCCATAATGCTGAAAACACCGATGCGGTTACCTATAAATGCTGGAGTATCTTTTGCCAGCACGGTGGTTTTACCCAAAAACTTCTCGCCGTATTCCATCAAAAAGCTGACCACCTCAGGTAAAGTATCTTTTGTTGGGATGATCTCCAATAGTTTTAAGTAGCGTGGCGGGTTGAAGAAGTGACTGCCACAAAAATGCTGTTTAAAGTCCTCGCTGCGCCCCTCGGCCATTAAGTGGATAGGGATGCCGGAGGTGTTGGAGGTAATGAGTGTGCCTGGTTTCCGGTGTTTTTCCACCTTTTCAAATACCTGTTGTTTGATATCCAAACGTTCAACTACCACTTCAATTACCCAATCACAATCGGCAATTTTAGCTATATCATCTTCAAAATTCCCTGTTGTAATACGTTTAGCAAATGATTTGAGATAGATAGGTGAGGGGTTTGACTTCAAAGCGAAATCAAGCGCATCATTAACTATCTTATTTCTGGCCTTTTTATCACCTGCTGGTGCATCTTTAGGTACAATATCCAACAATAATACCTGTACACCAATGTTGGCAAAATGACAGGCAATTCTGCTGCCCATTACACCGGAGCCCAGTATAGCAACTTTTTTTATAATTCGTTTAGCATCCATAGGTTATGCTTTGTTTTATATCGGTTATATGTTTTAAAATTATTCTGCCCGTTCCCAGGTAGTGGTACGTCCAAAAAGCGAAACACCAATGTAGCCGCGGATAGCCAACGTTTTGCCCTTGTAAGTGATATTGCAGGAGTAGGTTTTACCGTTTTTAGGATCGTAGATCTTGCCATCGGTATATTTGTTATCGCCATCGGGTACAAAACCTTCCAGGATATGTAGACCTATGATGGGCCTTTTACGCAGATTTTCGTCCTTGTTTTCATCATCAGTTTTTGGCTTACCATTCTTTAACGGTTCCTTGAGCCATATTATTTTGCCATTAAACTTGCCATCGGCACCCTTGCTGATCTCTATTTTAGCACTCTTTATATCGTTGAACCAAAGTCCCTCAATTTTATCGGTTTGTGCCTTTGCTGCAATATTTACAGATACAATAGTTAGTACAATTAGTACTAAGCGAACGAAGTGCTTTTTAGGTGATAACATGGCTTTTTTGTGATATTGTCAAATAACTAATAAGCTCATAAAGCAGAAACAATATTGCCACTTGAACAGCAGCAATATTTGCATCTTATTTAAAGAGACAAACAGAATTACGCGACAGGTTAAAAATTTATTTAGTATTGGTTTATAATAAGCAAATATCCTTTTTGACGGAGTTTAACAAAGGTCTAAATGGCGGAAACATTTGTCAAAATTTCGGAAACTCTCTACTTGTGTTACTATAAATTGGTTTAATTTAAAGATAAGTGTTTTTTGTGGTCTTTTTTAAGCCAGGTCACTTTCCTGACAAATCCTTTACAACATTGATATATTGCTGCCTGGCAGCATCGGCAGAAGTGCCCTTCAATTTTAACCAGGCATCGTATTTTGCCTTTGCCACAAAATCAAACATACCCGGTGGATTTTCGGTACTGATATCTCCTTCAGTGGCTTGTTTATACAAACTATACAAGCGTAACAGTGTTTCGTTATCAGGTTTGGAGGATAAACTTTTACTATCTATAACAGCTTTCTCAAAAGCTTCTTTTTGATCCATGTTTATTTGTTTTGATTTTGTGATTTTGGAAGTTCCTCCACATAGTCGTCGCTTTTTGGTGCTTTAGTAAACAGCTCGCTTAATTCGGCAGGTAATGGGGTCAGTTTGCGTTTTACGGTATCAATCCAGGCTCCCTGTACCGTAATTACGGCCGCTTTAATGCCGTCACTACGATATACTTCCTGCCTGAACGTCCAGCGTGAACTATCGGCTCTGGAGCTGATCACTTCGCAGGTAACCTTGATGTGATCGTTAATGGTTATTTCGCGCAGGTAGTTGAGTTCTTCCTTAAACAGCACAGGGCCTATTTTAAGATCAAAAAGCTTTTGGGGCATTGAACCGATGCTTTCCAGTAAGTTTAATCTGGCTTGCGCGGCAACATCGGCATAAGCCGAATGCCGCATGTGTTGATTGGCATCTAATTGCGCCCATATTACCTGACCTTCATAATAAACATTCATCGCTGTATTATTTATGATTTTGCTTAAATTTCTCTACGGCTAGTGTAAGTCGTGGTAAAATTTCCAGAGCATCGCCAACAACACCATAGTTAGCTGCTTTAAAGAATGGCGCCTCTGGGTCTTTGTTGATTACCACGATAGTTTTTGAACCATTAACCCCCGCCAAATGCTGGATAGCGCCTGAAATTCCAACGGCTATGTACAGATCCGGACGTACGGTACCACCGGTTTGCCCCACATGTTCATGGTGCGGACGCCAGTGCGAGTCGGCTACCGGGCGGGAGCATGCGGTTGCTGCACCAAGTTCCTTTGCCAGGTCTTCAATTAAGCCCCAGTTTTCCGGGCCTTTCATACCGCGGCCTCCGGACACTACCAGTTGTGCATCAGCAAGCGGAATTTCGCCCTTTATTTTATTTACTTCTTTTATTTTAATGCCAAAATCTTTGTCGCCAAAGCTTACATCCAGTTTTTCTATTGTTGCTTTGCCATCCACTTTGTTTAGCTGAAAAGTGTTTGGCATCAACGTAATCACCTTGACATCGCTGGTAATATTTACATATGCAAATGCCTTGCCCGAGAAAACTGCTTTTTTAATCACAAATCCTTTATCCAGATCGGGATAGGATAGGGCGCCTGCCACCAGGCCAGCCTTTAATTTTGCAGATAACCGTGGTGCAACAGCGCGGCCATTGATATCATGCAGCGCTATAATTATTTTAGCAGCCTCTTTTTGCGCGGCTGCTAACAGGGCGCTGGTATAAGCTCTTGCGTGCAATTCATCCAAACGTGCATCGGCAACATGAAGTACTTTCTGTGCACCATATTTGCCCAGGTTTTCCATTTCGTCATTAGCCAGAGTTCCTAATACAACGGCAGTTACCGTTGTTCCTGTTTTTTGGGCGATGCTGGCAGCATACTGCACGGCTTCAAAATTTTTCTTTTTTACATTTCCTTCGTTATGTTCTACCAATACTATTACAGACATTTTTATAGGTTTTAGGCCTCACCCTGCCCTCTCCAAGGGAGAGGGTTCAAAAAATATGATTTAAAGTCGTCTCCATTGGAGAGGATTTAGGTGTGGCGATTAATAATTAATTATATCACTTTTGCTTCGGCATGCAGCAATTCTACCAGTTCGGCCATATTATCAGGACTAACCAACTTAATCCCGGCTTTTGCAGGCGGTAATTCATATGATAAAATGCTGGTCACTGCGCTAACGGCAGCAGGCGTAACCACTTTAAGCGGACGGGTGCGTGCTGCCATAATACCACGCATATTGGGAATACGAGCTTCGGCAACACCTTTTTGGCAGGCAATTACCAATGGTAAATTACTGATGTCGGTTTCTTCGCCACCTTCAATTTCGCGCTTTACGGTAGCTGTATTTTCGGCTATTTGAATATCGCTTGCAAAGCCAATGTAATCTGCATCAAGCAGTTCGGCAAGCATAGCGCCTACGGCTCCGTTGTTGTAGTCAATTGATTCTTTGCCGCAAAGGATAAGATCATAGCCTATAGTTTTGGCATATTCAGCGATGTAATTGGCGGTTTCATAGGGGTCATTACTGTCAGCATCAATACGGATGGCCTCGTCGCCACCCAATGCCAGCGCTTTTCTGATCACAGGTTCGGTATCAGCCTTACCAACGGTTACCAGGTGTACATCACCGGCAATACCTGCTTCTTTTAATTCAAGCGCGCGAATAAGTGCGTACCATTCGTCATAAGGGTTTATTACATAGGTAACACCCTGGTTATTGATAGCGGTATTGTTATCTTTTAATACAATTTTGGTGCTGGTATCCGGCACCTGGCTTATGCACACTAATATCTTCATGCGTTTATTTTAGATTATGTATTCAGGTTAGTAGATGAGCGGGCAAACCGCGGGCAAGCCCCTCCGAGTCTCCCCACCGGCCTGGCGGGGGAGACTTATCCTCTTGTCGGGAAGCGTCGAGTGCGTAGCACCCCCTTTCCTCTGGAGAGGGTCGGGGTTATCGTTAATAGCAATATTTATTTTCGCTTATCAGCTTGGCCGCGATGTTTCTGCGGGCCTCAGTTGTATTGATGTCTTCGGTTTTGGTGAAGCGTTTCAGGCCCATCAGCATCATCCTGCGTTCATCGCCCTCGGCAAATGAATTTATCGCCTCTTTGCCTGATTTGGCTATGTGTTCGGCGGCATCATTGATATAAACCCGCATAATGTCCAGTTTTTCCTTACAGGCATCTTCGCCTTTTAAGCCAACCAGTTTTTCAACTCGTAATTGCAATGATTCGCTCACGTAAAGTTCAATTAGCATATCGGCAAGACACATTAATACTTCCTGCTCTTTACCCAGTTGCGCCATCAGCTTTTGTACTGCAGCACCCGCTACCATAAGTACTGCCTTTTTGAAATTGGCAATATATTTTTTCTCTTTAGAGAACAAACCATCATCATCTGATCCGCCAAAGTCAGGCACACTTACCAGTTCGCCGGCAACTTTCTGGGCAGGACCCATCAAATCAAGCTCGCCTTTCATAGCGCGTTTCAGCATCATATCTACGGTAAGCATGCGGTTAATCTCGTTGGTGCCTTCAAATATCCGGTTAATGCGCGAATCGCGATAGGCGCGATCCATTGGCGCTTCGGCGCTATAACCCATACCACCGTATATCTGTACACCTTCATCAACCACGTAATCTAATGTTTCTGAGGCGTGTACCTTGATGATGGCTGCTTCAATGGCATATTGCTCAGTACCCTTTAATTTAGCTTTGATGGCATCAAGGCCAGATGCCTCGTACATTTCTGTAGCCTCTTCCATGTTCTGGCTGGCCCTATAAATGGCCGATTCAGAAGAATAGGTACGGATGGCCTGTTGTGCCAGCTTATAACGGATAGCGCCATATTTTGAAATAGGCCTGCCAAACTGCTCCCGCTCATTTGCATAACGAATGGAGGCATTGATAACCTCTTTACTGGCGCCTACGGTTGCACCACCCAATTTAATACGTCCCAGGTTTAATATGTTTACCGCTATCTTAAAGCCATTTTGCCTCTCGGATAACAGGTTTTCGACCGGGACTTTACAGTCATTAAAAAATACCTGCCTGGTTGAGCTTCCCTTGATGCCCATTTTATGTTCCTCGGTATTTAGGGAAAGACCCTCAAAGCCTTTTTCTACAATAAAGGCGCTTAAGTTTTCATCGTCATCTATTTTGGCGAACACGGTAAAAATATCAGCAAACCCGGCATTGGTGATCCACATTTTTTGGCCGGTAAGTAAATAATATTTGCCATCGGCAGATAGTTTTGCCCGCGCCTTGCCCGAGTTGGCATCAGAGCCAGCACCTGGTTCGGTTAAACAATAAGCGCCTTTCCACTCACCGCTGGCCAGCTTGGGAATGTATTTTTCTTTTTGTGCATCATTACCATAATATAAAATGGGCAAAGTGCCTATCCCGGTATGTGCCGAAAATGCTACAGAAAAAGAATTACCTGCGCCCAATTTTTCGGTCACCAGCATTGATGTTTTAAAATCTTTACCAAAGCCTCCATATTCTTCCGGAATGGAGATGCTCAATAAGCCAAGTGCACCAGCCTCTTCCATTAAATGAGGCATTAAACCTTCTTCCTGCTCATCAATCCGGTTTAAATTGGGTACTACATTTTGGGCAAGAAAATTAGTGCATGTTTCGGCAATCATTAACTGTTCCTCGTTCCATTCTTCCGGAATAAAAATGCTATCAGCCTGCGTTTCCCTGATCAGGAATTCGCCTCCTTTTATGGCTTTTACAGATTCAATCTCGCTCATGATTTAATATTTAATGTTATGGTCTTTATACTTATTTAATTAAAATTACGCAATCATAAATGTGCTAAAAAATACATAGCTAAATTATTTAACTGCATCGTATTCAATGCTTTAATAATTAATTCGGTTTTAGGCTACAAGACGCTAGCTTTAATAGGCTTTTAGCGGCAGCATTTTTTAGTTTTATAATCAAAAGTAAAATTAGAAGTGCAGGAGGGTGAAAAAAAGGGCAGCAATGCGGAGATATTAGTCAAAAAGTCGGAAAGAAAATACCGGCCTTGTAAGTTGCACCCATCGCGATGGGTGCAGGGTAGGTTGTTAATGAGCGGCAACCACCCTGTAATCAGATGGCGACATGCTGGTGTGTTTTTTAAAGTATTTGCCAAAGGAGGACTGATCAGGAAAATGGATATCTTCGGCTACCCGGGCAATGCTGATATCGTGATTTCGCAGCAATACTTTGGCTTCCAGTATTACAGCATCATCAATCCATTCCCCGGCCGTTCGGCCTGTTACTTCCTTAATAGTTTCGGTTAAATGTTTGGGAGATACGTATAGGGCATCGGCATAATACTGCACATTGCGGTGTTCTTTATAATGATGAAAAACAAGCTCCTGGAACAGCATATTCAACTCTTGTTTACGTGTTTGTTTACCTTTTATAATCACATGTTGCTTTTCGTAAATAGATTCCACTTCATAAAGCATGGTGGTTAACATACTCCTGGATATTTCCATACGATAGGGATGATCCTCGCGGGCTAACTTTTGCTGCATCAGTAAATAAATATCCAGCAGCATTTTGGCATCCTCATGATCTGGATAGATAACCGGGAGCGAGGTGTTTTTGAAATAACTGAATGATTCCAGAAAATGGCTGTTAACATTGTTTTCGGTTAAAAAAGCCTTAGAGAAAACAATAAATCTGCATAAGAAATCATCACTGCTGTTATAGATCCTTAAAATATGGAAAGGTGTTGCCAGCAGCATGGCATCTGGTTTAGCCTCATAAACCTGCAGGTTTGCTTCAACGCGGGCAGTACCACGGGTGCAGATACCTATAATATATCCATCAGAACGGTAGGGGAATTCACTTAAACTTAGTAGTTGTTTTTCGTCGGCTATAAAAAATTCAGGGCCGATCAACTTGTCTGCATAAAGGTCGGCAAATTTGGATAAACTTAATTGAGCGATCTTTTTACTCACGTATCTGGAATTCTTATTCATTAACGGAAAGATATAATTTTATTGCCAGAATTTACTAAAAGTATTAAGCTGGGTGATAATAATATTTAATACTATTTTCCCTTAAAAATACTATCATTTGGGCTTTCTCCGACTTTTTGACTAATATCTCCGCATTATAGCCCTTTTTTTAGTTTCAAACCATCTTAATTTTATTTTTTAAATAAATGTTGATTTGTTCTCTCAAAACAAGCGGCATATTATAAACCAATTATATTTTATTATGAGAAAACTTATACTATTGCTATTTGCAATAATTCCCTCCTTTGTATTAGCCCAGGGTTTCCAGGTTAACCTCCACGGACAGAAACAGATTGGTATGGGCCACACCGGAACAGGTTTATTGCAGGATGGTGCATCTGTATTATTTAACCCTGGCGCTGTGGCTATGCTGCCGCAAAATTATGTACAGGCCGGCATGAGTCCGCTGCTTTTTAAATCAGACTTTAACCCAAGCGGTTCTACAGATCAGTTTCGTACCAAAAGTAAGATAGCTACACCATTTACGGCTTACGGTGTTTGGGGGCCAAAAGATGCCCGATGGAAGATTGGTTTAGGCGTTTATACCCCCTATGGTGGCTTAACCGATTGGGGAAATGACTGGATAGGGAAGTATTCGCTGGAAAGCCTGAACTTGAAAGCTATTTATTTTCAGCCTACTTTGAGTGTTAAGCTAACCGATTTCCTGAGTGTAGGTGCAGGGTTTGTTTATAACCATGGCACGGTTGATTTGACAAGAGCAATTCCGGTGAGTAATTCATCAGGTCAGGACGGGCAGGCTGAGTTAAAGGGTAGTGGTCATGGATTTGGCTGGAACGCAGGAGCATTCTTAAAAACAGATATAGGTCTTACTATTGGTCTCGATTACCGATCACAGGTAAATACCACTGTGAAAAATGGAAATGCTATTTTTAATGTGGCTAATTCTATACAATCTAATTTTCCGCAACCAAATACATTTACAACCACCCTTCCTTTACCCTCCACATCTTCCATTGGCTTAGGATACAAGCCATCTGACAAATGGACACTGGCGTTAGATGCAAACTTTACCAAGTGGGATGTGTACAAAACGCTTGGGTTTGATTATGCCAAAAACGCCCCGACATTGCAGGATACTTATTCGCCACGTAATTATAAGAACGGATGGAGTTATAGGGCAGGTGCCGAGTATAAAGCTACCAGTAAATTATTTGTACGAGGTGGTGGTGGGTATGTTACCACCGCGGTTCGGGATGGCTATGTTACCCCAGAGGCGCCGGATGCCAACCGTTATTATTTAACAGCCGGCTTAGGTTATAAAGTAACCAAAAACCTTGATCTGGATGTTTCATTTGAGTACGAGCATCTTGATGCACGTACGCAAACAAATATCGAGTCGCAGCTATCGGGTACGTTTAAAACCAATGTTTATATCCCCGGTTTATCGCTTGCTTATCACTGGTAACATTTAAATTCTAATCAAATGAAAACTTACAGCTCATATTTACATATATTTTTAGTTACTGGTTTATTGGGTTTTGCGGCCTGTAAAACCAGTATAAATACACCTGCGCCTTCGCGCGGAACGGCCGATTTTTCAAGATACATTTCAGTAGGTAACTCACTTACCGCAGGTTATGCCGATAATGGCTTATACCTGGAAGGGCAGTTAAACTCCTACCCAAGTATTATTGCAGCGCAAATGCAAAAAGTAGGTGGCGGTACATTTACACAGCCGTTGTTCGGTACCGACCAGGCCGATGGCTCCGGGCACCTCATATTAACAGGCTTTAACGCTGATGGCACACCTAAAACACAACAGGTTGCGGCTACAGCTGTACGCAATCAGGTTACAGTTCCAAACTTCGGTACCGTAACTCTATTTACCAAATATAAGGGCGATATCAATAATTATGGTGTACCGGGTATTAAACTACAACAAATAACTTTCGGACAACTGGGAAATTTGAATGGGTATTTTGAAAGAATGCTGCCTACCGATTTTCCGACAAACACAAATTCCACCTACCTGGATTTTGTTACGGCAAAGCCTTATACATTTTTTACCGACTGGTTGGGTAATAATGATGCCCTGCTATATGCAACAAGCGGTGGTGCCGGCGATGTGCTGACCGATAAAGCACAGTTTTCGCAATTGTATAACCTATCTATTACGCAACTGACCAAAACTGGGCAAAAAGGCGCTGTTGCTACTATACCGGATGTTACCGCGGTGCCTTATTTTAATACTGTAACAGTTGGCGCTATTTTAGCTGCGGTACAAAAGGCTAATCCTGCGGCAAAGGCTTTGTATGTTAACGCCCTTGTTTCAGGTACTACTTATGCTCCAAGGGTGGCTACAGCAGCCGATCTGATTATTCTTACCTTTCCAACCAGTATGATCGGGCAACCTGTAAGTACACCTGCCGGAAACCTGCCTTATGGTTTAACCCCATACACGCCAATTGATAATAAATATGTACTTGATCAGGGCGAAGTAGCTTTGACACAGGATTATGTGAACGCTTATAATGCCACCATTAAATCTGTGGCTTCATCAAAAGGTCTGGCAATTTTTGATGCCTATACTTTCTTGAATAATGTTAAAGCTAATGGATTGGTTGTTGATGGCGTAAATTTAAGCTCCGCTTATATCAGCGGTGGTATATTTTCATTGGATGGAGTGCATTTAACACCTCGAGGTTATGCCGTCGTGGCTAATGAGTTTATTAAGGCTATTAATAAGCAATATAATGCATCTATACCGCTGGCCAATGTTTCCAGCTATAGAGGAGTTAAATTCCCTTAGAAATTAAATACTGATCTTATATTTTAATTGAACGAGGCCCGGTAATTACCGGGCCTTTGTTTTTACTCATAATTAAGGTTTTGTTTTGTACCCCCATACTTCCCATACAATGACAATTAAGGGGATAGTCAGGGTAATCCATGATAAAATATACCAAAATCCAGTGCCTAATAAAGCTGAAAGTAAGCCAAATACAGTAATTATGGTAAGTAGTAATGGGATACCCCAAACCTTTTTTAAATTTTGATTGTCCATATTTAATTAATCAATGGTGATTGGTGTATTAACCTCATTTTGTTCCTGGCGCAAAAAATAGTCTTCATAAAATTTGCGTTTGGCAAACCATAAATAAATTCCGCTGATAAGCACCACAATGGCTGCAACATCAAACAATACCCAGATGATTTTTAAAGGTATTCCGCCATAATCGCCAAAGTGCAGCGGGCGCGATACTTCTATCGAGCGCAGGTACCAGGGCATTTTCACTACGGCGGCAAGTTTACCTGTGCGGGCATCAACCAGCACAGGGTTATATAATCTTGATGTTAACGCGGTGTTACCCTTGGCCCAAAACAGGTAATGAAACGGGCTGCCGTAGATATTGCCGGGAAAAACAAGGCTGGTTATTGTGGTGCCGGGCACAGCCTGTTTCGCAGTTTCAAAAGCGGCCTGTGCCAAACTCAATTCTTCTGTTTTGGGAGTTGGTTTCCCTTTGTATTGTTGCAGCATGGTTTTCACGTCAGTCATTTGCCAAAGCCCGAAGAGTGGGGTTGATAGCTCATTCATAACGCCGGTAGCCCCTACAACAAACAGCCAGGCCATGGTTACAATACCCAGTAGGTTATGCAGGTCGAGCCACTTTACGCGCCGGGAGCGGTCATACCGCATGGTGCCGAAATTCAGTTTCTTCATAAATGGGCCGTATAGCACCACACCCGAAATGATGGACACCACAAAAAGTAATCCCATAAAGCCAAGAAACAGTTCGCCTGGCAAATCCATAAACATATCGCGGTGTAAGGATAACATCACCGCCGTAAATTTCGGCGGACGACTGGACAGCGGCGGCTCATCCTTTAACAGTTTGGCCGTACGGGAGTCAAATTGCATGGAATGGGTTAGCTTATCATCACTGGTGAAGGAGGGAAGCATATTCACCACTACCTGAGGCTCGTCATCATCAATAAAAACATAAGTGATTACATCTTTTGGATAACGATGACGGGCCTGGCCAATAAAATTATCCAAACTGGCTGTAGGCGTATTTTTAGGCATTGCAGCATAAGGCGGATCGTTACTCAGCCATTCATCTATCTCCTCACCAAATATCAATGGCAGGCCGGTGAGGCACAACATTAGCAAAAATAAAGTGCAGATAAGGCTGGTCCACCGGTGAATCCAAAACCATTTTTTGATACTTTTTAGTTGAGCCATTTTTAAATATAAATATTTACCCGTTAAAATTTAAACGCGATGCTACCAGAGATAGTCCGTAATTGCTGTGGGTTTACAGTTGTCCAACCTATCCAGTATTTTTTATTGCCTATGTTATCTACCTTTAATGCCAGGCGATACCCCGGTTTATCATAAAATATGGTACCGTTAAAAAGGGTATAGTCAGGGGCGGTGAAGTCACCAGAAACCGCGTTGCTTTGCAAGTAATTGATGCCAGAATAATTACCGCCAAAACCAGCACCCAATCCACGGGCATCACCTCGGGTTAAACGATAGCTTAACCAAAGATTTGCCATATCCTTTGGCCCTGAACTGCCAGGTCTTCGGCCATTAACATCGGCACTAGCATTGGTGTATTTACCCTCATTATGGGCATAGCCTGCAATAATATTAAACCCAGCAAACGGATTGGCAAAAACCTCAGCCTCAAAACCCTTACTTAGTTGAGTCCCGTTCTGGATAGAGAAATTCGGATGATCTACGTCACTACGTATAATGTCCTTTACTTTTATATCGTAATAACTTACAGTACCGGTAAGTTTGCCATCAAAAACATTGACTTTAATACCACCTTCTAACTGGTTAGCCTGTTCAGGTTTAAAATTACGACCCGAAAAATCTGCCCCGTTCTGATTGGTAAATCCGTTCTGATAATTACCAAACAGCGAGACCTCATCTTTGACCAATTGGTATACCAAACCAAATTTTGGGGAAAAAGCGGTTTGGTTATAACCGCCGCTGGTTGTGCCATCAGTAGGGCTGTAACTACCGTTATTAACAAAATGGTCTACTCGCAGGGCCACATTGGCTATCAGATTATCCGTAATATTAATTACATCTGATAAATAGGCGCTGGAAGTATAGGTTTTATAAATGTTCAGGTACGGACTAGAGCTTGCCGGGCTATTGGCATAAGCCGAATCAACCGTTCCTTTATTGAAATTCAGGTACTGGGGAATAGTTCCGTTACTTTTAATAATATCAAACAGATCAGCGGCAGTTTGGGTTTTTTGATTGGGGTCTGTTACCAAGGCGGCGGGGAGTGTTACAGTACCAACAAATTGTTTGTAACGTACATTGGTATTATAACTGTAAAAATCAACACCTGCTACCAGCCGGTTTTTTATTGGGCCGATGGAGAATTTTCCAACAAAATTCTGTTGTATATCCAATGCCATATCGTTTCCTTCCGGTGTCCATACATTCCGCGCTATATAATTATTACCGGGCAACAGGTAAAAATAGGGCATAGGGCCATTGGCATTGGCATTGGCAACGGTAATATTGGTTCTGGATGTCCAGTTATCTGACATCTTATAATTCATCTGGCCAGAAAAATTCAGGTTGGTAGAGTAATGCACCAGGTCATTACTGATATAAGAGCGGTTATAATCCAGGTTTAGTTTATCGGCACTGGAAACGCCCAATTGTGCTACTGTGGTACCAAAGAAAAAGGTGGGCGGTGTTGTACCTTCTGATCTGTAGATCTCGGCATCAAATAGGAACGACAGGCGGTCATTTACCTGATAGGATAAACTGGGCGCTACAAAAATACTTTTATGAAAGCCCTGATCCTGCCAGGTATTTTCAGTATTTAAAGAGGTATTGATCCTGAACAAAAGCTTTTTGGCCGAATCAAGCGGCGTATTTATATCCGCACTTAACCGGTTAAAACCGTAACTGCCACCGGTATAAGCTATTTCGCCACCTGCTTTATCATATGGTTTTTTAGTAACACGGTTAATTAATCCTCCGTAGGAAGTAACCGCGCTGCCAAATAGGGTAGCAGATGGCCCTTTTAACACTTCTATGCTCTCGATATTAGCATTGTCAATGGTTGTGCTCACATTGGCCGGGATGCCATTGCGTAAAAAATTATTTAACTGAAACCCACGTAATACAAAGGAACTGCCGTTACCAAAACCAGCTCTGTCTGTAGCTGCCCAAAGGCGGCTTGCGCCCGGTACATTTTTTAACGCGTCATCTAAGGTAAAAGTAACCTGTTCGGTCATCAGTGCGTTTGAAACTGATGAGTAAACTTGCGGATTTTCCAGGTTGTTTAAAGGCATCTTTAAGGCATCATTACTTTTTAATGCTGCAAATTTGTTGGCTTTCCGGATCCTAACTTCTACTTCACGTAATTGTTGATTGTTTTCAACCAGGGTAAAATCAACCTGGATAGTTTCACCTGCTTTTACCTCTATTTGTTTTTTTTGAGTTGACAGGCCGATGAAGCTTGCCACGATAGTGTATGGTCCTGAAGCAACATTGTTTAAGATATACTGACCATTTTTATTGACAGTAACGCCTTTTGTCGTCCCCTGCAACGAGACGTTAACTGATTCGGCGGGCTTACCATCGGAGGTAGTAACCGTACCTTTAATAGATCCGGTTTGTGCTTTTTGCGCAAATAGCGAACTGAATGACATGGAAAGAAAGATCAACATGCATATGGTTTTTCCGGGAATTTTAAATCTTGGGAATGGGGAGTTAAGTAAAGTTCGAATAAGATTCATTTAGTTAATGATTAATTGATAAAAGGAGCGGTAGGGGATTATTTGCATGTGAAGTTGGCGACCAAGCACACAGATAATTTTTGAATAATTGTATATCAAGTAGAATTAAGATGTAACATATGTATAATCGCTGATGATAAATTTTAACAAATTAAGACTTTATTTAGACTAATTACAAATAAAAATGAACAAACTGCTTAACCTAATAGATTGGTGTGCTTATACTGTCCTTTCGAACGAGGTACGAGGAGAAATCTTGGACAAATGGCAGACTTAGCGAGTAAACACAAGTCATCAGCCCGCCAACAACCGCACAAGGCTTGCGCCAATAGGGATGACAGGCCTTTTACGGCTTGAACCTCAAAAGGGAAGATTATTTAGTATGGTAACCCTAGTGTATTAATAAAAATCATAACAGCGTCTTGCGCCTTCAAATTTACGGTAGGTATCCGCGCGTGATGGGAGCGTGGTTTCGTAACCAATACTTCCTTCTGTTGACCCGCTGGTGTTACTATAGTTGAGGCCGCCAAGCGGGACATCATGACTTACGCCGAGGCGCAGTTTTTCGCCGCCATCTCTATTAATAAAGAGGTCAAATATGAGCGAAACAACAACCGCGCTTGGCCCGGCTGAGCCGCCTGTACGGTACCACAGGCCCGCGTTGATGCTTTTACGCTTATATTGCATTCCAACATTAAGTGATTGCGCGCTTGCCTGCTTATATAGGATCACGGAGGGTATCAGGTATGATTTTTCATCCTCATTAAGATTTGAATAGGGATTCAGATCTAAACGATAGCTCGCATGAGCAGTACCTCGCATAGGCAGTTTAGCGGGTGTGCCGGTAAATGACTCATTCGGCCGGTTTAGGTGTTGTAGCGCGCCACCGATGTTAAATTCGCTTAAAGCAAGGTTAATTCCGGCTCCTGCATCAAAGTAAAACCTGTTATCAAAAAGAGGCGGTTCGGCAGATGTTGGTGTGCCCGGTATGTAACCAAATTGCGGATCTATCTGATCGCTGAATACCAGTTTGCCATAGTTAACACTGCGATTGGTTATACCTGCTTGCAGACCAAATGATAGCACATAATCGTCAGAGCCTACACTGTATGAATAAATACCCGCGATATTATTTTTAATTAAGCCAGCCGAACCTTCGCTGCCGCGTGTAAATATCATTCCTATACCACCACCAAATTTGGGTATATTATAATCAACCGACGCGGTAATATAATTAAAGCCACCCGGTACGGAGGTAAACTGGTTACGGTAAATAAGATTCATACGAAGATCGCCTTCAAATTGCCCGTTCAATGCCGGATTCAAGTAAACCGGTGAATTAAAAAATTGCGAATACATATGATCCTGAGCCAGCGTGCGCGAGCAGGCTAACAATAATGCAAAAAAAAGAATATACTTCCTGGTAAAAATTTGCATTCGCTATCGGATTAAATTTATGATGCCTGTTCTTTTTGGTAATGAATTGTTATAGCTCATGCCTTTCCACTCCGTACCATTTATAAACGTTGCAGAAGCCTGCCAAATGTAAACCCCCTGCTGTACCGGCGCTCCCCTGAATGTGCCATCCCATCCATCGCCATAAACCGGTGTTCCCTTTGGTTCGGTTAGTTTGGTGGTTTCCCACATCAGCTGACCGTAGTTATTAAATACCTGTAGGTGCCATGTTTTGATACCCGATCCCTTGGCAATAAATTTTTGCAGCTCGGTAGTGCCACTTGTTGGCATAAATGCATTGGGCAGGTAAAGCTGACCAGGAATACCTGTGATGCGTACTTTATGGGTAATGGTACTGTCGCAGCCGTTTCTAAAGGTGGTCAATGTAACCGTATATAAACCTGTATCCCGGTAAGTGTGTTCCGGATTTTGATTAGTTAAAGTTGCCCCATCGCCCAGATCCCATTTCCATGATGTAGGGCCGCCAGTTGTTTGATCAACAAATGAGAAATGATAATTTGGTATGTTGATCACTGTGTCAGGTTTTACTGTAAACGCAGTAAAAGGAGGGGCAGTTACCGTAATTAAACTGTTTTTAGTGATGGTAGCCGAACATTGTGTTGCCGGATTGGTAACCACAAGAGTAACCGTATAAGGCGAATTATTATACTTGTATAAGTGTGCGGTAGGATTTTGCACAAAAGCATGCGGGCTGCCATCGCCAAAATCCCAATCATAACTGTAAGCACTGGCTTGCGAGTTTGCATCAGGAGCCTGGGTGCTATTGGTAAAGGTTACTAACAAGTTTTTACAACCGGTAGTAACATCTGCCGAAAAGCCCGGGATAGGTAAAGGATCAACTTGAACAACATTCTGTGACTTTTCCGATTCAGTACTTGCACAACTGTTAGCCGCGGTTATGGTTACAGAATAAGTACCTGACCCGGGAAAGGTATAGGGCAATACCGTATTTATTGGGCCGGCATCTTTTTGATCAACCAGGTTACCATTAGCATCATATATTTTGTATACAAATTTTTCACCACCGCTTGAAGCATTAACCAATTTGGTAGTAAAGGGATAGCAGCCTTTATGATCGCCCTCCATAAACATTATCGCCTGAAAATCTGGCGGCGATACAGTTATGGGTAAATGCAAACTTTCGCCGGTATTGTTACAAAAACCATCGGCCACCATATACAAGGTGTATTGCTTAACTACTTTCGGGGCTAAAATAAAAACATAGGAGCTTTTATCCGTTAGCGTCTTTTGGTCTACCAGATTAGTGCCATCGTATAAATAATAAGTGTAACTTTTATTGGTTCCAGGCGATTTATTATCAACTGTTAGTGTAAAAGGTGAGCAACCACTTAGCTGCTGCGGGGCTAATATGGCAACTGGTGTGGCAGGCCTTACGGTAACGTTAACTGGTATGGTTTGCTTATTACCGCAGGTATTTATTAATTGTAAGGTAACGGGATAAATAGCATCCTTACCATCAGTACCTTCTGCAAATATGTGTAGGGGGTTAACATCGGTTGAGGTTTTGCCGTCGCCAAAGTTCCACACAAAACTGCTGGTGAGTGGTATTGATGTGTTGGTAAATTGTACAGTAACCGGCCCGCAACCTTCTGTTTTGTCCTGGGTAAAACTTGCTACGGTTTGCTTGGGGGTAATATGGGCAGTTAATACAAAACTATTTCCATTACAATTACCACCGGTTGCCTGAATAATGTAGGTTACTATGGCTTCATTTTGCTCATCAGCGTTGGTAATGATGTCATTAATAATAGTGCCACTGCCGCTTAAAGCGTACCCCGTAGCCGATGCTGATGTTTTACTTGGATCTACGGTCCATGAAAAAGTACTGTTAGGCTTTGAGGCTGTTATCTGATAACTAACTGCTGCACCAGAGCATAGTGATACGGTTGACAAGCTTGTTATACTGTTTTGTGGTTCAATAGTAACCGCAACAGAGCTCACCACCTTATCGCAGGGGGCAGGCAGTAAGGTATTGCCGGTTAAAACAAGTGTTACCTTACCTGCTGTAATATCGGCAGGCGATGGCGTATAGGTGGTAATTAGCTGGCTGTCATCAGTGAATTTTCCTGTACCATTAGAAGTCCATTTCTGCCCGGTAATGGTGCCGCTTTGAACAACACCTGTAACAGAGATATTTGCGTCTGCACAAACAAGAGTGGGAGCATTTACACTAATTATAGGTGATTCCTGGAATTTGATCTGTTGTGTAGCTGTTGCCGGATCACCACACCCGTTTTTAACAACAACCGTAACGGTGTAAGTTGCTGCATCCTTAAACAATATCTGAGGGTATTGTGTATTAGGCGTTGTTCCACCGGTAAAATCAGAAGCGCCGCCGCTTACCGTCCATGTATAAGAATCGGGTTTAAGCTCGCCTATACCAGTTAAAACAGTATGGGTGATGCCCGGATCTGTATTATATTTTAATGTTTGACCGATGCCGCAAACTGATGCATCACCAGATAGCTGGGCGGTGGGCTTTTCATCAACGGTTATCTGTCGTTCTGTACCCAAAACCTGACCGCAGCTTGCTGTATTGATGATGAGATTAACTCTGTAAACTCCGGCTTTGGTAAAAATAAAGTGAGGGTTTTCACTGTTTTCACTGGTACCATCAGCATAAGTAACTTTCGCAGGACCTGCAGTTATCCATAAATATGCATTGGATACATTGCAGTTATTGTCAATTATTGAAGTGTTTACAGGTATTATAGATGCAGTTAAAGGTAGGCACTCTGTGGCTGCAGGTAAAGTAAATATAGGTTGTGGTGGGTTTTGAATACAGATCTCACTGGTAATATCAGCTGATCCGCACAATCCGTCAATAGGTTGTAATACCAATCTGATAATGTGTTTTCCGGCTGATGTAAAGCGATAAACAAATGCCTGGGAGGCGCCGTAATCTTTTACTATCAGTATATCATCTACATACCAGGAATACTTTGCATCAGGATTAACGCAATCACTTGATGAGCTATTAGCACTTTGCCCCGGATAAGATGTATTTGCAAAAGTAACATTCGTATTAATACAGGCTGCCGGTACCTCGGCAAATTTATTTACCGGAGGGGCTAATACCTTAGCATATGACCTAAGTGGATTTGAATTGCCACAATAAGTACTTTGCAATTGAAAATCGACCGCAAAAACATTATGGATATTGCTCTGATTATCATTCACATTACTTCCGCATGATGATGCGGTATATTTATGCGTAATTTGACCTTTCAGGGCTATAAGATCGCAAATGGTAAATAAACTTTTAGCTCCGTCGCCCCAGTTTACGCTGTAAATAATACCGGGGTAATTATTTTGAACACCTGTGGCGGAATTGATATCTATATTGAAAGTCAGGTTGCCACCATCTTTAAGGCACACTACCGGGTTGCCTGTACTACCAAAACTATTATTAAGTACATTATTGATCAAAAGATAGGATTTTGTACCTGTAATGCCCCCTTTAGTAGCTTTAATTGTAACGGTATAGTTTGCTGCCTTAGCAGTAAACGCTGCACTGGGTGATAGGGTAAATGTACCTTCTGCTCCCCCAGGCGGCAGGTCATTGTAAAAAGAAGCAGTTACTGTAGCATCAGCTGTTGATTCATTTAAAAAAGTATAGGATTTATTACCATCCCCAAAACAGGTTCCAAACACTTCCGGATAATTTGGATTGAGGATCTGAGAACTAGTCCCGGCTACCACACCGGCTGAGCCACTTATGGTAAATACTGTTGACTCTGAACTGGTAACAGCAGGAGCAGTGGAAACAACTCTTACTTTATATTGGCTACCGGCGGGCGTTGAGGTCGGAATAATACCGTTTACAAATGTGGCATAAAAGCCGCTGATGCTCCCGATTTTGGTTTGTGCTGCAAAGCTTCCGTTCGCATCAGACAGGTAAAGATTAAATGTATTACTTGTTGTAAAGCAGCCGGAGGTATTGTCGAGCTTTATGGGGACACTAATGGTTGAGCCCTGACCATAAGAACCCGCATCAACACTTCCGATGGTAATGGTTTGCGCGCTGGCAACCAGCGTAAGCAGGCCGAAAATTGCTAAAAAAAATGTTTTTTTAGCGTATGCTATCTTCATTGAATGTAGGTTTCAACAACATGATCAAATGCTTCTTAATTTACCTTACGGCAAACTTGGGGGTAAAACAATTATCAATCACGAACGGCAACTAATTATAGTGTTAATTTCCTGTTCTTACTCTTATACGGAATATTGTTTTCGTGGTTACAAAATACGGGAAATTAAGTTAATATTTAACCTAATGGAAAAAATAATCAAGTGTCTGATTATAAATAAATTAACCAAAGAATAAATATGCTACAAATATGGCGGTTATAATACCCGCCATATCGGCAATTAAGCCCGCTGGGATGGCGTAGCGGGATCTTTTAATACCTACAGAACCAAAGTAAAGCGCCACTATATAAAATGTAGTATCGGCCGAGCCGTTAAATATGCTGCCCAAACGCCCCGCAAAGCTATCAACGCCAAAAGTTTGCATAGTATTTATCATCATAGCTTTTGACCCTGATCCGCTGAGCGGTTTCATATAAGCTACAGGCATGGCATCAACAAAACGGGTGTCCATGTTAAAATGTACGCATACCCATCGCAGGCCATCGTTCATATAATCCAAAGCACCACAGCTACGGAAAACACTAATGCCTACCAGCATGGCCACGAGGTATGGAATGATCTTTACTGAGGTTTCAAAACCTATTTTGGCCCCGTCAATAAATACATCAAACACATTTAATTTTTTGATTAAGCCACCTAAAATAAACACAACAGGAATGGTAAATAACATCAAATTACTGGCAATGGTTGATACTGTGCTGATCTGTCCTTTGGTTAAATAATGGGTAAAACACCAGACCAGCAGGGTTATAAACGTGGTTAACCCACCTAGCCAGGTAATGATTACGCGGTCAAACAGATTTATCTTTTGTTTGATTGCTACCGCTATAAGGCCAACAACGGTGGCTACATAGGTTGCTATAATACAGGGTATAAATACATCGGTAGGGTTGGCGGCACCTAGTATGGCGCGTTGTGCAATAATCGTTACCGGCAACAATTGCAGTCCAGAGGTATGCAGCACCAGGAACATGATCTGGGCATTGGAGGCTGTATCCTTATCGGGATTTAATTCTTGCAGACTTCCCATAGCCTTTAAGCCCAGTGGAGTGGCAGCATTGTCAAGCCCCAGCAAATTGGCCGAAAAATTCATGAGCATTTGTCCTATTGCCGGATGTTTTTTAGGTACCTCGGGGAAAAGCCGGCTAAAGAAGGGCCCGACAATGCGTGATAGAAAATTAATGGCACCAGCCTTTTCGCCAATGTTGAGGATGCCCAGCCAGAAAGCCATAGCACCAACCAGCGGTAAGGCAATATCCATTACCGATGATTTGGATGAACTGAAAATACCATCAACCAGCAGCTTGAATGCTTCTACATCGCCAAAAAAAATTAATTTAATAAGAGCAACAACAAAAGCTATTATAAAGAATGCTATCCAGATATAATTAAGGGCCATAGATATGTTTCAGGCTTTGAAGTTAATAGTTTTGTAATTTAATACGAAATAACAATCTTTAAATACTATCGAAACAACTTATACAATGAACAATACCATATTGCAACTAGCCAATACTGTTGATGATTTTCAATTAATCAGGTCACAACCCATTGACTGGGAAACCAGGCCGGCACCGGGTAAATGGTCGAAAAAGGAGCTCATCGGTCATTTGATAGATAGTGCGCACATTAATCTGCAGCGGTTTATACGCTGTACGTATGAAGAAAACTTTAAACTGACTTATGAGCAGGATGCCTGGATAGCTGCACAGCATTACCAGGAAGCAGATATTAATGAACTGTTTGATCTGTGGACATTGTTGAACAAGCAGATCATCAGGGTGCTAAAAAACTATCCAGCAGAAAGACTCGGGGTCAGCTGTTTCAAAAACGACAATGTGCTGGAACCCCAATTGCATACGGTAGTATGGCTGGCTGATGATTACTTACGACATTTACATCATCACCAGCAGCAAATAAAATAATTAATGTTGTATCGGCCCTCTGATTATTTCACAGCTGTCAGTTCAATTTCAACAATGGCCTCTCTGGGCAGGCGGCTTACTTGTACCGTGGTTCTGGCTGGTTCTGGCTTTGAAAAGTAACTTGCATAAACCTCGTTTATGGCCCCAAAATCATCCATGTTAGTTATAAACACATTTACCTTTACTACATCCTGAAACGAGTAACCAGCTTCGCGCAAAACTGCGTTAATATTGTCCAAAGCTTGTTGGGTTTGTGCTTTTATGCCACCGGCAACTAATGCGCCATCCTTAATGCCAATATTGCCCGACACATATAAAAAAGTACCCTGCGCCTTTATAGCTTGCGAAAAAGGGCCAATAGGTGCAGGGGCATTCATTGTATAAACTTCTGTTTTCATGTTTTTCTGACTTTTAGCGAATCATTATATATGTATCTGTTCGCCGTTGGCAAAGGCCCAGTTTTCCCAGTTTGTTTCCAGGAAATAAACCATCACATCATTAGGTGACACCTGTATATCCTGTAGTTTGATCATCAGATCAGCCAATATCTTACGTTTTATCTTTACACTGCGCCCTACTGAAAAAAGTATTTCTATTTGCATAAATTGATCCGTACGGGCAGTTCCGAGATCGGGATAGTGCTTATCATAAATAAAGTTTTCGAGCTCAAGCTCAATAAAGCGCTGAAAACGGTCGCCGGCCGGAACACCGGCTGCTACTAATGATTCGTGTATGGCATCGCCAATTTGTTTCTTTTCTGTGGCACTGCGACCTTTTAAAAGTGTTATGGTTATGGATGGCATAATAAAATGATGTGTTAATGAATATGCCGTAAAGGTATATTATTAAAATAAGATAGACAAATCTGTCTGTTTTTATTTTTTATTAATCCTGCATGTAATTGACTCCCCCTGCGTAGCTGTGCTTACTTTCCCTTGCTTCGGCAGAAAGCAGGGCTGCCCGGGAAATAGGAAATTGATACGCTCACAATGGCAATCAAAAAAGGCCCTCTTTTCAGCGAAGCTGAAGAGAGGGCCTGGTGAGTCAAATCGCCTGAATAAATTTTTTAATAGCTAACGGACAATCCTAAATTAAAGGAAGCTCCCCGTCCCTTGGAATAAAACCCGGGTTGCATAAACCATTGTGCCCTTGCCGGAAAATAATCCTGGTTAAACAGATTCTCTATTCCCAAGGTTACCCTGGTGCTTTTGTTTATTTTGTAGTTGCCGGCAAAATTAAACAGGTTGTAAGCTTTAACCGCTCCTTCGTTGCCATTATAAATTCCGGTAGAATTTTTTTCGAAACGGTTGCGTGAACCTATGCCGGTATAATTTAGGGTTAAATCAAGTACTTTGATAGGGCTGTAGGTTACGGTTCCGGTGTACTTTGGTGCCGAAATACGACGGCCATTTAAATAGGTATCTACCGGATCATTAAATTTCGTGTTATTGTTAATGTCGCGCTTACCTTCGGTATAGCTGTAGCTGGCACCCAGTTGCAGACTTGCGCCCAGGTTATAATTTGCAGCCAGTTCATAGCCATATATTTTTTCGGGACTACGGCTGGTATTAAACAAGTCTGTAGTAGGATCATAAACCACCTCGATACCCAGTTTAGAGGTACTTGTATAAGCGGATGCGGTGAAGGTTAGCCCCTCATACCTGGTTTCAAAACCGGCCTCATAGTTGTTTACTTTTACGGCATCAGTATTAATTTTATTGATGTTATTTACCTTGGCATCCCGCAGAGCCAAACCAATATCCATCACCGAGAACCCCTGCGAAAAACTAACAAAGGGGCTAAACAGATCCCAGTGATTATATTTTAACGCAGCATTAAAAAGAGAGGTGCCATATTTAAGGTTACCGCCGGTAACATCAAACGAAGGAGTAATGGTGGTACCGTTGACATTGGTGGTACGCAAGGATTTGTAATCAGCTACTTTTATGTTCACATGTTCATAACGCAAGCCCGTTTTAAATATCAGGTCTTTAAAAATAATCAGATCAACTTGTGCAAAGGGAGCAAGGTTGTTCATGTCCATTTCGGGCACCCAAACACGGCCATCAACCAATGGCTGTGATGTTTTATCTCTCAGAAAGTCGAGACCATAAGTTACGTTTACTTTTAATCCAGGATTTTTGACTGCCAGCGTCTGGAGAAATAGGCGGGCTCCCTTTTTATCGTTCTTGGCAAGAGATTGCCCGTCGCCACCATCAAACCGGCCCAGGGAAACATAAAATACATCTTTCCGGTTTTCGTAATAAGCATCCGCATTCAGGCTGGTATTGCCGAATAAGCTATCTACTTTGTAGGATAAGTGAAAATTGTTGTTGTAATCCACACCGGTTGGTATGCCCAGCGGTTTGCCTAATACCCCAGTCGCTTTTTGCCCGGTGGCCAGGTTGCCATTAACCAAGCTGTAATTGCTGTTTTGCAGACTGCTATACAGGTTATATACAAACTGTATGCGCTGGTTTTTTGCAGGCTCATATCCAATTTTTGCAAAAGCATTGTAGCTATCAGTTTCGCCCAAACTATAATTAGGGCCAACCACATCGCCTTTGGCATCTTTATATTCGCCGGTTTGCTCGTAGGTTCCGCTGGCTACATAATCAAATTTGCCCAATTTGCCATAAAACAGCTGGCTGACACGGCCACCTACTGAGTTTTTCATTTTCACCAGGGATCCGGTTGAATTGAGCTGGGTTTTACCGGCAAACTTTGCAGCGGTGTCAGGTACCAGGGTTACATAGTTAACCAATCCGCCGGCGGCGCCATTTCCGTAGATGGCGGTGGCACCTTTAATAACCTCAATTTGTTGCAGTACTGATGGATCAATAGAACGCAAATCAACCTCGGCATTTCTGAGGGGGGAGGATTGACTTACACCATCAATCATAACCAGCATGGGGCGTCCGCGTAGGTTTTGTCCAACGTTATTACCGGTTTGGGCAGTAGGAGCAAACCCCGGAACCTCGTTAGCCAGAATAGAACTCAGATCGGGATTGATGGCTATTTCAGTTTCCAGCTTTTTCTTAGAAACGATACTTACCGACGAGGTAATATTCCGGATATTTTCAGGAACACGCGTTGCCGATATCACAACATCCTTAAGCTGATTTGCTTCGGGCTGTAATAATAAATTTACCGTAGTGTCATGTTTTAAATTGGTTATTTGCAGATTTAACTTTTGGTAACCTACCGCGTAAGCTTTTATATTAATCAGGTTACCTTGCTTAATATAAAGGGAATAACGCCCTTTGGCATCACTTGATGTTTTTAAGGAATCGTTAACAATTATTGATACAAAAGGGATATTCGATGTATTATCAGCGGCAGTACCATGTATTTTAATGTTTTGGCTATAAAGCTGTAAAGAAGAAAGCGTGAAAAAAGATAACAGCAGGAGTAATTTTATTTTCATTTGTGTGTGATTTGGGGCGAAAATAAAAACTTATATTTATTAAGACTAATTATAAGTAATATAATGTGACCGTTTTTAGCATTTCTGCACATGCTGTCGGATTTCAAGGTGTATTTTTGTGATAACCATTTGATTCAAAATATCGCAGCCACAATTAAGTTTTACTATCATAAACAATGGGCTTAAAGCCATTTCAAAACAATTAGAATTCAAATATGAAAATAAATACTATCCTTAAAGTAGCCCTGTTCCTTGTAATGTTAACTGGTTGTAGGCAGGACAAAAAAATGAATGATCCACAATTACTAAAAAAGGTTGTGGCCAGTTATTTTGAAGGTATAGAGAATAAAGACTTTACAAGAATGAAAGCGGCAACAACCACAGACTTTATACTTTACGAAGATGGGGAAGTATGGAACAATGACAGCGCGTTTGTGAATATCAAGGCTCACCTTCCATTTACGGTGAAGTATACATTAAAAGATTTTAAAATATTTGTGGACGATAAATCAGGCGATATGACTTATTTAAACCATGCAGATTTTGTATTTAGCGGGACAAAAAGAAAAAGTTTTGATTGGATTGAAAGCGCTACTTTTAGAAAAATAGATGGTGTGTGGAAAATGAACTTTTTACAGTTGACAGAAAGAAGATAATACCCCCCGTTTTGTTATCTTATGGCCGGATAAGATAATAGGATAACATCACTCCAGCTTAAATCCCAATTTATCCCCCAACTTTCTTATTTCGGCCAACATTTTTGAGGTGTTATTTTCTGCAATATGATCAGGTGCGCTTATTTTCAAATTAATGGTCACCCGTTTAACTTTATCTTCATAAGTACTATCCGGTTCATGTAGCATAGCTAACGGCTTCTGTTCGTGCTCAATTAACCATTTATTATAGTCTGATCCGAAGTTAAAGTCAAGTATTTCTGAGATCATATTGATAATCCCCATCTCTACTTTATTGATATCCTGGTTATTAAAAAACCATCGTTCTGACTTATCAATTTTTGCGGCCAGCCAAACTAATTTCTCTTGCTTCTGGTCGAGTATCTGACGGATTTTTTGAAAAAAAGGGTACTGCATGATGTATATTGAAAAATTATTCAATTGAATATCAGTATTTTAAATATTTATGAATTTTTTGACAGTCAATAACTTGTATTTTTGTAATTTTTATCATAAAATTACGCTATACTTACTTACGAATTACGCATAAAATAAGCATAAATAAAAACTTTAGCCGATGACACTTCAATTTATGGCCACACTCATGGGGCTTTTAAACGATAGGCAAATGCTGCAGCGGATAATCTGGAAGCAGCATAGTTATTCACCTCAAAATAAATACAACCAGTGCTGCGCACAATTGGAGGGTTTGCTTGATGAAATGCTGGAATTGATTGATGACCATGAATACAGATCAGTATTAAATGTTTCGTTTGAGGAGTGGAGTTTTTTGAAAAGTGAAAAATAGTTCAAATTGCTGGTTACGTCCCCAATTTACCGGTAATTGATCCTGTTTCCTTCAGTGTCTTTCAAATACCTTACAACTGTAGCCGGAAGCTCCTTACTTTCAATTGGAAAACTTATAGAATCGGCAACAAAGTTTTTAGTATTGTTTACTTTTTGGAAAATTTCAAATAGGGCAATAGGCTCCTGGTTAAAACTGATACAGGTACTGATAAAATGCATTTCATCAACCCTGTAATTGGGTTGTTTTAATTTTTCGTTGATATCCTTTAAACGCGAAATAAAATGCCTTTGGCGGATAAATGTATTGCTGTTGATGATAATAAAAACATAATCGGCGTAAGCGGTTATTTTACCATAATATTTATGATTATCGCCACCGCTTCTTTCAATCAGGTATTCGCCTGACGACTCGGATTTGTATATCTCCACTGACGAGCGCCAGATCCGTTCTTCATTAATTTTTTCGGGATTATCGGGCAAATTACGGTTAAAGGAATACCAAAATCCAATTAACTCGTCTAACAGTCTGGTGTTAACGGTTGCTTTCGGGATGCCTATCTTGAGATCGTTAAAACTGAAACTCTCATTGTGCGAATTAATAAAATCGATATAGTTATCATACCCCAATACCTGCACAATGCGGCTTAACTTACCCAGGTTAGGCTTACCTAAACCGGAAATGTCGGTTTTGTCCACCGATGCTTTTAATTTATTAATAATAAGGTGTTCATACAGGTAATTTGCACCAACTAGATCAGTTTCTTTTTTTATTTTTTGTTTGAGGTCACGCTCTTTCAGCAGGCCGTTCAACTCATCAACAATAAAGGTCCACTCTGATTTTGATACATCCTTCCAGCTGTTTTTTATTAAAAAATGACTGGCCAGAAAATTCATCAGTTTTTCAAGATGTAGTAAATCTTCTTTTTTCATAATACGAATATAAGATAAAAATAAATCTTAATAATACTAATATAAGACTTTTATATTTTACTGTTTGCAGAAGTTTGTTTCAGTAGGAAGGGGCGGGGGTAACAGATAACCAAGCTACATAAACCATGAAACCAGCACACTCAAACATTGTATTAACAGAGGATAGCTTAAACTACCAGGAAAACCCGCTTTGGATGCGGATTGATCAATATGCTATTGATGACGCTAATGTGGTGATCCCATTCTCCAAAAAATTAGCGCAAACAGAAAAATGGATGTCGGGCTTTACCAAAGATGCCATTGATGAATATAAGCGGTTTGTTTACCTCTGTTGTATATCAAAAAACGGGGCATCACCATCTATTGTGGTTGATAAGGTATGGCATATGCATTTATTGTATACTACCGAATACTGGAAAGAATTTTGCCCTAATGTTTTGCAACGCGAACTACATCATTTTCCAAACGTTGGAGGTATTGTTGACTATGATAAACACCATGACTGGTACCTTGAAACACTGATACTATACATCCGGGTGTTTAAGCAAAACCCGCCGGCAAAATTCTGGCGTATCCCTGCGGCCTTAAAGCCATATTTATATCAAGAACTGTACGCTAAAGAAACATTTAAACTTTCTGATATTATAATAGCGGCACCTGTTTATTACTTGCTGTTGGCCGTTCCGTTTATTGTAACCTGGCTATTGTTTGGCCAGCTGCCGCTTTTGGATCTTTCTATGGCACAATACCATTTTCTTTTTATACTGCTGATCCTGGTTATTAACCAGGTGGTGCGGCACAATCAGCGGCGACATTTACGGCCGGTGGTAAAGAATTTATCGCAATATGATAGGTACCAGCTGGCTTATTTATCCGGAGGCCATCAAAACGCGTTTCTGTTACTGGTAAGTGACCTGGAAGAAAATCAATGGATCAGGGTGAGGGACGGCAAAGATTCGTTTGAAGTTCGATATTTTGAACTTAAGGTTACGCAGCTTAAGGTAGCTGGAAGTCAAAATCTTATGGATAGCGAAAAACTCATTCAAGCATTGAACCAACTGCCTGATAAATCCAAATTCAACCTCGTTGAGTTACGCAAGACCACCAAAGAATACCTAAACAGCATTGACACAGTAGAGTTGGAGCCTCCTAAGGAAGATCATTTACTGCTACCCGTTTGCTTAATACTCATGGTGATGCTGTTCTGCTGTTTTCCTGTTAATGGGGTAATTGGCTATACTATATTTTTAGATGCGATATTGTCTATAATTATCCTGAGTATGATGCTTTCGTGGTCTAGCCCTGTTGACAGTAATGTTTTTTTTAAGAAAGCATTGAAAAAACAGGCAGCTTTTTTAAATGACATTACTACTGTAAATCAACAGTTAATTATTCTGGAGCAGTACAATGGCATTTCGGGAGCGTCATTTTTTAGGTATCTGGAAAACTTTTTTAAAAATAAAAGCACGTGCGGGATGGCACCTGCCCCCCCCGGATCAACTTGTGGCTGCTAACTGGTTGCTTTTGTTTTACGACTAAATAAATTAAAAACATTTGCTGAGTTAACTTATTTACTTAATTTGGAAACTCAAACCTGAATGAGGTAATTGAACCTAATTTACCATAATTCGTCTTTATTAAATTCAGCTAAAAGAGAGACTATGAAGAACTTATCAGTATTCGGCAACAAGTTAATTTTCGGTTTTAAGGTGCAGGTTATTTTATTACTGCTTGTTTTATCAGCAATCAAAGTATCCGCCAAAAATCCGGATGTAATTGGGAGGTGGGATATTACCATTGAAAAAGCCGGTAAAAGCCTGCCATCTTGGTTAGAGGTGCAGAAATCAGGCACACACACGCTGATTGGCCGTTTTGTATATGCCTTTGGCAGTGCGCGACCCATTACAGAAGTTAAAGGTAATGATAGTAAATACAGCTTTTCTATTCCTCCGCAATGGGAAGAAGGGAACAGGAATATGGATTTTGAATTTGAGGTAAGCGGCGATAAGCTTAAAGGTACCATGGTTTATACCGATGGTGTTACTTATAATTTTACAGGTGTCCGTGCGCCTTTACTGATCAGGGCAAAAAGCCCGGTTTGGGGTGCACCGGTTAAGTTGTTTAATGGCAAGGATGTGAAAGGCTGGCATACAGACGGCAAGAACCAATGGATAGCAGAGGGTGGGATTTTAAGAAGTCCACATTCAGGGGCTAACCTGGTAACTGATAAAACCTTTACCGATTTTAAACTGCATATCGAATTCAGGTATCCGCAGGGAAGTAACAGTGGAGTTTATCTTAGGGGCAGGTATGAAGTGCAGATCATGGATGTTAAAAGCGGTGACCCCGAACCTATCAATAATCAGTTCAGTTCCATCTACGGCTTTCTGCCCCCTAACAAAATGATGGCAAAAAATGCAGGCGAGTGGCAGTATTATGATATTACCCTAGTTGGCAGAATGGTAACTATTGTGGCCAATGGAAAAACTGTTATAGCTGATCAGATAATACCCGGAATAACCGGTGGAGCAATCAATAGTAACGAAGGGGAGCCCGGCCCTATACTGATACAGGGTGATCACGGACCTATTGATTACCGGAATATTATTATTACGCCAGCTAAATAGGGGATAGGAATATGAAACAACCAAGCCCTCCTGATTTCTCAGAAGGGCTTGGTTGTTTCTGAGCAGGGATACTTTCAACACTTAGATCGCTTTTTATGGCTTATAGAGCCAATAATCCAGGATTTAAGGTAAGGGGACTTTAGGTTTGTTACCCGTATTTATATATTCATTTTATTCATAATTATCTATAATACAGTTGTTTGTAAACATTTTACAACAGCTATTGTTGAACCTTTATTTAAGCATGTTGATAAACCGGTTTGTTTAACGGGAACCATCTTACGCTACCTGGGGTATTTTAATGATAATTATATTATCACCTGGTGCTTATTATGGTATAAATATCCAATTTCTAACCTAAAACTATAAACATGAATTTAATTGAAACTTTAAAAGATCAAATGAACAGTGGTGTTGTTTCATCTTTGAGCCAGAAAATTGGCCTGAGCGATGAACAGGTAAATGCCGGTATTTCTGCAGGAATCCCAACTATTTTAGCTGGTATCCTAAAAAAAGGATCCAATGGGGATACAGGCTTTCTGGGGAAAATACTGGGTAATGTTACCGGTTCCGGTAAGAGCCCTGATGAATTGCTAAGTGGTGATCACGAATCGTTGTTAGAGAAAGGAAAATCGATACTGGGTGACTTATTTGGTGGTGATACTGATGCGATAACCAATGCGGTTTCCAGTTCAAGTGGCATTAACGGGGCTAAAGCTACTGGTCTGCTGGCTATGATTACGCCCTTAATTACCGGTGGTATTTCAAAATTAATGGGTAGCAATGGCTGGAGCATTACTGATTTTCTGGGCAAACTTTTTGAAAACAAAGCTGATATTGCTGCCGCATTGCCAGCAGGTTTAGGTAGTACATTGAGTTTGGCCAACGTTAATATACCCAAGATAAACGTACCTAATGTAAATTCTGATGCGGTACAAAGTCCTAAATCTGGTAGTGGTTTTTTAAAATGGCTGATCCCCTTGCTTATTATTCTGGCAGCAGCCTGGTGGTTTAGCAAAGGATGCCACAGCCCTAAAGTAAGCGGTACTGTTGATTCCTTATCTGCAAAGGTTGATTCGGCAGGTGCTAAAATAGATTCGGCTGCCGGTGGAGTTGGTTCAAAGATTGACCAGGCAAAAGCAGTTGTAGCCGGTAAGCTAAATGAAGCCGGTGATTTTGTAAAAGAACTGGGTACTAAAATCAGCAAAAAACTCCCCGACGGAACAGAGATCAGTATTGCTGAAAACTCTGTAGAAGACAGCTTGATTTCATTTATTGAAGATAAAAACAAACCAGTTGATAAAACCACTTGGTTTACATTTGACAGGCTATATTTTGAGACAGGAAAAAGTGTTTTGAAGCCCGAATCGCAGGAGCAATTAAAAAACATAGCAGCCATTTTAAAAGCTTATCCAAATGTACAGTTAAAAATGGGAGGGTATACCGATAATACCGGTGATGCTGCTGTAAATTTGAAAATATCAAACGAAAGGGCCAATGCAGCCTTGCAAGCCCTGGCCAAACTGGGTGTAGATGCCAAACGTTTAACTGCCGAAGGCTACGGGCAGGAGCACCCGGTAGCCAGTAACGATACGCCCGAAGGCAGAGCGCAAAACCGGCGCATTGATGTCAGGGTAACACAAAAATAATCTGAAACAATATTTTGTATAAAAGGGCTGTATTATCATTAAGATGCGCAGCCCTTTTGTTTACAGCAATTTTTTCTCTTGTGTATTACTTCGCCCTTGTTGGTGTTGTCACCGTAGGCTGAATCGAAGGTTTTTTTCGAATAATCTATTCTATTGTTGCTATTAGAGTAGATTACTTCAATCATAAAAAGTTATCTTTACTTATGTAATAACGGCTATATCATATAGCGGATGTACCAGGTCATTATGCTGACGAATAGTGTATTTAACTATCGTTTCATTGACTATTACATAACCCGATTCAAATTGATAAAACAGGAGCTCAAAATTTACAATCTGCCCAATGACTTTTCTACAGTAGAAGAACTCAGTCAACCGGTGATGATTCGGGCTTACCAGTCTCCCCAGCCATCACTTAGAAATAAAAGCATCATTCATTGGAATATGATTGATATTATTTTGATGGGAAAGAAAGTCATCATTGATATTTCCAATATGCCATCTTTGGAAACAGGGGAACTGATGATTTTATCAAAAGGGAGCTGTCTGATATCGCAGGCACTGCCTGAAAATGGTTTATTTAAAAGTATCGTTATTTATTTTACGAATGAATTTCTTGCGGATTTTCTGATTAAGTATAAAGGGTTAATAAAAGAAGAAAAAAACAACCCTAAAGTACCATTCTTGAAATATAAGCAGAATGATTTTATGGCAACCTTTATTAAGTCACTTCAAGTGATGATGCAAAATAAGCAAACTAATACACAGGAATTTAAAATGATTAAGGCAGAAGAAGTGCTGCTATATCTTGCAATTCAGGAGCCCGGCAAATTACAATCTCTTGCAGTAATTGCCAGAGATAATGAAGACATGGTATTGAGAATGGCAGTGGAAAGCACAATAGCTTCGCAAGTGACAATTGAAGAAATTGCATTTTTGTGCAATACAAGCATATCTTCTTTTAAGCGGCGCTTTATTAAAATTTATGGTATGCCCCCTAAAAAATGGATCATTCAGCAAAAGGTACATCTTGCAGCAACTCTTCTAAAATACCCTGATGAGCGTTCCGGATCTGTTTATGAAAAGGTTGGATATGAAAATCACTCCAGTTTTTCGAAAGCGTTTAAGCAACAGTATGGTATGACACCAAATGTTTACCGGCAAACAAATCTGGACTTTTAAAACTAAAAGTTGAACGATTTGGGGAAAAGCAGCCCGATTATCAAACTTACCTTTGAGGGTTTAAATAAATACATTTTTGAACCATTAAAACATCAATAAGATGACACAAAGTAAGCACAGTTTAGAGGAAGATAAAGAAACCATTACCTCGATTGTAAAGGAAATGACCGAATCCTTTACAGGTGAGTGTAGCACAAAACATTGGAGTGATGATGCCCTATGGTTTGATATACCGCCATTCGCTTCGAAAGGAATTAAACCTGCGGTAAAAATGTTTGACAAAGCATTTGGAAGTATGAAATCATGTAAAGTAACTATTTTGGAAACAGAGGTTACTTTAGGCGGAGGTATTGGTATTGTTTGCACCATTCAAAAAGTGGAGGTTGTTTTTCAAAATGATTCCAGTAAAACCATGATTGTTCGGGAGACCGACTGTTTCAAAAAGTTTGATGATAGTTGGAAGTTGTTTCATCAACATGCTTCAGTTCCTGCAGGTGGAGAATGGAATGGTGAAATTATTAGCAATTAACACTATATTACTTCGCCCTTGTTGGTGACAACACTACAGGTGTTCGGAAGATTGGATTTTTTATAAAAAAGTTGTCATTTCGATGAGCGGAGATGGGTTGTGCGTTAAGGGCGAAGAGAAATCTTATACATAATGCAAAGCTTTAATTGCAAACCGTATAAGATTTCTCCTCGTTCCTCCTTCGAAATGACAGCCTTTTTATTTCTTCCGAACACTTATGGTGACAACACCAACAAGGGCAGGAAAGCTCTCCTGAGAAATTAGGAGGGCCTTATTGTTTCTGAGCAGGACTATTTAATACTTAGAAACCTTTTGCGGCTACTTTCTAGTCGGCACCACAGCTTGTAGTTCAAAGTTTTCCAATGTTCCCTGCATCATCCTACATGAAATATTATTATAATCTTTCTGCCAAATAATTACCTAGCACTTTTCTTAGCCTGGTCGACTTGTTCTGGTTAATTTCGAAGATCCATTTGATTACAACCCGCTCAAAAAACCAATAAAATAAAAGAAACATCAAAAGAATTCCCACATATGGTTTAAAGAAGACAATTACAGCATTAAATGAGAAGAATAGATCTTTAACGACCGTTACGGCTGTAAAAAAGCCCGCTAATATTACACTAATTAATGGTAACGCGATTTGAGAAAATTGAGATTGGTGTCTTGGAAGCCCTTGATCCCGGGATAATTCCTCTCTGAAATATTTAATCTTTGTTGTACTTAATCTCTCATTGTGGGCTATAAATTCAGAGAGCTTTTCCAATCTTATTTTTTCAATGATAATCTTACGTTTTTTCCAAAGGTCAATGGTTGGTAAATTATATTGTTCTGCGTGCATTGTTAATATTCTTAATGTTTTTTGCTTACTGAAAATCAGTGTTAGCAAGAAGCACAGGAACGTTAAAAGCATACAACTAACTTTTGCAGGATAAGAAGATAAGAATAAAGCTAGAAAAAGGAAATATCCTACTCCTAAAAACAAAACACCAAGTATGACCAGCCACCATATTTTATAAAATGAAAATATGATTTTCCATTGGGTGAGTTCTTGGATATCGAATTCTATTAACTCCTCAAGCAGCATAATTGAATATTCACCTAGTTTGATCAAATATCGCACAAAAAAAAGAAAAATATAAAAAGAAGTCTGTTTAGGAGGAGCACTTAATTTAACAAAAGTTTAGTAATTATTTATAAACAAAAGTTTGGTTTTGCTAAACAAAAGAAAATAATGGTTACATTGTTATTAGTGTTAACCGAAGATAATGGTCATTATACAAATCAGTTTTACTATTATAATAAATAACAAAGATACTCAGTATATGAAACGACGCAGCTTTTTATCGAAATCAATTATCAGTGGATTAGGAATGACCTTAGTTGGCGATTTACCAATAAAAGCCTCGGCGTTTGTAAATGAAAAAAACAAATCAAAAATTGTACTAAGATTTAGTGTTTGCACAGATCTGCATCAGGATTTGATTAATGACGGACCGCGTAGGTTGCAGGAATTTATTAACGAAATGAATTTACTAAATCCCGACTTCATCCTGCAAAATGGGGATTTTTGTACTCCTAAACCTGCAAATAAGGTAATAATGGATATCTGGAACCAGTTTAAAGGCCCGAAATACCATGTTATTGGTAACCATGATACTGACGGTGGCTTCACGTATGACAATGTAACCGGATTCTGGAATGCGAAAGGGAACCATTATTCTTTTGATCATAATAACTATCACTTTGTTGTATTGAACGGTAACGAAAGGCCTACAAATGATACCGTAAAAGGTTATCCCCGTTCAATTACGCACGAGCAGCTTAACTGGCTCAAACAAGATCTTGATGCTTCCAAATCCCCTGTTATCGTTTTTTGCCATCAGGGAATTGACAACGATATGGATGGGATAAATGAAGGAGATCAGGTGCGGATAATATTTGAGCGGGCTAATCAAAAAGCCGGATTTAAAAAAGTGAGGCTTGTTATAAGCGGTCATCACCAAGAAGATTATTTAAACGTTTATAACGGTATTAACTATCTGCAAATTAACAGCATATCTTACCAGTTTAATCATTTAAAAACTGGATACTCATTTGCACTGGCAAAAGAACCTCTTTGGGCGTTTATAACTGTATATGCCGATGGCTCTATCGCAGTAAAAGGAAAACAATCTTCTTACATTGACCCTATATCAGCTAACGATCTCCGGGACTGGGATGGCTATCCAACAGTTCCTACAATATCTGACAGGACAATAGCAATTTAAGCAGGCGTAAAACAACAAATATCCAGTGAGGGATACCACCTTTCAACTATGATGAGCTGATTTATTTATAGCTTGTTTTAGGTGACGGGTTTATTAAAATAGTCCCTGGCCGGTTGCCTTCCGGCCATCGTCTATTCATTAACTATCTGTAGAGAAAGCTTAGCAAGAGTTCAGTATATTTGTTTTAAAGATCATGGTTTATGATCTGTATAAACGAATTATTACCTGTTTTTCTAATCTATGAATCATATGAACACAGCTAAGTACTACCCAATCCTTAAAGCCCTAAAATTAAGCTTTTTATGCATACTCTTAGTTTTTGTGGTAGCTGGATGTGCTGCGCAATCTACACCATCACGTTCTCTGCTTGCGCTTTCAAAAGGCGATCATATCCTGGCTATCATTGACCCGGTTACGCTGAAGGTTATTGCACGTATTCCGGTGGGTTCTGATCCCCATGAGGTTATAGCCTCGGCCGATGGGAAAACGGCCTATGTTTCAATATACGGTGGTGGGAGCCTGCATGAACTTAGTGTGATAGATCTTGTAGCGCAAAAGCCCTTGCCTGCTTTAGATACCAGGCCACTGATGGGGCCGCATGGCTTAACGTTTGTTAATGGTAAGGTATGGTTCTCGGCAGAAGGTTCTAAAGCTGTTGGCCGCTATGATCCGGCAACTGGTAAATTTGACTGGGCCATGGGAACAGGCGAGGACAGAACGCATATGATCTACGTAACCGGCGATGGGAAAAAGGTATACACCACCAATGTATCGGCAGGAACAGTAAGTATTTTGGAGGATAAGCAGCTTAAGTCAACGGGTTCGTATCAGGAATGGGTACAGACGGTTATTCCGGTGGCCAAAGGTTCAGAGGGGTTTGATGTGTCGCCAGATGGTCGTGAATTGTGGACCGCTGGTGCCGCCGACGGAACTATTTCCATCATCGATATTTCCGCCAAAAAAGTGAGCAGTAAAATTGACGCGAAGGCGTTGGGAGCCAACCGGCTTACTTTTACACCCGATGGCAAGCGGGTACTGATCACGAGCCTGAAAACCGGCGATCTGTTTATTTATGATGTGGCATCACATCAGGAAGTGAAGCGCCTCAATACCGGTCATGGTGCGGCGGGTATTCTGATCGATGATGATGGATCACGTGCGTTTATCGGCTGCACAGGCGATAACTATGTGGCGGTGATAGACCTCAAGACGTTAGAAGTAACTGGGCATATTGATATACGCGGTGCAGACGGCCTGGCCTGGGCGGTTAGGCCTTAGTATTATGATGTCGACTTAGCCAGAGTTGAACAAAAAATTATTGTTATACCTATAAATCGCCGCATACAAAGGGTTCTTTAGTCAATGGCTTACGCGCTAAAAGAGCAGGCTTTATACTGCTTTGATACACGAACGAAGCAACAATAATTGAGGCTTGTTTAAGGTCGTCAATCTGCAGGTGGTCATAACTATCCATATTACTGTGATGGGTGTGTGTTATATAATCAAGAGGATCTTGCATAAACTCAAAAGCAGGGATACCAGCCCAATCAAAAGATTCGTGATCAGTTGCGCCTGTATTTTTTATAGTAACCGTACTTGCACCTGAATCGTGAAATGGTTTGAACCATTCCGTAAAAATGGGTATAACGGCTGTATTGTTTTGGGCAAATATCCCTCGGATTTTACCAGAACCATTATCGAGGTTAAAGTAAGCTGATATTTTAGCCTGTTCTGGTTTTAGCGTATATTTTTGGGCATCCATGAAATGTTGTTGTACATACTTGTAGGAATAGTAATGGAAGGTCGTGATCCTAACGAAGTTGTGGCAGCAACCAGGATGCAAACAGGAACAGATGTGGATTATGGCGCGTTGACACGCAATTTGCTAAACTATTTTAAAGGAAAAGCCAACGTATCTATTCATTATCATCACCGTGTTCATGACCTGGAACGGGAAGGTTCAAACTGGTCGGTAAAGATCAGGAATGAGGCAACTGGTAATCACCATAGTGTTAATGCAAATTTTGTATTTATTGGTGCAGGGGGCGGGTCATTACCGCTGCTGCAAAAATCAGGTATTCCTGAGGCTAATGGCTATGCCGGTTTCCCAGTTAGCGGGGTTTGGCTCCGTTGTGAATAACTAGATCTATATTGGCAATAATCAGGTTTATAATTGTAATACAGGTTACAGTGAGGGGCTTACGCTGTCTGGTAATGTGGAGATTTTTCTTATCGAAAACAATATCGTTCATGACATACCCAATATTGGTATAGATATGACAGGCCATTATTCATGGACAGGAGCGCCGGCTGCAGTTAATTATGCCCGTTCTGGGAACGTAAGACATAACACGGTTTATAATTGCGTTTCTCAGGTTGCAACTTCCGGCGGGATTTACGTAGATGGAGGCGCTTATATCAATATTGAAGGCAATACCACTTATGGTAACGGCGTAGGGATTACTATTGGCTGCGAGAACAATAATTACAATGCAGACAACATTAACATTCGCGATAATCTTATTTACAACAATATCAACGCAGGAATATTGATAGGTTCAAATCAGTCTAACGGAAAAGTTACCAATTCGACGGTTTCTAATAATTCTTTCTTCAAGAATGTTTCTGCCGGAGGGTATGACGGTGAGATAGATATCCAAAATACCGACCATTTAAACATCATTAACAATATTGTGCAATCGAGGAGTAATGTTGTAGTGATTGCCCTGTTGAATTATACATCCACTAACCTAACCATGGATTATAATAATAATTATTCAGCATCGGGCACCTCAAACACGATAACGTTTGACTGGGGAGGGATCAATACTCAAGGCTACTATTCATTGGCTTCTTTTCAATCTGCGTTGGGTTTAGATGCGCATTCCATGTACGCGTTACCAGGATTCACAACAGCGAGCCTGCCTACACCTAATCTTCATCTGTTGAGTTCAGCAACAGCTTGTATCAATAAAGGTCTGCCGTCTTTTATCGCAGCATCAGGCGAGTATGATATAGACAGCCAGACAAGAGTACAAAACTCCCGGGTTGATATCGGAGCTGACGAAAAACCTTATTAGAATTTATTATAATGATACAGCGGTCTGCAAGCGGGGCAATTGATATATCCCGTTGGAACAACAGAACGAAGCGACCTTTCTAATATGACACATTGACAATTAGTTAGGACGGGAAAAACGGAAAAGATAGCAAGTCATTGCGGTTTTTCCCGTTTTTTACTTGATTGTACGGGGGCATAAACAATTAATCCCTCTTCCGTTTTATCTACTTGTTCAAGCAACACGATAGCTACAGCCATTTGCTAAACCAATCCAGTGTCATATTAAAATGTTCAGGTGTGGAGGTATGGAATAGATTTTGGGTTATATCACGACTGATTTTGCTGGTCGCGTTTTTGGAGCTGTAAGCCTGCACGGCCGATGCATAAGCGATGTTTGCGCCGGGCAGCGGACAATTTGGATCGTTTTCGGTGCCGACCACTAGCAGTGCCCGTGGTGCCATCAGCCGCAGTAATGACGGGCAGTCAAATTCGCCGGTAATATGGGGTAGCAATTTATCCCACACCGCCTTTACGTTCCGTTTGTTTAAGGTCGAATCGCCCAGGTCTTTAGCGGCTTGAAGATGTGCACCTTGGATCGTACCAGCACGTCCCTGCCACCTATCATTAGCTAAGGACCATTTAAAGCTTTGTACCGAAATATCCAACACGATCACTTTGATCCGTTGATCTGCCGATGCGGCAAGCCATGTTTCTATACCGCCCATGGAGATGCCACCCATTCCTAGGCGATTAGGGTCAACGTCAGGCCTGCTGACTAGGTAATCGGTCACTCGCCATAGGTCAAATGCGGTATCGAACAAAAAGGGGTGGGTTTGATGGGCTTTGTCTTTATTTTCCCAGGCAGCGGTTGCGGCGGCCACATATTCCGTTGAGCCATGTGCGCCCCCGGCAATCCGTTCACCATGAAAGCGGGCATCAATAGAAACGCCTATAATACCTCTTTTGACCAGCTGGTACAGGATCTTTTTGTTATCCTCTTTTCTGCCACCCGTGCCGTGTAGAAAAATAACAGCAGGGTATGACTTGGCTCCCGTAGACGGTTTATAAATCAGGATGGGTACCCGTTCGGTCTTTTCGCTGTAAATAAAACCGTGCTCAACTATAACCGAATCTGTTTTGGTTACTTCGAAAGAAGGGTTTAGCGGGACGCGTGGCCTCTCCAGCAGCTTTTTAAAATCAGCCGCCACTTGATTGGTGGGAGGATAATTTATTTGCTGTGCAGCTGAAAGCAGCGTGCACAGCAATAACAGCACGCTACTGCAAAATGCCTTGATCTTAAACAGCATATTGGGATAGATTTACTGGTACAAGGTATAAAACATAGTGTTTAATCATTGTAACAATATGAATATATCAGGAGCGGAGCGGGCAGGACAAGATTTACCTAAAAGCCCGGGTAATGGCTTCCAGATAAACCGGGTGATTTGATTTTTTAAGGTCAATATCCCGGCATTGGTTGAACTGGACGAACGCTTTCAGGGCCGTTATGATTTTCTCGAGCATGGCTTCGTTCAGTTCCACGGCTTCGAAGTGCAGGTTATGGACGACCAGCAGTTTTTGTTTTCGGTCAGCCTTAGCATCCATCCTGGCGACGAAGGTGTCACCCAGCAGTACCGGCAGGCAGAAATACCCGTACTTTCGCTTGGCGGCGGGTACAAAACATTCGATCTGGTAATCGAAGCTGAAAAAGTCCCTTAAGCGGTGGCGGAAGACATTCAGAATATCGAAAGGGGATAGGATGAAGGCCTCACCTGATAATTCGATAGCTATTGGCTGATGGGGCAGCATATAGAGCGGTGCGCTTTTCAACCCTTCGACTAGTACGGTCCGTACTTCGCCTTCTGCGAGCATCCTGGCCAGTTCCTGTTTAATCAGGTTTCCTTTGACGAAACGCGCGCGCCAGGCCATCTCTTTCGCGTAGGCAATGCCGAGTGCGCCCAGCGTACGCCTGATGACGAAACGCGCGTATTCTTCTGCTGTTGGTAAGGTAAGGTCAGTATCTGTCGGTATCAGGTTCAGGGGTAAGTCATACACTTTATGAAAAGCTTTGGTGCGGGTGATCATCAGTTTCCCCTCCAGGTACAGTCGTTCAAGAGCCACTTTGGCCGGCCGCCAGTCCCACCAGCCGGAGCTGGCTTCCTGCCGGTCGTTCTCAAAATCGCCGACCATCAGGGGGCCTTCGCGCTCCACCCGGTCCAGCACTTGCTGCATGAGTCGGGTCTCCGCCGGTGCCAGAGGTTTCCTGGTCACTAAAAAACTTTCCTTGACGGGTAGCGAAAAGCGGAAGTCATGCATCGGGAGGTAACCTGCGTCGGAGGTGAAATATTCAAAGATGCGGCCGTCTTCAATGAGCTCTGCCAGCCAGCCCGGCTCATAGTTTGGGATGCGCGCGGCAATAACCTGGTGATGTGCCCGCTCCACCACGTAATTGGTATCGAGCTGAACAAAACCCAGATGATCGATCAGCATGTAAACAGCCTCGATGCCGGTTCCGAACTGTGCCTTTCCGGCCAGTCCGGCTGCATACAGGATGATCTTACGGGCTTGCGATCCGGAAAGGAGTAGTGGTTCCATGGCAGCAAAATAATAAATATTTCGGCAGTTATCTCAAAGATTGCCAGCAAAGGTAAATTGCATCCCGATTAATTAAGTATGAAACTAAAGCCGGGAGCAATATAAGATTCTTGAATAAGTGATGCTTTATTTAGTTAATGATTAATTACCTGATAATGCCACGATCGTAATCAGAGTAAGAATAATTAAGGATATGACCAGGTTTTTTGTAAAAAAACAGAACCGCTTTTCGGTAGCGCCTGAGGCGATCAAGTTGGTTTTTAATAACTCCATTTGTGTTTCGTTATAAGCCTTTTCTTTTTGGAGAATTTTAGTGTTTTTAAACTTTTTGTTATCCTGCGATGTGACTGGATAAACAATCCAAACACTTCCCGCCGCCGCTTGAAGATAGATCAAATTAATGCCAGGGGATAGTTTTTTAAATTGATAGTATGATACAGCTATAGGTTTGTCATCAATCAAAACGCCATTATACCAGGTAAGCGCTTTTCGTGCCCAGGCAAAATACAGGAAGGTGCCTAAAACGATAGCCGGCCCGCTCATAAAGGCCACGGAGTTACCAAAAAAGTCATTTACCGCGCGTGCATCAGCTGCAAGTTTAGGAATAGTACAGTGGGTAGCCATTTCGCAAACAAAGACCAGGATGAATACCCAGCAAAGCAGGGAGAACGCTAAAAAAGCGATCCGCAGATTGCCGCACTTTAATAAAGGCTGGGCGCGTTTTCGCCGGGAATAACAGTTGAAGCATTGTAGATCATATATGTTATATGGTAATCCAGGATAGGTTCCATTCAAAACAAAAACGGGGTAAAAAGGTTTGATATAATCATATGCTCAAACTGTTATATATTCTGAGTTTTATTTTTATGACTGATTTTTGTTTTGCGCAGCTACGCGTAAATGCAAAAGCCGAACTCAAAACTTCAAAAAGAATATTTGAAGGCAGTTGGGTGAACAAAAAAGCACAAAGACACCTGACTATTTCATTTGATAACCAGGATTATGCGACCATCAATGACTGGCATGGCAAATGGAGCCAGGACAATAATACTATTGATGCCTATAAAGCATTTGTACACCAGGGAAAGCTGGTGATGCCCGAAGACAAGACAGACCTGCGCTGTCCCTATTGTGAGATCGTTAGAAAAGGAACTGCTATTTTATATCGTTGTAGGGAAATAGATAGTAACAATAAGCGGTTTGTTGAAAATATCCTGTTCCTAAGGGAAAAAAACTAATCCAGCAAATCATTGATCTAATTTTTTCAGCCATCTGTACCCGTATTTGCCTGCTTGCCCTAAAAAGTATAAATAAAGACTCCAATTATTTAAATCAATGCCATCCCTAAATTTCGCAAATGATCTATCCTGGGATTATCTGCTGGAAGGTCAGTTATCAATCCGCTTATATCCGTTAAATCACAGACTTTGTAATATTCTGTCAGGTTAAGCTTGGCACTATTTACCAGGGCAAATGTTTTGATTGAATTTTTAATCATTCTTTGTTTAAGTTCGCCGTCTGGCTGGAATACAGCTGTGATACCAAAATCCTTGTGTAACGCGCACGTACCCATAAAGTATAGGTCGGCAACGAAATTGTTCACTTCCGAGCAGGCCCGCTCTCCAGTGTTTATCTCCGTTTTTTTGTCATATAAGCCACCAAGAATAATTAGTTCAATTCCTTTAAAATTAGATATAATTGGCACTAACGCAAGATTATTAGTTATTAAACGAAAGTTAGAATTTGACGGCAGGTTCTGCGCGATTGCACAAATTGTCGTCCCTCCGTCCATAAATATTGTTTGTCCATTTTTGATGAACTGCTGCGCTTTCAGGCCGATCAGATTCTTTTCTTCAGAAAAATAATCTATCCTATCATGAAAAGTAAGTGGGTTTTTGGACTGCGAGATGGCACCTCCACGCACCTTTATTAATAATCCATTATTGTGCAGCGCATCTATATCTCTTCTTATAGTATCTTCAGAAACTTTCAATTCTGAGGATAAGGAATCGAACGCAACCTTTCCTCTTGCTTTCAAAGCGGCAAGAATATGACTAAACCTTTCTTCTTTTAACATTTTCTAGATAAATAACAAATATAGTATTAGCAACGGTTTTGAGAAAAATGATATTCGTGTTTCAGCTGCCTGCTAATTATAAGTTTAGTTTGGTAGAGGTATTGAATTAATAAATGTAACCTTAGCCTGTTTTTTGCTTCAACTAAATTTTCTTTAATTATTTAGGTAATCGGTTATCTGTTGTTTTCTTAAACCAGTAAGAAACACCGACTACAAATAGAAGAAATCCAGTAAATCCGAGAGCCACCGGAAGGGAGGTATGATGGGCAATAAAACCTAATGTAGCAGGACCAGCCAATTGGCCTGAATAACCAAAAGTGGCAATGGCTGCAATTGCTGCCGTAGAAGAAATATTTTTAAGCCGCCCGGCTTCGCTGAAAAATACAGGAACGATGTTAGCCGCTCCAATGCCTAACAAAACAAATCCTAACAGGGCACTAAAAAGCCAGGGAGTTAGAACAACCATAAAAAGTCCGGTCGCTGCTGTTAAACTTCCATAGACGACAACTTTTTTGCCGTTCAGCCGGGCAACAATTTTGTCGCCCAGTAAACGCATAGTGGCCATAGCAACGGAAAAAGCTGCATAACCAATGCCTGCAAAAGCCAGGTTAACACCCCTGTTTTCTTTTAGAAAGACCGCACTCCAGTCAAGCATTGCTCCTTCAGAAAGAAAAACGGCAAAGCACATCAGCCCTAAATAGATAATACTCCCTTTTAACCATTGCCGGTTGACCTTGGGATTAGCGTGAGATTTTTTTTCTGAATGAAACTGGTCACTTATTTCTTTTTCATACAATGCTGTTAACAATGAACGGTATTGTGTACCTACAATGAGTAAAAGCATAGTGGATATTGTAACTGCCGCAATGACTGGAGAAAGGCCTAATTTAATCAGGAAACCCAATCCAAGGGAACCTAACAACCCGCCAACACTAAATAGACCATGCAAGGATGACATAATAGGTTTCCCGATGATGTTCTGAATCTGAACGCCATGAGCATTCATTGCCACATCAACAGTACCAATTGCTGAACCAAATATAAAAAGGATTAAACCCAGTGAAATTACCGTATCCATCCATAACAATAATGGCAGAGTAATAGCAACTACAATAGCGGCTATCATAATGATTATTCTGCTTCCAAACCTGGATATTAAAATACCGGTAAGTGGCATCATAGAGAGGGCTCCAGCCCCCAGCAATAGCAGCAGTAATCCCAAATCGCCATCATTTAATGAAAGCCTGTCCTTCGCAAAAGGCACCATAATTGCCCAACTTGAAATGCCAAGCCCACAAATAAGAAAAATTGCTTGTGTTGCTGTTTTGGATTTTTTAATATTCCCCACTGCGGAAATTTGCGTACTTAATAACATTTTGCAATTATATGCAATATTGCATATAATTGCAAAATAAAAAATACATTATAAAAAAATCAGGTGTTCTTATGTGGGGGCTTTGTTGTGATATGCGGGGGATTTTTGTCTTGCAGTAATTCAGATAGGCTAAGTACTCTTGCAGAGAAGGAAATGTTTAATTGCTGCTCCCCATTCAAATTACGCAACTCAGCTGGAATAATTTTTAACGAGCCTTAAATAACTTAATGGTAAAAGCGAATCGTTTAACTTATTTGTTTAAGGTAATTAATGCTTTTTTCAATGCTTAAAAACTGATCCATTTTAAAGTTTTCCTGCTCAACTATGTAGTATTTTACGCCGGCGGAACGAGCTTTTTTAAGTATAGTTTTGTAATCGATGCTTCCGCTTCCTATCTCTGTATTCAATGCAGGATTAGCTTTTTCCATATCCTTAATATGTATGAGCCTAAAACGGTTTGGATGATCATTCAGCCATTTCAAAGGGTCTTCTCCAGACCTGACGACCCAGTAAATATCCATCTCAAAACTCAACTGCTCAGCATTTGTATTATTTAGCAGTAAGTCAAAAAGACGCTGTCCTTCTATCTTTTTAAACTCAAAATCATGATTGTGGTAAGCCATCTTCAGTCCGGCTTGTTGTACCATATCTGCAGCAATATTTATTTTATTGACAACAGTATTCATGGCATCTGAACTGTTGCGATATTGCTCATTAAGATACGGTAAAACAATGTATTTCTGCCCGAGTATCTTAGCTGCTTCAATCACCTCCTCTATCTGGCCAGTATTTCCCGATGACAGGAATGAATCGAGGGAGTAGTGAGCACTTGGCGCAGTTAATCCGTTGTCATCAAGCAACTTTTTAAATTCAGATGCAGTAAGGCCCCAGAAGCCATTCGCTTTTGAATAACCGAAAGGTTCTACTTGTTTATAGCCAGCCTTGGCAATTTTAGGTATGATACTATTAACTTCCTTAGGCAATTGTTCTCTGAAAGCGAAAAGTTGTAAACCGTATTGACGGTTTGTTTTTGCCGTTAAAAAACCAGGCGGGAGCATAATTCCGGCAGAAATAATGCCGGTTTGCTGCAAAAAGGATCTTCTGTTTATCATGAAATTTATTGAAAGGTTACAAAGTTGAAAAAGTAGGTTATCCTAATGGCGCAGTTAATGCGCTATTACTGTTAATAATTGTTTTGTAAATCACCAGGTACTCGCGCAGATAAAAAGTACAAGAAGATGATGATGAGGTTATTTAAGAATTAAAGCTCTTTTATCTTAATGTTTCTGAACGAAATTCCTGTTGACCAGTCCTGTAATGATATACTGCCGCTGTAATTCTTTCCAAATTCAGGGAACGCTTTAAAATGAGATGCAGCTATTTTTTTCTTCCAGGAATCAGATTTCAGATCTTCTCTTGCAGTGAGAACTCCATTGAGGAAAAACTCTATTTGGCCATTCTTTTGCCTGATCTCTGAATGGTTCCAGGCATCAGCGGGTTTGCTTTTGACAGGGCTTTTTTGCGGCGAAAAGCTATATAAACATCCTGAACGGGAATTTGGCTTCGCAAAATCTTGGTGCGAACTGTCAAGTAGCTGGTATTCAGGTCCTGAGGCCCAGGCGGCTGGAATGTCTTTCCTTTCTAATACATTTATAAAAACGCCGCTATTTCCACCTTTAGGCAATTTCCAGTCGAATTTCAGGTCAAAATCTTTGTATTTGTTGTTGCTCACCAGATCACCCGCACCGGATTTATCCTGGGGATCGCAAAACAACTCACCATTTCTTACCTTCCATACGGTAAATGGCTCCTTGGAATTATATAAATGCCAGTCGGCTGTAGAGTGTCCGTCAAATAAAAGCTTCCAGCCTGCTGCTTTTTCACTTGATGTAAGTACATTATTCTCTTTATTAACAGTAGCGTAGCAATTGATGATCAACGCCACTACAACTGTTGCGATCATTGCGATTTTGTTTTTCTTCTTCATGATTAATATTTCTTAATTGGTTTATTATTGATGGTTATGTCTATATAGATGTTTTGGCAAGTCACTATTTCATTTTAAGGATGAAAGCAACCATTTCTTTTGCGTCATTCTTTTGGAGAGATGGATGAGGGGTCATAGGAATATCACCCCAACTACCTGCGCCACCTTTGATGATTTTATTAGCCAGCGAGTCGATATTCTTGAGCGTATATTTCTTCGCAATAGCATTGAACGCCGGACCGATCAACTTCTCCTGTTCTTTATGACAATTCCTACAGTCACTCTGAACAATCAGTTGTGCCCCTTTATCTGATGAAGTGGCAATGGAGACGGCCGGTGCGGGTGACTCAACACTGTCGGCTTTTTTTACATCTTCATTAAAATTTACGGCATTAGTGCTATCGGCATGATTTCGTGTTTGATTACTGTTGCTGCCGCACGAAAAGATAGCGATTGATAGAGCAATTAAGAAAAAGGAATTCTTTAACATGGTTTATAGATTTAAGATTTTTTACCTGTTGGGAGGTCGCTGTTTTTGCTTTCCGAAACAGTTAAAGATATATTATAATGGTTCCGTAAAGGTAGAACCTTATCTTTCTTCCGCTGACTGCCTGTAATAAAAAGTAGTAGGTTTATCTATATAAATTATTGATATTCTGTTTGTTGTATATAAACTAAAGAGGAAAAAAGTAGTATGTGTTATAAATTACCTCAGAGAACAGAGATAATTGAGCTGATCTTCATCACTCTGTCTTCGAATAAATCACGGGAAACCGCTGCTTTGTTCCTTGCGCTTGTACGGTAATTATAGATGGTGCTCAAAGAATATCTGAGAAAGCCTGCGATCTGAGCGCTATCCGTAATACCGAGACGCATGAGAGCATAGATCCTCAATTCAGTATTCAAAATCCCTTTATGCTTTATTTCAATTTTTTCATTGGGAATGAGTAACGCATTAAAGTCGTCAATAAAATTCGGATAAAGGCTTAAAAATACGCTGTCAAAAACCTTATATAATTCTTCTACCTCATTATCGACGATACTGGTTGAGCGCAGCATTTTTAGCAAATTATCAGGTTGCTCTGAGGCCTTTTTATTTACTAATTTTCTAAAGTTTTCAAGTTTGTTAATGTAAGCAGAACACAGGTCGAAAAAATTGGCTATATAGGTTTCCTTAACTTTGTTAGCTTCCAAAAGTTGTACGTTGACTTGATTCAATCTGGTATTGCTTTCACCGATCATCTTGTTTAGTTCTGCAAGTTGACGCGTAGTTGTAGCTAATTCTGATTTCATTCGAGACTCTCTTTTCATTTGCTTGTGAACATAAATTACGGCGAGCACAAGAAAGAATGATAGGGTGCTGATGAGTAGTAAATAGTGCTTCAGCTGATCCTTTTGTTTAGCTTCTTTTTGAAGATATGCTTTATTTACAATCGCATAAAAATTTGACATATGAAGTGTCCGAAACTTTGTATCACAAAACAGGGCATCCTCAATTGCTGATTGTGTGCAATTATATGCATGATCGATGTCTCCCGTCGCATATAATAAAAGTGCCAATGCCTGCATCGCTGCATTATCTTTTATAGATAATTGCACATCTCCCGCGGCTGACAGCGCGTAAAAATGGATTGCTTCAGATTTAATTTGCTGCATTTCATAATCCAGTCCAAGCAGATAACTGATCATGGCATAATCGGCTGTATTTTCTGGCTTATCCTTCAACACTTTTAAAAGGTATTTTTCTGCATATTTCAAGTTTCCTGAACGGATGTTTTTTAAAGACCAATTAATATGATACGTCATAGTTTGCCGGTCAACGATGTGCAGCAATGAATCGCGATACTGGTCTGTTTTGATTTTAAACCCTTTATTATCGTTATTAGTTAGATAATGTTCATAAAATTCTATTTCAGAGAGATAATATTCTTTAAGCTGGGCTTTTGACAGAGATTTGGAATTAATGCTTTTTAATATGTCATTTGCTTCCAGGAATTTATTTAATGGAAAATAGAGATTTGCAATGTCTAGCCGTGTTTCAATTTCCAGATCATGGCTTTTAAGCAACTTTGCAATACGCAAATTTCGGGCAGCGTAGGACAATGCCGAATCAATCTTGAATTTAAGATATTCCTTGTATAAAGTTCTGTTTTGAAGGTATCGTTTTAACTGATTATTATTGTCGGTTTCCGGTCGTTTTAAGAACGCAAGCTTAGCCTCTTTGGCTTGTGTAAATTGTATTTTGTTCTTGAGTGTTTGGTCTAATTTATCTAACGCTGACGGTTGATGCTGTGCCAGGCAAATATTCAAGACTGATACACATAAGCATGTTACAAAAATTCTTAAACCCATTCTAAAGACTTCTACAAAAATATCAGTAAGTGTTTTATACAATTCAAATAAGATCTGCAAGTTAATGCAATAATGCATGTATTTGCAAATTCATGCAAAATATCAGATGGGTATTAAAATGAAGTAACGCGGTAATAATTGAGGAGACACAAGTAACCAAGCACTTTGATTTTGTATTAAGCGGGCTAGAATTGAACCGGAAATTTGGAATTTTTAATAATTTTTCAGGACCCAGGATCTTAATGATATTTATCATCATAAAAACACCACGGCAACAAACCAGTTCTTCTACGCCTCCAAAAATAGCCGCCGACCAAGTATGTACCCACATCGCTTTATTTTTGATGGACAAAGGCAGGACAGGAATGGGACAAAGACCAGTGACCGGGCCATATACTTCATTCGCAAATAACTATGGCCCGGTGAGATTTAAAGTACAGATACCAACTCGGCTATCCTGTTGGAAATGCCGACCTCATTATCGTACCAGGCAACTACTTTCACCAATTTTTCGATAGATTTGGTGAGATTACCATCTACAATGGAACTGTGGGTGTTACCCAATATATCGGCGGAGACGAACTGTTCTTCGGTATATTCCAAAATTCCTTTCAAAGATTGATCTGCATAACTTTTTAAAATAGCATTGAGGTCTTTTACTGAAACTTCCTTTTTAAGATTGATCGATAGGTCGACAATTGATCCGTCGATCACCGGGACACGATAGGAGAATCCGTCCAGTTTGCCTTTTAGAGCTGGCAAAACATCACCTATCGCTTTTGCCGCACCGGTTGTGGTGGGTATGATCGAATGCGGTGCAGAGCGTGCCCTTCTCAAGTCTTTATGCGGTGCGTCCTGCAAATGCTGGTCGGCTGTAAAAGCATGCACAGTGGCCATAAAACCTGATTCAATACCAAATTCCTTATCCAGTATGAATAATACCGGAGCAATGCTGCCGGTTGTACAGGATGCTGTTGAATAGATCTGGTCACCGCCGATCAGGTCATTGTTTACGCCATGCACAATAGTTTTGATCCCACCGGTTGCAGGAGCAGTAATCAGTACCTTTTTTGCACCCGCGTCAATGTGAGCCTGTGCAGCCGATTTGTCAGTAAAGCGGCCGGTCGATTCGATGACTACATCAATTCCCAGATCTCCCCATGGCAGGTTTTTAGGATCTTTTTCGCTCAGTAATTGTATTTTTCGGCCATTGACCAGCATGGCACCGTCTTCTTGGGCAACTGTGCCTGGAAAACGTCCATGAGCACTATCATATTTCAACAGGTGGATCAACGTTTGCAGATCCGTCAGGTCGTTGATCGCAACAACCTCGATATCCTTTTTGTTTTGTAAAGCCCGTAGCGTCATCCGGCCGATGCGGCCAAATCCATTAATTGCAATTTTCATATTTCTGTAGTTTTAAAAATCTCCTGTAATCTGATGGTGTAACCATCAGGTGTCTTAAAAATAACCGTCTCATGGATACCAATCCCCCTAAACCGCATCGTGAAGCGATTTCTTCAAGCGGCAGATCGCTTTGCTCCACATAAACACTGGCAGCTTCCACGCGAAGTTTTTCAATGAATTTGGCTGGAGAAATTCCGGTTTGCCTGGTGAATACCCGGGTGAAGTTACGCGTACTCATGTTCAGTTGTTCCGCTAAGCGGCCAATATTCAGGGGTTCGTGCAAACGCCCTGTCAGCCATTCTTTTAACTGTACAGCCAGGGAAGAAGTATCGACAAGTGCCCCGAACTGCACCTGGTAAGCCTGTTTGTTCAGGTAAAAGAATATGAGTTTCCTTGCTACATGAGCTGCAACGCCTCGCCCGCAATCTTCCTCTACCATCGCTAAGGCCAGGTCTATTCCGGAAGATACCCCGCCGGAGGTATACAGTTGACCGTCACGGGTATGAAAATAGTGATGGTCCAGTATTAGGCCCGACCTTTCTACAATAGTAGCGCCAACGCCTATCGTTCCGATCCGGCGGATCTGGTTATGCGCGCCTGCCAGCCAGGTATAGAATTGCTTATAGTTTGATTCTGGGTCATTCCCGACAATCAGTAGCGTATCAATACTACCAAGATCCCTTAATGCATTACTATTGATTTGTAGGCCTCCAATGCCGTTAAATGTTTCGCCATCGGGAGAAATCAATAATACCTCGTACATATCCCGGAGTGCATTGGCATGCCGGAAAACATCAGCAGGCCCTGCGAAATCCATCAAGAAGTTACCGGACATCACCACAATAGCGATCTTCTTCTTATCCATGCTCAAAATTATAAAATACTAAACCTGTCTCAAAGGACATAAATTATACAGTTTAGGCCATGTACAAGTTGCCTGGATATTGCCAAATTTGGGTCAATGACAGATCTAAATGAAACGAATGCGAAATGTTGGATGCTATGCTAGAAGCCTTTGGCATTCCGAACAGCCAGACATCAAAGTATTTAGAATTCAACTGCACTATATAAAACAAATGCAATACATGACTTAATAAGTCCCTTGATGGCGTGATTTTATTGTTTTTTAATCCTGTTAGCATTATACTAATAGGTTTTACAAGGTAATTCAAATCTTCTTTTCCCAAACAAGCCTTAACTTTTTTAACACTCGTAATCCCAGGTGTGACACTAGTGGTAGCGGGGAGGTACCAACCATTTTAAGGAAAAAAAGAAAGCATTAATAACAAAACACCGGAATATTTAAAGCTTGTTCTTAGGTGTTTTAATGCATGGGATATTTGATTTTCAACAGTACGCTTGGAAATATGCAGTTTCTCAGCGATCTCGTTATTGGACAACTGGTTTATCCGGCTTAATACAAATATCTCCCTGCACCGATCGGGAAGAAGATCAAGACAGACGTTTACGTCTTGCAACAGCTCAAACGCCGACAGATTCTGTTCACCGGTATTATACGTATAACCATTTTCGACCATCTCGGAAGGTGCCTGGTAGTTGACCGGTGATAATCTGGCTGACTTTAATTGTTTATAAACATTATATCGGGCCGAAGCATTCAGATATTTTTCAAATGATCCGATGGTAAGCTGTTTCCGTTTCTCCCAAAGGTAAATGAAAATATCTTGTACTACGGATTCACACGCTTCATTATCCTTTAAATAAGCATGGGCGGTAATATACAACTGTTTCCAATATCGCTTTAAAAGAATTGCGAAAGCATCGCTATCATCGTTAACTATAGCAACCCATAGGTCCTCATCGTTCGAATGTTTGGTCAACATATAACTGGTTCCTAAAAATATGGGTTAAAATAAGAAAGTAATAAAATAAAAATAAAATTATCTTGCTGATATACAGATGATTATGATAAATTAGTGAAAAAAGCAATAACGTGATGTGCGTGAAAGGGGAAAAAAGTCCCATTATCTGTGTAAACCAGTTATAAAACAAAGCCACTTAATAAAATATGACTACGCAGGAGTATATTGTACTATATGAGAAATGGCGTGCAGGCAAATGTACCACGGAGGAGAAAGATTTGCTTGATCAGTACAGTAAAAATTTTTTAATAAACGAACCATGGCTGCCAGCTATGGGCAATGAAGCCGGAGTGGAGGTACGTATTACAGAGCAGATTAACCAATCGATCCATCAATCAAAAATCCGGAAGTTACGGACAACATGGGGGGCGGTAGCGGCAGCGGTTATTTTATTAGGTATCAGCACTGTGGTATGGTATAATTTAAATTCAGCAATAAAATATCCTCCAATGCTTGCGGACAGGTATCAAATAACCAAACATGACATTGAACCGGGGGGGACGAAGGCGGTATTAACACTGGCTAATGGTGTGAATGTTATTTTAGATAGCGCTAAAAATGGGTTAATTACCACCCAGGGGAATACTAAAGTTGTGAAGCTGACCAATGGTGGACTTGCCTATCGTTCTACAGGCACCGACAGCGCAGTTGTAACCAATAATACCATGACAACTCCTCGGGGTGGCCGATATGATTTGACTTTATCTGATGGTACCAGGGTATTCCTGAATGCTGCATCATCCATCACCTATCCAACAAGTTTCAGTGGTAAGAGCCGCAAAGTGAGCATTACGGGTGAAGCCTATTTTGAGGTGGCTAAAAATGCTGAAATGCCATTTATTGTATTGGCAAATGGCACAGAAACACAAGTGTTAGGCACTCATTTTGATATTATGGCTTACCAGGATGAACCTTTTATTAAGGCAACCCTATTAGAGGGATCTATAAAATTCAGGACATCCCATTCTGAAGTACTTTTAAATCCGGGCCAGCAGGCCGAGGTTCCTGAATTTTCTGACCGTATCAGCGTACAGGATGCTAATATAGAAGCGGCCTTATCCTGGAAAAACGGCTATTTTATTTTTCAGGATGAAAAACTTCACAGCATTATGCGAAAAGTGGCCAGGTGGTATGATGTTGAAGTGATATATGATGCCAGTTTAAAAGATCTGTCTTATGGAGGATCAGTTTCCCAGTATAAAAACATCTCAGATTTGCTAAATGTGCTGCAATCAACCGGCACCGTCCATTTCAAAGTTGAGGAAAGGAGGATTATCGTTATGAAATAACTGATACTATTTTGCTGCGATGGTTAATTTAAATTTAACCAGGAGCGTTCACAGCGCCCCTGGTTATAAATAGCCAAAGCTATGCCAGGTAATCAAAAACCTATCGTTTCCAAACAACCAATTATCAATTAACCTAACAATCAAATGTATAAAATTTGTATCGCATATCTATGCCCAACCCAAAGCGGTATCCTATCTAAACTATTGTTAACTATGAAACTCACCTTCATTTTAATGATATCCGGTCTGTTACAACTAAGTGCTGCCACTTATGCCCAAAAGATAACGCTTAATAAAGAGATGGCCTCTTTACCAGACATCTTTAATGCTATCAGGCAGCAAAGCAGTTATAACGTGTTTTATAACTCCGAGATGTTAAAAAAAGCGGCACCTGTCAGCATCAATGTTAAAGATGCCACCATTAAACAAGTAATGGATAAGTGCATGGCCGGCCAACCTTTTATGTATGATATTATTGATAACAATATCGTAATTAAAGAGAAACCAATGCCCATGGTTCAGGACATTATGATAAAGGGCAAGGTTACAGATAATAAAGGTATACCGCTTGCCGGAGTAACCGTAAAAATAAAGGGCACGGCAACGGCTACTGCCACTAATGCTAATGGACAATACACCATTAAAGCAGCCAACAGTTCTGCGATATTGATTTTTACGAATGTGGGTTTTGCCGCAATAGAGGTTAGAATCGGAGATCAGACAATAATCAATGTAGCATTAATAGAAGAACCAAAATCGTTACAGGATGTAGTGGTAATTGCTTACGGTACTGTAAAACGGAAAGATTTTACAGGGGCGGTATCATCGGTAAAAATGGAAAATTCGCCCGTTGCCCTTGCTCCCAATCTCAATGCGCTTGAGGCGTTAAAAGGAAATGTAGCCGGGCTAAATATAGGGGCCGTTAATAGCGCCGGAGGGCAGCCATCGGTAATTATCAGGGGCCAACGGTCCATCAGTGGTTCAAATGACCCGCTGATATTATTGGATGGTGTTGTTTACCTTGGTTCAATAAGTGATATTAACCCTAATGATATTGCGAGTTATGATATATTAAAAGATGCTGTATCAGCAGCTGCTTACGGTTCAAGATCAGCCAACGGTATTATTGCCATTACCACAAAAAGAGGAAAAATGGGAAAACCTGTAGTTTCTTTCAGAACAGAAGCCGGTATCCAAAAATGGCAAAACAGGCCGGAATTAATGAAAGCGGCCGACTGGATAACTGTTGTAAATGACCGGAACAAATATGCCCCGGGCAGCACCAATTGGCTGCAGGCAGGTGAGTTGGCTAATATGAAAGCAGGTACAGAAACTGTTTGGCTTGATAAAGTTACCCATACCGGCGTTACCCATAACAATCAGGTATCCATATCCGGGGCAGCCGAAAGTGTGAATTATTATTTATCAGCTTCTTATGATGACAACGATGGTATTGTAGTTGGTGACAAGTATAAACATATCAATGTTTTAGGAAAGGTTGATACCAAGGTTACTACATGGTTTCAACTGGGCCTTGATGGGGGCTACTCCCGCCGAGATTATTCGGGCGTGGCCGCAAACGTAGGTTCTGCCGAAATCATGTCGCCTTACGGTGTTCTTTACAGAGATAATTCGGGGGATTTAGAAAAATACCCTTATACTCAATCGCTTATTAACCCCTTATGGGGTGTTAATGATGGTACTATTAAGAATATAGACGTTTACAATACATTCCGCTTAAATTCATTTGCATTGGTAAAAGCGCCGTGGATAGATGGTTTAAGCTACCGTGTAAACTTTTCATCTAATTTTGAAAAACGCCAAAGCGGTAATTTTTACTACGAAAACTATTATATTAAAGAAGGCGCAGGTATTGCCGGTCGGTATGATCCTGCCAGCGTTCAAAGCTTATTATCAAACGCCAATGGAAACCTTAGTAATATAAACACCAATAGTTATGTTTTAGATAATATACTTACTTACGATCATCGGTTTGGCAAACACCAGGTTACGGCCACTGCAGTTGCTACCAGGGATAACATGAGCGTTGATACCCTTAATGCCACCGGCAGCGATTTTGCTGCCAATGGCAATACGTCGCTTGGTATTTACGGATTATCAAAAGCCACCGTTCAAAAAGTTATACTTAATAATAGCGAGCGCTCAAACGTAGGGTACCTTGCCCGTTTAAATTATTCTTATGATGATAAGTATTATCTTACTTCCTCGTTTCGCCGAGACGGTGCTTCCGTTTTCGGTGCCGATAAAAGGTATGCTAATTTCGCTGCAGCAGGTGCAGCCTGGCGAATTTCGGGCGAGTCATTTCTGAAAGACTTTAAGCCTCTTAACTACCTGAAACTTAAATTTTCATGGGGACAAAACGGCAACCAGGGCTTAAGCCCTTATGCCACCTTATCAAAGGTGCTCAACGGCTCTGCTGGCGATGCCAGGTATGAATTTTCTGATGCCCAGGGGAAAGTAGTTTATGGTTTGGTGCAATCATCGTTGGGTAATCCAAGTCTTGGATGGGAAAAAACAACAGCGATCAATGTAGGCTTTGAATCAGCCTGGCTCAATAATCGCCTTTTTGTTGATTTAGATCTGTATTCTTCTAAAACCACCGACCAGATATTTGTACGTACCATCCCGGTCATGACAGGTTTTAGTGCGCAATTAGCTTCCCTGGGCGAGGTTGATAATAAAGGCATTGAACTTTCTGTGCGAACAGAAAACATTCGCACAACTAATTTTACATGGTCATCAGCAATTACTTACTGGAAAAATACCAATAAGCTAAAGCACCTATATGGTGAAGATAAAAATGGCGATGGTAAGGAAGATGACGATATCGCCAATAACTTTTTCGTTGGTAAATCATTAGGGGCAATTTACGGCTACAAGCAAATTGGAATTGTTCAAACCGGCGATGCCGCTTACATTGCCGCTACCGGAGCTGCCCCAGGTGCACCCAAATACATGGATTTGAACAATGATGGGAAAATTGATGCTAATGACCGCACTATTTTGGGATATTCAAAAGAAAACTTCAGGTTGAGCCTGGCTAACACCGTAAGCTACAAGAATTTGCAATTGTATGTAATGGTAACGGGTATTTTCGGTGGAAATGGTTATTACCAGGCAAGCAATACCTCAGCTTATATGACCTCAGGTACCGGCCGGTTTAACGATAATACAATTGCCAAACCTTATTGGACACCAACCAACCCCAGTAACGTCTATCCATCGGCCTACTTCTCTGGCGATAGCCGTTTTCTTGGTCTTCAATCGCAGGCGTTTGTGCGGATACAGGATGTTGCCTTGTCTTATAACATCACTGCACCGCTGCTTACAAGAAATCACATTACCGGTGCAAGAATATTTTTAGCCGCCAGAAACCTGGCAACTTTCACCAAATGGATTGGCGGAGATCCGGAAAAGGCCACCACTGTTCAATCCAATACCTTTCCTGTACCAAGCAGTTATTCTTTGGGCGCAAGTGTTAGTTTTTAATTATTTAAATCAAAACGGAAATGAAAAGCTATAAATCCATCATAAAAATTTGTTTTTTTGCGCTCTTATTTAATACAACGAGCTGCAAAAAAATAGACGATAAGTTCCTGAACAAAACACCCGAAACGTTTTATACAACTGATAATATTTTTTCTTCATCAGCTCAGATTGATCAGGCAGTGGTAGCTGTTTACTCTCAATTAAGAGATATGTGGGCCAATCCTACAGAACAGGCCTGGACTTTTGTTTTTAGAGGAAACGGTACCGATATGTTTGACGTACCCAGCATTCGCAGGGCCAATAGCTTTAATAACTATGGCACTATCAATGCTAACAGTGATATTTTTTACCAGAATTTTAGCGCTTGGTATAAAATTATAGCAAAAGCTAATTTAGCTATTTACAGCGCTGACCTTCCTAACATAAGCTGGTCAACACCGGCAGATAAAGCCTATACCGTGGCGCAGGCAAGGTTTTTCAGGGCCTTTGCTTATCGTAACCTGGCCGAGCTTTTCGGTGGTGTTCCTATTGTAAAAGATGTTGCCACAGCTGCCAGGTTTAATTATGCCCGCGCCAGCCGTGTAGAAACTTACCAGTTTGCTATTGACGAGCTTTTGTCAATTGAAAACGATTTGCCGATAACAACAGGTTCAGGGGGGCGCCTGGTTAGAGGAGCCGCACAGCATAATCTTTGTGAGCTATATTTAGCCATGGGTACACAATTAGCTGCTAATGGCGACGCTGCCGGGGCAAGTAAAGCATTTACAAACTCCATTGCCTACGGTAATAAAGTTATTGATGGCAGCCCATATGCCCTGATGAAAAATCGTTTTGGTGCCCGCAGAACAGAAACCCAGGGCAATGTATATTGGGACCTGTTCCAGGAAAACAATGTAAATTACCAGGATGGAAACACAGAATGTATCTGGGCAATAGAGATTGATTACGCGACCTTTAAGGCAGAAGATCCCAGATCAAAATTACCGTATTCCAGAATATACGGCCCGGTTTTTCGCAATGGTTCGCCTGCAAATTTAGGAGGTGCGTTAGAGGACGTTGGAGGCAGGGGCATTTCGCAGGTAACACCTACTTTATATACCCGGGATAATATTTACCAGGGCGTTTATGCAAATGACATGCGAAATACTGACATCGTTTTTCGTCGGATATTTTTGGGTAACGTGCCTACTTCACCCTATTTTGGTATCCCGGTGCCGTGGTCGGTACTTTATGATACCAAAGACGATCAAAGCCTCGACTATCCGGTATCATGCAAAATTGCCACCGATAAATACACCGGTCTTGCAGATGGTCAGGACAGGAGTAACCTGTTTCGTGACGATTACTTTATTCGCCTTCCTGAAACCATTTTATTGCGTGCAGAAGCCAAACAGCGTAATGGTGATAAAGCAGGCGCAGCAACCGATGTTAACTTGTTACGCAGCCGTGCAAACTGTACTTACCTGGTAGGCGCCGGCGATATGGACGACAACTTTAATACTATACTTGATGAACGTGCCCGTGAATTGGTATATGAGGAATGCCGTTGGAATACCCTGTTGCGCATGGGGGGCACTATAGCTGTTGACCGGATTAAAAAATATGCGTTTTGGCCAGAGGCACAAGCTTCGTTAACTTTTAATTATAACCTATGGCCTATACCGCAATTGGTAATTGATGCCAATAAGGATGTTAAGCTGGCGCAAAACCCCGGCTGGTAATTAGAAAGTATAACAGGCATTATAACCTAGTTAGGTATATCAACATTGGGCAGTAGTTTTAGCAAACTGCCCGGTGTTGATTTTAAAGTTAAAGGATAATTATTGTCCATTTCAGGATTTCTTAAAAAGAGGTTTAACATGTTGAAATCAAAGCTCATTATCATATTGCTGGCCTGTAGTTTTGCAACGGCAGCTCAAAATATTGATTATTCATTGGCTGCATCGCCTGTGATTAACTATACGCAATTAGGGTTAGACTTTAAAAAACCTCCGCGCGAAACCAGGCTAAGATGCTATTGGTGGTGGCTAAATAGCATGGTTACTAAAGAATCCATTACCCATGACCTGGAGCAGATGAAGGCAAAAGGATATGGCGGCGCTTCTATTGTAGATGCTGGTAGCTCCAACTATACTGTTGCCCATAAAACTCCACCTGGACCTGTATTTATGAGCCCCGGGTGGATGGAATTGTACAAACATGCTGTAAAGGAAGCGCAGCGGTTGGGATTGGAGCTAAGCGTAAATGTACAAAGCGGCTGGAATCCGGGCGGTCCTACCATTACCCCCGAACTTGCTTTAAAAAAGATTGTATATGCCGAAGTAAAAGTTACAGGCGGAAAAGAAATCACCATAAAGCTGCCGCAGCCAGACTCGCTTTTAATATATCGGGATATTAAGATACAGGCATTTAAAAAAGCTGCAAATGATACTTTACCAATCGAAAGCGTAATTGAAAACTGGAAACTTAAAACCTTCAACAGTAGTTTTGGCATGAGGGGTAATTATCCCCTGAATAAACTGCGCGATGAGTATACAGGCAGACCAGTTTTTCATGGCATACCAAAGGAATCTGTAATTGACATTACCGGTCAAGTACAGCACGGAATTTTAAAATGGAACGTTCCGCCGGGCGAATGGATAGTTGTACGGTATGGTTGGACCTGTACCGGAGCAAGAACCTCCACCAACAGTGATGGATGGGAGGGGCTTTCCTTAGATCACCTCAATCCTGATGCCTTTAATAAGTTTAGTAAAGACGTGATTGAACCACTTATTAATAACGCGCAGGCGGCAGGGAACAGTATGCACTTCCTGCAAACTGATAGTTGGGAAATGGGTAATGTAGGCTGGACTAACAATTTTGCTGCGGATTTCAAAAAATTCAGAGGCTATGATATTTTCCTCTACCTGCCTGTACTTGCAGGCCATGTGGTTGGCAGCGTCGAAGAGTCCGACAGGTTTCTGTATGATTACCGCCAAACCATTGGCGATTGTATTGCCACCTATCATTATCAGCTCTTTGCCGATCTTGCTCACACGCATGGCATGGGTATTCATCCGGAATCCGGCGGGCCCCATTCTGCACCTGTGGATGCTCTGAAAGTAATGGCCATCAGTGATTTTCCCCAGGGTGAGTTTTGGGCCATGGCAAATGCCCACAGGGTAAGTGACGCAGAACGACTGTCTGTTAAACAAAGCGCCTGTGTTGCGCATACCAATGGTAAAAGATTTGTGGCGGCCGAAGGTCCAACTTCTATTGGCTCGCAATGGGAGGAGGCGCCTAAAGATCTGAAAAGTAATATTGACAGAGTTTTCTGCTCAGGGGTAAACAGGATCGTGTGGCACACCTTTACCAGCTCCCCAAAAGAATTCGGCTCTCCTGGTAATGAATACTTTGCAGGAACACATCTTAACCCCAATGTTACCTGGTGGAAACATGCAGATGATTTTATCGCATATCTTAATCGTTGTACCTATATGCTTTCACAAGGTTTGTTTTCGGCAGATGTGCTTTATTATTATGGTAACGACGTTCCAAATTTCGTGTTCCTGAAGGAAGATGTTAAAGACCTTGCTTTTGGGCATGATTGGGACAAGTGTTCAAAAGATGCTATCATCAACAGAATGTCGGTTAAGGATCATAAAATAATTTTTCCTGATGGAATGAGCTATAAAGTTTTAGTGTTACCGCAGGAAACTGCTATCGATCTTACAGTGCTGCGCAAAATTGAGTCGCTGGTAAAACAAGGCCTAATAATAATTGGACCCAGACCATTTACTGCTACGGGTTTAGATCACTATCCGCAAAGCGACAAGGAAATTGAATCTATCGCATCGGCCATGTGGGGGCTAATTGATGGCGTAAACAAAACAGAAAACAACTACGGTAAAGGGAAAGTGATTTTTGGGAAAGATATTAATACCGTATTGGATGAATTAAAGATCGGACCTGATTTTGCATTTACCAGTACCAAAGCCAATACCGCATTGGATTATATCCACCGTACCGGCGAGCGAACAGATATTTATTTTGTTGTGAACCGTTTTGCCAGAACCGGCATTGAGGATTTTAAATACCGCTATTTGACTACCTTACCCGACAGGTATGAACAGGTAGAATGTAAGTTTCGCGTTTCAGGAAAGATACCCGAAATCTGGGACCCAATGACAGGTACAACCCAGGAGGTGCTGACTTATCGGGAAGAGAACGGCTACACCATTCTTCCATTGCGCTTGGAACCTGATGGATCACGATTCATCATTTTTAGGGAGGCTAAACAGGCAGCACACATCGTCGGCATTGAAAAGGATGGAAAGTCGTTCTTCCCTGGCAATCAGTTTAAAGCAGATAGCGGAAAGTATATAGAACTACAAAAGGAAGGTAATAGCACTTTAGCTACTATTTTTAAACCGGGTAAATACAGAATGACCTGGAGCAACCAACATGTTAGTACCATTATTGCTCAACACCCGCTTAAGACAGCTTTAATTTCAGGCGAATGGGATATTCATTTTGATACCACCTGGGGCGGACCTAATATCATACACACCGATACTTTAAAGTCATGGACCGCCTTTAAAGAAGAAGGGGTTAGATATTACTCGGGCAGTGCGGTATACACAAAAAAAATCACTGTGAACGCAGGCGACCTACACAAAACAAGAGTGATACTTGATTTGGGCAATGTGTTAGAAATGGCATTTGTAAAAGTCAATGGCCATACCATGAGGTTAGGATGGGCCGCCCCATTTCAATTTGATATCACCAAATATGTAAAACCCGGTAATAACCAGTTAGAAGTAGAGGTTACCAATCTTTGGCCTAACCGCCTGATTGGCGATGGCAAATTACCGGCGGCAAAACGCCTGACCAAAACTAATATTGTCAAATTTGATGGCCCTAATGCCGACGATTTCCTTCGGAAGTCTGGTTTGCTGGGTCCTGTAAAATTAATGTTTGTACAGCAGGTATCAGACGCAATTAAATAAGAACAAAAGATTATTTATTATTAGATGGGACTTTGAACCCTCATATTGCGCACATGGGGTTGATGCGCAGTCAAGGCCGCAGCCGTTAATCCGACTGATGAGCTTCTGCATAAAGTTGAGAATATTATGGTGCGTTTCCCTGTAGTTCCCGGCGTGTACGCTGCAAGTGTAATTGAGTCTATCGGGCCTGGTGTGTTGCGGCTTCAGGTTGGCGAGAAGGTAGTGGCGGTTATAACGCTGTTTCGACTGGATGGCGCACAAGCAACACTCATTGTAGCTTCGGCCACATCAATATCAATCGTTCCTATGCCTAAGGCTGGTGGGGATGTTTAGAATCGCTTTTATTGATCCTGTGTTCAGTGATAATATACTGAAATTCAAAGAGATATGATTGGTTTTTTATGGGTGCCCCTATCGGGTTTTGGGCTTGAGCCCGGTTTGTACCCCTGGGCGGGAATACTTTGAATACTTAGAGAGCTTTTTACGGCTTATAGAGCCCATAGCACAGGATTTGAAAGTTAAAGGCTTTATAAAATAGGATTTATGGCGAGTTAAATAAAGGTCATTAATCGCTTAGATTTTACCTGAAAATTTGTAAAAGTCAAAACAAGTAATCGACATTTATTAATTGTTAATTTTCAGTATCTTCGGGTTTAAGCAAATGTCTGTATATATTGATTTAAACGATTTTGATCTGGTGGCCCTAATTAAAGAGGACGATCATGGTGCTTATCGTGAAATTTACCATCGATATACGGGAATATTGTATACGCACGCTTACTCCAAATTGCAGAATCGTGAAGAAGCAAAGGATGTGGTTCAGGATGTTTTTAGTTCTTTATGGTTAAAAAGGACAACCATAGAGTTCCAGGTCAATATTTCTGGCTATTTATATACATCGCTCAGAAACAAAATCCTGAATATTATCGCTCATAAAAAAATTGAGTCTGATTATGCAGATTCTTTGCAAGCTTTTCTCGATCATGGAAAAGCCGACACCGATTATTTAACCCGAACCAATCAGTTAAAAACCATTGTTGAAAATGAAGTAGCCAATATGCCTCCTAAAATGAGAGAAATATTTGAACTCAGTAGGAAAAAGTATTTTTCGCACCGCGAAATTGCGTTGGAATTGGGGATTTCTGAAAAAACAGTAAAAAATCAAGTCAATAATGCACTTAAAGTCCTTAGAGTGAAACTTGGTATCTTTAATTATCTGTTATTTTTATTTTTTTAATAGAATTTTCTGGGCCCTAACCCTTACTTAACTGTCTTTGTTATAATTAAGGATATTACCTTCATTTATGCAAAGAACTAAAGCACAGGAACTGCTTCAAAAATTTCAGGATGGCAATTGTTCAGAAGAAGAACTGGCGTTGCTGGAAACCTGGTATAACCAACACATCATAACTCCCTCCAAACAGGTAACAGATACAGAATGGACAGAAGATGTTTACTCGATTTTAAAATCCCTTGATAACGACAATAAACAACAACCCAAAGTTGTAAATTGGCCACGCATTATTGCAGCTGCCTCTGTTGTTTTTTGCCTGGCTATAGGCAGTTACTTCTTGCTGAACAAAAAGGTTAACCCGCAAATAGCACAAAGTCATTTGCATGATATTGCACCCGGTAGTAATAAAGCAATCCTTACTTTAGCCAATGGCAAAAAGATTATATTGTCAGGTAGCCAAAACGGTAAACTTGCTCAACAAGGGAATGCCGAAATTACCAAAACAGCCGACGGGCAGATTGTTTACCAGGCCGCTGATGAAAGTGCAGGTGGAGCAGAAGTCGTTAACACTACAAGTACCCCCCGTGGCGGCCAGTATCATGTCCTTTTATCAGATGGGACAAATGTTTGGTTGAATGCTGCATCGTCAATAACCTATCCAACCACCTTTACAGGAAATAACCGAACAGTTGAAATTACGGGTGAGGTTTATTTTGAAGTGGCGCATAACCCGGCTAAACCTTTCCGGGTAAAGAGCAGTAATCAACTGGTCGAAGTATTAGGCACACATTTTAACATTAATTCATATGCTGATGAACCTGCATCAAAAACTACCTTATTGGAAGGCAGCGTAAACATTACCGTAAATAATCATGCACGATTGTTAAAGCCCGGCGAACAGGCTATCGTTGCACAAAGCAATATGACCATCGCAGTAACCGACCCTGATCAGGTTATAGGTTGGAAGAATGGCGATTTTATTTTTAATGATGAAGATCTGCAAACAGTTATGCGCCAGGTAGCACGTTGGTATGATGTAGATGTGATATATAAAAACACTGCCGGTTATAAAAAATTCTTTGGCACCATCTCCCGCACAAAAAAATTATCCGAAATATTAAAAGCACTTGAAATGAATCAGAATGTTCACTTTAAAATAGAAGGAAGGAGGATTGAAGTGATGCCCTGAACTTTACTTTCCAATAGGTTACCGTAAAAATAATCGGAGGCGTTTCGACCCGCCCCCGATCCAAATCCGGATAACCAGTAGCTAAACCTGTTAATGATTGTCAACGATTAAACCGAAGAACAAATGTATAAACTTTACTATACAATTGGGAATGGCGTGCCCCGCCATTCGCTGAATACCCAGCACAACTTTTTCCGAATTAATACATGGAACACTACGCTAAAAATATGGCTGATGAGGATTAATTTTACCTTTCTTATAATTTTGACTGCGTTTATGCAAGTCAGTTTTGCGGCCGACGCTCAAAAGATCTCTTTGTCCAAAACCAATGCGCCACTAACCGAGGTGTTTAAAGAGTTAAGAAAACAAAGTGGTTTTGATTTCTTGATCAATGAAGACCAGATACAACAGGCAAAAGCTGTAAGCATTCATGTTAAGGATGCGGCTTTAACTGATGTTTTAAATGCATGTTTTAAAGATCAGCCCTTTACTTATTCTATCAATAATAAACTGATTATTGTTGTACCTAAAAAGACAGAGGAGCAACAGAGTCCATTACCAGCTGTTGATATTAAAATTAACGGGCAGGTACTGGATGAGCATGGCAACCCTATACAGGGTGTAACGGTAAGTATTAAAGGCTCCAAACGAAAAACGGCCACTGATAAAGATGGAATGTTTGAAATTAGGGCAGAAAAAGCCGAGGATATACTGGTTTTTACCAGTGTAGGTATGGAGGCCCTGGAAGTAAAACTAAACAGCCGCACAGCTATAAAGGTTACGCTTAAATCAAAAAACAATGAACTGAAGGAGGTTATTGTAAATACTGGTTTTCAAACTATTAGACAGGAACAAATGACCGGCGCTACGGTTACAGTAGGCAGTACCGAACTGGAAAAAAGATATACCCCCAATATTATAGACAATTTGGAAGGGCGGATTCCGGGATTGGTTAATTATAGGGGTACAACAACCATTAGAGGGGTGAGTACCATTCAATCTTCAAAAGCGGCACTCATCGTGGTAGATGGTCTTCCTATTGAAGGCTCTGTAGCTGATATCAACCCTTATGATGTGGAAAGCATAACCGTGCTGAAAGATGCTGCTGCTGCTGCTATTTATGGTATCAGGGCTGCTAATGGTGTTATTGTTATTACTACCAAAAGGGCTAAAAATAAACGCACCTCTATAGAGTTTTCCAGTGACGTGACCATCACCCAAAAACCAAATATTGGTTTCAATATGCTTACCCCGGCCCAACAGGTTGATCTGGAAAGTAACTTTTTTAATTACCAGTATCTAACTGGTACTGCCACGGCCACAAATATTAGTAGAACGACAAGCGATATAACGAATGGTAATTCGATAACTCCGGTACAATATGCCTATTATCAGCGTGCCCAGGGTTTAATAACCCAAAGCCAGTTGGATGGCCAGCTAGCCGGGTTTAAAAAGAACGATTTCAGAAAGCAATACACAGATAATGCGTTGCTAAAAGATGTTTTGCAGCAATACAATTTAGCCATACGAACAGACGGAAACAAATTTCAGTCAAGCCTGGTGTTAAATTATAAAGGCGATAACACGGGTATCATCAATGCTTACAACAATCAGCTTAATATTTTTTATAAGGGTACCTATAATTTAAGCAAATGGATGGATGTAAATTACGGGGTTAATACTGTACTGAACAGAACCAAGTCAAGCAGTAGTGACTTTGCCACCGATGGTACCAATGTATCGCCATATATGCAGTTGCTTGACGGAAATGGTAACCGGATATATTATACCACGGCCGATTATAATATGTATAATACAACGCCTTCTACCATGCCGCGTTATAGTATGCTGGTTAATCACCTGGATGAGCTTGGCCAGGACTCCAGAATTTCCAAACAGCAAAACACCAGGTATTATGTTAATGCTATTGTAAGGATCATCCCTGGTTTAACCTTTAACCCGCAGTTCCAATATGAAAACAGCGTCACCAATGTTTCGGCCTATTCAGAATCGGATAGTTATGTAATGCGATATCTCAATAACGTTTACAGTACACCATCCATAACCACACCCGGAGGTTATACCTCCCTGCTTCCTGAAAACGGGGGCAAACTGGCCACTACCAACATTACCGGCGATTACTGGACTGCAAGGGGACAGGTTAATTATAAACGGCAGTTTGGAAAAAGCGTTATTGATGTTATTGGAGGTACAGAATTTCGCCAAACCCGCTCAAAAGGTACGGGAGGATTATTGCTGGGTTATGATGACCAGCTGCAATCCCAGTCAACCACCTCTGTAAATTACCCGGCTTTATTTAATTATAATACCTCAACTGCCTTTAAACCTGGGTTTAGCACTTTAGATTTATATAACACCTATTTAAAAAATCCGATAGCTGTAATTACAGAAACTACGCACCGGTTCAATTCTGGTTATGCCAATGCAACGTATACCTATGACAATAAGTACAACGTTTTTGGATCATACCGGGTTGATTATGCTGATGTTTTTGGCCTTGATAAAAAGTTCAGGGGTAAACCGCTATGGTCAACAGGTTTGGGCTGGAATATTTCGAACGAGTCTTTTATGTCGGATATTGGTTGGGTTAACTTCCTTAAATTAAGGGCAACCTATGGTGTTACCGGAAATGTAGCCCAGGGTGTAACCAGTCTTTTGACCGCCAATTCTACCCTTACTAATGCGGCTACCAATCAGCCAGTATCTGTGATAACTAATGCAGCCAATCCGCAATTGACATGGGAAAAAACTGCAACTACCAATCTTGGGATTGATTTTACCTTGTTTAACAACAGGCTAAACGGTTCGCTTGACTGGTATCGGAAAAAAGGAACAAATATATTTTTCACCAAAAGACTTGATGCTTCTGAAGGATTTACCAGCCAAGTTATTAACAATGCTGGCTTATTGAATAATGGCCTTGAACTGAGCCTGAGTTACAGCTGGCTAAAACCTGGTAAAAAAGATGGCCTCAGCTGGACCACCTTGTTGGTAATAAGTCATAACAATAACAAAATAACTTATGTAGATGAGGTGTCAGTATCGCCGGTGGCCCTGGTACAAGGAGGGTATAAGGTAGGCTATCCAGTAAACTCATTATATTCTTTCCAGTATAAAGGGCTTAATAGTGTAGGCCAGCCACAATGGCTTAAGGCTGATGGAACGTTGACTACTGTTGCACTTACAGGAAGCGATTTAAGCGCAGTAGTATATTCTGGCGGAACAGATCCCAAAAACAATATTGCATTAACCAATGACATATATTACAAAGGATTTAGCCTGAATATACTGGCTGTATATTATGGCGGGCAGTATCTCAGGGCTGTAGTTCCAGATATTTATAGCGGAGCACCATATTCAGGGCTGCCATCTTATTTATCGAATAGCTGGTCGCCAAACAATACCAATACCACTATCCCCGGTTTTGGTCAATATGCCCCCGGAAATTATCCCGGCTCATCACCAATACCTGCCAATCACCTTCAATATTCTGACTCATTTGTTCGCCCCGGTGATTTTATTAAGATCAGAAATGTGGTGGTAGGTTATCAGTTACCTGCCAAGTGGACGGAAAAATTGGGCGTAAAAAATGCAAAACTGCGTTTCCAGCTCAACAATCCTAAAGCTTTATGGACCAAGAATGATGTAAATATCGATCCTGAAACCGGCGGAGCCCCCACACTTACCTCGTACGTATTTGGCATTAATTTCAATTTATAAAAAGATAACATGAAAAAGATAATATTTAGCAGCGTGTTATTAGGAAGCCTGCTATTCCTTTTACCAGCCTGTAGCAAATTTACAGAGATCACACCCAAGGGTAGCAACATTCTCGACCGGGTATCGGATCTGGATCTGTTGCTAAACTTTGACTATAGTTTAAATACTAATGTAAGAGACACCAGTTTAGCTTATAAAACAACAGCAGGCGCTGCATTTAAATCTAATAGCGATGCCGGAGTTTTGGTGAATGACGTATATCCTTACGTAACCAATGTAACCAATCTCATTGCTTTACATTCTATAACATTAGCTTATGCTCTTACTACCTATGATGAGACGGTAGACCGTAAAACACTTGCAGCCTCAGATGTGAAGTATGAAAAGTTGTATTTCATTATCAACAATGTTTGCAATGTGGTATTGGCAAAAGCAGATCAGGCCAGTGGTGATAGGACCAAAGCTGCCCAGTTAAAAGCAGAGGCTTACATACTCAGGGCCTATTTTCATTATTTACTGGTCAATTTTTACGCAAAGGCATATAACCCGGCTACAGCGGCTACAGACGGAGGCATCCCTTATGTAAAAGAGGATAACCTGATTAATGTGCCCAACAAAAAAAGTACAGTTGCAGAAGTATATGCGAACATTGTTGCTGATATTAATGCCGGATTGGCGCTAAACAGTTTGCCTGCAGTGCCTGCTAACAATATGCGAACAGGACTGGGGTTTGCTTATGCCGTAAAAGCCCAGGTACTATTAGCAATGCGAAACTATACTGGTGCTTTGACTGCTGCTAATGCAAGCCTGGCTATTAACAGTACAGTAATTGATGATAAGCTTTATAAGCCCGTTGGGGGCGTTCTTTTTACCAAGCCAACCCTTACCTCACCAGAGAATCTTTTTTATGCATCAGATGGGGGAACCCCCGTTCTTAATGCGCCAAGTTTAGAAGTGATGAAGTATTATGAGCCGGGTAATGTGATTAATGATTACGTAAAACCTTATTTTCCTTCTGTTGTACAGGCGTTTACCATAACTGGGGTTACCGGGGCTAAACTTTTTTTTGTAACCACAACCTATGCTGTAAATACAGCAGGGCTTACTACCAGTGATACCTACCTGATCAAAGCAGAGTGTTTGGCCCGTACACAGGATGTGGCCGGAGCTATGGGCATCATCAATGCCATCAGGAAGAAAAGGATCGTTAACAGTGTTGACCTTACGGCTACTACCGAGGCTCAGGCTATGGGGTACCTGATGAAATTATCCAGAATAGAATTTTTGTACACTTTCAAGAACTATTTTAACATCAAGAGATGGAATACGGAGGATGCTTATAAGCAAACCATTACCAGAACGGTGAATGGCGTTACTTACCAGCTAAAACCTGAATCGCCTTTATGGATCTATCCGTTCCCGCAAAGTGGCACCAACTATAATCCTAACCTGACCCAGAATTACTAAAAGCAAGGTCCCCATTAAATATATCTGTAATGAAAATCAAAAAGTTAACAATACTATCGGCTTGTCTTTTTATAGCTATGAAATGTTTAGGTCAGAATAATCCGGAAAAACCATTTACACTTCAGGGAGCAATGTCAAGCCCCCGTCTCGATTCTGTTTCTATAGAGTATATAGATGGTCAGGGTAAATATATTCACCAGGTTGTTCCGGCAGCGGATGGAAAATTCACTATCAGCGGAACAATCAGTCAGCCATCATTTTCCTTTCTTTTATTTAAACATAAGGGCGAGATACTGAGCAAAAGGGACGTAGAAATAAAAAGGAACCTGGTTTATATAGAACCTGGAAATATGGTTATTAATAAAGAAGCTGATGTGCAGGGGTATGTCTACGTCAAAGGCTCAAAGACCCAGGATGAATGGAATGAGTTAAAAGGTAAAACGCAGGCCCTGCAAGCTACTGTTGATTCGCTGTCAGAATTAAACCCGGCTTCTCATGGGGTAGGTAACCGTTCAGTGCTTGCTCCTTATCAGGCTAAAATAGCCGATATCTATTACAAGTACTTTTTGAGCCACCCAAATTCCGATGTATCATCAGATCGTGTTATGTATTTTACCGGCGCGTTCAGCTTGGATTCTTTGAAAACGATATACCGAAATTTTAGTCCTGCCATAAAAGAAAGTACGGGTGCCAGAAGATTGGCAGCTGTAATTAAAAGCCGTGAAGTAGGTATACCCGGAACTGAGGCTTTTCAATTCACGGTAAAGAATAGGGAGGGTAAAGACCTTGATTTGGCCAACTTTAAGGGTAAATATGTGTTGCTTGATTTTTGGGCTACCTGGTGTATACCCTGCCGTGCCAGCATGCCGCATATCATCAGTCTTTATCAAAAGTATAAGACTAAAAACTTCGACATTATTGCTATAGGAGATGATGATAAGAATGTAACCAATTGGTCGGCCGCAATTGATAAAGATGGTACTGGCATGTTCCATCAAACACTGCGCGGCGCTAATATGGAAATGGCCAGAAAAGGCACTCCTAATCCACGCGATCTGGGTGAACAGTATGGGGTGAGATCATTACCCACTAAAATATTAGTTGACCCTAGTGGAAAGATCATTGGCCGTTTTGACGATGGTTCTGACGATGATCTGGACAAAATGCTGACCACCATATTTAAACTATAATGCCATGATCATAAACAATAAACAACATTCATATTTTTCATGGGTAGTGAAGGGTATCAGCACGGTTTTCCTGTTTTTACTTACGGTGACCGTTTACGCTCAACAATATAATACAACCATCCAAGGGAATATACCACAAATGAAACCCGGTATTAAAGTTCATTACGTGTGGAACGACAAAGAACATATGAAGAGCTATGAAAATTGGGATTATGTTCTTAGCACAGCCGAAGGTTTTACCATTAAACTAAATGTTGATGAGGGTGGAGGGAATGAGCTGATAGTATTAATCGGTGATAAAGTTGCAGCAGGAAAACTTCTTTTTATATATGCAGATAAAGGTATTGTTACCATTAGCGCTAAAGATTCGCTCTTTACTGATGTAGCGTTAAGTGGCAATGCAGGGGCAAAGGAATTAAACCAGTTTCATCAATTTCTTGCAAGCAGCCCTGAGTTGACAAACTATGAGAGTATAAAAAATGACGCCTATCAGGCAGCGGTTAAAAAAGATCCTGCAGCTATACAAGTGACGGGTGGGCAATTGAAAAAAGCAGATTCAATTCGTAAAATAATGGCAATACGGTGGATCAATGAGCACCCAAATAGCCCTGTTTGTGCTTTCATTATGCATAGCCCGCTCGAGCCTTTCGGTGGTAGATTGACCGATGAGGAAAAGAAAGCGATGTTAGACAAAATGACCCTATACGCCCGCAATAATAAAATTGCTACTGATATGCTATATGCCTTAACCAATAAAAAGATGCTTGAAGTTGGCCAGGCAGCGCCTGATTTTACGCAAAACGATACTTTAGGCAAACCTGTTTCTTTAAAAAGTTTCAGAGGGAAATATGTATTGCTTGATTTTTGGGCAAGTTGGTGTGTGCCGTGCCGGGCCGAAAATCCTAATGTAGTAAAGGCCTATAATAAATTTAAAAATAAAGGGTTTACGGTACTCAGCGTTTCACTTGACCAGCCCGGTAAAAAGGAGGCCTGGCTTAAAGCTATACATACCGATCACCTAACCTGGACACATGTTAGTGATCTGAAGTTTTGGGGAAATGCTGTTGTGAAGCTATATGATATAAACGCGGTACCCGCTAATTTTCTTATCGGACCCGATGGTGTGATCCTGGCAAAAGATCTTAAAGGTGAGGAATTGGAAATAACACTGGCAAAATATTTAAAAAATTAACTATCAGAATCTTATGAAATTAAGAAATTTTATACTTGCATCGGTATTTTTAGGGATGTGCAATGTTGCTTCTGCCCAAACGGCCAAGGAAAAGCAATTGGTGATTTTTAAAGGAACAACAGATACCGCATATAATGGCAAACAACTGGTTTTATACAATAAAATCACAGGCGATCATGACTCTGTAACTGTTGCAAACGGTGGGTTTGAAATTGCGGTTCCTTACAAAGAACCTGCGCGGTATATGTTTTACAGCAAATATGAATTGAAAAAGAAGGGCGGCTATTCGCCCTACGGTATCCTGATATCTAAACCAGGGACCATTCACCTGAAAGCAGATATGGAAACACTGGTCAATTCCGTTATTGCAGATGCACCGGAGAATGAGTTGTTATCAGAATTTATGAAAGGTGGCTTGCCGCTCAGGCAACAGATTCAGGATAAACTGAAAGAAAAATTTGGAGCGGATGTAATGGAACACCTTAATCAAAAGGATCCAAAATTTCCGGAAATTTATCAATACTATAATGAGTTAAATGAAGCCGGTAATAAATCGGAAGCAGAACGTTTAGGTGTTTTTATTAAACAGCATCCCGATGCTTTTGCATCGCTTTATTTACTTAATAATATGATTACCGTGATTCCGGCTGAGAAAGCACAGTTTTATTACAATGAACTAGGGAAGTCTTATAAAACCACGAGTTATAGCCAAAGTATTCTGAAGGCAATTGATGCCAAAAAGGTTACGGCTATCGGCAAGATGGCTCCGGACTTTGAACAACCAGATACAATCGGTAAAATGATTAAACTATCTGATTTTAAAGGAAAGTATGTATTACTGGATTTTTGGGCAAGCTGGTGTGTGCCATGCCGGGAAGAAAACCCCAATCTGGTTAAAGCTTATGCTCAGTACAAAGACAAAGGATTTACGGTACTTAGTGTTTCATTGGACCAGCCTGGAAAAAAAGCTGCGTGGCTAAATGCCATTCATCACGATCAGCTGACCTGGACACAAGTGTCTGATCTTAAATTCTGGAATAATGCGGCTGCCAAGCTCTATGGTATCCAGGCGATTCCTCAAAATTTTCTGTTAGACAAGGATGGTAAAATCATCGCGGTGAATATTAAGGGCGAGGAGTTAGACAAGAAGCTTCAGGAAATATTTCGGCGTTAAGGATAGTGACAAGGTAAATAAGAGTTAAAGCGGATAGGCTGTATCACTTTTTGTTTCTGATAAAACAAAGAAACTTTGAATGGAAGTTATATTGGGCAGAGTGGCTAATTTATGACGGTAAAATTGATGATAGGCATCCATATCACTTGTTGCTATTCTCAGGATGAAATCAAAAGTCCCGGTCATCTGAAAGCATTCCATAACCTCCGGAAATTTGACAACTTCCTCCTCAAACTTTGCCAAAGTACTTAACGCATGATCATTTAACAGGACCTGGCTAAATGCGACCAGGTTTCTGTTGATCTTTTTTCGGTCCAATATGGCAACGGAACGTTTAATATAACCCTGTTCTCTCAGGCGTCTGATTCGCTCATGAACGGTTGCAATGGATTTACGAAGTGTAAATGAAATTTCCTTATTAGTTAGCAAAACATCCTGTTGCAAGAGTTTTAAAATCTCACGGTCTAAGGGGTCTAAATCTATGATAGTCATATGATTAATAAATCAGGCAGTCGAAAAAACACACAATGATAATGATTGGAAAGCCTGAATATCGGAAAAAGAATCAATATTTTATGATAAATCCATAAAATTTCCGGATTTATGGATAATGATTGTAATTAATATTGCATATGTGGAACTTTATCCTAATAAATTCAAGAGTAGTGGATAAGACGGAAGTAATTGGCTTAAACGAAAGCCTGGAAAAAAAATTTGAGAATCTGTGGTACCTGGTGGGTAATACACCCATGCTGGAGCTACAGTATACTTATCAGGGTAAATCGGGTAAAATATATGTTAAATGTGAACATTATAATCTTACCGGCAGTGTAAAAGACCGGATGGCATTGTATATACTTTTTCAAGCTTATAAGCAAGGAAAGATAAAGCCAACTGATACGATTGTCGAAGCAACATCAGGTAACACCGGCATTTCTTTTTCTGCGATAGGAAAAGCGCTTGGGCACGAAGTGATAATCATGATGCCCGATTGGTTAAGTAAAGAGCGGATGGATATTATTAAAAGCATGGGTGCCAAAATTAATTTGGTGAGCAAGGCCGAAGGCGGCTTTCTGGGAAGCATTAGCTTAGCAGAACATATGAGCAATAGCTCGGATAAATATTTCTTGCCAAAACAATTCGAAAACCAGTACAATGCCGAAGCCCATGAAATGAGCACCGGCCCCGAAATATGGGAGCAATTGCGAGGTATCGGGCTTATACCTGACGCTTTTGTAGCAGGCGTAGGCACAGGAGGTACCGTAATGGGAACAGGTAGATACCTGCGGTCAAAAAATCCGGGCATCAAAATACATCCTTTAGAGCCTGCTGAATCGCCTACGCTAACTACAGGATATAAAGTAGGTAGCCACCGCATTCAGGGTATTAGCGATGAGTTTATTCCTGCCATTGTAAAACTGGATGAATTGGATGATGTGGTGCAGGCCAATGATGGGGATGCCATTATCATGGCGCAGAAGCTGGCCAAAGAATTGGGGCTTGCCGTGGGCATATCCTCAGGCGCTAATGTAATTGGTGCTATCAAGCTCAAAGAAACATTAGGAGAAGGTGCCACCGTGGTCACCCTGCTGTCTGATAGTAACAAGAAGTACCTGAGCACCGATCTGATGAAAGAAGAACCTGTAAAGGCTGGCTATATTTCAACCGGCATCAACTTTACCGGCTATCAACCTATCGACCGGATGCATGAGCCTATTATCAAGTAACACTAAGCGTAACATATTAATTAAACGAGATAAAAAACAGGATGAAAAGAATTTTAACAGCAGCAATTATATTATTGATAGCAATGCAGGTGAAATCGCAGATATTGGAACCAGTTCACTGGAGCTATGCAGCAAAAAGAACAAGCGCCACAGAAGCGGTAGTGTTTATAAAAGCTACCATAGACGAAGGCTGGCATGTGTATTCGCAGTATGTAAAAGACGGCGGACCTGTAAAAACAACCATTACCTTTAACCCGGATAAAACTTATACTCCGGTCGGTAAAACTGTTGAACCCAAACCCATTACAAAGATGGAAAAGGTTTTTAGTATGGAAGTTGGCTTTTTCGAGAACTCGGTGATATTTCAGCAAAAAATAAAGCTAAAAGCAAAACAAACAACAGTAAATGGCAAGCTGGAATACATGACCTGTAATGACAAACAATGTTTGCCCCCGGAAGATATTGATTTTAGCATCCCTGTAAAGTAAATATATATCTGGTTTGTTTCGTATAAGGTTAAAATAGATCTCTTTCCCATCATATAAATTATCACCGTAATAATGAAAAGTAAATTTTTAAAGCTCCAGCTTCTATTCGTTTTTAGTTTGGCATTGGTAAATGTGAATGCACAACAAACACCTAAACTCATTGAAAAAGTTACCAAAAAGGGCGATGAACTGGTTATTCCCTACCAGAAGTATGTTTTATCCAATGGTTTAACGGTAATATTAACTGAGGATCACTCCGATCCGATAGTGCATGTTGACGTTACTTATCATGTAGGTTCAGCACGCGAGGAGATCGGAAAATCAGGCTTTGCCCATTTTTTTGAACATATGATGTTCGAAGGATCTGATCATGTTAAAAGTGGTGATCACTTTAAAACAATCACTGAAGCGGGTGGTACCTTAAATGGAAGCACCAATCGCGACAGGACGAACTACTTTGAAACAGTACCCAATAACCAGCTGGAAAAAATGCTTTGGCTGGAGTCTGACCGGATGGGCTTTTTAATGGATGCAGTAACGGAAAAAAAGTTTGAAATTCAGCGCTCTACCGTAAAGAACGAAAGAGGGCAAAACTATGATAACCGTCCTTACGGCCTGGCAAGCGAGGCAATCTCTAAAAATCTGTATCCCTACGGGCACCCTTATTCCTGGCTTACCATTGGTTATATAGAAGATTTGAATAAAGTAGATGTAAATGATCTGAAACACTTTTTCCTTCGCTGGTATGGCCCTAACAATGCTACGCTTACTATCGGGGGCGATATTAATGTAAAACAAACACTGGCTTGGGTGCAAAAATACTTTGACTCTATTCCACGTTGTCCGGAAGTTAAACCTACCATTCTGCCGGCTTCGGTTTTAACAGCAGACAGGTATGTATCCTATACCGATAATTATGCTAAACTTCCCTTGCTAAACATCGCTTACCCAGGTGTAAAAATGTTTGCAAAAGATCTGGCTGCTTTAGATGGCCTTTCTTTAATTGTTGGGCAAGGGAAAAATTCCATATTTTATAAAAACTTTATAAAAAGCCGTAAGGCTGCTCAGGCCAGTATGAGCTCGGGTAATACGGAGCTTTCAGGAGAGATTAATATCAGGGTTGTCCCTTACCCCGGCCAAAGCCTGGAGGATATGAAAAAACTGGTAGATGAATCTTTTTCAGAATTTGGACAAAAAGGAGTAACTGACGATGATCTGGCGAGATTTAAGGGCAGTGCTGAAGCTGATTATATCAATTCGCTGTCAAGCATCTCGGGCAAGGTTAGCGAGTTGGCATCAGCCCAAACCTTTACAGGTAATCCCAATCAAATTGGTCGCGAATTGGAAGATATCCGCAAAGTGACTAAAGCCGACATTATGCGTGTGTATTACCAATACGTTAAAGGTAAAGCTGCGGTTATTTTAAGTGTATTACCAAAAGGAGGCAATATAAAGCCAGTTGCCGCTGATAATTATACCATTGATCAAAAGGGATACAAAGCACCTGATTATGGTTACGATAAATTAACTTATCATAAAGCAAAAGATAATTTTGACCGTAATTTAAAACCAGCAGCGGGCCCTAACCCGGTAATTAAAGTACCACCATTCTGGACTGCAAAAACAGTTAATGGTATAAATATCATAGGAGCATATACCAATGAGATCCCTACTGTTACATTATCTCTATCCATAAAAGGAGGAGGGTTGCTGGCCTCTAAAGATCCATCAAAAGCTGGTTTGCCCGGAATTGTTGGGCAGATGCTGAATGATGAAACCCAACACTTCACAGCCGAACAAATGAATGCTGAATTAGAAAAACTGGGGAGCTCAATACAGGTAGGTACAGGCGCAGAGGAAATTGTATTTTCGGTATCGTCCTTAACTAAAAACCTTGATCAAACACTGAAATTATTACAGGAGCGGTTATTTCATCCCAAATTTACCGAAGAAGCCCTTGAGCGTATCAAAAAGCAAATTATGCAGGGTTTTCAGATTGCTAAAACACAACCTGCTAATATTGCCGGTACGGTTTACAGTAAGGTATTGTATGGAAAAGATAACATCCGCACTTATGGCCTTTCGGGCAATGAACAAACCGTTCCTAATATCACATTAGCTGATGTACAGGCTTATTATGATAATTATTTTTCTCCTGCAATAACTTCTATCGTAGTTGTTGGTGATGTTATGGAGGCCGGGGTTAAAAGCAAACTATCATTCTTAAATAGCTGGACAGCTAAATCTGTTGATATTCCAGCAGCAAGCACCGATGGCAAACCTGTTATTAAAAATACACTGTATTTGGTTGATGTACCCCATGCTGCGCAGTCAGAGATTCGCATAGGTTATTTAACCGGCCTTAATTATGATGCAACGGGCACATTTTATCGCCTGGGTTTGGCTAATTACTCATTGGGCGGAGGTTTTAACAGCCGTTTAAATATGGATCTAAGGGAAGAAAAGGGGTGGACCTATGGCGCCAGTTCAGGCTTTTCTTCCGGAAAATATGGTGGTTCATTTACGGCAGCAGCGGGTGTTCGGGCTTCATCAACCGATAGTGCTGTTGTTGAGTTCGTGAAGGATATTAAAGCTTATGCTGATAAAGGGATCAGTAAAGAAGAACTGGAATTTACCAAAAGCTCCGTAGGACAAGGTGATGCGCGTAAGTACGAAACCAACGGACAAAAAGCTGCTTTTCTGGCTCGTATACAGGCTTATGACCTAGAACCAGGTTTTGTAGATGAGCAAAACAAAATTCTACAGACTATAACTCAGGATGAGATTGATGTGCTTGCTAAAAAATATTTAGATGCCGATCAGATGGTAATTCTTGTGATAGGAGATAAGGATAAAGTTAAGCCTGCGCTTATGGCACGAGGGTACCAGGTAGTGGAGCTTGACGCAGATGGAAATAATAAGCAATAAACAGATATGAATAAGGGCACATCCATCTCATTTTATAAGTATAAACAAAATAAGGCAATATTGATATTCCTGTTATTGATTTTTAACTTGTTGGTTTTGGGCGAAAAACTAAAAGCACAGGATACCCTATCAACAAAGGATATTCAATTTACGCCGGCACCCGCTACACCCTCTGTTTCAAAAATTGGCGGTACAAAAAAAGATAGCAGTAAAGCAATTAGTAAACAAACTGAAAAGAAAACTACTAAGCAAAACAAACAAACAATGTGGGCCATATTTTTGGCGGGCTTTGCCGGTGGATTGGCTGCCTTATTAATGCCCTGTATTTTTCCAATGCTGCCGCTCACAGTGAGCTATTTTACCAAATCGGCTGATAAAAAGGGAAGTGCCATAGGTAAGGCTACGCTGTATGGCTTAAGTATTATTGTTATTTATGTTGTGCTTGGCCTGCTTGTTACTATCATATTTGGCGCTGACGCGTTGAATAGTTTAGCCACAAATGGGGTATTCAACTTTCTTTTCTTTTTACTTATTGTGATCTTTGCGGCATCTTTTCTTGGTGCATTTGAAATTACATTACCTAGTTCATGGGTAAACAAAATGGATCAAAATTCAGATAAAGGTGGTTTTGCCGGATTGTTTTTTATGGCAGCTACCTTAGCACTGGTTTCTTTTAGCTGTACAGGTCCCATCATTGGTACATTATTAGTACAAGCAGCTACAACAGGTGCTCTCTTGGGGCCTGCTATCGGCATGTTTGGATTTGCATTGGCGCTGGCTATACCATTTGTGCTGTTTGCTATGTTCCCTTCGTGGTTAAAATCGTTGCCCAAATCGGGTGGCTGGCTTAACAGTATCAAGGTAGTGCTTGGCTTTTTGGAACTCGCTTTATCATTAAAATTTCTTTCTAATGTCGATCTGGCTTATCACTGGCATTGGTTCGACAGAGAGATTTTCCTGGTGCTATGGATTGTGATTTTTGCCTTGATGGGCTTTTATCTGCTGGGTAAACTAACCTTTAATCATGACAGTCCCTTAGCCTATATTTCAGTACCGAGATTATTTATGGCGATCATTGTTTTATCCTTCACTATGTACATGGTACCTGGTTTATGGGGAGCGCCACTAAAATCAATCAGCGCCTTTTTACCGCCACAATCAACACAGGATTTCGATCTGTCAACCATAGGTTCAGTAAATAATAATCAAAGTAAAAGTAATGATGAGGCAGATGCCAAACCACATAAGTACGCCGATATTTTTGACAAACCGAAGGGATTCAATCCCTATTTTGATTATGATGAAGGTGTTGCATACGCCAAAAAAATGCATAAGCCGGTCATGATTGATTTTACAGGCCATGCCTGTGTAAATTGTCGAAAGATGGAAGCCAATGTATGGCCAGATAAACAAGTATATCAGCGGATTGCTCAGGACTATGTGTTGATCCAGCTTTATGTAGATGACAAAACTGATTTGGCAACAGCAGAACAAACCACTACACTCGAGGGGCGGCAGATAAAAACCATCGGTAATAAGTGGAGCTACCTGCAAACTTCTAAGTTTGGTTCAAACTCACAGCCATTTTACGTGTTACTTAATCCTGATACGCAGGAATCACTTGTTCCGCCC